>JAIBBE010000003.1 GCA_019694835.1 Fimbriimonadaceae bacterium | reverse complement strand
GCGGTTCGGGGTTAGAAGTTTCCCGCTGAGATCTCCTTGAGCATGTCGATGTCGAGAGCCTGGTTGGCGACCAATTTCTTGAGCCGGGCGTTCTCGGCCTCGAGCTCCTTGAGCCGCTTGGCGTCGCTGGCCTTCATGCCGCCGTACTGGGCAATCCAGCGATGCCACGTCGACTCGGCGACCTCCAGGTGCCGGCACACCGCCGCCAGTTCCTCGCCCGAGGCGAGAAGCTTGTTGCCTTCAGCCAGCTTGCGGATGATCTGGTCCGGCGTATGCCGCCGGCGCTTCTTCGATGTCATGTCGTTGCCGATTCTTCCTGCCCGAACATCCGGGCAACAGAGTCGCACAACAACTGGACCACTACGAAGGGCTCACCTCACGTAGATGCGGGTCATTTGCTTGGTGTGAGTAGAGGGCGCTATAGACGAGCGCGTGCTCATGCGATGCCGAAAACAGGTTGACCTCACCTCGAAAGAGGACGTGCACTATCTGTCTGAGATGGCGACTACACGCGGTCGTCCGGCCTCTGACCTCTGACCAGATATGCCTGACCGTTTCGGTCGGGCGGCTGACTCCCACGGCTGAGCGTGTGCTCAACCCGCCGGACTTCTTCGATCGAGGTCGGGCCTCTGTCGGCGCGCCTCGGATCACCTGCGTGATAACGAACGGTCTTGCTAGCAGTTTGCGCATCCGTCCAATGGGCGGAGCGCATGGCGTCGGTTCGCGCGTCGTCATGACCAACAGAGGTGGGATTGTTGAATTCGCCTCGGTTGGGGGCAGAACGCAGTCGCATGTACTGGACGAGCGCCAAAACGATTCCAGCAACTGCGAGCAGATCCGCGGAGGTGACCCCATGTTGCTTGCTGAAGGTCATTAGTACGTGGCCCTCGATCGGTGAGTTCAGCGGCAACCAAGCCACGCAAGCGATCACCAGCAGAGTAATGGAAAGGCGCGTCTTCGACACTACGCAGTAGGCAGCGGCCGCGAATAAGACATTCATCGCCAGAACGGCATAGAAGAGGTCCGGGCTCGCTGTCAACGACACCTCCCACATCGACTTGAGCCGCTTGTGACGACCATGGTGACGAACGCACCAAGACGCCCAACTCTACCTGCAACCTTGAGTTTCGGCATTGCGCCATGGTTCCGGAACCTGTGATTGCACAAAGCGTTTGCTGTGCACGTTCCTCATTTATTCGCGCCCGGGCCTTGAACCTTAAGGCTCGGATTGCCGAACCCGAAGCGCCGAGACAGTTGGCCGATGCCCCGTGATCTGGTCCACGGCTAACGAGGAGTCTTTCATCGGTGGGTACACAGGTGCCAGCTGTAGCGTGCAGGGGCTTGGTAGTCAGGGTGCCGGGGCGCCAGCAACCGGCCGAACAAGCCCTTCGGAACCCGCTCTCATCGTGCAGAGGCGCCGACGCGCTGGTAGCGACGGCTCAGTCTTAGTCCGCCGCAATGCGGCACGGTTGAACGTGATGCTGGTCGCCGCAGACGGTGAATTACCGCAACGATGGTCGAGTTCCGACAAAGCCTGGAAGTGCTGGTTCCCGAGAAGGACGCAGTCGTGCGATCGTGTTTGCTGGCAAGCACGGCCTGGCGCGGATTTGCCTGACGGTTTCGAACACTAAAGTGACTGCTGAGGGTGGTGCGTCCCTCGTACACCAAGCACTTGGCACCATCGAAGCGACTCCTATTCCATGCTGCCGGCGATCGACAGTGTCGTTGCGGAAACCTTACGCTGGTGGACATCCAACATGTTCGCGAAGCTAGCCAAGACACCCTTAGTTGTAACTTTCAGCAACCTGTTTGCAACCTACAGATACGTTGCTGCAATAACTGCTGACGTACTCGCGAATGACGTTGGCGGATAGGCGTTCAGCCGCGCGGTGGCACCTAGCCGCATACTTCTTCGATGGGTTCTGCAAGAACCCATTCAATCGGCTGGCCGTTCACTCACCTGTGGCTTACTATTCACGCACCGGCGGGTCGGACCATTGGGCACTGTTAACCCACAGTCGGGACTGCGCGTAGAGCTCGTGGTCTCCGTCTCGCCGGTGAAGCCTTAGTTGGAAGGTTAACGACGGGTTGCTAAGGGGTGGGGTGAGCAAGTTGAGAGCGAGCGATGTTCTCACCAATAGTCGGGGCGCTGAGCGAGGTTGGTCGGGGTTGCTGAGCTTAATCGTGCGAGACCTGGGGAGCTGCTTGTCGGTTGCGGCCGAGCGCAGCACCGTCGCAACGGCAGGTACTCGGTCATGACCGAGGTTGTAGATCCCAGTCCAACTACTGGCCGCCGTTGGCAACTCTTGCCCATCTTTCTCGGACGAAGCGACGTTGCCCCTCCAAACCAGCCACTCGTTCCGTGCCCAGTAGTGAGACCTCCGGTAGTCAAAGGAGGCCGGCAGTTAGCCGTGCGGGCGGCGTGCGACGACGTCCGCCGCACTGTCGGTGGGACTGGCCAGTCGGCTATCGCGCGTGCGTGCGCCAACGTTCGCGCGTGGATGGTAGTGCCTGTTGTGGACTTCGCCCTCATATTGTTGCCCTTGGCTTGGCGTCCACCCCAGTTGTTCGCAGTGATAGCACTGGCGGTCTTAACGACTCTGCTCCTCACCGATGGTGGTCAGTTTGTAGCCCGGCTCCACTTGAGCGTCCTCGATGAATTGCCCTTCATCGTCACCAGACTGCTGGCCGCAACCGCGGCTGTCTCTGCGGCGATTCTCTACATCCACCACAAGCCAGAAGTTCTCACCTTCCTCGAAACCGCGGTCCAAGCGGCGATTCTTGTGATCGCCGGCCGCGTCGTCACTACACGGCTGACCGCTCTGGGACGCCGAACTGGAATCGCGATGCATCGAACCGTCTTGGTTGGTAGCGGCCCTGTCGCAGCGGAGCTTGCGCGACTGCTCGCCGAACACCGCGAGTACGGGCTAACGCTTGAAGGGTTCGTTGATGACAGCGAAAGTACTTGGGCTGACCAATCAGTGCCTCACTTAGGTCGGCTCGCCGATCTCGACATGGCGGTCTTGACCACTGGCGCAGACACGTTGCTCGTAGCCGACGGGAATTTCGGGGAGCGAGCATTGATGGATGCTGTGCGAACGCCCGTGTGCCAGTCGAACCAACTCCTAGTAGTCCCTCGGATGCATCAATTCCATGTCCAAACTGGTGTGGCTGATCATGTCGGATCGATTCCGATCACCCGTGTATACAATCCCAACCTCCGAGGACCAGCACACCTCGTCAAGCGAGCGTTTGACATCTGCATTGCCGCCTCGGCGCTCCTGGTGCTGTCACCGGCGATGGCTTTGGTCGCAGCTGCGGTACATCTTGAAGGAGGGCCCGGAGTCATATTTCGCCAGATTCGGGTGGGCCGTGACGGCAAACAGTTTGCGTTACTGAAGTTCCGCTCTATGCGACCTGACAATGAGGCGGAATCCCAAACAAAGTGGAATGTCGCAAATGACAATCGGATAGGACCCGTAGGCAAATTCTTGCGTTCCAGTTCGATAGACGAACTTCCTCAGCTATGGAACATTCTGCGTGGTGACATGACTCTGGTCGGGCCCAGGCCAGAGCGCCCACATTTCGTCGAACAGTTTTCTTCCCAGTTCGACGGGTACTCACAGCGCCATCGCGTCCAAGTCGGACTGACCGGCCTCGCCCAAGTTAGTGGGTTGAAGGGAGACACTTCCATTGCCGATCGGGCCCGCTACGACAACTTTTATATCGAGAATTGGTCGCTATGGCTGGACATCAAGATCATTCTGCGGACCTTTCGGGCAGTCGTGTTCTACCGGGAGCGGTGATGGCTTCTGAGTCGACTTCCTGTTGCGAATTTAATCGTCGGGAATGGTGAGCCAAGTCTTACAGGCGCGTCTCGCACGCAGCGTGCAAGTCTCGATCCGGTAGTGAGATTGCTTGCCCGACGTGCATTCGTACGGCTCTCGCATAAACTTTGTCATTGCGATGGTGCGCTCCGACTTAGGTTCGCCGAATTCTGAGGAACTCAACATGCCTGACAGCCATCTGACCGTGGGATCACCATGAAGAGGAAGCGTGTGGTGACGATTTCGGAGGAAGAGTTCCGTGTTCATGCGCGGACTCTGCTAGACCGCATGGCTGCCGACGGGTTCGTTCCTGACGCTGTCCTCGGAATCGCAACCGGGGGCGCATTGATAGTGGATGCGCTTCCTCCCGAACTCGGCGGCATCCGGTTCAGGTGCAGCCTCCAGCGGTCCAGCACTGCGGTCAAGCAGAAGGCAGGAATAGCCCGCCGGATCCTCACCGCAATGCCATATCAAATCACCGATATCCTCCGTGTGATCGAGGACCTGATCGGTGAGCGGGCGGCAGTAACAGTGCCCGAGCCCCCGTCTAGTCTGCAGGAGTCCCTCAATGCTGTCAGTGACACCATGAGGGAGCGAGGGCTTCAGAGCATTGTCGTTATTGATGACGCCGTTGACAGCGGCGCCACGTTGGCGTGCGTGCTCGAAGCACTAAAAGAACGCCTACCAACCGAAGCGGTAGTGCGTAGTGGCGCCATCACTCGGACTAGGAGTCCCGCACTGAGCATTGCGCAGCCAGACTACGTGATTTTCGAGGACACTCTATGTCGGTTTCACTGGTCCTTTGACTACAAGGCGCCCCGTGGGTCCTGACGCCGTCCGGAAGGTAGTTTTCGTAGACTTGGACGGCACCCTAGTGCTTGACAACTCTTTTCACCTCTTTCTGTGGTCACTATGGACCGAGGGCGGACCGCGACTGCGTCTCGCGTTGTTTCGAGCCGCCTCGGCCCGCATGATGAGCCGCCGCAACGGCCGCAGTCGGATGAAGCAGGCCATGCTTCAGGCATTCGCAGGAGCGAGCGCCGACCGCCAAAGAGCCATAATAGCGCGCACATTGGCGATGATGCAGCGCACAGTATCTCGCCCTGTCTTGACGAGAGTGCTGGCATATCGCAACGAAGGATGGCTGTCAGTCTTGGCTACAGCGGCGCCCGATTGCTATGCACGCCCGTTCGCTGAAGCACTGGGCTTCGATGCCTGCCTCGCAAGTCCAGGCGTACAGGATCCGGAAAACTGGAATGAGTTGATAGGTGCTCGAAAGGCGGCGGCCTGCAGGGCTTGGGCAGCGGACCTAGCTGGGAGCACAATCTCCGAAATCGCTGTGATCTCCGACCATTCGGATGACTTGCCTCTTCTCCGAATGGCGTCTCGTGTGGTTATTCAGGCTGCGCCGTCTGATGCCGCAGCCTTGGTTGGCGGCTTGCCCGCTGGGACCGTAGCCGAGCAAATCGATCCCGTGAGTGCTCACGAGACGGGCGGTATGTGGCTGTGGATCAATGACCGCCCTTGGGGGCCATGCGACATATGGGAGGTCAAGACCGTCCTGAGCAAACATCGTTACGCCTTGCTGTACCGCACGGACGGTAGCTGGGATCGCATACTCCCTGGCTGCAGCCTTTCGGATGCTGCCTTGCGGGTAGATTGTCCGCGTCCGCCTTCCGCCCGGGATCGCTTATCCGTCGCTGCACGCCGGCTGATCGTCCGCGATTATCTCGGCGTCTATCACTAGGTGAGAGATTGGTAAACATAGTCGCAGTCTCGGAGTATCGTGACGAGCCCAGCGAAGGCATGCAGGTGGTCTCCAAGACACTGGTGGATGCCCTGAGGCTAGCCGGACACACGGTGCGTGTAATAGAGCCTCGGAAACTTCCAAGGTCGTTCGTATCTCTCGCAATAAACCAACCCGATATTGTGTTGTTTACGCACGGGCCAGGACGCGGTGTCGTTGCCTTCTCCTGGTTGATACGCATCTTGTTTCGTTCCCGAATAATATGGGTCGCCTCCCGTCCAGACCTCGCCGCAGTGCCTCGCTTGCTCAAGGGTCGAAAGACGGCTCATTCCGTCCTGTGCAATAGGCGCCGTGAGGATCTTGAAGCCGTCGCGCGAGACGCGGAGTTTATTGAGCAGTTCATTGGAATTGATCCAGCCAGAGTTACATCGACAGACGGTGGGAGCGACCCTTGGCCAGACTTGACCGCAACTGGACGCCCAGTGCTTCTCCACGTCGGCCACTTGAAGCGCAATCGCGGACTCGATGTGCTGGCTGATGCCAAACGGCTCCTGGCAGACCAGATAGAAGTCGTGGTGCAGGGTAGCCCAGCACTGCCGCCGGATGCTGGCGTCCTGGAAGATCTCGAGTCGGCCGGCGTACGGGTGCGCCGCACATTCGAACCGAATCTCCATCGCTTGTACAAGGCAGCGGACCTCTACGTGTTTCCCGTGCAACAGGTATCCGCGGGTGCGATTGAACTTCCGCTCGGTGTGCTCGAAGCGATCGCAAATCAAACACCAGTGCTAACAACGGATTTCGGAGTACTGAGACGCGCACTGGACGGTCTACCCGGTGTTACATTCGGTACCCGAGACGAGTTCTTGTCATCTCTGCGCTCGCTTGTTGCGGGCACCGGTCTAAGGAACAAACCACACGGACTGCCTGATCACTTGCATGCTGATCGGACAGCGGAAGCGGTCCTACAAATGGTGGAGAAGTAACGATGCAACGCATAGTCACCATCATGGGAACCGACGGCAGTGGAAAGACGACGTTGGCATCCGCCCTCGTCGATCAGCTGCGGGAACAGGATATCGCTGCGTCCCGCGAGTGGCTCGCAGCGGAGAGCTACATCATGGCGCCTATACGTAAAGTGCTGCGAGCGCGGTGGCGCAAGGGTACTTCAGCGCAATACACCGCAGTCGAGGCCAACTCCGCAAGCGACGTGGCCCAGAAGCAGGCAATGGTCACCCGCTATCGGTGGGCGAAGCGCCTCTATCTCGGCATGGTGCTCCTCGACTACCGCCTTCAGCTGATGTTCAAATTGTTCCGAAATCGCCGGAGTGACCTAATCGTCGCTGATAGATATCTATTCGACGTGATGGTCAATGCAAGTCTTACCCTTGGGCTCTCGCCGGATGAAACAGTCGAGCTATTGCAACGGCAGATCGCAAGGCTTACCTTGCCGCAGGTTCGTGTCTTTCTTCGAGTTGAGCCTGAGATTTCCATGCAGCGGAAAGACGATATCCCCGATATCGAATATTTGCGCCTCAGGTTCTCGTATTACGAGGCAATAGCAGAAGCTTTCGGCTTCGTGGTTCTCGATGGGACGCTCCGCGTCCGTGACAACTCTGAGTGGCTTCGAGACTACGTGGTCGCGTCGCTGGCCAAGCCATATGTGCACTACGTCCACGCGAACAACGAAGACGTTGGCGGAGCAGACTTTGTCTTAGTTTCTATGGCGCAACATATGCGTTCGCAAGGACAGGGGTATCGCACTGCTGTGAGTCTTCGGTTGCCGACGGCCGCCGTTCGGGCTCACGCGGAGAGGGGAACGCCCGTTTTCCTTACACCAGTCGTGCGCCCACAAATGACAGCTGGCGTAGGAGGTCTATTGCGATTAGCAGTCAAAGGACCAATCACCCTGGCCTACTTCTGTCGCCTATTTGGCAGGGAAAAGCCGGACATAGTGCATGTGAATGATCTGTATGACTTCCTACCCGCGATAGCTGCGCGTATTCGTCGGATCCCAGTCGCTTATCACATCCGTATGATAAGAACCGGTATAGTTTGCAAATTTTTTTCCTGCCTCCTCCCGCGCATCTCTAATAAAATAATTCCCGTCTCGGATGCTGTCAGGCGCGTATACGATCCTCAGGGAATCCGAGGGGATCTGCTACGCGTCATTCATGATTTCGGGAATCCGGTCTTGGTGCAGTTTCCCGGAGATGTTTCCATCAACCAGCCCCGTCCGCCGGGGCTGATGCCGGGGGAACGGCTCGTGATCATGGTCGGGCGTATACAAGAGTGGAAGGGTCAGCGGGTCTTCTTAGAGGCAGTTATGAGGCTCCCAGAAGAGGTTCGTCAGCGGCATGCATTCGTGTTGGTTGGAGGAGGTGTTGAAGGCCGCTCGGGGTATTGGGGTTCTCCCGAATATGTCCAGGAAGTGGCGGCGGAGGCTGAACGGCTGGGTGTCCAGTGGCTCGGCGAGCGCAAAGACATTCCCGACCTCTTGCTGGCAGCGGATATTTCTGTGCATTGTTCTATAAAGCCTGATCCGTTCCCAGGTGTCGTCGTCGAAAGCCTCCTTGCGGGCGCCGCAACCGTCGCGGCTGACGTGGGCGGCGTGCCCGAGATGATTGATGTTCCTGAGGTCGGCGTACTGTACGCGCCGGGGGACGCGGCTAGCCTGTCCGACCACTTGCTTCGGCTATTGACACAAAAGACGTCCCCGAGAACCGAGTATGCCCTGGCGGCGCGAACGCGGGCGCTTCAGCTTGTAGCTCCTGAAGCGGTTGACGGGCAACTAGACGATGTCTATCGCGAACTGCTGGGCACATGCGCCGGTCGCGGGGCTAATTATCAGCCGTTGAGTCGCCGAGTTGGAGGATAGTCGCGATGCAACTCACAGTGCAGGCAGGTCAATGGAGACGGTGCATGCGCGCCGGCTCTCGAATTGCGATTAAAGAAGCGGGCAGCAGACACTGTGAGCCCAGGAGCCAGGGAGTGCTAGGTGCTTGACAACGCGGAGAAGTCGCGACTTATCTTCCAAACAATTGGCTGGCCTATTGGGGCCGGCACGTTCACGCCTGAACCTCAGCAGGTTGAGGAAATGACCGAATTTGCGTTTAAGAGCCGGGTTGGCCTGCTCTTTCTCGATGAGTGTATTCGCCGCGATGTCTTCCTGGGACCCAAAGCGATCGAACTCCACAAATCACTCATGGACCGGCGCGCAGCAACCGACCGAGTCGTGGCCAAGCTTTCCCGTCGACTCGACGAGGTTGCAGAAAATGAATGGGTGCTCTTTAAATCGATCAAACCGTTCGCATCGACACCGAACGACACCGACTGGTTCCCCTTCGAAGCTAGTCGGCATGGAGAATTAATTAATTATCTAACTGCCGACGGGGGTTTCAAATGGATGGAGGAAGCGCCTCTTCAAACAATGCTTATCGAGGAAAGCGGAGACGGCATCACCGACACTACAAAGAAAGGCGGTGTTTATTACATTGACTGTTATGTGGCGCCTTCGACCGACTACTTCATCTATCTTGACCCAAAGCGCATGCGAGATCAAACCGAGAAGGTCGAGGTTGACGGCTATATGGTGCCCGTTCTCAAGCCTCATGCTGAACTAACGGCGATCCTGTTTCATAACGTGTTCCCAGAAAAAACCTTCACAATCGAAAGCTACTATCTTGTTAAGCGTTATCTGGATTTGATTGAGGCTCAAGGAGCCCTCGACGATTTCGTCGAGATTTCTCGGCAGCAGAAGGTTGAGTATGCGTGCGCCGTGAATCTCGCACTGACACGCGATATTGACGCAGCACAGTTTGGAGTTGATGACCCGCGCATCGCACGAGCGCTCACGGCCCTCGGTCATCAGCATCTTCGAGTCGGGAACTTCGATGCGCTGGGCGCATTTCCCTATGCATTTCCCGCTAGGGTCTTCTGGAGGGCGTTCATTTCCAAGCAGCGCGACCGAACCTCGTTCGTGTCCACCCTCAACCAAGCAGTGCACATGCTAAGCCCCGTCTTCTTCGCTGACGTTATCCGAATCATCTGGCGGCGCACAATAAAGGGGGGCGTATATGAGCAGAACTAGCTGCGACAGTACCTGCCTACGAGTTGTAGATAGTCTGACAGCCGACCGCGAAGGTCGGATATGAGCGAAGCCGAGTCGGGTCTGCCTGAGGTGACGGTGCTTATGCCAGTCTTCAACGGGCAGCGCTACTTGCAGCGACAAGTCGCGACCATTCTCGCGCAGCAGGGCGTCGATCTTCGGCTTGTCATCCTCGATGACGGATCCACTGACGCTTCTTTCGCGCTGGCGACCGATCTCGCGGCGCAGGACGGACGGATCACTCTCGCTGAGCGTCGACCGAACGCCGGCTTGTCCGCGGCAGTTGCCCGTCTCCTCAGTTTTGTCGAGACGCCCTATTTTGCGATGTCGGACCAAGACGATCTTTGGGATCCGGACAAGTTGGCCCGATCGATCGCTCACCTCGAAACAACTCGTGCGGCATTGGTTTATAGCGACGTTCGCCTCTGCGACGAGCACGGTGTGGTAACCGATCACAGCTATTTCAGATCGCGTCGCCTGCCCGCCTTAGAGGGGACCGACCCGCTAGTCAGCGTCTTCCGAAATCCGGTGTTGGGGCACACCATTGTCGCCCGACGCAGTATTGCCGAATGGGGCCGCGAACTTCCGCCGACACTTCGGTACTACGAACCATGGCTCGTGGCGGCCGCGTGCCGCAACGGAGGAGTGGCGATGATCAAAGACCAGCTTGGGTCCTACCGAGTGCACGCAGGAAACATCGTTGGCCCTCAACGGCGACACCGCATTCTCCATCTGGGCAGGGCCGGAACGGTTCGGCACCTCACGCGTAGGCAATCGAACCGTTCGAATGCTCTCGGAGCCACCGCATATATATGTCCGGATCTCGCACCTCTTACAGAGGCGTATAGCGCCACGGGCCTTCGGCGAGTCGTCACCAGTCTCAGGCTGGCGAAAGCCCTGCGGCGACGCTGCCCTGAAGTCGGTCTGCCCCACATCCTCCGGGAGGCGGTGCTGTCACTAGTGTGGCCTGCACCCCGTTCGCCGGTGGTTGGCGACGTGGCGGCAACATGTCAGCAGTGACTTTCATCCTGCCGGGAATCGCCCCTCGGCCAGTGGGCGGGTACAAGGTCGTCTACCAGTACGCCAACGACCTTGTCGCACGAAACCATGCAGTAAGCGTCATTCACATGCGCATGAGTCACCTGAAACCAACTTCATACAGGCACCGAGCCGTCACCGAGACTCGGTACGCGCTGCAGCGGCGGTATCGGCCCGCCTGGGCAAGGCTCGCTCCAGAAGTCCAAGTGCGCAATTTCGCCGTCGCTGACGAACACCACGTGCCCGTCAGCGACGTGGTTGTCGCCACATCCGTGGGCACTGCAGACCTAGTCCACCGCCTGACTGGGCCTCGTACACGCGGCGTTTATCTGATCCAGCATTTCGAGGACTTCACCATGCCGCCTGACGCGGTGCTGGAAACTTGGCGCTACCCGCTCACTCGCGTCGTCGTCTCCGGATGGCTGAAGTCCATCGCCGACAAGCATGGATTGCCGGCCACCCTCGTCGAGAACGGGGTTGATACCGATCATTTCATTCCCGGCAGAGCGATCGACTCAAGACCTCGCAGCGTCCTCGCCATGGTGTCGGACCAGGCATTCAAAAGGACCGACCTTATAGTCGACGCGTTCAAAGCAATAGCCACCGACGAGCCAACCACGCAGCTGCAGACTTTTGGCGCCTGTCCCAGGCCAGCGGGCCTTCACCCGAACGTCTCCCACTTTCAGAATCCGGAGCCGCGTGCCCTCCGACAGCTTTACCAGGAAGCGCAGGTATTCGTGTGCGCAAGCGATTGGGAGGGCTTCGGACTCCCTGCGCTGGAGGCGATGGCGTGTGGCGCTGCTGTGGTCAGCACGGATAACGGCGGTGTGCCATCGTTTGCCGGGGATGCCGCAGTGATCGTCCGTCGCGGGAATGCCCGGGCAATCGGGGAAGCAACAACAGCACTCCTCAACTCTCGCCAGAAGCTGTCGGACGTTGCCGCCAAAGGGCTTTCGCGCGCGGAAGACTTGAGCCTTCGGTCCGCTGCGGATCGGTTCGAGGCAGTTCTGTTCGGTTCATGAAGTGAAGCGCTCAAGATCATCCTTGCCACGTCGGCTTTCGGCCTTCGGCGGCCTCTCGCTGCTAGCCGCAGTTTCTCCGTTACTCGTGCTTCCCGTCATCGCGCGAGCCGTTAGCCCAGGCGACTGGGCCTCGTTACTCACCTGTCAGTCGGTGGGCCAATTTGCTGGCCTGGTGATTCTCGCCGGATGGGGGGTGAATGGCCAGGCACATGCGGCTGCGGGGACCGACCTAGAGCGCCAGGCGATTTACCGCGCATCAGTCGGTTCTCGACTGAAGTTGGGTGCCGTGATTCTGCCTTTATGCGCCTGCTTCGGTGTGGTCGTAAGCCACGGCTCCATGCCGGTGACTCACGCGCTCTTCTGCGTCTCTGCCTCGTGGTCCGGCTTCACGATGAACTGGTATGCGGTCGGATCAGGCCGACCGGCGTGGATCACCGCCTACGATGTGCTGCCGCGGCTCTCCGCCGCACTATTGTCGGCCATAGCGATCCTGCTCACGGGCAAAGTCTGGATCTATCCTCTAGCTCTCTTGATCCTCCTAAGCACTACCTTGACACGGTTTCATCGGCGACAATTCGGCAGCTGGCTGCCGGCTGAGATACATACACTGAGCACGCTTACGCCTTCTGAACGCGTGCGTGGTGCGGCGTTGTCCTTAGTTGGTGCCGCGTACTCGTCAGCGCCCCTTCCAGTCGCGCAGGCGCTGTCGTTGGCCGGCTCCCCGGCGCTCGCCAGTACCGACCGTCTGTACCGCTATGCCCTTTATACCGTCAGCAGTTTGGCCAACGCGCTGCAGGAATGGGTACTTAGCAGTAAGACTGCGAAATCCAGGCTGTCGGGCCACATCGTGGCCCTCCGGCTGCACGTTGCCCTAGGGCTAGTTGGCGCGGGTGGGATCGCTTCGCTCGGTCCGACCGTAGGGCGTCTGATGTTCGGTAACGATGTCGCACCGTCTCACACAATCTGCGGCGGCTACGCCGTTGCCTTCTTCTTTGTTTCCGTCTCCACGCCGCTCACCCGAAATGTGCTGGTGGTTGCTAACCGCACCGATGTGGTGCTGCGGTCGGCCGCCGTCAGCGGTTTAATTGCGGTGGTGCTCATGGCCACAACGGGACGCGCCCTGGGTGCGCCGGGCATATCGTGGAGCCTCGCTTGCGGGGATTTTTTGTTCTTCCTGCTGATGGCACCGATCGCGCGGCGGTTGATGAAAGAGGAGGCCACTCATGGTTTCGACGAATGAACCTCCCGTCGGCTCAGCCGCTCGTCGCTCGCAATCCGAGTCACGGCAGCCTTCAAACGTGCGGAGAGCGCCGTGGGTCGCAACACAGAATGATGCTCATGCACGAACCACCGCCTTCCGCTTGCTTTGCCTGGCACTCGTCATAAAATCGGTCGGCCCAGGCGCAGTGAACTTCGCGACAAACCCGCACCCCCTGCCTGGCCTCGACCATGCTGTCAAGTTCTCCCATCTCGCCGAACTAGTCTCCGCACTTGGGAGTGCATTGGTACTTTTGGTGTCAGCAATCGTGGTGGATAGGTATGGACGCACGAACCTGTACATAAGCGGCGGCGTTGCGATGCTGCTAATCCTCGCCGTTTTCACTCAATTCCGGATGTCCGACGATCCACTCAAATTCGGCTCCGTTGCCGCACAGGTTTCGCTACTAGCGGTTGTGCTTGCGGTTTGCGCTTTACGTCCCTCGCTCAATGATCTCGGGGTGATCGGTGTTGCGGGATGTGTGGTGGCCGCTTACTCGGCGATCCTCTACGTGGTCCGACCGTACAATGCGCTGTATTTCATCTCGGGTAGCGCTAGCCTCGCACCCGAGAAGGCAATCGTGCGGGACATAGTCATCGCCGGTCCGATGAGCCATTCCAACACGCTGGGCTCCTTCCTCGCCCTTACTTTCCCCTTCATTGGGCTGTGGCACAGTCGGCGGCTCCGGCTACTCGGATATTGCGTTATCCTCGCCGTCATTCCACTCACTGCTTCACGCACCGCACTTATCGCAGTTGGTGTGCTTACAGCCTTTGTGGTGCTCCGTGCGGTCGCGCTGCCATTCCGGGCTCGAACTGCAGGTGCCATCATCCTCACAGGTGTGGGAACGTTGCTCGTTTACCTGCCACTCGCTATTACGGACCCCACTGCCTTTTCAACACGGGTCTCGACGTGGCAGGATGCGCTCAACGCTTGGCGAAGTAGCGGATCTTTGCTGTTGGGCGTGGGACCCTATTGGAGCGGCGCGTTAGCCTCCGACACCGGATATGCACCACGAACGACGTCGGGTCACAATCTCTTCGTTCACTGGGGCGTTACGGGCGGTGTGCTGATGATCGCCGTAGGCACTGTCCTCCTGGTTATACTCAGCCGGAAGGCGCTCGCTATCGATGGCGAACGGGTGTTCCCGGTCGCAACCGGGTACGTACTCGCTCTTCTGACCGTTTCGATCACCGAATTCGCACTCTCGTTTACCATCACATCGCAGTTATTTGTAGGAACGGGTCTTGCCATGACCGCTCTCCTCAATGTGCGCGAACAACCGGACCACGGGGGCGCGCTCCGCACCCACTCCACACACACAGTCGGGGTGAGACCAAGATGAGGTGTCGACAATCGTCATTGCCGCGCGGCGGTGACCCGGCTGTGGTACTTTTGAAACCTCAATCGACCTGTCTTGGGCGGGGGTAAATTCCGATGCGCCGTACAATTCAAATTGAATTCAATGAGTTGAGTCCGACTCTGATTGACGAATTCATTGCAGCTGGGGAGTTGCCAAACTTTCGGCGATTAAGAGAATCGTCCGAGGTGTTTGTTACGGACGCATCCGACGAGATTAGTCTCGAGCCCTGGGTACAGTGGCCCACGCTGCACACTGGGTTACCAGACCGCGATCATCGGATACAACACTTGGGGGAGGCTGGCCGCGTTGCTGGCCGAGGCATCGCACGAGAGGTGGCTGACGCGGGATTTAGGGTCGGAGTCTTCGGTTCCATGAATCTTGACTACGGGCCGCTCAATGGCTTCGTCGTCCCAGACCCGTGGAACCCAACGTCAACTCCGCATCCCGCCGGTTTGGCAGCGTTCTCGAATTTTGTAACTTCGGCTGTGCAGGAGAACTCAGCAGACAAGCTAGACAAGAAGGCCGCTCTGCCGTTCCTCCGCTACTTGGCAACGCACGGGATTAGTGCGTCTGCTGTTTTCTCAGCCATTCGTCAACTTGTCCAAGAGCGGCGAGATCCCGGGTTAACGTGGCGACGGTCACTCATTTTGGATGCGATCTCTTACGATATTTTTCGAGATTTGATGCGTCGCCATGATGTGGCCTATGCAACATTCTTCTCTAACTCAACCGCCCATTTCCAGCATTACTATTGGCGTAACTTCAGACCTGGAGATTTTTCAGTAGCGTCTCCTCCTGAAGACCATCCGTCGCTGGCGGATGCGGTGCTTGCCGGATATCGCAACCAGGATCGGATGCTCGGGCGATTCTTAAAGGACTTTCCCAACGACCGACTCGTGTTTGTCACAGCCCTGAGCCAAGAGGCCTGGGACACGACCATGTGCACATATAGGCCACGAGACTTCGGTCGGCTATTGGAGTTGGTTGGTATACCATCGGGCCTCGCCACAATCGAACCAGTAATGGCCGAGAGGTTCTTCTTGTCATTCCCGGATGAAGAGGCCACGAGCCAAGCCGTCACCCAATTAGAGAATTGTCGCTTCGGCAATGAGCCTCTGTTTTACCTAGAACAGACAGAACGACTGAGAATCAAAGTGGGTTGTGGAGTTAATGATTGGTCGCTAAGCGAACGTATGGTGAGCCTACCCGGCGGTAAACAAGCGCCATTCAATGACCTGTTCTCGCGGATCCATAGCATTCGCAGTGGACGCCATCACCCTGACGGCTGTTTCTGGGTGCAGTCGACCACTCCTAGCAGGTCAGAACAGAAACTGCCTTTGACAGCGGTCGCTCCAACAGTTCTTCGACTTTTTGCAATCGACGCTCCCTCATATATGAAGGAGCCGGCTGCTGAACTGCTTGAGTTGAAGCAGTAGCAGCGGGAAATCACGGGACAATCGCCCTTGAGAAGAAATCAAGTGACCGTTCCCCGACCTGATTGCCGGGTTGCGGAAGTCCCTAGTTTGCGAAGCCGACCCGCGGAATCCCCGGTTCAAGTTGGAGACCTTCGCTCGCCACCGCAACCTAAACCCTGCTCGCGGCCTTGGGGCATCTGACCCCGAAGGAACCCAAGGATTGCGCCTTGCTGCCGACTCGGGGCATGCCGGTGGGTCACTCCGCCTCAGACGTTTCCTGTTCCCTCGGCGGTTCGGCGGCGATCGCTGACGCCGGTGCACTGGCGGCGGCCGGCTTGCTACCGTCATCCTCACCGTAATAGCCATAGTTGTAGCTGTACGAAGCAGCTCCTCGGACAGGTGTCATGGTGAACACCGAGCCGAGTACTGGGGCGCCGACATCATCGAGAGTCTTGATCGCGTGCGTAAGCTGCTCACGTTTTGTCTCACCAAATCGTGCGATGGCGAGCACGCCGTCGGAATTGGCAGCGAGGATGGCGGCGTCAGTTACGGCCAGCAGGGGCGATGAATCCACGATTACATAATCGAATCTTGCTCGCAGGTCGCTCAGAATCTTCTTCGCCGTCATTGATCCAAGCAGTTCGCTCGGGTTAGGCGGGACTGCACCGGATGTCAGTACAGTCAACCGGGGATAGCGCGTCTCCTGAAGCGCATCTTCGAGGGTTACGGCTCCACTTAGCACCGTGCTGAAACCCACGGCACCGACTACGCCGAGGTATCGATCCATCTTCGGCCGTCGCATATCGCCGTCGACTACGACGACGTCGTCGCCGGCCTCTGCTAACGCCAACGCCAAATTGATCGCGGTGGTGGACTTGCCCTCACCGGGCAAGGAACTTGCAATGAGGATCAGGCGTGGCGGATTGTCGACGGCGAGGAACTGCAGATTGGTCCTTAGCTTGCGAAACGACTCAGCAATCGTCGAGTTGTCCCCTTCGAACGAAATCACGTGCTCCTTACGGAGTTCTTTGTCCAGCGGAATCGTGCCAACGAGTCCGACGTGCGTGATGCTCTCTAGGGTCTCTCGACTCTTTACGGTGTTGTCGAGCCAATCACGGAGGACCGCGAGGGCAACGCCAAGCGCAACTCCGACGAAAAGGCCCAAACCGATATTGCGCTTCTTTTTCGGGGTCACGGGAGCATCCGGCATTGACGCCCGTTGTTCGACAACTACCCGAGCATCTGGCTTCGACCCGTCCTCGGGTGTCTCTAATTCGCGAACCATCAGCACAAACTCGTCCGACAACGTATTGGCGATGTCGCGTGCACGAACAGGCGACTCATCAATGACCTTGACGTCGACAAGTACCGTGTCAGGCTTCGCACTTGCTTTCACCTTCTCGGCCAAGTCCTCCGCGCTCATATCCAGGCCGAGTTTGTCGACGGTGCGCTGAGCCAAAGTGCTGCCCGTGATCAACTGGGAGTACGAGAGGACGCGCTCTTGCGAGAACCGGCTACCTTGGTATGCGTCAGTGAGCGAGTTGCCGGCCGCCGTCGACACAAACAGGCGTGTCGACGCCTCGTACATCGGGGTCGTGAGCAGAGTGGCTGCAATGGCAATCACAAGAGTCACCAACGCCGTCACGACTACGGTAAGCCAGCGCGCCCGCAGAATGCTCAAGAGATCCTGGAGGTTCAAGACCACCCCTTCAACATTGATCGCCCCGGCATACCTTCATCTTCCGATACCTTGCGCAAGCCCGACGGGGCAGAAGGAACGATGCCTGGACTGTACCGGCTCGGCCGGAACCGAGCATCTTTGTTACTTACTTCGTGCACGCAGGCACCGAAACCTTAGGGGCGACGTCATCCACCAACGGCTGCACGGGCACCCGGGGCTCGCCCTCTGCCGTCGGCTCGGAAAGGTGGAACGTCAATTCTCCGGACCTGCCCGGCGGGATGAACACCTGGACCTCGAATGTCGGGTGCCCTCGCTCGCTTCCGGTGAATACCGGAACCTTCTGCCCATCGGCGATCACGCTCGTCAACGTCGCGTCCTTGGTTCCGACCAGTCTGACCGAGGTCAGCATCGTGCCTCTCGGCGCCCTTACCTTGCTTGCTACTTCAGGAACCAGGCCGGGCATCGCCGCGATGTAGTCCGGTAGCGGCTCGTTCACGGGCGCAACGTTCTTCAACCGCACGGTGACCGTCGAGTTTCGCTTCTCTCCCTCGCACCCGTCGGCGACGTATTCGATTTCCCGGCGCAGGTAATAGTCCATCTTGTTGCCGCCGAGGTTGTTGAGCACCACATTGGCGTAAGGAGCGGCGTCGTCCGGTATCACGTGGGCCAGCGGAGTCCGCTCGAGCGCCTGCTGCTCGGCCGGTGTGGCGCTCCATACCGAGATCCGGCCTTCGCTGACCGCCTCGCCCAGCGCATCGAGCAGGGCACGTGGCGATTCGACCGGCCCGGTGATCTTCTTGACCACCTCGCTGGCAATGTCCTGTAGGTATTGCTTCCGCGCTACTTGATCCGTCGGAAAGCGTTTGTAGGCAGTCGATTCCGTCAACTCGACCACGTTGTCCTTGGTGACCTGCTCACCGTCGGGCATCGTGACTGGGCCGACCGCGCCGAGGATGTAGCTGAGCGCGATCGGGTCGATCGCGACCACGCCGTCGACGTCGTTGCCGGTCTGCTGTACCCACATCGACTTCCAGATTTGCGCCGTGTACGGGAAGTGCGCGCTGAGGTTGCTGTTCCGGAAGTCAGTGCTAACAGCCGCGTAGCTGTACTGCTCCGCGAATTCCGGCCCCAGATCGATGCTGGCGAAGTTCTTGTTGAGCTCGGTGTTCGGGCCCAACTGCTCGACAGTGGGCTTGCCGTTGTCGAAGTGCAGGATGCCGAATCCGCCGAGCAGACCCCCGGTGCCCCGGGCTTCGGCGTTGGTCTGGAAACCCATGAAGTAGGCGCGCTGGCCGTCGGCGCCCATCATCGGTGGGGCGACTCGGGCGGCCAACGCGGTGTTGTCCAACAGCTTTGCCACATCGGAGGTCTGGCGCTGCAGTTGGGTGCGGGCGTCCTGCAGGGACGCAACGTATTCCGGATCCCGGATCGCTTTCGCCTGTTCATCGAGCCGGGCGGCATCCGCGGCGATCTTGGTCAGGTCGGGTTCTTTTTGCCTGAGCAGTTCCACGTCGATCCGGCCATCCCGAAGCAGGTGGTCGGGAGACAGCGCCTCCCCCACGGCGGTGGCCGGCTTGAGCACGTCGCCGGCCAAGCCGAGCACCACGTCGGAAACCTGCTGACCGGTCTCGAACGGACTGCCCAGCCACGGCACTACCGAGGCGATGTTCCACGGCACCGAATGTGTGGCGTCCCTAGCCGATTGTGCTTGCGCTCGAGCCTCGTCGGCCGCCTTCGAGGCCTCCTGTGCGTCACCCTTGAGGAGCGCATCCTTGGCGCGTTGCGCACTGGTACGGGCCTGCTCCAGATGCGATTTCGCCTCCTGGGCGCGGAAACCCAGCCAACCGGCGAACGCGACGGCGACGAGCAGAAGTGCGCCGACGGCCCACAGGAGCCGCCGGCGACCTACCAAACCTTCGTTATCGTCGTCCGCGAGGCGGTCGTCCGTCACGGGCGACCCTCAGCGGGCGACCCCGTCTCGAGGGCTAGCAACCGTGTCCGACAGTGACGCTGGACCGCAGGTACGGCCCGATCCGCAGGCTCACACCGAACGCGCACACCTGGAAGTCGACCCAGCCGGTCAACGCCTTGTAGAGCGGCTTGAGGAAGCCCGGGATCAGCGACAGCGGCGTGAAGACAAGGACGTCTTCGTACGCGGGGCCCGAGGGGGGTTCGCGGTTGGTGCCGATCCAGATCCAGCCCCAGTCGAGCGGGTTGAGCGTGGACTCGTCGATGTCCTGGTGGATGAACGGCGCCAGGGCGATGTCCGAGCTCACCAGGTTGGAGATCGGCGCCAGCGGCGACGGCATGGTCGGATAGGCGCCGGCCGCGACCGGGGTCAGGGCGGCGGCGGTTACGACGGCGCAGGCAGCGGCGCCCACCTGGAATTTGGTCTTTGCGTCAGAGAATCTCGAAGCAACGCCCGACATTTCCCCCACCTTCCCTCGACTGGAGCAGCGATTCGTGAGAGAACGATCGCAGATCCTGAGCGCCCTGTCAACCGATTCAGCCGCAGGTCAGAGCATAAATTTTGGCATTTCTGAAACGTTCAGATTTCGTGCACGTTAAGTGTTTTCTCAGCAAGTCGGACGTTGGCGGCCCGCCCACCCGCGACCTGCATTTAGCAAACAGTTCGTCGGTCTTAGCAAATCTGCCGCGGGTCCGAGTTGCGAACGACCCGAACGGGCCCGGAGGCTTATTAAGGGAAAAGTAAGGGCCACCCGTGCCGTGTCGGCGCGTCGCCGATACCATCACGGGCATGACGAGCGTGATCGATCCGGAAAAAGACACCGCCGAGCAGCACACCGATATCCACACCACCGCCGGGAAGCTGGCCGATCTGCGCAAACGCGCCGAGGAGGCGCTGCACCCGGTCGGCGAGGCCGCCGTGGAGAAGGTGCACGCGAAGGGCAAGCTGACCGCCCGGGAACGCATTCTCGCGCTGCTCGACGAGGGTTCGTTCGTCGAACTCGACGCGCTGGCGCGGCACCGCAGCACCAACTTCGGCCTGGCCGACAACCGGCCGCTGGGCGACGGGGTGGTCACCGGCTACGGCACCATCGACGGCCGCGAGGTCTGCCTCTTCAGCCAGGACGCCACGGTGTTCGGCGGCAGCCTCGGCGAGGTCTACGGCGAGAAGATCGTCAAGGTCCAGGAACTGGCCATCAAGACCGGCCGGCCGCTGATCGGCATCAACG
>JAIBBE010000028.1 GCA_019694835.1 Fimbriimonadaceae bacterium | reverse complement strand
AAGGCTCGTCGACTATCCGGATCAAACAACGGCTCATTGATGAGCCGGCTTTTCGATGCGGCAGCATAGAGCGACGCGTCAGAGCTCCAAAAATCCAGTTCATCTTCGGATGTTGCCTCGTTCCAGGTGCATCGATCCAATACCGTGAAGCCAAGGACGTGAGAAAGGGCCACGAGCGCAGCGAGGCCAGCGGGGTAGCCGGGTAGGTCGCCCGCTGCCGTCGAGGCCAACTCCATAAGGTATGCCCGATAATCCTCGCGATTCTTGAGAAGTCTGGGCATAGCACGACGGGAGTCCCAGGCTATACGAGTATCGGCCAAGATGAGACCAAGGAACTCGTCGTGTGGATAGTCGCGGTACCAAGCATCGGCCGCATGTTCGGCACTGACCATGGACAAGTACTGACAGGGCCTGGACCGAGATATACTGACATCGCTGGCAGCCAAATGGCGGTAAATCGTGAGACGTCGCCAAGGAATCAATTCACCGTCTGGACGGTGATGGATTTCTTCGAAACACTCCTGAAGGTAACTTTGAAGTGGGTCCGAAGATGCCATGGACGAATGCAATCGGGCTAGTCTGTTTCCGCGAACGCCGAGGTGAGTATACAGGATCTCTTGCCAAGAAAGTCGTGCCTATCACGGACAATTTGGTCGACACGCGCCCAACGATCACATGCAGCTGACGTGACTAATCGGGGCCCCAAGTCAATGCCGGTCTCGGTTCACCGGTGCGCCTTCGGGCGGTTCGGCCTCGGCTCATCCGTCACGCAGCTGATGTGGGCCGTTGGGCCGCTCGACCCGACCTGAGAGATGCAACGGCGATAAGCTTTCGCCATGCGGACAGTCGCAGCGACGCGCTGGTCCGGTTCCACTCAAGGAGGGTCTCGTGGCCGTTTCCTACACGTTTGACGTCTTTTGCAGTCTGGACGGATACGGTTCGTATAACGAACTCGGCGACTGGGGCGGATACTGGGGTAAACAGGGCCCAGCATTTCTTGAGCACCGTCTTGCGCTGTACCGCGAAAAGCAGCGGATGGTGCTCGGAGCCAACACCTTCCGGCTATTCGCACGGATCATGGGCCCAAAGACTGGCGAACTCAAGGATCTCGACCCCGTGAACACCGCAATGCGAAACATACCGACTACCGTGGTGTCTACCTCCTTGAAAGGTCCGCTTGACTGGCCAGATGCCTCCCTCGAGAGTGGGAACGCCATCGACATCGTTGCCCGACTCAAAGAGGAATCCACAGTTCCGTTACGCTCGCATGGCAGTCTGTCGCTGAATCGTACATTGATGACTGCTGGTGTGGTCGATTACCTACAGGTTACGATCTTTCCAGTGGTCACGGGTCAAACCGGTACGCGTCCGATTTTCCAAGGGGCGGCCGACTTCGACCTTGAGTTAATGGAGAGTCAAACGCTGGACGGTCACATCCAGGAACTTGTCTACCGGCCGGTGTTGCATAGCTGAGGCTGTCCACGCCTAGGGCGGCCTAACGCTGGCATGCAGCTGACAGGGCTAACTGGGGCCCCAAAACCAAGTTGTTTCGGTTCACGACCGTGCCTCCGGGCGAAGCGGCTCCGGTTCACCCGCCCTGCAGCTGATGCCGGGCCGTTAGGCGGAATCCCCGAGCGAAGGATTTCCGCCGCCTGATCGGTCGACCACTCGATGGGCAAGATTGGAGTAGAGGCTTTTCCATGTGGAAGTCGGTCTTGAGTGGGGCGCGTTGCGCGAGTGCTGCGGGCGCGGTCGGTGCTTTGACGCTGGTCGTGATTGATCTCGGTTTAGTCACCGGTGGCCTTGCATCGAGCTTCCAGTCGATCTGGTTTGGCGTTCCCTATTTCTATCTCGTGAGTGGAACCGCCCTTGTGGCGACTTCGCCGTTTTCGGTGCTTGGCGGCGCTATCCTGGGAGCTATAGCAAGCAGGCAGAAAGCACCGCCTGCAGTCGCGTTGGGGCTAGGAAGCATCCTGGGAGTCATAGCCGTGCTCGGCGCGTTTTCGCTTGTGTTCGGCTTCGACGTTTGCCTATGGTCACACCTCCATTGCTATGAGGACCCCATAGGCTGGTTGATGTATGTTGGACAACGCGAGTTCATTGAGCGTCACATATACCCGACGCGATTGGCGCTTTCGATCGTCATCGCTGCAATACTGGGTACCTGGGTGGCCAGCCGAGTGTGGAATCCTGGTTCAGGTAACCGTACCAGGCAAGCGTCCGCCTAACGAACGCATGCAGTTGACAGGGCTAATCGGGTGCCCAAAACCAACTTGGCAGGCTCGCGGTTGTGCCTTCGGCCGATGGCGCCCGCTCATCCGCCCTGCAGCTGATGCGGGCCGTTAGCCAGCCCCTTGAAGCCAACGTAGGATATTCACTGCCATTTCTGACCAACATGTACAATCCTAGGTATCAATGCAAGGTCTGAGCCGAAGTCAGCAGGAACGATATGAGTGACAACCCCTATTTCGTCGATTCTGGCCGACGCTTGTGCAAGAGCTACTAAGGAAGCATTTTCATATCGTCGGAACATCCGAGTCCGTTAGAGTCGACGCGCCAATTACTCGACAAGATGTTCGCGACTTCTATCGCGAGTATAGGGCGGCTGTTCGTTCGGACAGCTTATCCGACGAGAAGATTCTGCCCAGACCCGGGACAGATGTCCTTCGGTGTTTGTATGTAGGCGAACTTGATGCGAATATATTCTTGAACGCGATCGTGAGGCACGCTTTGTACGTCGATCAGATGCTTGTTACCGATCCATTTCAGTCTGAGATGCACTACAGTGATGTCAATGGCGTCTTGCGGTTTCCGGAAAAATGGATTGAGCATCTGGCCAACAAGGCCCTCGCAATTTGTGCCCTTGAGGACTGGATCAACTCCGAAATCGTGGTGCTTATCCCCAACTTTGCGTACTACCATCCCGATGAAATGCGTTCTGCGGCGGACGAATGGATTAGGCGCGGAGTAGTCATTTCCGAAAAAACACTGGAATACCGCAAGGAAGTGACCGTTATCCAATGGTTGGTGACCGAGGCCCCCGCACTTCGAAAAGGGTTTCTTGAGTTCTTGACGGAGGGGGGCGTAATCAAGGCTTCAGAGCATCAGAAATTCCTGGAACTTGTCGACGAGTACGAACGCAAGAACCCCATTCGGTTCGTAATCCCGCCTGAGTACCTCGAGCGAATTTCTCCTCAAGGTGACACCTATTCGAAGATCATGGGTACCTCTACAGGAGTCCCCTTACCCTTGGCGACTTCGGTCGCGCAATCTTCGGGTTCTTTCTTGTTGTTTGAATCTAGCCAGTTGCTAGACTCGCTGAACGCCAATTCTGGCGGCAGGTCAACTCCCAATCAACAACAGCAGAAACTCGCCATTGCTTTTTCTAAGCTAGAGTTTCCATTTCTTCACAATGTTCCACTCGAGAAAACTTTAGCATTGCGCAAGAAAGGTTACTTTCGATCATTTCGTGTTTATCTTCGCGAGGTTTGGGACGATTTGTCGTCTGGAGTGACACCGTCAGACTTTGAGGACGAGCGTCAAAGGTTCAGTGATCGGCTCCACGTCGAATACTACAATCTCAAGAAGGAGGTCGCCGAACTTGAAAGCGAGTTGAGGACCGTCGTTGTTGAGAGAGGGCTTGCCACCGCGGCATCCATTCTTGTGGGTGGTACGGTCAGTTGGGTTGTTGGGTCGATTGGCGTACTAGCCAGCTTATCTCAAGGCGCGCAGGCGATCCAAAGAACGCAGAGAGATCTTAGTCACTTAAGGAGAAAACCAATCGCAATTCTTCTCGCTCTTTGAGCGGTGCTGTGTCAGCGGGAAGCTGGCTAACGAACGCATGCAGCTGACGTGGCTAATCGGGGCCCCAAGCTGAGCGGCTTCGGTTCACCGGCGTGCCTCCGGGCGATGCGGCCTCGGCTCACCCGCCACGCAGCTGATGCGAGCCGTTAGGTTGCTCCTCACCATTTTGGCTCTTCGTGAAGCTCTCCATGGCAGGTCGGAACCAGTCTACTTTGTGGGCGATGCGAGCTCAATCTG
>JAIBBE010000114.1 GCA_019694835.1 Fimbriimonadaceae bacterium | reverse complement strand
CCCCCGCTTCAATTTCCTTCAGTATCCCGAGGATCTGATCCTCAGAGTATCGTTTCCCTTTGCTCATTGTGTGATTCAAGACGAACCTCACACTCAATCTGGGTCAGAATTCGGGGAACAGGTCAAAAGGTGTCACGTAAAGAACTGGCTCAGGCCATCACGCAGGATGAGAACATTTAGAACGGTAAAGAACTGCTCACGTTCCCATCACACTAGCTTGTGTAAAGTGTTGTCAGTGGTCTTGAACCAACGGGAGGACAAGGTATGAATATCAGCAATTACATTCGAACGAGCATTGGGCTGGGCGTCATGACGCTCGCCGTAAGTGCCTACTCACAAACGACAGTGCGAGTCTCTCTTTCGGACTTGGAGGCACAGGCGAATGCAGCTAGCGTTCAGCAGAGCATCAGCGCAGACGGGAGGTATGTCACCTTCACGTCGAACGCAACCAACCTTTTGAGCTTTGTCACCACGAATATTCAGGTCTATAAGCGAGACCTCCAGTTGGGAACGACGACGCTTGTATCGGGGTATGACGCGCTCTCGCAGGCGAACGGAGACTGTTCCAATCCCCGCATCAGCGCAGATGGACGGTACGTGATCTTTTCATCCTTTGCCACGAATCTTGATGGAATCGATGGCAATGGAGTACGCGACGTGTTCGTACGTGACACTTGGGCTGGAGGGATCATTACCCGCGTCTCGCTAGGCGACGACGAATCCGAAGGGAATGCCGGTAGCGACTCTGGGTGGCTGAGCGAGAACGGCCGTGCCTCGTTTCGCTCGGATGCAACGAACTTGGTAAGCGGTGGAACAACCGGTTCACAAGTGTTCGTGAGGGACCTGGTGGCCGGTACGACAGTTCTCGTTTCTCGGGAGGATGGAGCGAATGGAGCCCAAGGCGATGGTTACAGCGGGCTCCAGCCTTGCATCACACCCGACGGTCGCTATGTTGGCTTTTCGAGCAGCTCGACCAATCTCGTCGCGGGCGATACTAATGGCAGCTTTGATGCCTTCGTTCGAGACACGCAAACCCATACCAACCGGCGTATTTCACTGGCAATCAACGGACTTCAGGGATGGCAAGACAGCTATAACTGCTCAATCAGCGATGATGGGCGATACGTCGCTTTCGTGTCGAATCAGGGCTTTGTCAATGGCGACTCGAATGGCCTGCATGATGTCTTTGTTCGCGATGTTGTCGCCAACACCATGGTTCGAGCGTCTGTAGACTCGCAGGGCAAGCAGACCACGGGAGGCGCGAGCGGAGGTACGGGAGTCGTCGCCGGTTGGGGCATGCGAATCAGCGGAAATGGCCGCTACGTCGTGTTTCAGTCCCTTGCCACGAACTTGATCAAGGGTGATAACAATGGCGTTGAAGACGTCTTCATACGTGATCTCGTCGCAAACACCACGAAGATGGTCTCGCTCAACACGAGCGGGAAGCCTGCGAATGGTGCCAGCACGATTCCGACGATCAGCGGCAATGGAGCGTATGTCTCGTTCCTCTCCACCGCGACGAACCTGATCACCGGGGACACGAACGGTGTCATGGATGTCTTTCGGAGGGGTGCCTATTAGATCTTATTGGCTGAACGTATGATTACCTCGGGACCGCATCGAGCTCGGGCAGCTCGATGCGGTCCTTTGATTCGACCGAATCCCAGGCTGAAGGAAGCGCGAAAGCAGTAGACATGTGGTAGCCTCCACATCGTGATCGCGAGGCTGCGAGGAGAACTTCTGGAAGCGGGAGACGGGCGGATTGTCGTCGACGCGGGCGGGGTGGGGTACGAGGTGCTCGTGCCGCAATCCGTCCTCGTCGAGATGCCGCCAGTCGGGGAGTGGGTCGACATTCGGGTGCGCCAGGTCTTCCGCGAAGACGGCGTCTCGCTTTACGGCTTCCTCGACCCCTTCGACCGCCGCCTCTTCGACCTCCTGACCGAGGTGAAGGGGTGCGGGCCCAAGACCGGGCTGGCCGTCCTCGGCGATGTCGGGGCCGAAGTCGCGGCGACTGCGATTTCCAGCCAAGACGCCAAGACCCTGACTCGCGCGACCGGCGTCGGACCCCGCCTCGCCGAGCGGATAATCCTCGAGCTCAAGGACAAGATTCAGCAGGAGAACTTCGCGCGCAAGGTCGCACGGGCCAGCGGCCAAGCCGTGGTCCGAACAACGGCCCCGCCTGATGAGTTGGTCGATGCGCTGATGGCGTTGGGTTACCGCCGTCCCGAGGCCGAACAAGCGGCCGAGATCGCTCGTGAGCAGGCCGACACCGTCGAGGAACAGATTCCGATCGCCCTACGAGGTCTGCGCAAATGAACCGCCCCGGCGAACTCGATCCCGAACCGCTGATCGAAGATCGGTCGTACGAGCTTTCGCTGCGGCCGCGTCGGCTCGGCGAATTCATCGGCCAAGACAAGCTGAAGGAGAACCTGAGCGTCTTCCTCACCGCCGCGATGCAGCGTAGCGAGCCGCTGGATCACCTCCTGCTCTATGGCCCGCCAGGACTCGGGAAGACGACGCTCGCCCACATCGTCGCCATCGAGATGGGAGCGACGATCCACGTAACGAGCGGCCCCGCCATCGAGCGGCCTGGTGACTTGGTCGGCATCTTGACCAACCTCGACCCCGGTTCCGTGCTGTTCATCGACGAAATCCACCGCCTCAGCCGCCCGGTCGAGGAGATTCTCTATCCGGCGATGGAGGACTGCAAAGTCGACATCATGATCGGCAAAGGCCCGGCAGCGCGGTCGATCCGGCTGGACGTGCCGCGATTCACCGTCATCGGCGCGACAACCCGGCAAGGCCTTCTGACCGGTCCGCTTAGGGACAGATTCGGCATCGTCAGCCACTTCGCGTTTTACGGCTCAGACTCCCTGTTCGAGATCATCACCCGGTCGGCTGGCATTCTTGGTTACAAGATCGAACAGGAAGGCGCAAAGAAGCTTGCCCTGCGCTCCCGCGGCACTCCCCGAATCGCCAACCGCCTGCTGCGGCGCGTGCGGGATTTCGCCCAGGTCGATGGCCTGGAGTCGATTACCCCCGGGATTGTCGATAAGGCGCTGGATGCCCTCGAAGTCGACCACCTCGGACTCGACCGCGTCGACCGCATGATCCTGGCCGCGATTATCGAGAAGTACGCAGGCGGCCCGGTTGGCTTGGAGACGCTGGCCGCCACCACGGGCGAGGATTCGGGGACGATCGAGGACGTGTACGAGCCATATCTGCTCCAACAAGGCTTGATTCAGCGGACGCCAAGAGGCCGAACCGTGACCGCCCTCGCCTACCGCCACATCGGCAAAGAGCCCCCGATGCAGGGCTTGTTTGGACCAGAATAGAGGCAGATGGCAGCCGTAGATTTCTCCTTCGACATTGTTTCCCGCGCGGACATGCAAGAGGTCCGCAACGCGATCGACCAGACCCAGCGCGAAATGTCCAACCGCTTCGACTTCCGTGGCTCGAAGTGCGAGGTGCTGTTCGAGAAAGACGACATCACCCTCCTCGCCGACGACGACTTTAAGCTCCAGCAGGTCAAGGACATCCTTGAGAGCAAGTTCATCCGCCGAGGCATCGACATCCGCCAGATCGAGTACGGCAAAGCCGAACCCGCCACCGGCCTCTCCGTCCGCCAAAAAGTGACCCTGAAGCAAGGTATCGCCCAGGACCAAGCGAAGGCGCTGATCAAGCAGATCAAGGAGACCGGCATCAAGGTTCAGGCGCAGATTCAGGGCGACGAAGTCCGGGTCAGCAGCAAGAGCAAAGACGACCTGCAGAAGTGCATCACCTTCGTCAAGGGCCTGGACCTGCCGATGCCGGTCGACTTCGTGAACTTCCGGTAGGCATCTCGAAGGAAGGAGCGCTGGACTTTAGTCCGCCTCTGGGTTGAGGACTTCAGTCCGACTTGCAGGCTGAATTTCTGAGTCGAAGCTTCAGGGATGTGATTCCCGTCGGACTGAAGTCCTCAACCCAGAGGCGGACTAAAGTCCAGCGCTCCTTCCCTTGCGCGGATGGTCCGCGTGGGATGTTCTCGCGGGGCATGCCGGATCCTCCATCGATGGGACGATGGAGGCATAGAATGTACTTTCGCCGTCCCGGCGAATCTCCCTGATAACCGATTGGTTGGGAATCGCCGGGACGGCGAAAGTACATTGGGACTGCGATGCTTCAGCAGCTAACCTGGTCAACTGGTCGCGGACTACCATTGCGAGCCGTTGCGACCTCCGCGTGAGACTTCCCGAGAGACTCACGCCACGGACGCAAAGGAGCGCGACGGGGGGAGGACGTTCCGTGGCGTTGCGAGCCGTTGCGACCTCCGCGTGAGACTTCCCGAGAGGCTCACGCCACGGACGCAAAGGAGCGCGGCGAGGGGAGGACGTTCCGTGGCGTTGCGAGCCGTTGCGACCTCCGCGTGAGACTTCCGGAGACTCACGCCACGGACGCAAAGGAGCGCGACGGGGGGAGGACGTTCCGTGACGTTGCAAACCGTTGCGACCTCCGCGTGAGACTTCCGGAGACTCACGCCACGGACGCAAAGGAGCGCGGCGAGGGGAGGACGTTCCGTGGCGTTGCGAGCCGTTGCGACCTCCGCGTGAGACTTTTCCGGCGACATGTGGACGTGGACGAGAGGTTTTGTCAGGCGCACCTGAGGTTTTTCCACGTGGACGAGAGGTTTTGTCAGGCGCACCTGAGGCATTTCCACGTGGACGAGAGGTTTTGTCAGGCGCACCTGAGGTTTTTCCACGTGGACCAGAGGTTTTGTCAGATGGACCAGAGGCATTTCCACGTGGACCCAAGGCTCTTGCAGGTGCAATTGAGCCGCAGGCGAGCGGTAACATCGCGCTAACGCGCGTTTCGGACTCACTCCAGCGCGCAAAAACGACCGGAGGAACGAAACTTTATGCCTACCTGGCTACCGAAACGCGAAGCCGAACGATTGCTTTGGCTACAGAATTTTGCCCTCAAGCTCAACGTGTATGTGGGTACGGCGGGAATTGTCGCTGGGGATGTGACGGCGGTCCAGGGCTACCTCGGTCTTTTTCAGTGGGCTCTCAACCGAACCGACCAGATTCGGACCGTGTCTCAAGACCTCACGGAGTGGAAGCGGATTCTCGCCGATGGCCCGATTGGCACGCCGATTGGGGCTTTTCCAGCCGCGCCCTCCTATGGACCGGTGCCGGTCATCACGCCGGTCGCCGGCATTTTCCCGCTCATCATCGCCCTTGCCGAGCGGATTCGCAACACCGCTGGCTACACGACCGCCATCGGCGAAGACCTGGGCATCGAGCCCCCGTCCGGTCCCCCACCGCTCGGCGATCCGACCTTTACCGCCATCGCTCAACCCAACAGCGAAGTGCGCCTGAATTGGGTGAAGTCGACTTCTGACGGCGTGATCATCGAGGGCCAGCGGGCGGATGAGGTGGTTTGGACCTCGCTCGGTTCGGACCGTTTCTCCCCGTTTGTCGACACTCGCGGGCCGCTGGTGGCCGGTCAGCCGGAAGTTCGCCGCTATCGCATGCGCTATCTGGACGGCGACGATCCGGTCGGCGCCTACTCGGCGGTGGTTTCGGTGACGACGGTGCCATAAGTTCGCAGAGGGAAGGTCAGGTGTTCTGCTTCACACACGCCAAAAATGCCTCGCCGTACTTCTCCAGCTTCGCGTAGCCGACTCCCGAGATCGCCAGGAACTGGCTGGTGTTCGTCGGCTTCTTGTCGGCGATGTCCTTCAGGGTCGCGTCGGAGAATACGACGTACGGCGGGACTCCCTGGGCGTCGGCCAGCTCCTTGCGCAGCGCCCGGAGAGCGCGGAAGAGCGGGGTGTAGGTCGGTTCGGAAACCTCGCGACGGCCCTTCTTCTTGCGCGGCTCGTCGTCGAGGCGGGGCTTGGCGAGCATCACCAACGCGTTCTCGCGAAGCGGGCCCTTGGACAGTGGCGTGAGCTTGAGGGCCGAGTTCTGGGCGATATCCTGGACCATGTAGCCGCGATGGACGAGTTGGCGGATGATGCTGTCCCAGTAGGCGTAGCTATGGTCGGCACCGGAGCCGTATGAAGGGAGTTTCGTGTGGCCGAACGAGCGGAGGCGCGAGGTGTCGGCCCCTCGCAGGACGTCGATAACATGCGGCGCGGTGAACTGCTGCTTGACCTCGTAAACCGCCATCAGCGCCTTGATCGCGTCCTCGGTCGCGTCGATCTGGGCGGGCGGGTTTAAGCAGACATCGCAGTTGCCGCAATTGCCCGCACTCGTCTCGCCGAAGTACGACAGCAGGACTTGGCGGCGACATGTAATCGCCTCGCCGAATCCGACCATGGCCTCCAGTTTGTGCAGCTCGATCCGCCGCTGCTCCTCGTTCTGCATGCCGCTGATGAGCTTGCGTGCGAAGACCACATCGCCCAGGCCAAACAGGAGCAGCGCTTCGCTTGGCAAGCCGTCGCGACCGGCGCGTCCGGTTTCTTGGTAGTAGCCCTCGATGTTCTTGGGCATGTCGTAGTGGACGACGCCCCGCACATTCGGCTTGTCGATTCCCATCCCGAAAGCCACCGTCGCGACGATGATCTTGGTGTCGTCTCTTAGGAACGACTCTTGGGTGCGAATGCGCTCGTCGCTGGGCAAGCCCGCATGGTAGGGCTTCACCGAGAAACCGAGGTCGGCCAACCGATCAGCGACGCTTTCGACCCGTTTGCGACTCAGGCAGTACACGATCACGCTCTCGCCGTCAGCGCGCTGCAGGAAGCTCGTCAGCTGCGTGAAGGGCTTGTCCTTCTCCTGGACCATGTAGCGAATGTTCGGGCGGTCGAAGCTGGAAACGAACGTCCGGGCCTCGGTGAACTCCAGTCGCTGCAGGATGTCCAGCCGCGTCTGCGGATCGGCAGTCGCGGTCAGGGCAATGCGAGGGATGCCGGGAAAGAGCGATTTGAGCCGCCCGAGCATCACGTATTCAGGCCGGAACTCGTGGCCCCATTGGCTGACGCAGTGCGCCTCGTCGATGGCGAAGAGCGCGATCGGGATCTGGGCCAGGCGACGAAGAAAGTCCTCATTCATCAGCCGCTCGGGGGCGACGTACAGCAGCTTCAGCCGACCGTCTTTCATGCCCTGCAGAACTGAGGCAGCCTCGGCCGCTTTCAGAGAAGAGTTGAAGAACGCGGCGCTCACGCCGTTCGCGCGCAGGGCGTCGACCTGGTCCTTCATGAGCGAGATTAGGGGTGACACGACGACGGCTACACCTTCGCGATGCAGTGCAGGAAGCTGAAAACAGATCGACTTGCCGCCGCCGGTAGGCATCAAGACGAACGCATCGCGCCCCTCGATCACCTCCTGGATGATCTCTTCCTGCATCGGGCGGAAGGCATCGAAGCCAAACACCGCCTTCAGGGTGGCGGCGGGGGAGTCACCAACCGGTGTCGGCTCGACGAAGAGGGTGTCCTGCACGGCGTTGCTAAGGAATCGGCCAGCGAATCCCGAGTCCGGCAAGCGCGCTTGAAAGGGCCGTCTTGGCGGTGAACCAGTAGCCCTTCGCCTTACTCCACATGCTGATCGTGGTCGTCTTGGTCGTCTCCCACCAGCCCTGCGCAGCTTCGACCAGGCTCTCGGGTTTCTTCGCGGCGGCCTGTTTCGGCTCCTTCACCTTGACCTCGAGGATCGTCTTGAGCATGCGTCGGGTTTCGAGCTTGGTCTTGAGATCGGTCGCTCGACTGTCGGCGTCGGCGCTAGCCGAGAAGGCGGTCACGACGCCGCGCTTGCCGGCGAAGATCACGCGCCCGCTGCCCTTAAGGGTCGTCGACACGCTGGCGATGGCGTCCTTTTTGTCGGTGACGACTTCCTTGCTCTCGTTCTCGAGGATCGTGTAGCTCTGGGCCATCGTCATGTCGACCTCAACCCAATTCGGGTCGACTTTGGTGGCTTTACAGGTGTACGTGATATCGCTGCCGTCGAAGTTCTTCTTGAACTCCCACGTTTTGCCGACTTCCATTTCGCTGTCCGGGAACTGGAGGGGCAGGTAAGTGATATCGGGGAAGCGCTTGGCGTCGAGGCCGGGGAGGCGGACCGGGAGTTTCAGGTCCGGCGCGTCGGTCTTGACGATCTGGCCGGCGGGCGATAGCTCGATGGTGTTTTTGGGGAAGTAGTCCTTGATCGAGTCCAGCGTCAAGGGAAGCTCAGCGCCGTTGAAGGAGATTTTGAACCGCTTGATGTCGCTCGACGAACGCAAGTTGGCGTCCTTCTTCTCCAGCCCCTCGACCTTCACCCCCATATCGACTTCGACCTTGCCTTCCTGTCCGCCAAGGACGGGAATGAAGCCTTCGAAGCGAACGTTCACGTCGTAATCGAGGTTGACGCCCGGACTGAATCCGTAGGCCACGGGAGCTAGTGCGAGGACGGCAATGATCATGGGTTCATTGTGGACCATCAGGCCCTTGAATCAATACGCGTCCTACGGAATCGATGTGACGCTACATCCTAAACACGCCAAACCTCGGCTCCGGAATCGGGGCATTCTGCGCGGCCTCAATCCCCAGCGCAAGAACCCGCCGCGTGTCGACCGGGTCGATCACACCGTCGTCCCACAACCGTGCGGTCGAGAAGTAGGCCGAGCCTTCCTCGGCATACTTGGCGAGGTGCGGAGCCTTAAACTCAGCTTGCTCGTCGGGGGTCATAGTCGCGCCTTTCGCGGCTAGCTGCTCCATCTTCACCGTCAGCAAGACGTTCGCCGCTTGCTCGCCGCCCATGACGCTGATGCGGGCGTTGGGCCACATCCAAAGCTGCCGGGGGCCGTAGGCGCGGCCGCACATGCCGTAATTGCCCGCCCCAAACGAGCCGCCGACAACCACCGTGAACTTGGGCACATTCGCGGTCGAGACGGCGGTCACGAGCTTCGCTCCGTGCTTGGCGATGCCTTCGTTTTCGTACTTACGACCGACCATGAAGCCAGCGATGTTCTGGAGAAAGACGAGCGGGATGTTGCGCTGGCAGCAGAGTTCGATGAAGTGCGCGCCTTTCTGGGCCGACTCGCTGAACAGAATGCCGTCGTTCGCGAGGACTCCGGCGAGGTTGCCGTGGAATCGGGCGAAGCCGCAGATCAGGGTCGTGCCGAACTTGGCTTTGAACTCCTGGAACCGACTGCCATCAACGATTCGGGCCAGAATCTCGCGCATCGCCATCTGGTGTTTGTAGTCAGCCGGAATGAGCGAGTAAAGGTCTTCGACCGGATAGATCGGGTCTTCGTTGGCGAGGGTGTGGCGGTCGCGGATGCCGAGCGGGCCGAGGTTCTCGACGATGTTGCGGACGATCTGGAGGGCGTCGCGGTCGTCTTCGGCCATGTGGTCGGCGACACCGGACAGCCGGGTGTGGACATCAGCCCCGCCCAGATCCTCCGCCGAGACTTCCTCGCCGGTGGCGGCTTTGACGAGCGGAGGGCCGCCGAGGAAGATCGTGCCTTGACCCTTGACAATGATCGCCTCGTCGCTCATCGCGGGCACGTACGCGCCACCCGCCGTGCACGAACCCATGACCGACGCAATCTGCGGGATGCCCTTCGACGACATCACCGCTTGGTTGTAGAAGATTCGCCCAAAGTGATCGCGGTCGGGGAAGACTTCGCTCTGCAGCGGCAGAAACGCGCCGCCCGAGTCCACCAGGTAGATGCAGGGCAGGTGGTTCTCCAGCGCTATTTCCTGCGCGCGGAGGTGCTTCTTGACGGTGATAGGGAAGTAGGTGCCGCCTTTGACGGTCGCGTCGTTGGCGACGATCACGCACTGGCGTCTGTGAATTCGCCCGATCCCGGTCACGATCCCCGCGCACGGGGCACCGCCGTCATACATGCCATTCGCGGCGAGGGTACTGAACTCGAGGAACGGCGAACCGGGATCGACCAATTCGTCGATGCGTTCGCGGGCGAGCAGCTTGCCGCGCTTCTTGTGCTTGGCAACCACCTCGTCCCCGCCCCCCGCCATGGCGTGCGCCATCTTCTGGCGGTATTCGGCCATGACGCCGTCCATCAGCGCCCGATTCGCGCGGTGCTCTTCGTCGTCGAGTCGGACCTGAGAGACGATCGTTTCCATCGTGCCGATGATACCGGCGAGCGACCTATGCCCGAGGCACGTAGGTTGCGTCGTTCGCCTCGTAAGCCGCGATCTGAGGCTCGTAGACCATCGTCGTGCCGATCAAGTCTAGACCGGCCATCATCTGCTCCTTCGTTGCCGCCGAAATCTCGAACGAGAATTCGCGACCGTCGACCTTCACCTTCTGATTCGGCAGGTCGACGATGACTTCGGCACCGTGACCGGCTTCGACCAGGTGCCTGTGGTCTTCATCCGGGAGTTCGACGAGCAGCAATCCGCAGTTGGCGGCGTTTTGGCGAAAGATATCGCTGTAGCCGGGAGACGTGTCGGTCCGCCGGGCGATGATGGTGCGATAGCCCGCTTGCTGGATCGCCCAAACGGCATGCTCACGTGAAGATCCGCAACCAAAGTTCGTACCCGCGACGAGAATCTCCGCGCCAGCCGCGTCGGGGTGATCGAGGGGGAAGCCTTCGCCCCGCACGTCTTTGAACGCGAGTTCGCCATAGCCGGAACGCGTGACCATCGACAGGAAACGGGCCGGGATGATCCGGTCGGTGTCGACATTGTCCTCGTTGTAAACCGCAATCCGTCCCTTCAGCGTATGAAAGCCACTCACCTCGCCATTTTGGCACTGCTTCCGGCACGCGGTGGCGGACACCAATCACAATGGGGAAATGCTCATCGTGGAGACCGACGGGCCGGTCCACCGAATACGCCTCAACCGGCCAGACGTGCGCAATGCGTTCAACGACGAACTGATTCTCGAACTCTCCGACGAGTTCGCCGCGCTGCCGAAGGAAGTTCGTGTCGTGGTTCTCAGCGGGGAAGGCAAGTCCTTCTGCGCGGGTGGCGACCTCCAGTGGATGCGCAAAGCGGCCTCGTACACCGAAGACCAGAACATCGAGGACGCGATTCGGCTTGCCAAGCTCTTCGACGCGATCGCGAATTGCCGTGCTTTGACGATCGCTCAGGTTCATGGTGCCGCGTTTGGCGGCGGATGTGGCCTAGTGGCGGCGGCGGACGTCGCGGTGGCAGCCGAGGGCACGATGTTCTCGTTCAGCGAAGTTCGCCTCGGACTGATTCCGGCCACGATTTCCCGATACGTCATCCCCAAGATCGGTCAGGGCAACGCCCGCGCATACTTCGCCACCGGCGAGGCCTTTGGGACGGACACGGCGCTCAGGATGGGCTTGATCCACGCGGCGGCGGCTCCCGAGAACCTGGAAGCCGTCGTCGAAGAGAAAGTTAATTGCACCCTCCGCAACGGACCAGAGTCCGTTCATGAAGCCAAACGCCTCGTTCAAGATGGGAGTCTTTCGATTGAAGAGACGGCGAAGCGACTTGCTCTGCGGCGTGCTTCCGACGAGGGCAGGGAAGGCGTGGCAGCGTTCCTCGACAAGAGACCGGCCGCCTTCGTGGTGGAGCGATGATCCGGAAGCTCCTGATCGCCAATCGCGGCGAGATCGCGGTGCGCATCATTCGCGCCGCGCGAGAGATGGGTATCGCGACGGTCGCGGTTTACAGTGAAGCCGACGCGAAGTCGATGCACGTCGCCCTCGCCGACGAAGCCGTCCCAATCGGGCCCTCCGAACCGAGCGCGAGCTACCTTCGCATGGAGGCGATTTTGCTTGCCGCTCAGACAACGGGCGCAAACGCGATTCACCCGGGGTACGGCTTCCTCTCCGAGCGGGCTGAGTTCGCCGAAGCCTGCCGCGAAGCCGGGATCATTTTTGTCGGCCCAAGCCCAGAAGCAATGCGACGTCTAGGGGCGAAGATCGATGCCAAGAAGCTCGCGGTCGAAGCTGGGGTTCCGGTGACACCTGGTTTCTTTGAAACCGGCGCTTCTCACGAGCAACTTCGGGACGCCGCCAAGACCATCGGCTTCCCAATCATGCTCAAGGCGAGCGCTGGCGGCGGTGGTCGCGGAATGCGGATCGTTCGGTCGATGGACGACTTTGACCAAGAACTCGCGATTGCGTCCGACGAGGCGCTCAAGGGCTTTGGGGACGGCGCAATGATGGTCGAAAAGCTCATCGAACGCCCTCGACACGTCGAGGTTCAAATCCTTGCCGCCCAGGGCGAGGCGGTGGCATTGTATGAGCGCGAGTGCAGCATCCAGCGACGCCACCAGAAGCTGATCGAAGAGTCACCGTCTCCCGCCATCGCCCGCAATCACGTGCTTTGGGAGCAGATGCGTGAGGCTTCGGTTCGGCTTGCGGTCGCGGCCGGGTACGAGAATGCTGGAACGGTCGAATTCATGGTCGACGAAGCGACGGGGGCGTTCTATTTCCTTGAAGTCAATGCGCGTCTGCAGGTCGAGCATCCGGTGACGGAATTGGTTTCGGGAGTCGATTTAGTTCAAGCTCAGCTTCGCATCGCGGACGGGGCATGCCTGGGCGAAGTCCTCCCCGACCTCCCGGACCGTCCCCTGGGTCATGCGATCGAAGCCCGCATCGTCGCCGAAGATCCCGCGCGCGGCTTCCTTCCGAGCACCGGCGCGATCCTGGCCTGGGCCGAGCCGCACGCACCCGGCGTCCGCGTTGACACCGGCTTTGGCCCCGGCGGCGAGATTTCGCGCTTCTACGACAGCCTGATCGCCAAGGTCATCGCCTGCGGCCCCGATCGGGCGACGGCGGTCAATCGCCTGTGCGCGGCGCTGGAGGACTTCCACATTTTGGGGGTGAAGACGAACATCGCCTATCTGCTGGAGGTGCTTCGGCACCCTTCGTTTGTGGTTGGGGACTTTGATACGGGGTTCCTGGGGCGGGAGTTTGCGGACTGGGTGCCACCGGTCGAGATTCCGAATGAGGTTGGGGTTATTGCGGAGTGGGCGGTCGCGTTGGCCGCTCGGCCCGAGGCATCCGTAGAGGTTGGGGCGTGGAGCGCGAGTGATGGCTGGCGGGTTCTCCGACCGTCCTAGATTGCTGTACCGCTGGCGTCCCGCCGGCACCGCACTCGTCCCTTTCGCGGGTTTGGCGAAGCACCTCTCCCCCAACCCCTCTCCTCCGCCACCATACGAGAGGTAGCAGAGGCTTCCGGGCGCAGGAGAGGGGAGTTTGCCGGCGGGACGCCAGCGGTACTCTAGGTGACATGCCGCCCACGACCCTCCGCAGTCTCTTCGCCACTGATCCGATGGCGCGGGTGGTGACGCCGAACCCGCGCGAGGACGAGGAATTCTCGGCGTTTGGGGACGTCAACCAGGAGCAGGCACCGACCGACGCCCCAACAATCGACGAAGAGCCGTTCGCCGCCCACAAAGTCCCGGAACGCGGAGAAACGGGCTTCACACACTTCCTTGACGGAGCGCAGAAGGCGCGCCTCGCGATGTACTACGGCCTCGCCCCGATCTACCTCGCGCACACCTCCGCCGCCCTTCTGCCCCGCTGTGAGCGCGAGATCATGAGCCCGGGGTCCGAGAATTACTTCGAGATGTTCGAGGCGCTCGTCCCCACCGGCCTCCCCATCGGCGACCGTTTGGCCGAACTCGCGACGCCTCACCTCGTCGCCGTTGAGCCCGACGCCACCACGGTGATGATCCGGAAGGCCATCCACGACGCCATCAGCGAACGCCGCGATGGCTTGGAAGAACGGCTGGCCCAAGGATTCCGCGAAGGCCGCCTCCTGATCGATGGCGGCATCGGAAAGGCTCTGGGTCGCCTCGCCCCGGGTGAGCCTACGCCGTTCGTGGTGGGCTTGGTGAAGTCGCATCACAAGCAGTACTTCCGCTCACGCGAACGCATCGACACCATCCTCGGCCTCTTGTGCGGCGAACGAACGACTGCGTTCTACCGAGAACGTGACGAGTCACAGGGAATCCAGGTGGTCAGTTTCTACCTGCGGCTGAATCTGCGCCCAGACCAGGGCCCGCTGTTCGGACTGGTTCGGGTCGAGATTCCGCCGGAGCCGGAGTTCATCGCTCGTATCGACGAGATCGCGGGCTGGCTGCTCCACGAGCGCGCCCCTATGAGCTTGCCTGACGCCCGGTATGACCGTTTGTTGTATCCGATAAGGTTGGTCGAGAAGCATCTGAAGGCGCGTCAGCCGAGCGAAGTTCGGCTGCGTGCGCTGGTTGGGGTTTAGTCGCTTGCGCTCTCTTATCGTCAAGTTGGAAGTGAGCGCCCCCTCCCCGTCCCTCTCCCGAATCGTGGGAGGGGGCGCGACCGACTTGTTCCTGCGCATCTATTGATCGCAACATAGAGGTTGAATGACCGGTCAGGCCCCCTCTCCCGATTCGGGGGAGGGACGGGGAGGGGGCGCGACCGACTTATTCCTGCGCATCTATGGTCGCAAAATTGAGGTTGAAAGACCGGTCAGGCCCCCTCTCCCGATTCGGGGGAGGGACGGGGAGGGGGCGCGGACCCTCATATCAGCGACTCACTTGGAACGGGCACGGTGCTTTCTCCGGGTGAGCGCGGCCACACCCAACCCGAGGGCCAGGAAGGAAGAAGGCTCGGGGACCACTGCCAAGCAACTGGTGTCTATCCAGTCCTTATAGGAAGCGACCCGGACGTCGTTCCAACTTTCCCCTTCGGTGACCACAAAAGACCCGTCGGGAAGGGTCGTCATATGCGACGAACTGTGCACTCCATTAAGCGTCCATGTGAAAGCCTCCTCGGTCCAACTCGGGCCGCCCGAATCACCTCGGAGCGTGTGAGCAGTGCCGTCGGTTGCAGGAATTGTCGGATCGGTTGGCCCAAAGTGAGTTTCATAGCGAATCGATTCGTACTTGTAGCTGCCGATTTCGTGCACAGGTTGGTCGGCCCACACCGCGAATGCATTATGGAAAACCCCATAGCTGCCGGTTAAGACTTCATACCGACGCAACGGACCATTGAGGGTTGCCGTCGAACCATATCCGGCAACGTACGATGTATGACTGCCAATTCTCGGACTTCCAATGAAGGGCATAGTCATGGTAGGCAGGGTCGACATATCGGCAATGCGGACTCCGAGGATTGCAAGGTCAACGCGATGCGTCGAATCGAACATTGGGCCGCGTTCCAGGTGCAAAGTGACCACGCGTGAGTCGTAAAGGGCACCCATGCCGAGCTCATTCTCGAAGCCGACGATGGTGTACCCCCCTGGCTCAATAGATGGGGCCACGACATGGTCAGCAGTTAGGACGCAGAGCCATCCGGCCGTACCGACCGGATCGTGGACCATATCGATGACAGTACCGCTGCCCCGACCAAGACCAGTCGCGTTGCCCGCGTAAACGCGAACCATGGTGTTGGCGATCGCCGCCGGTGGCGTCGATCCGGTCATGGCAAAGGCGATGGCGTGGCCCGAGTTCGGCAGGGCCAATAAGCCGAGTGTAAGTGACGCATAGTTCCTGTGCATTGTTGACTCCTTAGTGGATAGGTGTTCTTGAGAAATGCACTCGTTAGACGACGAAGGGAGCGGCCAAAACCATTGGCTTCCCATATCTGGTATCTTTGCTGGCACGTGGGGCCTCTGTCACGGACCGCTGGCTTTCAGGTGTATCGACACGAGACCAACTGGTTCCTCTTTGCCCTTCAGACTAAAAGCTCCCAGTTCGCCAGAATCAAACCCAGCTTCATTTGGAATCAGCCCTGACAGTTCTTTTGAGATCAGCAGCTTCTGACCGGTTGTAGCGCACAACCCCTGAATCCGCGCTGTAGTGTTCACGACGTCTCCATGGTAGACAATCTCGCTCTTCACGGTCCCCACCTCAGTCACGATCACGTCGCCGATGTGTGCTCCAGCTTTGAATTCGGGGACAAAGCCATAGCGAGCGTGGTAATAGCTTGCCCGCCTCTGAAGTGCCTTTTCAAACTCGAAAAAGACTCGCAGGCAGTTCGCCTTCTCGACACCACGCTCGATTGTCCAGGTCAATACGGCCTCGTCACCGATATAGTGCGAGACTTCCGCTTTGGTTTGCAGAATAGGGATCGTCAAATCATTAAAGAAGTCTCGGACTAGAGCGGAGAACTCAAGATTGCCTAACTGCTCAGCAAGGGTCGTGGAATCCTTCATATCGAGAAACATAAAGATTCGTGCTTCCTCGCGCGGAACGTGATAGTAACCTCGCAGCCACTTACCCAAGACGCCAGGACCCAGTTTCTGACTAAGGGCAAAGATGAAGCGGACAGGCACCACGAGCAGAACAGCAAGCACCATCGCGCCAAGGAAGAGGGGGTGAGTGACGGCTGTGACATACCATTTCAGCGGGTCAGGGATCGCGTTAGTGCGCATAGTCGCCATGAGGAAAACGCTGAGGGCAAGGGAGATCGCGAACGCAATCGCGATGGCGAGTTCGTAGGCAACCGTCTGCAGCAGGATGGTGAGCAGGAAGGACCGCGAACGCATCCGCTCCAACACATAGCTGTGGAGCAGAAACATGGATAACCCCATGGGGGTGCCCCAGCACACCCAGGTCAAGACCCTGGGGACACCCGGAATCCAGATAAAGACCGATGGCAGAAGAGCAAAACCGAGGGCGATCGCTTGACAGAGAATGAAGTCACGAACCCGCTCCTGGCGAAATGCTCTCTTGGCATCGCCGCTTAGTGCTGGCTGTGACATGGAGTGAAGTGTAGCAAGTTTCAATCCCGTTGGCGGTTACGTGCCCAGACGCGACAACGCCACCCAAGTACAATCATGGTCCTATGTCACTGGAAGAGACCCTGCGCGAGATTCGACTTGGGAAGATCGCTCGCATGCGCGAGCTTGGCCATGATCCGTACCAAGTCGAGAAATGCGAGCGGTCGCACTCGGTCGCTGAAGCACTGTCAACGTTCGGTGAGGAGAACACCATCGGAACCGAGGTCTCGCTGGCTGGTCGGGTGCACTCGTACCGCTTGATGGGAAAAGCGGCTTTCGCGGACCTGAACGACGGCGACGACCGCATCCAGATGTACTTCCGAAAGGACGACCTCGGCGAAGTCGGCTGGGAGCTCGCGACGCTGCTCGACATCGGCGATCACGTGTGGGTCAAGGGCGAGACGATGGTCACCAAGACGGGCGAGCGTTCGGTGCATGTGCGCGAACTCGTGCCCCTGAGCAAGCCCCTCCACGCATTGCCGCTGGGCAAGGAGAAGGACGGCGAGCATTACAACGCGGTCGCCGACACCGAGTTGCGCTACCGCCACCGCCACTTGGACCTCATCGCCAATCCGCCTGTTCGCGAGATGCTGGTCAACCGAATGAAGATCGTGCGCGCGGTGCGGCGTTACATGGATTCGTTGGGCTACCTCGAAGTCGAAACGCCAATGCTGCAGATCGAGGCGGGTGGCGCGGCTGCGCGGCCGTTCCAGACCCACTTCAACGCCTACGAGATGGACGTGAAGCTGCGCATCTCGCTAGAACTCTATCTCAAGAGGCTCATCTGCGGCGACTTGCCGAAGGTGTACGAGATCGGGCGCGTGTTCCGGAACGAAGGCATCAGCAACCGCCACAACCCCGAGTTCACGATGATCGAGTTTTACGAGGCGTACACGAACCTCGAAGGCATGATGGAGGTCGTCGAGGGCATGTTTCGGTTCGTGTGCCAGGACGTTTTCGGCACCACGACCGTCAGCGTCCCCATGCGCGACGACCAAGACGCAGAGACAGGTGCGTTCGTCGAGTTTGACTTCTCCAAGCCCTGGCGGAGGGTCGACATGCTCGGCGAGATCGCGACGCTGTCCGGCATCGATGTTGCCGATTTGCGCGATTACGAGCGAGCGAAGAAGGGCATGGCGTCGGTCGGACTCCCGACCGAGAAAGAGACCAACCTCGGCGGCATCTTGGAGAAGCTGCTGGAGCACTTTGTCGAACCGACGCTCATCCAGCCGACGTTCGTGGTCGGCTACCCGATCGAAACGTCACCACTCGCCAAGAAGGCACCTGGCGATCCGGGAATGACACGTCGGTTCGAAGGCTACGCGCTTGGCCGCGAAGTCTGCAACGCTTTCAGCGAGATCAACGACCCCGTCGACCAGCGCGAGCGTTTCGAGCAGCAGCTCCGAGAGCGGGCGAGAGGCGACGCTGAAGCCCATCCGATGGACGAAGAGTTCCTCTACGCGCTCGAATGCGGTATGCCTCCGACCGGCGGCTGCGGCATCGGCATTGACCGCCTGGCCATGACGCTCACTGGCGCACGCCACATCCGCGAGGTCTTGCTGTTCCCAATGATGCGGCCTGAGCGAAGCTGATTGACCGGGCCCAACGGCCCAATCGGCTGTCGCGTTTGGACCAAAAGCAAATGGGTTTCGTCCATAGACGTGATGATTCTCCACGCGCTCCTTCTCGCCCTGCAAATGCCGTCCTCGCCGCGCCTCGTTCTCGAAACCGAGGCTGGCGAGATCTACATCGCTTCCGTTGACGGTAAGTCAGTGATGAAGCTCACCGACGGCCAGCGTCCGGTGTGGTCACCTGACGGCATGCGTGTAGCATTCGGCGTGCCGTCAGGTCTCCCGGCCAATTCCGAAACGGGTGCCGTCGACCTTTTCGTGATCAACGCCGATGGCACTGCACGACGCAGAATCGCTGCCCAGGTTCAGGCCGACGGGTACGAATGGAAGTGGACGCCTGACTCCAAGAGCCTCGTGTTCGTCAAGCGGGCAACGACTGACTTCGACCAAGCCTGGATGGTCTCTTTGGAGGGCAGCGCCCGGAAACTTGGGCCTGTCTGTGCCGGCGAATTCGACTATGCCCTGATTTCGTCGCGAAACCAGATCCTGGTCTGGCGTGCGGTCGGGAAATGGACTCCTGATGACCTCGATGATCCCAAGCACCACCACGAGTACGTCCGCAGTGGCGATTCGAAATCTCTCGGTGAAGGTGTTGACGCGCAGTTTTCACCTGACGGAAAGTGGGTGGCCTACGACCGCGATGGGACGTTGATGATTGCCACAGGAGATGGCGCAAAGCTGAGAGCCCGCGGCAGGCTGGAAGCTGATGAAGCTGGATACACGTCGTTCCATTGGCTCCCCGACTCCAGCGGCATCGTCTTCGTGGAAGGCGGGACACGGGATGTAGTCGTCATCCGTCCAAACGGCACCGGCAAGCGTCGGCTTGCGGAAAAGTCCGATTCGGTTTGGGTTTCTCCCGCCGGCTCGCGGGCACTCGCGTTCACGGACTGCGGTTGGATCCTCGCTGATGTTGCGACTGGAAAGTCCACACGTATCTACGACGACATCGACTTTGTTCCCATTGCCTGGTCGAACGATGGCAGCCGCATCTACTTCAGCAGCTTTACGGATGCTGGCACGATCGTCCGTTGGTATGATTCCAGCGGCAGACTGGGCGGCCAGTTCAACGCCAAGAAAGCCACGTTCGATACAGATCCGCTCTCACCGCGCGGCAACGTGCTGGTCGGCTCCGGCGAAAAGGGCTTGACCCTCTTTCAGAGCGATGGGGCTCCGGTAACCATCCTTGCCGATCAACGAGTGATGCGCTACGCTTGGAGTTCGAAGTAGCGGTGTATCCTGCGGGGGATGTTTGGCGCATGCCCCATCCCGACGGAGACCCTAGAGGCATTTCTCGATGCGCACGGCCTGCCCATTGGGCCGCTTGAGCCGATTTTGGGCCAGGCCGTGGTCAACTGGGTCTTCAGGGTCGGGGATTCGCATGTTCTGCGAATCAGCAAGCCGGACATCGACGACGGCGACGCCTACACCGAGCAAGTCGCCGTGCCTGCCGTCCGTGCGGCGGGCATCGACACTCCGGAACTTCTCGTGTTCGATGAATCCCGATCAGTCGTCGATTCGGTCGTCACCGTTTACACACAGGTCGCAGGCGTTGCGTTGGGGCGCATTGAGGTTGACCAGAGGCAACTCGCCGGGGTCTACCGCAGGCTGGGAGAAGAGGTCGCGCGAATTCAACTGCTCGTTCATGACGTGCCTGATCCGCATGGTCGACTCGACCCTGACGAAACCAGCGACTGTCGAGCCGAGGTGCAAGAAGCAGGGAAGACCGGGCAAATCGATGCCCTCACGGAGGTTTGGCTGTCGCGATGGCTCGATCGACTTGAACCGGCTCTCCAAGACAAGCCCCCGAAGGTTTTCGCGCATCAGGATTTGCACGCCTTTAACACGATGGTTACCCAAGACCCGCTCGCCTTTCGATGCGTGATTGATTGGGGGGATGCAGGCTGGGCAGATCCGACCAGTGACTTTACAGCGGTTCCCATTTGGGCGGTGCCGTGGATGATCGAGGGGTTCGAGGCCCAAGGAGGAGTTGTCGATCCGGGCTTCATTGGTCGCATCCTCTGGGAAACGGCCGCGTCCCTCTTTCACTTCCGAGACCATCCGGGTGACGAGCCTTGGGCACCACGGAACCTCAGTTTCTGGGCAAATCTCGCGCGGCTGTTTCGCATGGATCTCGACCGGCGTTGGCACCCGTGGCTTCCTGATGCGATCCCCGGCGAGGGCTCTTGAACGAGAGGCAGCGGTTCCTCCCGGGAATCGTACTGGCAGTCGGAGTCGGGGCTGTCTCGACCGGCTCGATCTTCGCTCGGTTGGCGGAGGCACCGGCGCTGCTTGTGGCCGCATCTCGCTCGACGATCGCGGCTTTAGCCCTTGGCGGTTGGGTGTGTGCGGTGCCATGACATCCTTTCCACTTTGTGCCAGGACATACTTTACACCCTGAAGTCCTCAAGCAGCCCGAGGTCGATGCCGAAGTACGTCACCACGTAGCCCAGGTGGCCATCGGCGATGAC
>JAIBBE010000239.1 GCA_019694835.1 Fimbriimonadaceae bacterium | reverse complement strand
TACTTTGCACCATAATGCCGCGCGTCGTTCGATGAACAAGATGCGCGGCGTATCGGAAATCGTCATCGTCTCGCCGCACGCCGGGCGCAAACAGATGGGTGTTTCGGCGAGCGGTTTCGGAATTGGAGGGCTTCGACAACTCATAGAGCACACTGGGATCATTGCCCTCGATGAAGAGCACCAGCTTTTGTCTCGACCGAGTCAATGCGGTGTACAGAAGCTCCCTGGAGAGAAACCGGCTGGCTTTTGGAATGATCCCGAACACCACTCCAAATTCGCTGCCTTGCGACTTGTGCACCGTCAGCGCGTAAGCCAGCTCCAGTGGTCCTTCTCCACCCGCGAAGTCTCTTCCGCCGAACGAAAAGCGCACGTCCGGACGCCCGGTGAACGCTACGTTCATGAACTTGTTCTTCGCGGCACCATGAGCTTGGCACGCAACGCCAATCTCGCCGTTCGCAAGGTATTCCTCCACAGCCTCCTTTCGCACCCCATGCCACCCGTCGCGCTTACCGTTGCGCGTGAGAATTACCTTGTCGCCCCAAACAATCTCCTCGTCACCAAGGCTTAATCCCCATGCTTGTCGCGCCGACTTGAGCTGCTGCGCTCGATACCGCTGCTGAACCCAGCGATTTAGGTCGTGTACTCCGTGACTATGCAACCTGACCGGCGATAGAATCTGGAACCTCTCAGCACCGTCATGATCGTCGAACGGCACCCATCCCTGAGGTGTAAGTCCCAGCGCCGCATTAAAACCTTCAACATCGGACGGCGAACTGAGCTTGAGCTGGGTTGCTAGTTGCTCTTCAAGCCCTTCGCGCAGATCCGTCGGCTTTTCCCACGTTGTAATCACCAAGTCGTTGAGCGCAACACCTGACTCGATGTCGCTGAGGACTTTGTCGGCATCCGCCGGCTGCTGTTCGCGGGTAAACCATGACGCCAACCTCAGCGTGTCCGATGGCCCCCCTGCGGCCGTACGAAGTTCAACTGTGAGTCGAGCAAGAGCTTCAGCAATTGGGAGGGATCGTTGTGCGCTCTCATCCAGAAATGCGACCAAGTCCGCAAAGGGCCGGCCCACGCCGATGGGCGGCAACTGATTAGGGTCGCCAACCAGAATGATTCGATCGACGTGCGCCAGGTCTAAGGCGAGAAACGCCGCCAGCATGTCGTCCATCGTGAGCATCGAGCACTCATCGATAACAACCGTCCGCTCCTTTCGATAGGTATCGTTGCCCTTGAACAGTGGACGCTGTCGCGCGCCGTCGTAGCGCTTGAGCTGATACAGAAACTGGGCGACCGTCATTGCATTGGCATTCGCCTTTTGCCCCAATCTGACCCGCGCCTTCCCGGTAGGCGCAAGGAACAAGACGCCACCTGAACTCAATTTCGCCGATTTAAGTAGGGCTCCTAGCACGGTCGTCTTGCCTGTGCCAGCTCTTCCCACCAGGACACTGAGCTTACGGGTGGTAAGTCGTTCCAACGCCTTGGCTTGCTCACTCAACGCATCGGCGTGTCGTGGATTCTTGATGTCGACAGCTGCGCCACCTTCTTGAATCGCTGAAATCAATAGCTTCTGCCAGTCCTCTCCGAGCGCCGGCAATGGCTTGCCCGCCCGAGCGGAGAGGAGCTTACCCAGGCGTTCCTCCCGCTGCTTCAGCTCGCTCAGTTGAACGCAGGTCACGCCATCGTTGCTTTCAGTATCGAACTCGATCCGTAGGCGCTCGACTTCCGGAGCAAGCCCTTCCTCATTTCCCGTAAGCCAATCGGCTGGCATCGTGCACGGTCGCGGCAGGTCCAGCCGAGACAAACCCATCACGGCATCACTTTCAGATAGCAATGCATCGCCGCGCGTGGCCGCATCACGGAGCACTGCGACCAGTGCTGCGCGAATTCGTCTCGGGTCCATCGGAGACTCGACGCGCGACGGGGGTTCGACGGGGTGGGCTACAGATACAGAGTCATCCGGCATGACCCCTCGTTCCACCGTCGCTATGGATACCGGATAATCATTCCAATCGCCAAGGTCAGCCTCGGCAATGCGATATGGATTCGAGAGAATCTCAGCGTCAGTGACTGGCGCCCGCACGGCCTTGATCCGCTCTCGTCCATCGAACCAGCGTTGTGCCTGCTGTGGACTCAGGCTCATCCGCGACAGTAAGCGTAAGAGGGCGCGGCGCTCGTCTGGCAACCCGATCCAAGTTGCACGTGTCGCCTGCAAGTCTGCTCTATACGCAGGCTGCGGCGGGTTGCGCTTTCCACGTAGCAACTCATCCAAGACTGGCCACGGATCGGCCGTCGAAGTTACGATCTCTTTCGCCAATAGTTCCTGGATCAAAGCGGTGCCGAGTCGAAGTCCCAACGCCTCAAGGGCGGAGCCAGCACCCGGGAACACCCCACGATCTTTCCACGCGGCTGCGATTTGTTCATTGAGCCATTCTTCCCGCTGAGCCCAGGGTCCACTAGCGATTCCATGCTCTCTGATCTTCCGAACTGCGGCTAGACACTTGATCAATACAGAAAGCGCCACGTCGGCATTCGCCACTTCTCCAGCATAGGAGAATGACATCACATCGACAGCTTCCGGGACGATCGCTATCTCGCTGAGTAGCTGTCTTCGCCGGGAATCCTCGACAGGATCGCCGGTCGTTTCAAGGTAATCGTGATAAGGCAGTACAAATCCGCTCGCTCCATCGGGCCGAATCGAATGCTCAATCAGGCGGTCCCAGAGCGGATAGGTCTTCCCGGGTTTGGAGGTCTCGTAGCGCAGAGTTGGGGAGACATGACTTATCGTGCCCACGCCCACGACCAACCTTGAATAGGCCTCTTCTAACGGGTGCCCGCTCTTCGTGTAGAAGAAAACCAACGAACGTCCCGGCGTGATGTGTCCGAAAAAGTGATCTCCGATAGCTTGTTGTCGCTTGCTTGAAAATACCCAGGGGGAGGGGAAAGGTGGCTCCTCATCATCGGGGAGTGGTACTGGCAGTTGCTCGTCCAACGCTTGCTGATGCTGACGTAGCATCCAATAGAACGGAACCGCGAACGTCGCGTACTTTGGAACGCGAATTTTGGTCTCTTGGAGATGCCCATGCGTATCGCGCGTCTTGGTTAGGTCGGCGTAGGGATGGACTACCACCCTCGTCCACTCGGTAGCATTCATGAATGCCGCCGATTCGGCCTTGCACGGGGGCAACGCGTCAGCCGGGACTTTCGAGAACGGCGTCCCGGCCCACTTCAGTTCCTGCACTTCGTCCCGGCTGGCTCGAATGCGCTCAAGGTCAACGCAGAATGAGTTTTCGGAAGGGTCCTTACATACCGTCCCATTCCATCGGCTGTCGTGCCATGCCACTCGAACATTCAGATGATGCACTCCGTTCCCCCATTAACCTTCTATCCGATTACATGAACCTCTCAATGACGCGCACGACCTGACTGATCGGATGGGTGTCGGCTATGACCTCAAGTCGTCAAGAAATTCGGACGCGGGTTCCACGCTCGTAACAAGCAGGTGATCACGCGCCCGGGTGCACGCCACGTAAAGCAAGTGCCGTTCGGTGTCGTAGACCTCCTTCAGGTCTGCGTCATCGCCCACCGCTTCGATCCGTTCCTGAAGCGGGATCACCTCGTCGTCGCACGCCATCACCGCAACCGCGCGGAACTCGAGCCCCTTGGCCAAGTGCATGGTACTGATGGAGGCAAAGCCGCTGACGGTCTCGACGTGCTCATCGAGAATCCTGAACGGGACCTCGGCGGCCTCTACCGCAGCACGGGCCCGGTCGATCTGGGCCGGGGAGCGAACGAAAATCCCGATCTCATGTGGTGCAACGTCAGCCTTCAGAAGATCCTTGAGCCAGAGGCCAACGGCTTCAATCTCACTCGCTTCCGTGCCAAGAACACGGATAACTGGCGGAGGCCCATTGAAGACCGAGATGGTGTCGGATCGATCATCGGTATTGCCGTCAGCATCGGAAACCTGCGGACCAAGCAGCCGATCGGCCTGCATGCGGATTTGATGGGACGTTCGGTAGTTCACGCGCAGGGTCCGGGAGCGCCCACGAA
>JAIBBE010000121.1 GCA_019694835.1 Fimbriimonadaceae bacterium | reverse complement strand
TGCTGACCCCACTGCTCGCGAGTTGCCCCGCCTTCGATGCCGACGCCGCTCTGGTCTGGGGCGAGCTGATGGGCACGGGCGACGCCACGGGCCGGCAACACCCGATCATCGACACCCAGATCGCCGCCATCGCCCTCGTCCACGGCCTGACCGTGGTGACCCGCAACCTGCGCGACTTCGCCCCGCTCGGCGTCGCCACGGTCGACCCCTGGCAGGCAGCGACTTGACGACGCCCCTTGTCGACGCGCCGCCTTTGTCACAACCTGAGCGCGGGGAGAGATAGTCCGCGCATGGCGCACCTATTGTTCCTGTCCCACGCCGGCGCCGATACCGAGCGGGCGCTGTGGCTCGCCGCCGCGATCGAGGCCAGTCCGAAAGCGCAAGCTGCAGGCCTGAAGGTCTGGCTCGACCAGCGCCCCGACGGCCCGCACCGGCTGCAGGCCAGCACGCCCTGGCAGGACCAGCTCGAATTGACAGCCACACGAAAAGCTCTCCACTCTGCATCCACGACACTTCAAGCTAATAATTACACAACTTGGCCTAGCCAAAACGCGTCGTACCCGGCTAGGTCGTGGTCGAATGAGAACACGGCAGTGGTCGCTCCACGGTGGGCAGCCCAAATTGGACTGCAAGAACCGCATTGTCATAATTCCTTTTGTAGCAGTATGTTCTTATCACTAGCCTCCAACATCACCAACGCGGGCCAATAGCCAATGTCCGACTACGATGCGTTCATTTCCTACAAACGATCCGACTGCGCTGGCTTAGCTACTTGGCTCTGTCATTGTCTAGAGCGTTGGAAGCCCACCAAAGACTTGCTTGCAGCAGTTCCGGACGATCTAGGGCAGCGCCTCCAGCAAAAGCGACGCGTCTTTCTAGACAAGCGATTCGAGGTGGGCAACGAGGATTTCTGGGTGGCGCAAATTGCACCGGCGCTAGCACAATCGAGACATCTGGTTGTGCTCTCTTCACCTGCCGCACTGAGCGACCTCCCCGATGGAAGCGCCAACTGGGTTGAACGCGAAATTCAAATGTTCTTTGAACGCGTGAACCGGCGCGAGCGCATCACGGTAGTCCTTACTCCAAATGCGCCGGAAAATAGGCTTCCCGGCAAGTTGCTCACTCTTTCGGAGCGCTGGGACTGGGTAGATCTCCGTCGATGGTCGCCTTGGACAAAGCTTGGCCTTCGTGGGGCAGGGCCAGTGGATGACGCCGTTACGAAAATATTGGCCGCTATACTGGAAGTGCCTGCGATCTTCATGCCCCTAGTGCGTCAGGAGGAAGGCCGCCGCCGCCGCCGAAGACGCGCCGCGTTCGTTTTAATCTTGGCCAGCGTAGCGGGTACGATGGGACTTGCCGGAATGATCACATACAATTCTGTAATAGAAGCGCGGGAGCAAAAAGTTTCGCAGCAGAGAGCCCAGTCCCGCCGATTGGCCAATCTATCATCGCAGGCCACTAGCAGCGGTGACGCGGTAACCGGCATACTTCTGGCGCTGCAGGCAATGCCAAGTGAGCAGGAGCCAATCGACACATCTATTGCCCAGGAACTCTGGCGACCGCTGCGCACTGCACTGGCGGAGCAACGAGAGTCGATTTTGCTCCGGCATGGGCAACCAGTCAGGGCAGTCGCGTTTAGCCCCGATGGAACACATATCCTGACCGGATCAGATGATGGCAAAGCACGAATTTGGATGCGCAATGGCACGGCCTCGCCAACGGTTCTTGACAATAAAGTTGAATTCTCTCACGTAACTTCAGTTGCGTTTGACCCCGATGGTTCGCATGTTGCTATTGGCTCCGATGATGGTACTGCGGTCGTTTGGCCCTTCGGGAGCGATGAGAAGCCATTTGTGCTGGATGGTCACGGAGGGTCCGTATATTCAGTTTTCTATAGTACTGATGGCACCAGGCTTGGCACTACTTCTGAAGATGGAGTTCGCATATGGCCCAGAAATAGCTTAGATCCATCACTTTTCATAACGGGCCATGAGAGTTTCGTTTATTCAGGCGCATTTAACAAGTTAGGGACCAGGATTGTCACCGGATCTGACGATGGAACTGCGCGAGTATGGTCAGCGGACGATGGATCGCAGCTAAATCAATTTGTCCCCGACTATCATGTAATGTCAGTCGCCTTCAGCCCGGACGGAACGAAGATAGTTACTGGATCCTGGGAGGGTATAGCCCGCGTATGGCAGCTTGGAGAGGCACAGGAGCCTCTCCTCCTTCGTGGCCACATCGGTCCGATATGGTCAGTCGCTTTCAGTTCAAACGGCTTGCACGTCGCGACCGGCTCGGAGGATGGCACTGCCCGAATATGGCGCATCGACGACGGCAATGACTTCCAAGTACTCCGCGGTCACGACGGACCCGTTTATGCTGTAGCCTTCAACCCAGACGGTTCAGAGGTCGTTACTGGCTCCGGCGACGGTAGTGCCCGAGTTTGGCAAGTTGAACCGCAAGGTAAGCCACAAATACTTGCTGAGCATGGTACAGCAATTGAGACAGCTGCCTACGGGCCAACCGGGGACGTACTCGCTACAGGCTCCGCCGATGGGACATTGCGTCTCTGGTCTGCCTCCGGATCCAATATTTCCCTTCTCCGCACACTCCTAGATAATTCAAAATCCAATATTACATCAGCTGCCTTTAGTCATGATGGAAAATTTATTGTTGCAGGATCTCGAGATGGTAACACACATTTACTATATTTGGATCAAGAGCATAAGCCAATTCTCCTGCCTGCACCAGACGGAATTTATTCCGTCGCCGTTAGCCCCAACGGAAAGCGATTTGTTACTGGCTGCAGGGATGGCTTTGTGCGAGTTTACAACGTAGAAGATACCGATAAGCCTCTGGTATTGAAAGTGAACAACGGATCTGTGATTTCAGTCGAGTTCAGCCCAGATGGGATGCAATTATTAACAACTTCAAGCGGAGGAAGCACGCAACTAGTAACCGTAGACGGCAATAGCAAGCCAATCCGACTTGGCGATCCGAAGGCCTATGTCAGGTCGTCAAGGTTTAGCCCCGACGGGAGGAGAATTGTTGCCATCTCCGATGCTGGAGCGTTGATATGGCAGTCGGACGGATTTCGAGAACTACTGATGCTCGGCAGTGATAGACCGCGCGACAAATATGGTGACATAGACGACTACACCGCAGTTGCGGTTAGTCCAGACGGAACACGGATTGCGACGGGGTCGCGAAGCGGACTAGTGAAACTGTGGTCATCGCAGGGTGGGGAGCCCCTTCTGGCGCTAGCCGGTCATGATGGTGAGATCAGATCGCTTGAGTTTGGGCCAGATGGAACACATTTGCTAAGTGTGTCTTGGGATGATACTGCCCGGATATGGCCACTGGTTGGTACATTTGAGGAAATCGTCGCTTACGCCCGCGCACTGAAGCTGCCACGACAGCTGACCGAGGCACAAAAAAGCGAATACCTTGTGGCTGGTGTAAAGCCGCTGACTACTCCTTCACCGCACCCGTGAGACTACTGACATAGTGCTCGACGAAGAAGCTGTAGAACAACGCTACCGGAATCGACCCCAGCAATGCCCCCGCCATCAGCGAGCCCCAGTGATACACGTCCCCCTCGACCAACTGGGTCAGCACCGCCACCGGCACGGTCTTCTTCTCCGCCGACTGGATGAAGGCCAGGGCGTAGATGAACTCGTTCCAGCTCAAGGTGAACGCGAAGATGCCGGCGGAGATCAGGCCGGGGACGGCGAGCGGCAGGGTGATCTTCCACAGGATCTGCAGGCGGGTGGCGCCGTCGATGAGGGCGCATTCCTCGAGCTCGTAGGGGATCGACTTGAAGTAGCCGATGAGCAGCCAGGTGGCGAACGGGATCAGGAAGGTGGGGTAGGTCAGGATGAGTGCCAGCGGGCTGTCGTAGAGGCCGAAGTTGAACACCATGATGGCGAGCGGGATGAACAGGATCGAGGGCGGCACCAGGTAGGCCAGGTAGATGGCGAGCCCCAGCCAGTTGCTGCCCTTGAAGCGCAGGCGCTGGATGGCGTAGGCGGCGAGCACGGCGGCAAAGACCG
>JAIBBE010000008.1 GCA_019694835.1 Fimbriimonadaceae bacterium | reverse complement strand
CAACCGAGTCCGTCCCCACTCCGCACTCGGGGGCTTGAGCCCCGTGTCGTACGGGAGGGAATTATCATTCAAAATGGAGGCAGAGAGCCTTACACTCTAAGTGGGTCAACAATTGGGGACTGGTCACTTTGAAGTCACGATCCGTGGATCTGAATGTTTCCTCCACCCGACAACGTGCCACTCGACGAGTACACCTGGACGCCCGCAGCGTCGAATAACCAAACCGAAAGGTCGTCGTTACGACCAGGCTCTCCCCGGTCGCGGATTTGTACGAAGTAGCTGTAGCCCGGCGTACCATTCACCGAGCAGGTACCACTGAAGTACCCGTCGATCAGATTCGGAGCATAAACCCATCCCACGCTATCAGACTTCACATTGAGTCCCATGCCGTGATCCTGAAACTCCAGGTTGCCCTGCACTCCATTTCCCTGCACCTTCGCAACGAATCCAAACGTGCACTTGTTACCGCTCTGGAAGAACTTGCCTCCACCGGTGATGAACCCTTGTGCTCCCGGCTGACGAACGGTGATCGTGACCGTCGCGGGATCTGAATAGGTCGTGCCGTCGAACACTCGATAAGTGTAGGTGTCCGTTCCGAAGAACGTGGCAGTTGGCGTGTAGGTGAAGGAGCCATTCGCGTTCTGTTGGAACGAACTCGCGTGAGATGGCCCGGCCAACAACTCCACCGTGAGTCCGTCATTTTCGGGGTCGCTGTCGTTCACGAGGATGCCAGGGGCAGGCTCGTTCAGGGTGCCCAGCTGGTCAACGCCGTAGAAGTCGTTCGTGGCAAGTGGCGGTTGGTTAGTGGGGATGGGCGTGAGAAGGTAGCCACGAGGTCGACCATTCAGATACCCAAAGCCACAGATTTGGCCGAACTCATTGATATCGAACGCTTCTTGCAGGTACCAGCCACTCAGCGGATCTATCTCGCTCTGCAGGTCAATGAACACGCCGTCCTCGAAAAGAAAGGGCTTACCATAGTGGCCCTGCGGATTCTGATAAGATCCGACTACATCTCCTTGATCATTGAGACCCCATCCCGATGAGTAGACGCTGGGGGGAAGTATGAATGTAGGCGACCCAACCCAAACATCCCAATAATATGCTCGGGTCTTTCCGTCCTCCACGACATAGCCGGTAGTGCGCCGCTGGTCATTAATGGCGTGCAACCCACCCGAGTCGACAAAGCCTCCTCCGAACAACATTCCCACATTATTGCTAACGCCGTAGTTTCCGGCTTCCCAAAATGTTCCTTGATACGAACCCAGAAGACCGTTGTTCGACCCGCCGACGACATCACCAGCCTGGTTAATGGCTGCATTCCCACCCCAGCTGCAACTTAAGAGAATACTAGTCCCGTTGTCATAGACGTAAGGGGAACCAGCGCTATTGTAGGTGATTTGGCCTGCATTATTGATCCCAAGCGCGTGGCCCGAGGACACGACTATCGGAACGAGCGGTGATGGATTGCCAGTTGCTTTATCCCAAGTCGTCAAGAACCACTGCCCCGAAGCGTCTCTCGCGTAGCCCGCAATTTTGGCATTACTACTGATCGAACTAGCTGCGGACATAGTGCCTCCGCCAACCTGATTGAGCATGGACTGGGTTCCAACGTGACTATTGTTTGATATTGGGTTCCACACGAACGCACGTCCCAAACTGCCTTCCCACATGTAGCCTACGACGCTACCATCTCGGTTGACCGAATAGGCTCCCGATCCATTGTAGGTGCCCGTTACGGGCATTTCCGTCACGTAGTAGCGGTACGGCTGGGCAAGGGCTATGCTGGCAGGGATCAGAATGGCCGCGACCAACCATACGTGTCTTGTAATCGTTCTTCTCATTCGTTGCTCCGACCCGGGCTGGCCGCACCCGATGCAAACATCGGCTCTGACTTCAGAGTTGCGGGGGCGTCCCTGGGTGCATTACTCCTATCAAGCTCCATCATGCCCGGACAACCGTGATCAAACTGTGAGGAGTTTCATCACACTTCTTCGTGTACCATGCCTCCATGGACCGACAGCCGCCGTTCTTCCGCCCCGGCGGAACGATGGATCCGAACGCACCGAGCTACCTGGAGCGGGTCGCGGATGCTCAGCTTCTGGATGCCCTCGTCGCTGGCGAGTATGTGTTTTTGCTTGATTCACGCCAAAAGGGCAAATCATCGCTCGTCGCCCGCACCATGGTCAAGCTAAAGGAGCGAGGCATTGACGCCGTCAAGCTCGATCTCCAGCGGATCGGGGCCAATGTAACCCCCGACCAATGGTATGCCGGTTTGGTTTCTGGTCTGGGTCAGGAACTTGGGCTAAACAAAGAGCTGTTCGAGTACTGGGGCGCGCACCAGGAAGTCGGGCCGCTTGCGCGCTGGATTGGTGCTCTGGAGTCTGTGGTGCTCCCCAGCACGGAGCACCCGATCGTGATCTTCATCGACGAGGTGGACTTCGTTCGCGCGCTGCCGTTCCCGACTGACGAGTTCTTCGCGGGCATCCGCGACTGCTACAACCGCCGTTCGGAGGTCCGCGGCTTCGAACGCCTCAGTTTTTGCCTCGTGGGTGTGGCAACGCCGGGCCAGTTGATTCGCAATCCCGAAATCACACCCTTCAACATAGGAACCCGGATCGACCTCTCGGACTTCGCCTTGGAGGAGACGCAACCCTATGCGCAGGTGCTTACCCAGAGTGGAAAAGACGGTGAGCAACTCACCAAACGGGTCCATTACTGGGTGAATGGCCACCCTTACCTCACCCAGTTGTTGTGCAGTCAGGTTGCATGTAATCCAGACGTTACTTCATCTTCTCATGTCGATACGCTCGTAAAGAACCTCTTTTTTACTCCGGAATCACGGATGCGTGAACCCAATCTGGCGGATGTGGAACGACGCATGTTGGATCCCGACGTTCCGGGCATGTCTTTGGATGAGCGAAAAACCCAGGTCCTTCAGCTCTATGGACGATTGCTCAAAGGTAAGGGAGTCGATGCCAATGAGGAAAACCCCGTCGTCGTCTCGCTCCGGCTCGCTGGTATCGGATTAGAAGAGAAAGGAAACCTGCGCCTTAGAAACCGCATCTACCGAACGGTCTTCAACGAAGGATGGAGACAGCAGAGCTTTCCGCACGCTGAGCTTAGACGCATCCAAGGCGCTACACGACTCGCGACCCTAAGAACCGCCGCCGTTGCCGCCATCATCCTGCTCGTGGTTTCACTTGGGGCCGCCAGCTTCTATAACATTGCCAAGGACCGTGAAAGGGCCCTTAAGACCTTAACTCAGCGCACCAAGGAGTTTCAGGAACAGAACTATATCGGCCTCATGGCGAATCTGCGGCTGGGAATATCTGAAAACCAATGGACAAAAGTCTCTACACTTATTCGGACCTCAAACGACAATCCGCTGCGCGGTTGGGAGTGGGGGCACGCTGCAATGTTCGTCAACCGACACCTTGCGGAAATCAAGCTCCCGAAGGAACCACTAGCGCTCGAACGTCAGCCTAGTGGAGCGCTCTATGGAATTACGTCCATCGAAGACTATGAAGTCACACCGACCGATCTCAAACTGCTTGGCAGGCATACCGATACAGGAGTAAACCCCATGTATCGTCGGGGCGATATCCGAGTAGGATCCGATCCTTCGAGCAACTCTCTAGTCTTCACCAATGCGATCAGCGGCAAAGTCCTTGGAAAGGCAAAGTTACGTCACGTCTTCTTTGATTTTGACCCAGGTTCGCAGACCATATTGGGCACCCTGCCAGGGGGAAACGGTGATCCCTTTGAATTGCTCTCATTCGATGGAAGCCGTTCGATCGCAAAGATTGCCGCGCCGAACTTCTGTATTGCAGCACGCTTTCTCAACGACGGCACCATTGTCAGTATGCATCAAGGTGGTCGACTCCGCCGGCAAGATCGTTCCGGAAAGGTTCTCGCTACCGCAGAAGGTCCCATCGTAGATATGAACGCTTGGGGGCGCTTTGCACTGAGCCAAGACGGGCGGTACTTCGCCTTCTTCGATATCCGCTACCGTCGTCTCGAGATACGACGCAGCTCAGATCTTAGCCTCGTGTCGACCACAGCAGGGCCGCTAATACGTACGTCATGCTTCTCATTCTCGTTTGACGGCGAGACGTGCGCGGCGGGCACTTCCGATGGCACAGTTCTAGTGTTCGATGTGAAAACAGGCAGATTGATCAATACCTTTGTGGGTCATTGGCTGGGCCTTAATACGGTCGAATTCATGGCTGGGGACAGGCATCTCTTAACGATTGATAGCGGCCTCAACGTGAAGACTTGGCTGATCAGTACACCTGAGCCCGTCGAAGTGCATCTCGATCACAAAGGCCAAGCCGAGGCTCCGTTTCTCGTCAATGGTGGCCGCAATCTCATTTCGCGCTCAGCGGGATGGAGGGGCGAACAGGAACTCGTCAGCCGTGACCTGGACACTGGAGTGACTCACCGATTTTCTGCCTGGCACATGTGCGATGTCCAAGATGCCGCTGTCTTTGTCGCCTTACGCGATGGTTCCATCGCACGGCTGTCTCCTTCAACCCTTGAGATTCAGCAGAAGTCCAAGGTGTTTGAGCACGAGTTGACCGGCCTGCAAGTATTTGACCGTGGCCGCAAGCTGTTTGCCCATGAATACCGTGACGAGGTTGGGAGCGCCAGCAACTGCGCGATACTCGACACATCCTCGCTCGACATACTTGCAAGATTCAAGCTTGATTGGCCCGCTGACTCTCGACCGTCCGTGATGATCGCTGGTGCGGATCATCGCCCCGTTGTTGCGATCGGTGCTCTCTCAAGTAATGCCGTCAGCACAAATCAGCCGCTAATTGGTGCCGTCTATCTCATTTCGGGAGATACGGGTCAGGTTATGAAACGGCTCGAAATGGACGGACCATTTTCAGCATTGCAGTTTTCTCCTGACGGAAAGTCACTCGTGATCGCCCGACACGAGGCTGGCAAACATGCCACAACACCAACCATCTTCGACATAACAGCGATGAAGTTCACGCGCACTCTGCCTCCAGCTCTTGCGCGTTCAAATCGCTACCTGTTTGACAACAGCGGGAGGTACCTCGCCGGAACGAGTGGTTCCGTGCTTGGTTCACTCTGGGACTTCAAGGAGGGACGGCTGATCGCAACCCTTAATTCGGGCGGTGGAATGCGGAGCCTCAGTTTCTCACCCGATGGTTCGCGCATTGTCACCGGTGCCACTAACCGCACGACGACGATATGGGACACGCGATCCGGTGCTGAACTATTCTCGCTTCGCTACACGCCCCTCAGAAAAGATGATCAAAGTGGGGACACGCTGAACGACTCCAGCATCTTCTCGCCCGACGGTACGCAAGTCATCTTGGCATGTACTGATGGAGCGGTTCGCGTGTTCAACAGCATTCCGTGGAAGGATCAGGCCAGTGCAGAACGCAAATAGGGACCGTACACCGGCACTCTGAATTGTGGGGAACCCTCGCTCGTCATTGACGTAATGCCAGCTGACCATAAGCGATATCGGGTTGTGGGATGTAAGAAACCTTCACCGCTTAGCAATCGCTTCACTTCGGCCAAGTTCTCCGGATCTTGCGCCACAGAGATAAGGATGCGCTGCAGGTGATCTCCGAACGGGCCGTCCTGCAATGAAGCTGTCGACTCGAGCGCCGTGGGACTGCCTTCTTTGGATAAATAGGCAAACGCCCGCCGCGAGAGATAGGGATGACCATTTGTAAGTCCCCCCACGAGTTCAGGAGCGTTGGGAGGCAAACCAGAATATCGACTAGCAAGGTCCACTAACTCTTCATGTGTGAAGTCCTTCAGAGGTACACGAATCCCAACATTGAACGGAGACTGATTCAGATCGCTGATAAAGAGATGGGCCTCGGTGGCGTAGGTGATGATGAGCGTGAGTTTGGCCCATGGTCCGCTTGGATTGAGAGCTCGGCGATTATGCCAACTGCGTAGCAGCCCAAAGAAATCATTGGTGTAAGGACGGTCGAATAGTAAGTCGGCCTCATCCAGAGCCCAGCAGACCTGACCGGGTGCTCGCTTCAGGATGTTCTCTGCCGCATTGTCGAGGTTGACATTTGGACCCAACCATTCGCTCCATACCTCAGCGAAGTCGAGCGTCAAATCCAGATCTTTGGCGAGACCGAAGGCAAGAGTACGGAAGAAGGTGTCGGCTTGGGCCAACTGAGGCTCACCAAGAGACTGGAGATCGCAAAGGCCGACCGAGGAACCGGTGGATCGTGCGTGCTCGAGGCTTCTAGCAAGAAGCGAACTCTTGCCCACCTGGCGAGGACCTTGCAGGAGCAGGACCCCTTCGTGGCGGTCGATGCAATAGGTCACTTCCGCGTCTTCTCTTCGCCTGACGTAGAACTTGGAGCCGAGAGGGACGGCGCCGCCCGAAGGCTCCATGTCAGGCTCCGACCACGAACCAGGAGTGACGTCTGCACGCGCATCTGTTTCGTTGTTGAGAGCCTCAAAGGCACGTATCGATGGTTTCTCGCCCCACGTGTCATCGAGAATCCGCTCAAGTTCCTCAAACTGACGAAGGGCCTCTACGTCCATGCCGGCTACTCGGTATGCACGGATGAGACTGATGTGAACGTCTTCTCGTCCCTGTGCCGCGACGACCGCCGATCGTCCAATTCGAATGGCCTCCTTGGTGTCTCCTCTCTGGATCAGCATTTCCGTGAGCCGCTCAACCGTCTGGCTAAAGCGCTCTTCGAGGTCCATGCGGCGACCAATCAGCCAGCTTACGGATGACGAAGCGAAGAGCGGACCCGAGTACAGACTTACAGCCTCCTGCATGGCGCCGACGTCATCGATGCTCGAGACGAGCGCGTTGAACCGCTCGACATCGGTCGATACCTGTTCCGTATTCAGAACAACTCTCCCGCGAGGGGTGCCGATCACTGAACCAAGCGGTAGGCCTTCTTCTAGGACACGTCGAATATCCGACACGGCTCGCCGTAGGTTCTGTGCCTGGCGATCTCCATCACTTTCGGGCCAAAACAGCTCGCGAAGCTCCTCACCCGCGAACTCCTTGCCCTTCTCCAGCGCAAGCAAAGCCAACAGGGCCGCCGCGCTTCGAGAAGGAAAGCGAACCGCCTCAGTGGAAGCACTTCGGACATCAAAGCGCCCGAGAAGTCGAATGTGCCACTTCCCCGTTCCCCAATGCCCCATCTGACCCGAGGTCTTAGCTGAACCACCCACCTAGAGTGCCATTGTAACACTGCCAGTGAAATAGCCTGGCTCACGGCTTCCCGCTGAGGCGCCGGTTAGGCCGAGAAGCACGAACGTTCATCGCCATAGTGATCGCTTGTGATCCCGCAATCCGTCGATGGGCCGATGCAGGCAGTCAGCGACGAATCATCGGCATCTGCGGAAAGCGACGAACGCACCATGCCCGACCAGAAGATCACGCCAAAGTTCACCTCTTTGGGCGCCATGGGTATCCTGCCGGGATGAAGAGATTTGGGGTTCTTCTCGTGCTTTGCGCCGCATTTGCCCAGGGGCAGGATGCCGCACCTCCCCAGCCCACGATCGGGCAGGGGTTCTATGACGAGGTCAAGGCTCGGCAACTCGGGCCGACGAACATGGGTGGGCGCATTCAAGAGATCGCGGTCTACGAGAAGGAACCGCGGATTTTCTATGTCGCCACCGCATCGGGCGGCCTGTGGAAGACGCAGAACGGCGGGCTGACGATGACACCGGTCTTCGAGCGGGAAGGGAGCATCTCCCTTGGCGGTGTCGCCGTCTACCAGCAAGATCCCAACATCGTTTGGGTGGGCACGGGCGAGAATACGAGCCGCAACTCGGTCGCCTGGGGTGATGGCGTCTACAAGTCAGTCGATGGCGGCAAAACATGGACCAACATGGGCCTGGCTGAGACGCGCCACATCGCCGACATTGTCATCGACCCGAAGAACCCCGATATCGTCTATGTCGCCGCCCTCGGAAACCTATGGGGCTACAACGAAGAGCGCGGAGTGTTCAAGACCACCGACGGAGGCAAGACCTGGGCGCGTGTACTCTATATCGACGAAAAGACCGGCATCGGCGATATGCACATGGATCCGAAAAACCCCAAGGTGCTTTTCGCCGCCGCATGGGAAAAACTGCGAAAGCCGTACGACTGGATCAGCGGTGGGCCCGGCAGCGCGCTTTACAAAACCACGGACTCCGGCAAGACCTGGCGAAAAATCACGAAGGGGCTGCCCACGGTACGAATGGGACGGATGGGTCTCACGTTCTGGCACAAGAACCCGAAGGTGATGATGGCGATGGTCGAATATGAAGTTCCTCGGCCGCCTCGCAATCCCAATCCCGGCCGCGAGGAAGAGGAGGCAGGGTCGGAGCGGCAGGACAACGCAAAGTCCGGTCCAGCCCAAGGTCAGGGCAGTCCACCTCCGGGCGGCCCGCCACGAGCGCAAGGTCAAGGCCAGAGGCAGCCTGCGCAGCCCGGTCTGGGGCAACGTCCCAACGACCAAGGCGCCGTGCGTAACTTCGGCGGCGGCACCTTCAAGAGCACCGACGGTGGTGAAACCTGGACCGAGGTCAACTTCCTCAACCCGCGCCCGTTCTACTTCAGCGAAATACGTATCGACCCCAATGATGAGCAGCGCGTGTACGTCTTGGGTGTCGATCTCGCGATCAGCAACGATGGCGGCAAGACTTTCCGGAATCAAAACAACTCCGTCCACTCCGACTGGCACGCGTTTTGGATCGATCCAAGCGACTCGAACCATATCATCGCCGGCACTGACGGAGGGGTTTACCAGTCACGGGATAGGACTGAAAAGTGGGAACATTTATCCAATATGCCACTCGGCCAGTTCTACTGCGCAACCTACGACATGCGAAAACCCTACTATGTGTATGGTGGGCTACAGGACAATCTGTGCTGGGGCTTTCCCACCCAGACTATCCGAGGAGGCGCACAGGCTTCGGACGCTTACACCGTAAATGCTGGTGGTGATGGCTTCCATGTGCTCGTCGATCCCGAGGACTGGGCGACGGTTTATGCCGAGTCACAAGGCGGCGGGGCGGCAAGGTTTAACCAGCGCACCGGAGCCCTGAAATCTATTCGTCCGAGTTCGAATAACACGACTCCCAAACCGGCGGAAGGTGAGCGCTGGCGGTTTAATTGGAGCACCCCCATGATGCTCTCCCCGCACAATTCTCGCACGATATACTTTGGGGGGAACAAGCTCTTTAAGAGCGTGAATCGCGGTGATAACTGGAACGTCATCAGTCCAGACTTAACGACCAACGATGCCAGCAAGCTTCAGCCTGGACGCAAAAGCGTAACTCCTGAGGACACGGGTGCGGAGCGCCACTGCACGATCATCACGATCAGCGAATCGCCCATGCGGCAGGGGTTGCTCTGGGTAGGTACCGACGACGGCCAGGTGCAGGTTTCGATGAACGACGGCGGTTCTTGGAGCAACGTCACTCGCAACATCCCCGATCTGCCCGCGAACACGTGGTGTTCTCGCGTTACCGCATCCAAGTGGGAAGAAGGGCGAGCCTACGCGACATTCGACGGTCACCGAAACAACGATTACAAGGCGTATGTTTATGTGACGGAAGACTACGGCAAGACGTGGTCAAAGCTCAACAACGGCCTACCCGACTATGATTGCGTATACGTCATTCGGGAAGGCGTGCAGAATCCTGATCTTCTCTACCTTGGTTCGGAGATGTCCTTGCGGTTTTCGCTCGATCGCGGCAAGTCGTGGATTCGGTATCGTGCCGCGGGTTGGCCGACCGTTGCCGTCCACGATGTTCAAGTTCACCCGCGCGATCTCGACCTAATCATTGGTACTCACGGTCGCAGCATCTGGATTCTGCCCGTCGCCGCCTTGGAGCAGCTTACTCCCGAGGTTATGAAGGAGAACATGTTCGTGTGTCGTCCGCAAAATATCCTGCTTATGGGTCGCTCCAACAGCGGCGGTGCAGGGTGGGACGGTGACGGAGGATTCTTGTCACCTAACACTCAGCCTGGAACGACGATCTGTTACTACTTAAAGTCCGAGGCCAAGGAAGAAGTGAACCTCGTGATCACCGACATCTTGGGCGAGGAAGTAGCGAACTTGCGCGGACCAAAGGCGGCTGGACTGCACGCCGTTCCCTGGGCAGCAAGGGGAAGACGCATCGTCGCTGGCGACTACCGCATCACGCTCAAGGTCGATGGCAAAGAGGTCATGACCTCGGTAAAAGTCGAAGACCTCTTGCAGACGGCGAGTCCGGACAAGGGTATCGGGATTGGGAGCTTGCTGAAGTAACTGAATGGTCCTGCTGGGTTAGCGGGAGCCCCCGCTAACCCCTCGACAGTACGCAGTGAACTCCCTTTGCCCTCCGATTACCCTCCGATTTCCCTCCGATTCCGATCATCGGATAATCGGCGGTGTAGCTTCGGTCCCACCTCGGGCAGAGGTGACCAGCGGCGTTGCGCGAAGGTTCATACAGGGTCCTCAAGAAGGAATGCAGGCCCGATCAGCGAGCGGGCCTGCAGGTTGGAAGCAGAACCGCTAGTCGCCAGCCATGCCGAAGTTGGCAGAAAGGATGGCGTAGTCGGCGATGTCGACAGCGTCATCACCGTTGAAGTCAGCGGTCGGAAGCCAATTCAGATCGCTAGGAGTCGAGTTAAAGGCCGCCGATAGCATGGCGTAGTCGCCAATGCCGATCTCGTTGTCGCCGTCAGCGTCGCCATTAACCAGCGAGAACGAAAGGCCCGCAGCGCCGGCATTCGTAATCGTCACTCCAGTGTTCGTACCGCGTAGCCAGTGCACGCCTTTTGCCCCAATCGTAAACGTGCCGCGTCGCGTGGTCTTGAACGAGAAGTATCCGTCGACTCGTGGCATCACAAGATGCTGATCAACCGTAACCCCACCCGAAATCACCTCGAACAGCACGGGCTCAATCGCCAGATTTGCGCCGAAGTCTTGGAGCGTGACGTTGCCGCTGACCATGCCGACCTGAGTTGCGCGGTTGTAAAAGAACGCGATGTTGTTCGAATCGCGGTTCGGGGTGGCGAGGTCCATGCGCCCGTCTCGATCATAGTCCGCCGCTTCAAGCACTCCCGGCCAAGTAAAGGCGGCCATTTGGGTCGGCGCGCCGAAGACCAATCCGCCCAGATTCTCAAGCAACGAGAGGTTACCGCTGGTCGAGTTCGTGGTGGCGATGTCCAGGTCGCCGTCACTCTCACCATCGATGAGCACGACGCCCTGCGAATCGGCCCCGCCCAGGGAGAGACTCATCGGACCGGTAAAGCCGCCTGGCGTGTTCAGGAAGATCGACGCATAGTTGACGCCGGTTCCGGACGTACTGGCGACGAAATCGTTATCGCCATCGCGGTCGAGGTCGCCAACCGCCACACCCGAAGGCCGGATTTGAGCACCGAGCGGCAGGTCGACGCGGCCGAAAGATCCACCGAGGTTCGTCAAGAGTGACATGCTGCGAATCCGGTGGTTGCCCACAATCAGGTCCATCGCCGGGCTGCCGGATAGCTGGCCAGCAGCGATGCTGCGTGGACCCTCGCCGACCGCAACGGTCGTGATCGTAAATCCTAGTCCCGTGTTCGTGAGGATCGAGACGTCGTCGCTGTCTTCATTCGTGCAAGCGATATCGACCAGAGCGTCGCCGTTCAGATTGACGGCCAGCAAGGAGCTCGGCTTTGCCCCGACATTGAGGATTGCGCCGAACCCGAAGATGCCGTTCGCGACGTTGGTGAGGACCTGGAGCTGATCGTTGTTCTGTAGGGCGACCATCAGGTCGAGATCGCCATCGCCATCCCAGTCTCCGGTGGTCAAGGAGTCGGCACCAGTTCCTGAGCCGGTGAGGTACTGAACGGGAAGCCCGTAAGTACCCAGGCCGTTGTTGCGATACACCTCGACACGGTTCGGGTTGTCAACCGTCACGGCGAGGTCGAGGTCGCCGTCACGATCGAAGTCGCCACTGATCATGCCGGAGGGCCTTTCACCGGTGAGCATCGCCAAGGCGGGATCAAACGAAAGGCTGGCATTGGCCAGAGCCGGGGCAAAGATAGCTGCGAGGGCCGCGAGCCACGTAAATTGAATCTGTTTCATGTTCTCTCCTGAATTCGCTCCCCTTGCGGGTGGGCTTCAAGAAGAAGAGAGGGTGAAGCATTGACAAAATACAACGTCCCCCTCGTGCCCCCAACTTCGGAAGAGGGGGAGCACGAGGGGGACGTAGAACTGCCGGTCTACGGCACTGGATTGATCAGCGTGTAGTGGGCAAAGGTCGGCTCGACAGGTGGTGCACACGCGCCCGGATCGCCCATACGGGTAACGCGTATCACGAATCCTCCCGGCACCTTGGAGTGCGCCTGGACATTGTAAGACGTGTTCCCCATAGGTGGCACGGCAGTCTCCACAGACACCTGAATGATCGTCCCGAAATTGGGTGGCCCCGGGATGACGAGGGCGTTAGCGACAGGGACGTCGCAGTAGTAGCCAATCACGTGTCCGTGGGGCGGGTCGCCTCCCAAGCATGAGAAGATTGGCAACCAAGGGCCGGGGACCAGGGTGCTCCCCGCGAAGCGATTCGGTAAAGGACCGCCAACCAGAACCGCCCCATCATCGAGCCGAAGTGCGGCGGCGCGCGGCACACCCGGCCCGTTCACGCCTGAACCCTGGCCATATAGGGCAGCTAGAGTCGGATCAAAGCCCGCATGAGTTGCAGAAACCGAGTGGTCGATATCGGAAGCGGCCGCCACTCCGGGCACGCCTATCCCGTTGCCAAACACGGCTCCCTGAGTATCGACAAGGACCGCGAGGGTTCCGGTGTTCGAGTCCGAGGCCCAGAGGCCGGTTTCAGGACCCACCACGTTGATGGCTACCGCGGCAAGCACATCGTTTAAAGCGACAGATGTACTCGTGGCGTCATTGGATGTTCGCAATCCATAGGTGATTCCCGCAAGTTCGGCTCGGAAGCCAGCAGGATTTGTTGCTACTGCGCCGTTCATCGCGGTTCCCAACCTGCCGACCGGACCGCCAAAGAGGCCCCACATTCCCCCCCACCGGCGACAGCGGTGCCGAGACGACCCTCATTGCCTCCAGCACTCGTCCCAACCGCGCCGATTCCAAGCGTTCCTAACTTACCGTCAGCGCCCGACACCGTATCGCGGCCATAGACCGCGTCGAAGCCACTTGCCAGAGCAGCGAAGTGAGTCGGGGTTGTCGCCCATAAGCCGTTATTGGGTCCACCAATGTCAACGACTGTTGGACCCAAGGTGTTCTGTGCGCGCAAGGCCCAGTCAGGTGCGACTCCCTGGACGGTCAGCGCGGTCCCTGCCAGTGGGGCAACACCTACGCCGACACGGCCAGTGAACTGGTTGTTAAATGCTCCAAACACATTAGCCGCATCGAGACGGGCAAACGGATGCGGCAGGAGCGACACCGAGATAAACCCAGTCAACGACGACGAGGGTAGGTTCGTTAGCCCAGCCCCGTTCCCGTTGATTACGTTTGCCGGATTGGTGAAGTTCAACTGATTGGAGTACGCTCCGGTTAGGGCGCTTGACGGCAGCGTGCCAGTGGTGATTTGACTCGCATTAAGTCCCGTCAATCCACCGCCGCCGCCTGCAAACTGGCCCGCCTTCATCGTGCCCGTGATGTTCGCATGCCCACTTTGGGCGGTTCCAGGCGTGGATGGCTGGACCACCATGAGGTTCTTGGCTGCCTGGGCCATCGCTGGCCCGGCGTGGTAGAAAGTCATGAACATTCCCGCGCCGACGAAACCGAAGACAATTGACGTTAGACGTTCATTTCGAAGTGCCATAGTACGTTACCTCTCTCGACAGCGTGACATCGCTCAGTCGCAGCTTCATCGCAGAAATGCTCCTCGTAGGCATTGCTAAGAGTTAGCACTCCTTCGAAAGTTGCTGCGCTTCATCTCGTCCAGTGCCCTCTTGGGGCGACGGGCCCAGACTCCAAGAAGGTGGTCTGGCCGTCCCCCGTACCTTTGCTAAGTTCAGACTATTGCATGACGAGGTAAAGTGCATCGATGTCCAGGTCCACTGTCAGATTTTGTTTGCCTCTTCTTGGTGCCCTCGTGGGCTTGATCGGTTGCGGTGGGGGCGACGCGCCGCGCACAACGTTCGGCCATGTCCCGCCAGAGCCCATCATTCGCGGCGATGTCCCGGGCCAGGGCAACCTCATTTCCTATCAGTCCGTCGACACGATGACGGCTGACGAACTCACCGCTTTCATGAAGACGACCTTGGGATCCTCGCTCGGTGATCCCCGATTCGGGACGCTGCCCGACGCTGTCGATGGCATGGACTACTACTGTTACATGTACAGCTCGATCGACTACAACGGTGCTTTGACGACCTTGTCCGGGGCAGTCGCCTTGCCTACGAATGGCAGTCCCAAAGGACTGATCATCTACACGCATGGCACCGCAGTTGGACAGAACGCCTGCCCATCCATTGGGATAACCGGCCCAGATGCCTTCCCGGAAGCGGCTGTGGCGGTCTCCGCGTACACAAGTGGCGGATACGCTGTGGTCTTGCCGGACTACATCGGTCAGGGCTCAAGCCTGGCCGCCCATCCCTACGTTATGCCAGCGCGCAACGCCCCCGCCGGCCGCGATGCGGCCATCGCCGCACTAGCCATTGCCGCTCAACTGAACCGACCCATCGGACCCAATCTCTACATCACGGGTTACAGCGAAGGCGGTGCGAATGCGATGGGGTTGACCCAGCTGATGGAGCAAGCCCCCATTCCTGGGTTGACCCTTGTGACGAGTGCCCCGATGTCTGGACCGTATGATCTGAGCGGCGCGCAACGTGAAATGCTGATGGGGCCTCAACAGCCTTCTCCGGAAGACCTTCAGTTTGCACCCTTGTTGCTAACTGGTGACCTCGTCAACTCGGCAAATGCATATTTCGGGGTTAAGCCAGGCGATGTCTTCAAGGCAGCGTTTGCAGCACAGATCCCGAGTGCGTTTGGTGGGAAAAAGACGGCTAAGCAAGCACTCGAAGCGCTGACTCTTGCCGCCACATTATCCGGGTATCGGAAGAAATCCGATGGCGCCTATCATCTTGCCGACATCATGAAACCGGCAGCAGCAAGCGCACTGACATCGGGCGATCCGACCTATATCATCAACCAGATATTGGCGGCCAACAACACCTTTGATTGGTCACCGACCGTACCCATGTACCTTGTTGGACTTCAGCAAGATACGCTCGTATCCTTCAACAACACAATCTCTGCCATGAAGGCAATGCGCGCAAGAGGAATCACCAATTCACAACTGAATTACCACGGCATCAATGGACCGGACCTGAATCACCTGACCGCAGTCACGGGTGCCTCGATCTTGGTGCGGCATTACCTCGATGGCGGGTTCGAAGCCGTCCCCGTCGATTCCGATCCCAGCTAGGATGGCGCGGGCATTGTTGAGACGCCCGCGCCCCTTTGGGCAAACTCACTTTGAGTGACTGCATCGAAAGCCCTCGGCCAAGGGGACTCCGATCTTCTCGCCTTCGTCCTCGGCGTAAGAAGCAACGAGGTTGATCACGCGTTCGAGTCGCTCTCCAGAGAATTGGCTCTTGTGGACAGCGATGAGTTCCTTTTTCGGCTGCCAATCATCCGTGATGTCAACACCGTAGTTACTCGCGCTTGTCGAAAATCGCATGAGCCAAGGGGCTTTGCCGTAGCCCCAGAAAGCAGACTCCGTCGCCTCACCCGCTCGGCGGTGGTCCTGGTGGCTAAGCCGAGGAGGATAGTGGCCATCGAAACCGAGCACATACTCGGGCTCAACTCGCTCCATCACTTTTCGAAGTTCATGAATGAGATCGTCGCTAGCCCGTAGGCGGCCATCGCGAAAGTTAAGGATCAGTAACTCTTTGACTTTCCATCGGCCGGAAGCCTCTTCCTGTTCGGCCCGCCGGAGACGTTGATTGGTCTTCCAGTCTTCGAAGGGATAGTAGGCCTTATCGCCCGGCGTACAGACAACCTGTGTGATTTCTGCACCGCTCCGCGCCAACTGCGTAAGCGTGCCGCCGATGTAAAACTCGGAATCGTCCGGATGTGCCGTAACGAGGAGGATCTTCGCGCCCTTGGCGAAAAGTCGCTCTGGTGCCGGTGAGACCGGCGGATTGGGATTCGGCTGGCCCCGAGGAATGAGATCGAATTCCCAGGGTTGCCACATCCAGAACCCTCCCAGAGCACCGAAAATGCCACCGTAGAACCAGAAGCGTCGCCGCCTGCGCTTCTTGCGGGCACCGGGGCTCTGGTCCTTGGCTCGCAGCCAGTTCAACTCCACATCTCCATCAGCAGTCCTTTCTCGTCGCGTTCCTCGAACGCAGCAGGGTACCGAACACCCGTTCCATCAAGGCGAGCCGACGCGCAGGCGAGAAGCGCAATGGCATCGAGCATGTCATCTTGTTTGACGCCTGGAATGGGGGAGTTTGGTTCAGAGCGCACGCCCACGTCCCTTAAACACTCGAGGCGGGCCGCGATGCCCTCGGGACGATGCTTGGACGGCAGGTCGGACCCAGCCAGTCGGCGCCATACCAATTCGGGATGAGCCTCGACGACCCGCTCCTGCAAACTCGGGGTCATCAGCGCATCGACCTCACGAATCTTCGGAACGATTCCCCATAGGGGAATTGACGCGCCTTTACCGAACAGTTGGCGGTGAATCGCTTGAAACTCTAGAGGATTCTCGGCCGCAAGGGCAGCACGAGGTGGGGCGAAGAAAACACTGCTCGAGCGTGCTCCAAGAGCCTCCCGTGCGGCCCGGTCGCAAGCGCGACGGGTAGCCCCCGTTGGCAACCCGATAGGCATGTCGACGGCGACCACTCTACACTTGGCCGTTAACTCAAGCACCGCGCTGAAATTCTTCGCGATCTCGAGCCGGATAGCCCCTGGCCAAGTCGGCGCGAGGGCAACCACCCAGCCACCCCGACAGCCATCCACCCCCGCGAGCATCCGCGCAGGGTACCCCCAAACCTGCGGCGCCCCCGAGTGGAATTAACCACCGAGAGCGCCGTTAAGATTGGTTCGTATGGAAATCGAATGTCAACTCGCTTTGGCGACGGCTGCCTTGGCTTTGCGATTCTTTGCGACGATCGCTGCGGCCAATCCAGCGACGAGAGCCCCGGCGAGCGCACCCATCAGCTTCTTGTTCTTCATCTCAGACCTCCGATGTTATTCTCTTTCCACAAGAGATAACGTCTATTCTCCTAGAATGTTTCCTAGGGTGTGCACAATTGGGACCAACGACCCGCCAATTCAGTTTGGCTAAGCGGTAAGCGCTTCGTCGATGAATTCGAGGAGCACGTCTCGCATATGCTCGTAGGTCACATCGGGGCGCCCCAGAGCAGCATAGGCACCCGCCCACTCCTCCAAGTTCTCCATGGGGCGAAGCGCTGCCCGCAGATCCCAATAAGTCAGGTCGGTCAAGTCAAGCGGACGCATCTTCAGATACCTGTCCGTGAATCGCTCGGCTGCTCGTCGGCCAAGAACCCAGCGGATGTCTAGGCGGGTGATGGATAGATCCGCCAATGCCGGGCCGCGAAGCGCGTTTTCCCAATCGACGACTCCAGTGAGTTGACCATCGGTCCAAAGCAGGTTCCCTGGCCAGAAGTCTCCGTGGCGAAGCACGGGTCGCCACGGTGTCCGGGGCGCCCGCGACACGGCGGCCTCAATCACGTCTGATTCACGTAGGTCCAAATTCGGCGTGCGCCCGGGCGGTCTGAAGGCGAAACGAGTTTCCAAGAGGAAGTCGAATTGCCCGCTGCCAAGATCGGTGTCGTGGATGGTGGCAAGGACTTCCGCCATCTGATCGACGAAAGACTCGACATCCTGAGGTGCGGCGGTCGAGGTGCCGCTGAGGTATTCCAACAGAAGAAGCTCATGGTTGGCGGCCAGCGGCTTGGGCGCGGGAATACCTGCCTCCGTGACGCGGCTGAGCGTCAAGAACTCTTGCTGCACCGGATCGGAAAAGTACCGGACAAGCTCCGGATTGGGGAAGCGAGCGACAACGGTCGTTCGAGCACCGTCGGCCAGTGCCAGGTCCAGGGCGAACATCTGGGCCGAAATCCCACCACGGAGGCGTCGCGTTTGCTGGACGCGCGATCCTGGTGCCCATTCAGAAGCGAGGGCTTCGGCTTTTGCCAGGAGCCCACGATCCGCGTCGGTCATCGGACGAGCTGGAAACCGTCGAAGAACTCGTAGATCTGCTGCAACGACCGGTCCAGCGGCTGAGTTCCGGAAACGATAACGTCCGAAACTTCACGAGAGGGAAGAACGAATTGCGCCTGGTTCGGATGGACGTGCGACTCGTACATTTCGAGCGCGTCGATGCGCGACCGGCCGTAATGGTGAACATCGCGATCCAAACGCCTTTCCCTGCAGACCTCGAGGGGTGTCTCCACGAAGACACCGAGTCTTGAGTGCTCGCGCAGAGCCGACCAGTACAGCGCGAAGAGGCCCTCGATGACGATCATTGGGGTCGGATACACCGGTTCGGTGCCTCTCAGCCGTGCGAACGCGGCGGCATCATACATCGGTTTGTGGATGGTTTCGCCGCGCCTCAAGCGCTCGACATGATCGACGAGAAGCTCGTGCTCGATGGCGTCCGGCGCATCGAAGTTGACGTGCTTTCGAGCTTCAATCGGCAGTTCGGCGAAGGGCCGGTAATAGTCGTCGATACTCAAGTAGGCCGCATCGAGTTCTGAGGCCAGACGCCGAGCAAGCGTGGTCTTGCCCGAGCACGAAATGCCAGCCACCAGGATGATCGAATGCACGACGAAAGTATGACCCGAACACGGCCGTGTTCACCTCATTACTCTGCCTCATGTCCTAGTTCAATCGTGGTGACGCTGAGAGGAGGAGTCGCGACTCTGCCGCCGGACACCTCCTTCGGCTGGGCAGTGAATCCCTGGGATGAATCCATAACCCACGCTCTCCCAGACTGGGCCGAGAAGCCCTTGAATTCCAGTTCAAAAACCTGTGGGCGGGCTACTTTGTTGATCACGACGACTGTCATCCGCCGCGTGTTCTTGCGGTCGAGGGCCGCGTAGACCGAAGCTGTAGCCGGATCGACTCCGGAGACCCGGAGAGCACGATCAGCGAACGTCGACCCCTTGCCATCGTAGTCGCGAAACGCTCGGAACCCGGCGAGCTGCGCCTTGTCCTCGGGTTCTAGGCCAAACATGCACGCCGTAAACACCCCTTCACGACCGAAAATGCCGAGCACGTCGGCTTGGGCCAGCATTCCGCTGACGTGGTTTCCGCCGCCAAAGTCATATTCGGTGATCGCAAGCTTGGTGTTCGGATAGGACTTGTTGATTCGTCGCTGCAAATCAGGCAGGAGCACAATTGGCTTCTTGCCAAGGTAGTCCGCTATCCAGCTGTCTTCGACGTAGGTCGGATCCCACAGCGAACGCGGCGCTTGGATACGGGCTTCGGCCGTCCCGGGCTTGTCCTCGCCCCACGCCACACGCACCCCGCCGCCTTTGGCTTCCGGATACCAATGCACGTCGAGGACATCGAGCAGCCGTTTCCCGCTCTGCTTCTCTGCGTCCCGCATGGCCAAGAGGTACGCATCTATGAAATGGCGCTGACCGAGATCTTTGGCACCTTGAAGCGTCGTGAACCCCATGAATCCGTAGTTGCCGGGTGCAAGGGTCAGCGCACCAGGAGCAACTCGTTTGATCATCGTGCAGAACTCTTTCGACTTGTCGATGATCTCCCGAAGCGTCACCGGCTCGGGGTGAATGCGCGCATGGGTGCTGTGCCAGAGGTCCGGCTCGTTGTCGAACAGGTACCAGACCGGCGGACTCTCCGCGCGAGTCTTCTCGACCCACGTGACGAACTCGTCGGCAAAGACGACGCCATCCTTAGAATCGGGTGGGAAGGCAGCCGCCGCGCCTTTGTTGGTCTTGATGGGGTGGAAGCGCTTGCTGAGATAGTCGGGCGTCTTGTTGACATCGCCGTCGCCGTTCTTATCTGCGGAGACGTATCCCGCCATTTGGATGGTCAGAAGCGGCACCGCACCCTTCTTCTGAGCGGCATCCATGAAGGTACGCACCGTCCAACCGGGCTCGTTACTCTCCCCCATGTAGCCGTCGTTTTGATGATGAAAGTCACTGCCTGCGTTGCTCGCGTTCGTCTCCCAGTTGTACGCGGTCATTCGATTGCCGCCTTGCCGTGCAACCGTGAAAAGCCGACCCATCTTCCCCCAGTCGGGGAAGTTCACGCCGTAGATGTAGGGTGAAATCGGGGTGCTCCGAGTTGCGTCGATCTCGACGCGAACGGGAGTTTGGACGAGCAAAGGAAAGAGCGCAAGGAGCATGGCCTTGCAACACTCTTACCTTATTCTGGGATCGGGAAGCCGTGTTCGCGCATCCAGTCGTTGTTGAGATGCTTGCTGAGGTAGTTGCGCACCGAGTCGGCGAAGACTAGCACCATGCGCTCGCCCGGTTTGCAGCGCGGAGCAATCTGTCGCGCCGCCCAAAGCACCGCGCCCGCCGAACCGCCGACGAGGAGCCCCTCGTCCTTCACGATCTTTCGTGCCCAGTAAAACGAGTCGGCGTCGTTCGTCTTAATGTACTCGTCCACGAGCGAGTTGTCGAGCACGTCAGGGAAGAAGTCGTAGCCGATGCCCTCGACAAAGTAAGGTCCACCCGGTTCACCACCGCCGAGGATGCTGCCGATCGGGTCGACACCAATGATCTTGCAGCTCGGAATCGCCTCTTTCAGCTTGCGCGCGATGCCCGTGATCGTGCCGCCGGTGCCGACGCTGACGATGCAGTAGTCGAGTCGCCCCTCGCACTGCTCGACAATCTCCGTACCGGTGCCGAAGTAATGGGCGGCGGGATTGTCGGGGTTGGCGTACTGGTCAAGCATGAACGAGCCAGGAATCTCCCTGAGCAGTCGATAGGCTACGCCGAACAAGCTGTCGGGAGAGTCATGGGCCGCTTCGGTCGGGGTCCGCACGATCTTCGCCCCAAGCGCCTCGAGCACCACCTGCTTTTCCATGCTCATCTTCATGGGCATCGTGATGATCAACTTGTATCCGCGCGCAGCCGCCGCGAGGGCGATGCCGATGCCGGTGTTGCCGCTGGTCGGCTCGATGAGGGTATCCCCCGGCTTGATCTTGCCCGCTTTCTCCGCTTCGATCAGCATGCGCACGCCGATGCGATCCTTGACCGATCCGCCCGGGTTGAGGAATTCGCATTTCGCGAGAAATTCCACCGGAAATTCGGCGCAAACCCGGTTTAGCCTAACCATCGGAGTGTTTCCGACGACATCGGTGATCGAATCGAAAATCGGCGACGCTGCCATCCGCGAGGGTTTACCTGAAGGAGGCAATTCCTTGCCGTTGCGGACGTTGATGTGCTAGGGTTCTGGCATGAGACAAATTCGGACCATCCTCGCTCTTTGCACGCTCGCTGCTCTTGCCGGTTGCGGCGGTGGCGGTGACAGCACGAAGGCCAACAGCACCGTGACCGTCAACTACAGCGCGGGCGTCGGCCAGACGGGCACGATCTCGTTCACCGGCAACACATGGCAGGCGACGAAGACGGCGAACACGATCACGGCGACAACTCCCCTCGAGAACGGCGATCGCGTGACCATCACCACTCCCAATCCATCCACGGTTCCGGCGACCTACACCTCGGCGCAAGTCACGGTGAATGTGATCATCGACGGCACCACGTACACGCCAGCCGACGGCTTCACCGTGACCGTGACGAACGCAGCCGGGAATTTCGCGGGGAACTTCACGGGTCCTCTGGTTTCGGGTGGAAGTACGATTGAAGTGACCTCGGGCACGTTCCTGATCCAGTATTGAACTTGGATCGTGGGTCGTCATCCCAGGTCCAGTAAGCATTGGTGCAAGCCCGAGTTGAGCAAAGCGGGCTAAGTTGCCGGTGACCGGTCCGGGCCAAGGTGAACGCCGGCACGACCCATCCGGCGGCTACCTCAGTTTCGTCAATGATGGGCGGTAGGCACCGGAGGGTTTGTGCCGGCGCTCCCTGCTTACGACTTCTCCTTCAACCAACCCCGCCATCCCGCCAGGAACTCCGCCTCGCTCACCCCGAGCAGCCGCAACACCTGCGCGGTCGACGTGCAGCGCATCGCCTTGTCCCGTACCAGGCGTCCCCACTTCTCGCCGAGGTACTTAACCATCGAGCCAGCTACCCCATAGCGATGTGGGCCCGACCAGGCAGCCGCCAGACTCTGCGGTCCCCGACCCGACTCAACTGCACGACGAGCGACGCCGAGGTACTTCATCTCAAGCTGACCGGAAACCACGACGGCCAGGCCTTCGACGAACCAGCCCATATCGTCCATGCCGTCGAAGTCGCGGCGTGGGCACACCTGACCGTGATAGACGTGCGTCAGTTCGTGGGCAATGATCTGGTCGAGTTCTTTTTCGCTGCTCGCGTCGTGCTCGACGGCTTCCTTACGCCACGCGTCCGGGCTGAGCAGGATGAGGACGTTTGAGGCTCCGGCGCCGACCATCCATTTCTCGGACGGCGGCATCTTCCAGTAGGCGGCGGTCACTCGGTCGAAGTCGCGGCGATGGGCGGCGAGTTCAACGGGGAAGCGATGAGGAAAGGGCGCGCCCATCGCATTCTCAACCAGTGCCGTCCCACGTGTGAGTGAACGCTCGACGCGCTGCCGCGTGGGCTCGGGAATGCCGTCGGCGTGAATGATGTACGGGGGCTGGGCGACGAGAGCCAAGACAAGCGAAGTCAAAACCATGACAGCAGGTTACGGCCTGCACGCGTCGCTGCGGGACCTTGTTCCCACCATAATGGGGCGATGCTGTGGGCGATGGATGTCGGCAATACGAACACGGTCGTCGGGGTGTGGGACGGCTCGGCGTGGCGCGCGGTCTGGCGGTTTGGGACGGTGAGCCAGGAGACCGAGGACGAACTCGCCGTCAAACTCAAGGGCTTTGCCGACCTCGCCGGCTTGCCGTTCAAGGCTAGCGCTGTCGCCATTGCGAGCGTTGTCCCGCGTATGGACCACGACCTCGAACGTCTCGCCGACAAGTGGCTGCATGCCCCGGTGTTTCTGCTCAAGTCAGGCGACCAAGTTGGCCTGCCGGTCCGATATGACCCACCTCATGCCGTGGGAGCGGACCGGATCGCGAATGCGGTGGGCGCGTTGGCGCTGGTGAAGCCGCCGGTTGTGGTGGTCGATTTTGGTACCGCGACGACCTTCGACGCCGTCTCCGCAGACGGCTGCTACGTCGGCGGCGCGATCCTGCCGGGAATCAATGTTTCCATGGAAGCCCTCTTTCTGCGAACGGCCAAACTCCCCCAGATTCCCCTCGTCGCCCCCGACAACGCGATCGGCCGGAATACGGTCGAATCGATCCAGTCCGGCGTGATGCTCGGCTATGCCGGCGCCATCGATGCACTGGCAGAGCGTATCAGCGCGGAATTGGGCAGTTCCCCAACGATCCTGGTCACAGGCGGCCTCGGCGGCCTGTTTATGGGACTGTGCAAGAAGCTGCACCGCTATGAGCCCAATTTGACGCTGGATGGCCTCCGACTATGCTACGAACGTGCCGGGTCGCGCGGCGCATTCCAGAATGAGTAGTTCCCGCTCTCCGTATTCATCATAATCACGAAACGATGCTCAATCAGCCCCTTTCTCTTTGCGCACTTATCGCTTCCGCGCTGCTGCCTGGAGCACTCGCTCAAGCCCCAACGCGGGCCATGCCGGAATTCAAAGACGGGCAAGCGCAGGTGGTTCAAGCGTTCGCAAATGCCGACGATTGGATTCGGGAGCGGCTGTGGGTGGAGACCGAATTCGACTCGGACAAGAACGGCAAGCGCGACCGGGTCCACGTCGATGTCACCCGACAGAAGCAGACGGAAACCGAAGGCTTGAAAGTGCCCGTCATCTACGAGTCGTCGCCTTACTTCGCGGGCACGGGCGGAGGGGGGCAAATCCTTTGGGACGTCAAACAGGAAGTCGGCGCGGAACCACCACCCAGAACGATGCATCCAGATATCAAGTTCAATCCAGACCGAACGAGGATTTCCAACTCCCTGGTCAGTAACTGGGTGCCGCGCGGCTTTGCCGTGGTGCACTCAGAAGCACCTGGAACCGGGCTATCCGAGGGTTCACCCACAGTGGGCGGCCCGGCTGAGCGATTGGCGCCGAAAGCAGTCATCGATTGGCTCAATGGCCGAGCCAAGGGCTTCACGACGCGCGATGGGCAAACCGAAATCAAGGCAACTTGGTGTACGGGCAAGGTGGGGATGACCGGAACTTCTTACAATGGAACGATTCCGGTGGCAGCCGCGACCACTGGAGTGAAGGGTTTGGAAGCGATTATTCCCGTCGCACCCAATACGTCCTATTATCATTACTATCGTTCAAACGGTTTAGTGAGGCATCCGGGTGGCTGGCTTGGTGAAGATATCGACTCTTTGTACGATTTCATCAACAGCGGTGATCCCGCCGGACGCGAAACGAGTAACAAGCTCTATCGTGATGGCGAATTTGCAAAGGGGCGCGATCGCCGGACCGGGGATTACAACAACTTTTGGGCTGAACGCGACCTGCTGCTGTTCGCCAAGAACATCAAGTGTGCGGTGCTGATGGCGCACGCATTTAATGATTGGAACGTCGTGCCCGAACACAGTGTGAGGATTAGCGAAGCACTCAAAGGCAAAGTACCCCTGGTGCAGTATTTTCACCAAGGCGGCCACGGCGGCGATCCTCCCTTTGAATTGATGAACAAGTGGTTCACGCGCTTCTTGTATGGGGTGCAGAACGGCGTCGAGAATGGCCCGAAGGCGTTCATCGTGCGTGAGCAAGATCCGGCTGCGCCGCGTGGCCCGGCGCAACCTCCAACCGCCTATGCCGATTATCCAAACCCCGAGGCCAAGCCGGTCACGTTTCACCTAATGAAAAGTGGAAAGACGATGGGTGTGCTTTCCTCGAAGGCACCGGCCAAGCAGGGCCAGGAAGACCTGATCGACAACGTGGAGTTCGGTCCGGTTGCCCTCGCAAAAGCCGAGGACTCTCCCCATCGGCTGATCTATGCCACGCCGCAGTTGGCGTCATCTGTTCACCTCTCCGGGACGGCGCGCGTGACGATTCGGTTGGCGTCCAGCGCGGCGGCTGCGAATCTCTCGGTGTATCTCGTACAACTGCCTTGGACCGATGGTCCGGTTGGCACTGCGAACTTGATCACGCGAGGCTGGGCCGACCCTCAGAATGCGAAAGCACTGATCAAGGGAGGCGATTTCCATTCGATGGATCCTGGCGTGCCCCTGAAGCCCGGCGAGTTTGTCACGATGACCTTTGACTTGCAGCCGGATGACCAAATCATCCCGGCCGGCAAGCGAATTGCGCTGATGATCCTGTCGAGCGATCGCGACTTCACGGTTTGGCCGAAAGCTGGTACGAAGCTCACTGTAGACTTGGACGCCACCCGGATCACTTTGCCAATCGTCGGTGGTTCCGGTGCGTTCCTGAATGCGGTCAAGGGGTCCTGAGGTGTTAACGGCATCTTCTCTTGCACTGGTCCTGTCGCTTGTTGGTCAGGCACCTGCTGTTCGCAGCCTCGAAACGTATGTCTATCCACTTGCCAAAGCGATGAACTGCCCGCCCGTCGAGATCGACGTGACTGAAGTTCCAGCCGCCAAGCAATGGGCGTTGGCCGCATCGGCTTTGGTCCAGGATTGGTACCCCAAAATCACCCAACTGCTGGCGACCGACGGTTGGGATCCGTTGACACGTTCGATCAGAAGTAAGCCGTTCGAGCCGCCCGAGGCCATCAAGCTGATTTTCAAGAAGGAGCTCGACGTTCCCGCGTATGCGTCAGGCGGGACCATAACGATTAACGGGAAGTGGATTACTCAACATCCAGACGACCTCGGTATGGTCGTGCACGAACTCACGCACGTCATTCAGAACTATGGCGGAAGGCGGGTGCCCGGCTGGCTGGTTGAGGGTATTGCCGATTACATTCGATGGTGGCGCTATGAGCCTGAACTTCACGCAGGACCGGGGAGAACGAAGATCAATCCCGACAAAGCGAAATACACCGACTCCTACCGAACCACAGCAATGTGGCTGGCGTGGTTATCTCGAAGGTACGATATGCGCCTCGTTCCGGCACTGGACAACGCGATGCGCGATGGTGAGGACCCTGTCCCCCTGTTTAAGAAGCTGACCGGCAAAGAGCCCGAGGAGTTATTCAAAGAATTCGTTGCCGCGCAGAAGTAAACGGGAATCAAACAACTCCTGCGTACAGTACGGTAGTAGACGGGTTAGGACTATGGATTTCTATACGAAGAACGACTCTCGACGTCAGTTTCTGAGACTTCTCGGCGGAGGAGCCGCATCGCTGCTGGCTTTTCGGCTGTTTCCCAACGAGGCGGCGGCGTTTGTTGTGAGCGGCGACTATGCCCAAGAACTGGTTAAGACACCGGCTCAGACCGAAGGACCGTTCTTTCCTGACAAGATGCCTCTGGACACCGACAACGACCTCGTGATCATCAACAGCCGCACGACTCCTGCGGCAGGCGTTGTCACACACCTTTCGGGTCGTATTGTCGATGCGTTGGGGCATCCAGTTCGCAACGCTCTCATCGAAATCTGGCAGGTCGACGCGAACGGTGCCTACTTGCATTCGGGCAGCGACAATCGCGAAAAATTCGATAAGAACTTTCAGGGTTACGGCCGGTTTCTAACCGATTCCACAGGAGCCTACTATTTCCGGACCATCAAACCCGTTGCTTATCCCGGAAGGACACCGCACATCCATGTAAAGGTGAGCAAGAAGAATCAGGAACTTCTCACGACCCAGTGCTACATCAAGGGGGAGCCGCGCAACACCAATGATGGGGTCTTGCTCGGAATCGCAGACGCACGAGCCCGCGCTTCAGTCATCGTTCCGTTCGATCCCTTGAAGGATTCGAAGGCGGGCGAACTGTCGGCCAAATTCGAGATCGTGCTCGGAATGACGCCTGGGGCATAAGAGAGTGGCGCGGGCATCTTGCCCGCTCACGCAAGAATAGGCGTTCACCGAGGCTCTTTGGGTCCATCACTGCGCCATGCGAGTTTGCCCATAGGTTGAGGGCTGAGTTCAATCACCCAGGCTTTCGGAAACCAAACGGGCTCGGCTTGTAGTCCCCGACGAGGTCAACGTTGGCCTTGGCGGGAACGGGCAAGCCCATGGCCCAGTAGCTCGCGTTCACGAGCAGACGCCTGAGCGGCTCGCTGAGGAAGTCCGTTGCAGCCCCCATGGTGCAGGTGAAGATTCGATTGGTCTTCCCGTTGTCGTTCAGGACCTCGCGCGTCCACACGATCGGCATCATAGGACTGTTGAAGTCTTGTTCTGTGCCTTTCGCGGTCTTCTTCTTGCCTTGAGCGGGCGGGTCGGTGGGCTTCATCCCCTCGACAACTTCGCCCCGCATGAGGATTTGGGCGTCGGCAGGGGGGTGGGCTTCGTACACATCGGTCGTCACGTAAATGCCCTCGACGCCCTTTAAGACCGGGTGCTTCACGTCGGGTTCGATGATGGCGCGGGTGCCTTGCGAGCCGTGGTTGCCCCAGTGGCTGATCCAGTTTTCGCCGAGCACCTGCTCGCCGAAGCCCCCCGACCAGTCCTTGCTCCGCCACCCGAATCGACGGTAGGCACTGGACGAGTCTTCGGGATAGTCGAAGGCGTGCGTGCTGGTCCGCAGAGCGATGATCGGCTTTCCGGACCGGTAGTAGTCGACGAAGTGCTTCATCTGCTCGTCCGGCCAGCGCCGGAAGCGCAGCATCATGATGCAAAGATCGGCCGAGTCCAGCGAGCTCATTCCTGGCTGATTGTCCTGCGTGTTGGGGTCGATTTCGCCCTTGGCGTTGACCGAGTAGAGCACGGTGCACTTGAACCCATGCCGGGTCGTGAGGATCTTGGCCAGCTGCGGCAAAGCCTCCTCCGATCGATACTCCTCGTCGCCCGCCAGGAGCACGATGTGCTTGGGCGACGGCGTATCAAGGAGGGCGAGAAGCAAACCGAGCATGTGGGGTTAGATTACACTGTTCACAGATCCTAGTTCCTCTTCGATTTCGCTGAACGGATAAGGCGCTCTTCTGTAAGTCGACCATAGTTTCGTGCGATGTCGGCAGGTGTATTACCGTTAGGAACGGTCTTGATCCGGGGATCGGCCCCGTTTTCCAGTAGCGCGGCGATTTGGTCAGGGCGCCCATATTTGGCCGCTTGATGGAGTGGTGTCCAGTGACCCGCTGCCGATCCCCTCGCATAGGCATTTACGTTCCCACCTATCGATACGAGATAAGTAATCACTTCTGGATCCCAAGCAATGTGCAGCGGATGATCATTCGGCGTCGACCACTCGTTGGCATCAAAGCCACCCTTCTTCAGCGCTTTGACGACTTCAAGGTGATTCGTTGGCCGACGGTCAAAGGTTGAAAAGAAGAAAGGACTAAATCCATCATTGCTGCGAACATTCGGCTTTGCGCCGAATTCAATCAGGTCTTCGATGTTCTTGGTTGTCCCGAACTCGCAGGCAAGCATGAGCGGTGTCTTGCCTTTGGCATCTCGCGAATCGACCGGAATGCCTCTTTGCTTGAGCACCTTGAGCCCATAGTTGGTCGGCGCAAGTCCCGCACAATGCACGGGCATCAACCCCGTCTTCGTCTTTTCTTTCAAGTAATTGCCGTTGGAAGCGAAGTAGTCGATCAATTTGGGATCACCCGTGATGAACGCAATATGGACCAACGAGACACCTGATGTAGGCTCTCTTGATGCGGCGAGACGTGGATCCTTTTTTAACTCCTCAAGCACCGTTGGCGCATTGGTTTTAGCCGCTGAAATCAATCGTAGCGGATCGTGAAGATTCGAATCTCCGCCGTATCCTTCAAACTTCGTCACCACAAACCAGTAAGATGCCATGCGAGATAGCACTTCCGTGGGCAGCTCAATCTCCTGCACCTTCATCGCGGCACTCTTTGGCAACAATGCCGGACCAAAGCCAAGGACTTGGTCCCTAAAGTCACTAAACTCGATAGCTTTGAGAAGAATGTTGGAACCTGCACTATCCTTGATCTGCAGTTCGACCGTTACAGAAGTTACAAGCTGAAATCCGGCATTTGTAAACAAGCCTCCCGCATCACAGATGGCCATTCCATCGGCCGCTTGCTTTTTGAATTTCAATGTTCTCAAGTTGATTGAAACAAATCGCTGGGCACGATCCTGTCCATCCGCCAAAACGCCGCTCTTTTCCGCGCTGGGCGCCGACGGCCATGCCTCCTCTTTCTTCCCACAACCGGCTACAACCAACGCAAAGCAAAGAAGCAGAGAAAACTTCCCCATTTAGGCGTGTTTACCCCACGAACGCAAGAAAGGTCAATAGTCCATCTCGACCTGCCGTTGGCCCTTGGTCATGAAGCGATCTGATGCGACCCTTATGGCTCGCACACTACGCGAAAGCCGGCGAACGGCGCATCAGATAGCCACCAGCGGCTCTTCGGGATCTGGGGGTCTTTGTCCTGCCATTCGGGCTGCCATCGTTGACGCCGGGTCGGCGTCACCTCACTGGCGGGGTCGAGGAAGGTGCTCCCGCACAGGACCGGCTTACCTTCCAGGTCGGTCGACCACTCGCCGACATTGCCGAGCATGTCGTTCAGGCCGTACTTGTTCGGCTCTTTCTTAGCGACCGGATGGCTCATCTTTCGGCTATTCGCCTCGTACCATGCGGCTTTGTCGAGCTGCGCAGCGTCCATCTTCCAAGCTCCATCATTTCCGGCACGGCAGGCCCACTCCCACTCGGCCTCGGTCGGCAAGCGGTACTTCTTCTTCGTTGCCTTAGCGAGCCAGCGGCAGAACATTTCGACCGACGTGAAGCTCAGATTGATGGCTGGCGAGCCATTGTGTCCCCAGCCGAGGTCGGGCAGAATGTAGCTCTTGCTGGGGCGGGCGACGACGTCGGCTTTGAATTCGGTTTGGTCGTAGGCAGGTGAAGGCTCGCCGCTCGCGGTGAAGACGTCGAAAGCCTCCCATGGCGTTTCGGTCTGGGCGATCCAGAACGGCTTGACCGTCACGGTCTTGTTTCCGATCTTGATGGAGCCGCCGGGTATGGCGATCATCTGGATCTTGACGACAGAATTGGGTAGCGTTTCCGCATAGGTCTGCAGCGCCGATGGCTGCGCATGAGCGTCTGAATAAGCGATGAAGGCAGTGCCGAGCATTCCGAGCGTGGTCGCGATGGTGATCATGATGGGTTGGGTGGTGAGGGCGGACTCCCAAACAGGGACGTCTGAACCACTTACTCGTTTTACCTTTACCGAGTATCACATGGGGATCGACGCCCGCCTCGTGGTGTACGCGCGAACTCAAGAGGTTGCGGAAAAGGGCTGCCGAGCGGCCTTTGACCGCATTGCCGCCCTCGACGCGATCATGAGCGACTACCGCAAGGACAGCGAACTGAATCTCCTTTGCGAGAGTGCAGGCAAAGGCTGGGTCAAGGTTTCGGGCGATCTCTTCAAGGTGTTTCGCCGCTCGCTGGAGATTTCGAAACAGGCCGATGGAGCCTTCGACATCTCCGCCGCCCCAATCATCCAGCTATGGCGAAAGGCGCGCAAGACGTCGGTGCTGCCTGATCCTCTGGAGCTTGAGGCGGCACGGAAGCTGGTGGGTTGGCAAAACATTGAGCTTGATGGCCGCTCACGCAGGGTTCGGCTGAAGACGCCCGGGATGAAGTTAGACCTGGGCGGAATTGCGAAGGGTTATGCTGCTGATGAAGCTCAGAAGGTGCTGCGTCGCCACGGAATCGTTAGTGCGCTGATCGAGATGGGGGGCGATGTCGTGCTTTCGGATGCGCCTCCCGGCACCAAAGGCTGGATAGTGCGGGTGCCCAACGCCGGAGATGACCGCGGTCCGGCAGAGATGCATTTGGCGAACTGCGCGGTTTCGAGTTCCGGCGACACGGAACAATTCGTGGTGATTGGCGGGATTCAGTATTCGCACGTAGTCGATCCGCGCACCGGTCAAGCCTTGACGAATCGCGTTCAAGCGACGGTGATTGCTCGCGATGGTTTTGTGACCGATCCGCTTTCGACGGCGATGACGCTGTTGGATAAGCCAAAGCGGGAGAAGTTGCTCAGCTACTATCCGGGAACGAAGGGCTATGTGCGAACTTTGCCGATGCCCGGAAAATGACCGTACCGCTGGCAACCTGCCGGCACCGCAGACTGATGTATCTCACATCCACGTTTCCTTATCTTTACGCAAAATTCAAATTTCCGAAACGTACTTCGGGCATCCAGGACCTCGCGTGAGGCTCCCCGTTTGACCTCTCTCCTAACCCCTCTCCTCCGCCGCGGCACGAGCGGAAACTGCTGTTTTGTGAGGCGCAGGAGAGGGGAACCCGGACCGTACCGCTGGCATCCTGCCGGCACCGCACGTGGAAGCTCGCCGTCGTATGCGATATTATTCCGTAGGCCGTGCCGGCAAGTTGCCAGCGGTACGCTAATATTTAATACTCTCGTTTGGGATTAGTGCCAGGCATAGGGACTGGGTAACGTCCACTAGCGTCAGGCATGAGAGGCGAAGGAGATGTACTGGTAATTTGGTCCAATCCAGGAGCAAACTCGTGCTCACAGTTCAGCATCGCTTCGTATGTAATCTCCTGACCCGTATGGGCAGCCATTCGACCCATGCTCGAAACCAAACTTGCCTCAACGCCGCGCTTGACCTCGTTAAACGGTTTGTTATTGCGAATCGCATCGATCAACGCAACCCATTCGTTCTGATAGGGGTTCGTGGTATCCGTGGATTGCCAGATCACGCTTGCATCATCGAAATTCTGACCCTTGAAAGTCGCCGAAGGCCCACCGCAGTCATTGGCTCGCGAAGCAATCGCACATCCCTTCGTACCGTGCAGATAGCTTGAAAATCTCCCCATGGCTCCGTTGATGCAACGGCCATCAAAGAAGAACTTGCTACCGTCAGCGAAGGTGTACTCCACGGAATAGGTATCGAGGTTCTGATCGACGAAAGCGACCCCTTCAGGACTCTGGCGGAAATGACGACCACCAAGAGCTTGCGCACTAATGGGAAGCGCGTCCTTCATCCACATACCTTGATCGATAATATGAATGTAGAAGTCGTTGAAACAGCCTCCGCTCGCCCAAAGAAAACTGTGGAATCGTCGGATTTGATATTCCAAGTCTGTCATCTCTGGCGGCTTGGGAAGGGACTGCGAAGAAGCTGCCGGTCCATGCATGCGGTAGCCCCGCATCAAGAGGATGTCACCGATCTCACCATTTCGCACACGATCATGCAGTTCCTGAAGCCACTTCGCGTGGCGCGACATGAGTCCAACTCCAACCTTCAGCCCTGCCGCACTTGCCTGCTCGCCCAACGCAAGCATCCGCTTGCTGGTCGGACCGTCCACAGTAACCGGCTTCTCCATGAAGACATTGAGCTTTTTCGAAATCGCGTATTGGAAGTGCACCCAGCGAAATGCTGGCGGAGTTGCGAGGATCACGATGTCGCCGGGCTTGAGGCAATCCATCGCTTTCTTATAGGCATCAAACCCAACGAACTGTCGTTCGGGCGGACAGGCCATTTGGTCCTTGATCACCTTGCTGACGTTCTCATAGCTGCCTTTTAGCCTGTCTTCGAACACGTCGGCCATCGCCACGAGTTTGATCGGACCCTGCGGCAGAGTAGCCATCGCGTTGACGGCTGCGCCGCTTCCCCGCCCACCGCACCCGACGAGCGCCACTTGGATCGCCTCGACGCCGTCAGGATGGACACTGGGGAAGGCGAAGCTGGGCAGAACCGTGGCGGCCGCGAGGCCGCCGGTCGTCTGAAGAAACTGTCGTCGTGTGGTCTGGGTGTTGTCGCTCATGATCGTGGTGGCGGGCCGAGCCCTCATCTCAATACGATCCCATTATAGCAACCGCACCCAGTTGGAGTCGAATATGAGACGAGGCCGGGGTGATGATTCGTGCACTCCGGCACCGCCGGGACCGAATAGTCCCCGCAATGGCAGAACCTGGGGGCACAATTCATGTCCCGGGCCACCCCCCGTCGAACTCGGGCTTACGCTACGCCTTCACGTACGACATCGCGACTGCCGAATAGCGCTCGCCCGATGCAGACTCTACGCTGTTCAGCTTCACCAATTCCTCGGGGGTCAGTTCGAGATCAGCCGCAGCCGCATTCTCCTCGAGCCGCGAGATGCGCCGAGTTCCGGGGATCGGGGCAACGTGGTTCCCTGCCGCGAGCACCCAGGCGAGTGCGACTTGAGCCGGTGTCACACTCCGCGCCTCGGCGACCTCGCGCACAACCTCGACGATCCGCATGTTGAGGTCGAAGTTGTCGCCCTCGAACCGCGGACTGACCTTGCGGTAATCGTCGTCACTCAACGACTCTCGCGAGGTAATCGAGCCGGTCAGGAACCCTCGCCCCAGCGGCGAGTAAGGAACAAATGCGATCCCCAGTTCGGCCGCCGCCGGAATCTCAACCTCTTCGAAGTCGCGCGTCCAGAGCGAGAACTCGTTCTGAACAGCCGAGATGGGGTGGATCGCGTTGGCCCGGCGCATGGTCTCGGCAGACACCTCCGAAAGACCCAGGTACTTGACCTTGCCTTCCTTCACGAGTTCAGCCATGGCCGCAACCGTCTCCTCGATCGGCACCTTGGGATCAACGCGGTGCTGGTAGTACAGGTCGATTTGGTCGATGCCAAGCCGCTCAAGCGACAGGTCAACACACTTGCGAACATATTCCGGCGTGCCGTCGACGATCCACGACGCGTCGGCCTCGACCTGGTCCTGGTGGCTCGTTAGCGTGCGATCATAGACGTTGCCGAACTTAGTGGCCAGGAAGACCTCCGAACGTCGCTCGCGAAGAACTGGCGAGATGAGCTTCTCGTTCTCGCCAGATCCGTAAAGGTCGGCGGTGTCCCAGTGGTTGACGCCGAGTTCCAGGGCTCGGTGGAGCAGGGCGCTGGCCTCGTCACCGGAGATTCCGGGGCCATACGCCCAGCTCATCCCCATACAACCCAACCCAATCGCGCCGACACTGCGGTCGCCAATCTTCCTCTGTTTCACCCCCAATTCTACGTGGAGCTAGGCGTGAACGTCCGTGGACTTCCTCTGACTGCGAACGACATGTCGAAGAATTAACAGTGCCGTGAGCCAGATCGGACTGTAGACCGCAAGCCAGATGAGACCCGTAGCGATTACTCGAATCGCGCCCATGAACGCCCCGGAGGCCTGAGCCCACGCTTCTTGAAGCCAGTTTTGGTCCTTCGCCGGAATGGGCATGGCTTCTAGGCTCTGATCCAGCGTCAGGCGAATCGTCGACAGCGAAGCCAGCCCCGCCATTTGCGTCCGCTGGGCCGCGATCCGTTCAACCTCCATCCGGATACCGTCCAGCTTTTCCCTGAGGGTCAGACTCTCAGGTCCGCTTCGCGCCAGTCGCAGCATCTCGCGATAGGAGTCTTCCTGCGCCTTGAAGGTCTTCATTCGCGCGTCCATATCGACCAATTGGGAGGTCACGTCCTCGCCTTTGATGGTCTTCGAGGTCGCGATGCCGAGGTCGATCAGGGACTGGAGCGTGTCGTCGAATCGCCCCACCGGAACGCGCGCCGTCAGCACGATCTGCGGGTTGTTTCCGGCAAGGTCGCTGCTGGACGTCCCCTCGATGTAACCGCCTGCTTCGCGCACGAGCTTCGTCGCCGCCTTCTCCGCGTCCTCAATCTTCTTCACCCGGACCGCAAGTTCCGCGTTGCGGATGACCTGCCGTGTGGCTACGACCAGGCTCGCGGTCTGGACCTTGGCGTCCTCCATTTCGGCTCCTCCCACTCTTGAGTTCTCAGCCTTTGGCGGACCCATCGTCGCGACGTCTTGCTTCATCATCGCTTCGGGAGCACTTGCGGTTTCGTAAGATGCCTTGCTGCAGCCAGACAGGATCGTCGTGGCGGCGAGTAGGGCGATGAGAGTTCGTTTCATTTGGATTTGCACCTCTGCCGGAGTAGTGTCTCTGGAGGCGCGGAGGGTTCAATGGCCGTATCTCCCCCAGAGTGGCGCGGGCATCCTGCCCGCGCTGGGAAGCTCCCCGAAAGTCAACCCGGAACTCCAATCACGACGAGCGAGGGCAGGATGCCCGCGCAACGAGATACTGAGAAACTCGCAAATAACTCGCGATTCTCGAAGCAGACCTATCCATGAAGTTCTGGATTGGCTATAATTACCTCTGGATCGCCTTCTTTGGCATTCCACCTAAAACAATGGATACCCACGAACGTTAGCGTGCCGCCAGTGGCGGCCTAGACAACTCCGGGAGGAGCCGCCGTGAAACTGGACGTCAAGCACTTTCTGGATCGATTGCGATCCCTTGCACGCATACAGAACGCCGAGGTCATTCGAGAAGAACTCGAAGGACTTATGCCGGCGGACCTCGCCGAGGGTATCCAGCGGCTTTCCGTTGCTGAAGGCCTCAATCTGCTGCGCAAGCTCGACGACGAGACGGCGGCGCAAATCCTCATCGAAATCCCGACCGAACTGGCCCGCCTCTTCGTGGCCGAATTGCCCGATTCCACCCTCGCCTTCTACCTCGACATCCTCCCGATGGACGACGCGCTCGAGCTGCGCGAAGAGGTTGGGGAAGAACGATTCGACGCCTTGCTCGAAGTCATTCCGCGCGAAGATGCGCTTGAGATTCGCCGCCTCCTCGCCTACCCCGAGGAAAGCGTCGGTCGGCTCCTCACAGAGGACTTCTTTGAGGTCGCGCCCGAAGCCTCGATGACCGAGATCCTCGCCGACATCCGCCAAGCACCCGAGGGCAAGTACGAAACGGTCAACGACATCTATGTTCTCGACGAGGACAAGCACTTGGCGGGCGTCTTCAGCCTGCGCATGGCCATCCGCGCGGCCCCAGAGGCGACCGCTCGCGACGTGATGATCGACGACATCATCACCTGCGCGGCGACCGATCCCGCGGAGGACGTCGCCCGCCAGATCGCGCGCTATGGCTTTTATGCGATGCCGGTGCTGGATGATAGAGGCCGCATGCTCGGAATCTTCACCGTTGACGACGCCCAGGAGATCGTTAGCGAAGCCGACACTGAAGACGTCCTCAAACTCGGTGCCGTTTCGGGTGATGCCGAGGCTTACTTGTCGCTCGGCGTTTTTCAACTGGTCAAGCGACGCCTTCCCTGGCTCCTCGCCCTGTTCGTGGCGGAAACGTTTACGGGTTCAGTGATGCGTCACTACGGGCAGACCGATGACAGCCTCAACCTCTCGCCACTGACCTTCTTCATTCCCCTGCTGATCGGTGCCGGTGGCAACAGCGGATCACAGGTCACGACCACGATCACGCGTGCGCTGGCGCTTGGCGAGGTGCGGGCGAGCGACTGGCTGACGGTCATCCGCCGCGAATTCGTGACCGCCTTGATCGTTGGCGCTGTCCTGGGTGTTCTGGGATGCGGGCGCGCATTCTTCCCAAGTCCGTTTGGCTGGCACAGCGGAGTTTCCCTGAGCCTCACGGTCGGCCTGGCCCTTCCCGCCATCGTCATTTGGGCCACGACCATCGGCTCGATGCTGCCGATTGCCGCCAAGAGCCTTCGCATCGATCCGGCCGTCATGAGCGCGCCGTTCATCACTACCTTCGTCGACGCCACCGGCTTGATCATCTACTTCGAAATCGCGCGCGCTGTTATTGGTTGACGGCAAACACCTGCGGAATCTTGAGTTCGGTGTAGGTCGCGAGCGCGAACCGGTCGGTCATGCCTGCGACGTAGTCAATCGCCCCTTGAATGCCCTCGAATCCGGACGGGAGATTGCCGGGAATCGTGTAGTGGGCGAAGAGGTCCTTCACCAGTGCCTGCGCCTTCGGGATGTCGGGATAGAGGATCGGGTAGCGCAGGTAGACGTTCTCGAACAGCCACTCCTTGAGGTCATTCAGCCGGGCCAGCATCGGGTCGGAGAGTTTGACGTGAGGCGAATTCAGGCTGGCGAGGATGACATCTTCCACCATCGCGCCAATCCGTCGCCCGTGGGTGTCGCCGATCTCCAGGAACGCTAGCGGAACCTGTTCGATGATCCCCGACCGCATCGCGTCGTCGAGGTCGTGGTTCAAATACGCGATTCGGTCGCTGACCCGGACGACGGCTGCTTCGAGCGTCGAGGTCGGAACGCCGTCGTGGGCGGTGAGGTCATTACGCCCCTTGCTGTGACCGCCAATTCCCGAACGCACTTCCTGGGTGAGGTTGAGATTCTCGAGCACATCGACCACGCGGAGCGACTGCTCATAGTGCCGAAAGCTCGTCGGGGCGTCGGGGGCGTTAAGTTCGGCGAGGGCTTGGTCCAAGGCCGCTTCACCGGCGTGACCAAACGGCGTATGTCCGACATCGTGGCCGAGCGCAATCGCTTCGATGAGGTCTTCGTTGAGGCGCAACGCTCTGCCGATGGTCCGGCCGACTTGGGCGACTTCTAGGCTGTGGGTGAGGCGCGTACGGTAGTGGTCGCCGGTGGGGTCGATGAAGACTTGGGTCTTGTGTTTGAGTCTGCGGAACGACTTCGAGTGCAGGATTCGGTCGCGGTCTCGCTGGAAGCAGGTGCGAACCGGGTCCTGCTCCTCGGGCACGACGCGACCCTCCGAGTCGGCGCTCAGAGCCGCGTACGGGGAGAGGTTCTCGCGCTCACGCGCCTCGATCTGTTCGCGCAGCGAATGGGGCACGAGGTACAGACGACCCGGCTAGCGGGAAGGGCGCGTGAGGGTGCGCTGGGTCGAAGTCAGCCACTCCCCTGCGACTTCAGCCTGCAGCGTCCACTGCCAGCCCTTCGCATTCGGCTGGATCAGGAGGCGGAGGTCGAGGTCGGCTTTGGCCTCCAGGACGAGCCCGTCTTTCGACCACCCGCCCGTCCATTCAATCGCTCGCGGCAGCCCGGCGACGAAACTCCAAGCCACGAACCCCTTCCCGGCTCTTCGGACAATGAGTTGCTCCTCCGGCTTGGTTCCGCCCGTGCCGAGGATGAGGGCGGTGCCGCCGAGCCCTCGCCGGACGAAGATCTTCATGCCCCGCGCCTCGGTCGGTCGTCGGTCGAGCCCGTAGCTGCGTTCCTCAACCGCCCAAGTTCCTTCGAGCCCGCGTAACGGGAGGAAGGGGTCGAGGGCGACAAGGAGGGGTGCGGTCATGGTGTCGCAGCGGCGTCAGTCAAGCATGGATGTGTATCCCTCAACCCCCTCCCTTCCCAGGGGTTGAGGGTTTCGACGCCCCGCTTCCGATCTCGTGGCAGACCTGTGCCAGGCTAGCCGCCATGAGGACGCGCATCGCTGGCTCGCGCAACGCGTGGACGAAGTCGAGGCAAGTCGTCGTGACGAAGACCCACTGCCTCTCCGCGCCGTGATTGCGATAATGGCGATATCGTGCCATCTCTCGGAGGTTACCCCCGGCGCCGGAAGATGCCTGGGGAGATTGGAAGCAGGCGGCGAAACCCTCCATCCCTGGGGGAGGGGATGGAGGGATAAAATTCGTAATGGAACTCCTGCTCGGTATCGACCCACGCTCTCGTTTCTTGCTCCCATGCGTTTAGCCCTTCAATCCGCCCTTTACCGCCACTATTACGCTAACTATTACGAACAGTAGAAATGCTGTTCCTGAAAAGATAGTCGCATCTTTCGCTTCTCCGACAACGAACATGGCGAACATGGCAATCGCAAAAACCGCAAAAGCAAGCCTCTGCTTAATCATAGTCCATGCTCACAAGCAAACCGAGAATCACCAACGCCTCAAATCCAGTAGCTAGGACTGCAGCTTTCTCAAGTGGGCCTGAGAACGCTACCATTTTGAAAGCTGCACATACTCCTGCGATTATCGTCAAGGCCCAGTTGAGTTTCTGGATGTCCTTCATGATTGTACCAAGCTTAGAACTGGTTGCGCCAAAGGCGCTGGCGAAAGCTGCTGCTGATGCAGGCATTAAGACCATGGCGACTGTCCACTCAAAGCCAACCTTTATGGGGCTCATTAGCAACATAGCGGCCCCAAAGAAGGCGATCATACCCCCGGCCATCCAGAAGTTGAAGTCCCTTTGGTCATCAACTGATGCTAATCCAGAGTCATCAGCGCGACTGACTGGTTGATTATCACAATAAGCAAACCAGTTCCAACCATCCATCGCCGGATCCTCGCTGATAAACCTCCCCGTCCCCGGCTCGTAATAACGAGCCCGCATGTAGATCAGGTCGGACTCATCGTCCTGCTTATGACCCAGGTTCGCACAATAGCGAGTATTCGGATCACCCGTCCCGTTCGTCGAACGAACGTCTCCCCAAACATCATACTCCCGCTCGTTCCCAATCGAATAATTAGGCGAAGACGAAGACCGCCCCAGCGTCGCAATCATGTTCCCATGACCGTCGTAGATCGGGAAGCTCTTGCCGTTGGTGTCGTACGTCCGCACCTGGGTGTAGGGGTTGTACGTAAACGTGCGCATCATGTCGATGCCGCGTGCGCCTAAGGCATAAGACGTGCCGGTTACCGAAACCGTGGGAGGCGAACCGGGAACGTTGACGGTGTAATCTTCCTCAAAGCACATCTGACCGTCGTAACGGTAGCGCCAAGTCGGTAAGTTGGCGTCTTGCTCTTCGTCGTAATAGCCAGAAGCCGTTTCCTCGTCTTCAATCCAGAGCAGCTGCAAACCCGTCACCTTCTTGATTCGCATGCCGTCCGCGCGGTACATGTAGGTTGCGCCCTTTGTCGCTTCCGCCGACTTTAGCAGTCTCCCCGCGTCGTCCCAAACATACTGCCGCGCACCTGAAGACTCCGGGTTTCGGTAAGTGCGATTCCCCAGAATATCGTTCGAATACGTCGCGCCTGGTGATGCCGTCATGCGATTCAAGTTGTCGTAAGTATAACCTGAATTGCTCCGATTTCCAGCCGCATCATAGGTCCAAGAGTCATCCGCCGTGAACGACGAGCCGGGGGTGGATGAATAGTCGACCGCCGTCAGGTAATCGAGATCAGCGTCGTATTGATACTCATCCTCCGTTCCCGAGCCCCAAGTCGCGCCGCCGGCACCCGAAGCGCGCGTCGCCGTCTTGCGCAGGCCCTTGTAATCCTCATACGTGTAGCTCACTTTGCGAAGGTAGGTGTCGGTGTAGCTGCTCCCCGAAAGATCCTGCCAAGCGTAGCGAACCTCGTCCAGCTGACCGCTGGGCAGGTAGTCGTACACCACGTGCGCCCGCCGCGTCGCCTTGGCCGCGCCCGGGTTGTCGAGGTCGGGATAGAAGGGATAGTTCGAATTGTCCGATGATTGTGCGAACGCGGAGTGCGTCAGCCGCCCGGCCGTGTCGAACTGATAATGAAACTCCTCTGCCGTCTTCTTCAACACTCCTTCATCAGGGACTAACAGCGTCATCGTCTGGAAGGCGTAATTGGGCGACTCGGGCGAGCCGACCCGCACGTAATCGCGATAGCCGTAATAGGTGTTACCACCGGTTGGGTGAAAGTCGAAGTCATACTCCACCGCCGAGCGCCGGCCGGCCGTGTCGTAGGTGTAATTCACCGTGTAATCGCTGTACAGCAGGCCGTCGCCGTTGACAACACTCGCTACCTGCCCGCGAGCCGCCAAGTTGCTGTGGCTCAGCGGGTTGTAGGCCATGCTCGTCCACGCCCCACTCAGGAGATCTTCGACGAGAACGACCATGCCATAGCTCTCCGGCTCATTCGCCAGATCGACGCCGTACGAGTACTGGACGATGCCCACATCGGGGTTTGTGTCGGTCCTCGTGACGGTCGTCACCTGCCCAAACGCGTTGTAGACTGTCTCGAATGTCCGCCCGGCTGCATCGGTGACATGCGTTGCCCTTCCGACGGGGTCGTAGGCGGTTGTGGTCGTGGTTCGGTTGATCTTGCCGCTGCCTTCGTCTTCCTTTACCTGATAAGGCAACCCCCATCCAGGGCTGCCATCCGAGTTGTAACTGGTCGTGGTCTTGACGCGGGTGTAGGTCGAGCCGGAAACGGATTGCAGCTTCTGGACCTCCGTGACCCTGCCCTTGCTGTCATATTTGAACTCAGCCGCATGCTGCCCGCTCGTCGGCGCCACACTGTTCGTCCCCGTCCGCCAATCCGATCCCGTCGCCGTGATCCCGCCATACTTGGCGTCGTAGACGTACTTCGTCATGCCCTTGGCCGCTCCGGTTGAGGTGTCGGTTTTGGTGTAGTAGTCGGTGTAGGAATAGCGCCAACTCGATCCGCCGGTCTTGACGCGAACGGCCTTCTGCTGGAAGTACTTGTCCTCGCCGTGGTAGGCGTATTCGACGACGTTTGGCGTCGCATCTGAGAACGAAGTGCCATTGTAGGCGATGCCGCCTTCGGTGATGGTCTTGCTACGCGGAGCCCCGAGGAAGTTGTAGGTCGTATCGGTCTTCACCTCCTGGCGCCGGATTTGCGTTCCGTCAAGCTTGCGATTGGCCAAGTTGGTGGCCGAATCCTGCCACGGGTAGATGTACCGGACCTCTTGATCCAGGGTCATCATTTCCATGTCATAGACGCGCTTCCAAGCGTCGATGTTCGGGTAGTTGAGTTCGGTGGCCGTACCGCTCGTATCTGCCTGCAAATCCTTCATGTAGATTTCGAGGGGCTGTTGCAGCGTCGCGGGTGTAGAGTAGATGACTAGGGCACCATCGTTAAGGAGTGCGCCGTTCGCTGGTCCAATTCGGCTCTGGAACCGAATTCCAGTAACACACTGGATCTCCCACACATCGTAGGCGCTGGGGACCGTAACGCTGAGCCCATCATCGGTGACCGAGAAGCCCCCGATCAGGCCCGGATTCCCGGCCCAATGCCAGACTCCACTTGGCTCAATAACCGCATAAGCGATGGGTGCGGAGACACCATACCAACTCGTGTAGGGAGCCATTTGCGTGTCCGCCATGATGTACTTGATCTTGGTCGTAAGCCCGCGTGGATTAGTGATTGACTTGAGCAGGCTGCCTGCCACCTCTCTCGTTCCCCACCCCGATGACGGCTTGGCGCTTCCATAGGTATAGCCAGTGGCGAGCCCGCTTCCCGAACTGCCGACGATGAGGCCGGTCGTGACGGTCTCCAATTGGCCACTCGTTGACCCATAGCCGTACGTCACTTTACGGGAACCGCTGGCGGTCCCATCCGTTATCTCAGTGACGTGGTTACCATCGCCGGCATAGGTCAGGTTAAGCTCACGTCCACCCGGCATGGTGACTTTCGTTAAGCGTTGTTCCGAGGTCGTGCCATTTGCTTTGGCGTATGTTTTGGCAGACCCGTACGTGAACTCGGTGATGTTCCCATGACGATCGGTGATCCTCTTGATCTTCAGGACGTTGCTCGGCGTCTTGAGTTGAGGGTTGGAGGTATCCCAGGGCGAATATGAGCCGCCGTTAGTATAGGATCCGACCTTCTCATACTCGTAGATTGAGCCTTCCGGAGTTGTCATGACGTTCGAGGTCGTCATCCAATACTCTTTGCCTGAGTCCTCGTCGAATTCAAGCACACTGCTGATCACATTCGAGTCCCAAGGAGGCGTGCTCAGAATGCCGTCCACATCACGTTGAATATGCTCTTGGAATCCGCCGGCATCTTCGGCAATAACTCCCTCGGTGAGGGGAACGCCACCGCTGTAGGTGTCGCTAACACCACGAACGGGCACCTTGAGGGGGCGATCAAACATGGTGACCGGAGCACTGCGCACCGGCGCACCGGGGCTCTTGAGAAGTCCACCCGCTGTGGAACGAATATCAACGCTCAGCGTCCAACCAACGCCTAGGGGGCCGTCGTCCGGATTGTTCGAGCTATACGTACGCGTCACGTTGATCGGGATGCCGTAGCCGCCTTCGAAGCTGATATCCGTGGCGCTGGTGCTGTAGTTGCCGGTCAGCAGATCGATGCCTGCGTAATTGACGCTCCACTTCTGGCTCCCCGCAACATACGGGTTCACTGCGAGAAGACCCTTCCGGCTCTCCATCTCCGAGGCACCGAGCACGCGCGAAGCGGCTGGCTTCTCGATGACCGGGAACGACTGGGCGAGCCGCTGCAGCTTGTCCCAATCGGGGTTGACCGACGATAGCTCGGCCGCATAGGACTCGAACGCGGTCGGCTTCGCTTGCTGGCGCGGCGATTCCGGTAAGGAACGCGGTGCCTCCAAACTCACCGCCCACGCTGGCGGAATCGACGCCTGGAGCAGGGCATAGACCAGGACCTGAGCGAGCAAACGGCCAAAGAGGGTTTCGTGCAATTTCATTTCGTTGCCTCGGAAAGTGACAAGGGACTCAAACTCAAAACGGTGGCAAGGAAGCGCGTGTCGCCCGACTTGGGCAACGGCTCAGAGCGCGTCTTTGCAGTGAGGGGGTCATAGACGGTGGCCGCGCTTTCATCGATGCGCTCCACGACCAGGTAGTGCTCGCCTTGCAGCCACAGGGCGGGCAGGGGAAGGTTTGCAAAGTCTTTGCGGTTGACCTCGTATCCAAACGCGGCGATCCCGTGCCTTTTCAGCCCCGCCTGCATCCCCGCCAGGCTCGTGCCGTCGTCGGTCGTCCCGCAGTCTTTGGCAAGGACTTCGTAGGTGATCGTTCCTTTGCCCAGGTTCTGGAGCAGGTAGGCGAGAGCTTTCGGGCCGCAGGTTGCCCGCTCGAACCGCGCCTTTGCCGCCTGTTCGTCGAGCACCTTCTGGAGCAAGGTGTCATAGCGCGCCCGGTTCTTCTCGTCGAGCATGACGAGCCGTCGATGAGCCGCCTTGACGAGAGGGCTGTCGCGGTGCTTGGTCAGGAACGCCTCAAACTCCTTGAGGGCTTCTTCCTTCTTCCCGTCAGCAGCGAGGCAGACGGCAGCCTGGTACGCGGCTTGATCTTCGACGCCGCCGAAGTCAGGAGTCTTGAAGTCAGTGCCCTTGTAGCTCGCCTCTGCCGTTTGGAAGTGCTCTCGCGCCCGGTCCCAAGCACCTTGGCGGGCTGCGGCGTAGCCGAGGCGCAAGCGGGTGACGCCGACCTGGTCCTGAACGAGCGGATCGGTGCTCGCGGCGTGTCGGGCGACGACTTCGGAGAGGGCCTTTTCGGCTTGGGCGAAGTCCTGCTTGGCGTAGTGCGTTTCTGCGGACTGTCGATCCTCAGCGGCGACCCGTTCTGCTGACTTCGCGTCGCCTTTTGGGGCCGAAGTAAGCGTCCAGATCACACCGACCGCAGAAGTGACTCCGACAGCCGCAAGCAGAACTTTCCAGGTGAGCCTCATTGCGACACCGATGCAGACGAGAACGCCGTCGGGGCTCCCTGGGTCCACGTCCAGACACGGGGTCGACTGTCCGCGTAGATGCCGGTAGCGGCTGTTTCATACTCGCGGGAGGCGAAGTATCGCCACTGCAGGCTTCCGGTGCTCGTCAAGCCCGATTCGCTGCTCAGAGCTACGATGAGATGCTTTGCGTTGTGGGTTTGGGTGCTCTGGATGAGGTCTCCGTCTTCTTCGTACTTTTGGAGCGCGAAGTTGACGTATTCGTCCTTAATGTACACCGTCGGTATCGAGATTGGATTTTGATCCCATCGATGGTCCGTTCCGCTTGGATTGCCCGCAGGACTAATGTTGAGTCTGGTAGACCATTTGGAGGTCGACTCCAATGAGGCTCCAGAGGTTACGAGATTAGCGTCATTGTTGAGGGGCATAAAGACGCCCAAGCTTGGAGTCCCTCGGTCAACGGCGGCATTCTGGTTGTCATATCCTTTCCGGAAGAGTGTGAGCACACTCGCGGTCACCCCAGTTGAGCCAGGGTCAAACCAAAACTGGGTTCGCGCCAGACCCGACCGATCGGAAGAAGACTGCCAGGGCATGTTCCCCGCAAACAGGCCACCCTTGTAGGTCCAACCTGAGAACACAACACTTTGGGCAATTGCATTGCTACTGGCTTCAATGCGTCCTTCCACGTTGGGATCCCCAAAGGCCTTTCGCGAGTCAATGCCAGCATCGAAGCAGTTGAAGCGGTTGACCGTGCACTCCATGGTTGCAGAGGACCAGGAGCTGCCATCCTTGACAAAAAACCGAACGATTACGGTGCGAGGGGAAGACCCGTAGCCGTTTGAAGACGGATCCTTAATGTGAAACACGAACGGTGAAATCGTTGAGTTGGAGTTTGACAATTGGGCTGAGTTGTACGTGTACCCCCCAAGGGTCAAGCCATACACGGTTGTGTGTACTGCTGCATCAAGTCCGTGGCCCACGACCCCCGCGTAGACCTCGCAACCCGACGGAAGCTCGCTAAAAGAAAGCTTCACCTCGACGCGCAACACGTGGTCATTCTCTGCCACAGTGCCGCTGCTCGAAGATGAGCTGTAGAACCGCGTGCCACTCCCTTGCGTATCCGTCCCCGGCCCTGCGCGCCTCCACTCCTGTAGGCCAGGCTGCGAGGGTGTAACCGTGACGGACCCCTCACACAGGCTGCAGAGAAGCAACCCAGCTACGACAAGTGCTGACATACGGCCAGCTCCTTGAACGACCAAGCTAGGCGTTACGCGCCAAGCGTGTGCAAACCAAGAACGAACCATGACTCTCCTCAATTCTCCCTTCGTTCATTGCCGTCTCCGGCGCTGAATCAGGTGCCAGTTGTTCTACTGTATCACAGGATTCGGGAAATTGGGCTGTTCCTCGAAAAAACTTAACAAAATTTAGTCGCCGCCGCCTCATGAGCGTTGGCGGCAAGGGCACAAGGCGCGCGAAACTGCCGACGTTGTGTCCGGATCTCTCGGCCTTTTGGACACTTTTGGCGACACACTTCTCCAAATCACCGAAGATGACGAGGTTTCTCTCAAACTAAAAGTGAATCCAGCCGATGGACTTCTCTTTTTCTTCGACAATCTGCGGAGATTCTCCGACCGATACCTCATAAATCTCGAAAAACGAGGGGAGAATGGTTGGGACTCCACGTCGGAAGTTCGAGGGCTCCAGCTACCGTTCGCTTGCCAAAACTCCACATTTGCGGTCACTTTCACATTCAATCGCACAAAGTGGCCCTAAAGAGGGATCTGAGGTGGGCCGATGATCTTGTTAACCCTTACAGGAGAAACACGATCATGTACATTACGGAAGAAACCAACGACACTCGCTTGAACAACGACCTCACCTCGTTCTCGAACGTGGCAACTCTCAACAAAGTTACGCTTGGCTTGCAGTCGACCGACCTCACGGAGATGACGACGCTCTTCGGTGCCTTTTCCACCGCCTTGAGTTCCTCCGCGACCGCCAAAGCAGCGGCGAAGAGCGCAGTCGAGCAGAAGAACATCAACAAGAAAGCAGCCCGGCAATTCGTGGCCAAGTGGGCAAAAATCTGGCGCGCCAACAATGCAATCTCTGATCCGTTGCTCGATCAGCTTATGCTGCCTCCTCACAAGACCCCGGCGACCAAGACGCCGCCAACTCAACCGACTAACCTGGTCGCGACGGACGATGGCTTGGGTCTGATCAGCCTCAAGTGGCGGCGCAATGGCAACACCCCGTCGACCACTTTTACGATCGAATCCAAGAACAGTCCGAGTGCGGATTGGGTGATGATTGACGCGACGACGAAGACGAAGTACGAGTTCCAGGCAACCGCCGGTGTGCCGATCTGGTTCCGCGTGGTCGCCAAGCGCAACGGCCAGTCGTCACCCGCTTCGACGCCGGTGTCGATGTGGGAGAGCGGAGAGTCGGCGACGCTGCAGATTGCCGCCTAACCCAGCTCCCTCTCATCTCCCGATGAGAGGGACCTCGCCGCGAGGAACGAGCGCGCGGGGAGGGAGAGTAATACCTAGGGCAATCGTTTATGACTCCCTCTCATCTCCCGATGAGAGGGACCTCGCCGCGAGGAACGAGCGTGCGGGGAGGGAGAGTAATACCGAGGGCAATCGTTTATGACTCCCCCTCAGCGCGGCGTCCTTCGACGACTGCTAGGTTCTTTATTACTCCCCCTCAGCGCGGCGTCCTTCGTCCTTGCGCAGATCCCCCTCACGGGAGTGAGGGGGAGCTCGTGTTTTTCTTATGCCTTCATCCTCCCACGGATGAAGGCCCTGCTAGTCGACAACGATGAACTTCTCGAGCGCTTTCGCGACCGCGATTTGTCCGGCGCGCGACTCTTGCGGGGTCTTCGGTCCACCGCTTACGGCCGTCACCAAGGGACTGATCAGGAGGGCACCGGCAACCTTCAGCGGATCGCTCTTCTCATCGCTGCGACCGCTGGCGTCGGCTTCGTAAGCAATTGCGCCCTTTTGCGTGTCGATAATCGTTACCGAAATGTCGCAGCTTGAAATCGTTTTCGGACCCAGATTCACCCAAATCGAACGAGTTCGATAGTTGATTTGCGCCATAACGACATATCGAGCACCTGCGGAATTGCCGAATTTGACGAGCTGTGGAACCGATGGGGGGCGTGTGTAGGTCGGTGTTTTCAGGCCCTGCTTCTTCCAGGCTGCCGCCGAGGTTCCTTCGGAAATCACCTTGAAACCGCCCTTCTTGAAGACCTCGTAGAGGGCGTCTTCGGTCTTTTGGCGCGACGTATCCGTGCCGGACGCGTCGAAGAGAACCGGATAGATGGCGACGGTTCCGCGGCTTGGCTGGGCGAAGGCCTGAGCAGCCAGTGACATTGCGCAGAGGGTGACGAGTAAAGATCTCACTTTCATCATGATGCCTCTATGCTACCGTGATCGAGCCAGTATTGGGCCATGCGGCGGAAAGCCTCCCCGCGCTCACGGAAATTGGGAAAGGGGTACGCGCTGGCGCACCCTGGAGACAGCAGGATCGCTTCGCCCGGTTTTGCCGCTTGCGTCGCGGCGGCAAATGCGTCCTCCATCGATGAGTACTTGCTGCCCACGTCGCCGAGCTGTTCGAAGAGTCCATCGCCATCTTGACCAAAGAGATAAAGTTTGTGGCCTGAGCTCACCAGATACTCCTTAACACTGCTAAAGTCGAGTTGCTTCGTCTGTCCGCCCATGAGAAGATGTTGATGAAGGGGGAGCGAGCGGCTGCTGGCGATGACCGCCTTCGGATTCGTGCACATTGAGTTATTCACGACGAGCACATCTCCTCTGCTTCCTAATCGCTCCATGCGGTGAGCGAGACCCTTGAACTCGGCAAGCGTCCGCAGCATGGGTTCCCATTGTCTCTCTGCCTCCGTAGCGAGATAAGCAACCGCCATCTCCCAAGCCATCGCCGCATTGATCGCGTTATGGTCGCCGTAAAGAGGCAACTCTTGGCGGCGAACCTTGCGACCTCCCAACACGAGTAACTCTGGTTCTACGCGTGTGCTTTGGTGTGTGGAATGCCCAGAATGGGTCCCCTGGTTTTCGTTGCTTTCCAGGGCGACAGAGAATGTTCTGACTCCCACTTCTGGGGGAAGCGCAGCAAGCACCGCATCGATCGGCAAGCTCGGCTCATTTTCGTTAACGACCGCGATGTCACTTTCCCCCATTGCGGCAAAGATACGCAGTTTCGTTTGGAAGTAATCTTCGAATGTTGGGTGCCGATCCATGTGGTCGGGGGTGATGTTCGTGATCGCGGCAACCCTCGGCCGAAAATCTCGCACCCATTCCAATTGGTAACTGCTGACTTCCGCCACAAGTACCTTACCGGGCCCGAGATCGGCAGCTTCGGTGAGCGTTAACTCGTCATACCCGCTGCCGCTGACATTTCCACAGAGGATCGCCTCTTGTCCCGCGCCCTGAAGGAGGAGCCAGGTTAGAACCGTGGTCGTGCTCTTTCCATTCGTTCCTGTGATGGCGAGAATAGGGGATTCGGCAATGCGATAAGCGAACTCGACTTCGCTGATCACTTCCCTATCGCCATGCAGCATATCGCGTATCGCGGGATGCTCTCGCCTGAATCCGGGCGAGGCGACGAGAAGGTCGAATTCCTGGGGATCGAGGCGACCATGCCAGCCCGTCACGACCTCAATACCCTGGCCCTGGAGTTTCTCGATCGCTTCGAATTGAGACTCGGATTCAGCCGATTGCTCGTCGAACACGGTTGGCCGGGCACCGCGCTTCTTGGCGGCTTGCGCGATCCCGATTCCGGAGCGGCCCATCCCAGCAACGGCAATGCGAAGGTTACTCCAGTCCATTCGAACCTCCCGGCAACGTGAAGACCAGCAGCGAGACTGCGATAGCGGTCAAGACGAATTGCGCGAGGCAAAATGACCACAGCACACGACTTTCTGGCCATCCCTTCTTTTCAAAGGCGTGATGGATTGGCGTAAAGGAGAACAGACGCTTCTTGAAGACCTTCACCCAGAAGATTTGCAGCGGCACGGGCACGAGTTCGACGACCATGACGAGGCTCATCACGGCCAAGGCTAGGGGGATCGTCAGCGAGTTAATGGCTCCTTCAGTGAAGACGATCGCACACATCAGAAGTCCGATCACGCCGCCAATGGGCAGCGATCCGACATCACCCATGAAGACTCTCGCCGGAGGTGCGTTCAAAACCAGAAAAGGGATAAACCCGCCGGCAAGACCTAGCGCCAGCACGGGCACATCGGCAATTCCAAGCAGCCAAGCTGTCGTTGCCAAACCTGTACAAAGCAGCAATCCGAGAGTTCCGGACAATCCATCGAGTCCATCGCTGAAGTTGTACGCATTACTGAAGAAGAGAATGAGAATAGTCGCGATCCCAATCGACATCGTACTCGAAGCTGATCCTAGGAGAAGCACCGCGCACGGAATCCCTACAAGGAACTGCATCACGATCTTCTGCTTCCATCCCAGACCTCGTTTGCTTGTCCATACCCGCGGCACAACAAAGTCATCAATGAACCCAATCGCGCCAAAGCCGAGAACGGCAACCCACGCACTCAACAGGATTCGAGATTGTACGTAACCTTGCACACCGCAAACCACTAGTGCCGCGAGCATGCCGAGGACGATGATAAGACCACCCATGGTCGGTGTTCCCTGTTTCGCCTGATGACCTTCCGGCGCATACTGACTGATGGTCTGGCGACTTTTGAGAGCGACCAACAGCTTAAGAACCGGATAAGACACGAGCGCAGCGGCACCGAGCGAGGTCCAACCCGCAATCAGGGCGTTCTGCGCATTCATCGCGTCGATACTCCCCGATCTAAGGGCACGGCTGATTCAAGTTCAAGGGCCCGGCTTCCCTTCATCAGGACCAGGTCGCCGGGTTGCAGTGCTTCCAAGAAATTGGCCACATCGCTTAGCTTGCTCGCATGACGAATCCGGGTCGGGTCCATACCCGCGCGGATGGCTTCGCTTTCGATAAACTTCGTGAGTTCCCCGAACAGCAAGACCTCATCAACCGGAGACTCCCCGAGAACACGGCCTACCTGGCGATGTCCCGTCTCCGCAAACGAACCCAACTCACGCATCTCGCCTAAAACTACGCGCTTGCTCCCGGCTGCAGGCAGTTCGGCGAGCGTCTTGATCGCGGCAACCGTGCTGTCCGGACTCGCGTTATAGGTGTCCAGCAACACCGTGGCTTTCCCCACCGAACGAAGTTCCATTCTCAACGGGGGCAGGATCGCGTTTCGGATCGCGTTCGCCGCGTCCTCAACGCCGACCCCCGCCGTATGCGCGGCCAAAATGGCAGCCGCCGCATTGAGGGCCTGGTGCCTCCCCACCGTCGGTAGCTCGGTCTCGAACTGCACTCCATCGAGCGAGCCACGAACGATGCACCGATCCCAACTCAGTGCCCGGTATCCCAGCACGCGGCACTCGGCATCGGGGCTGAACCCAAAGGTCCGCACCGCAGCCGGTGCCCGCTCGCGAAGGTAACCATAGAAGTCATCCTCAGCCCAGAGAATCGAAGTCCCACCGGGTTCGAGGCCGGCCAAGAGTTCCGCCTTTGCCTCGGCAATCCCCTCGCGCGACCCCACCATCTCCACATGCGCCGTCCCGATCATTGTGATCACGCCGATGGTCGGTCGACTGAACTTGCAGAGGTGCGCGATCTGCCCAAGTCCGCGCATGCCCATTTCGACGACTGCGATGCGTGTTTCGGGTGTCAGCGCGTCCCAGACCAGCGGCGCGGTGTACTCGGTGTTATGGTTTGCCGGGCTTTTGAGCACTTCGCCAAGTGGCGCACAGGCCGCCGCCGTGAACTCCTTGGTCGCCGTCTTCCCATTGCTGCCGGTGATCGCGATAACGGGTCCGTTGAACTCGTTGCGCCTCGCCGCACCGAATTGGGACAGTGCCTCCACGAGGTTCTTGACTAGGAGGTGAGGGGCATCGACTGGCCACTCCACCAGAGCCGCGACGGCCCCAGCTCCGATCGCCTCCGAAGCGTGATCGTGACCATCCGAGCGCTTGCCCTTGATCGCGATGAACAGGTTTCCGGGCGTGATTGCGCGGCTGTCGAGCGAGTAGCCGAGGAATTCGGTGCCTGGATCGATTCCGTGTATCGTGGCCCCGGCGAGTTCGGCGAAGCGAACGAGGGTCACAGGCGTACCCCCTTCGAACAGGTTGGGCGTGGGTGGCCGGGGTGATGAATTGTGCACCCCGGTTCTGTCAGGTAGCCCTGAGTTTCCGCAGTTGGCAGCGCCGGGGTGCACAATTCATCACCCCGGCCACCCAAGACTCGAAACTCAGACCTCGGCTGAAGCAGGTTTGAGCTCCCGAAGGTCATATCCAGCCACCTCTGCCCGAAAACATCGTAAGCGATAGGGCGCAGGAGAGGGGAGTCACACCAGTGCCTCGCGGGCCATTTCGCGGTCGTCCATATGATGCTTGGTCTTCCCGATAATCTGATAATCCTCGTGTCCCTTGCCCGCTATCACCACGGTGTCGCCGGGCTGAGCCAGTTGGATGGCCAAGCGTATCGCTTCGCGACGATCAACGACGGTCTCGGTCGGGGTACCGGGCTTAAGACCGGATTGGACTTCGCGGATAATGGCCTCCGGATCTTCGGTGCGGGGGTTATCGCTCGTGACCACGGCGAGGTCGGCCATTTCGCTGACGACGTTCGCCATCAGCGGGCGCTTGCTCCGGTCACGGTCGCCACCGCAGCCAAACACGGCGATCAATCGACCCTTGGTCAAGGGGCGAGCCGACTTCAGGAGCTTCTCCAGCGCATCGGGCGTGTGTGCGTAATCGACGATGACGCCGATGCCACGGTCATTCTGGATCGATTCGAATCGGCCGGGCACCGGAGTCACCGAACCCAGAGCCTTCGCAACATCCGTCAGCTCAAACCCAATGGCGCAAAGCGAAGCTGCCGCGCTCAGCGCATTGAACGCATTGAACTCGCCGCCTACCTTCATGGCCCCGATGGCTGTTGCTCCCTCGAATTTGAGCTCCAGTTCGAGCGAGTCGAGCTCGATCCTCGTCGCTCGACCCTTGAAGCCGCCGCGTTCGAAGCCGTAAGTCATCAAAGCATATTCGCGCGGGCCGTCTGAGTCGAGTTCGGCTCGAAGTTCGGTCTCGACCTGCTGAGCCTGGTTCTTGTCGAACTTCTGGCCTGAAGACTCGAATTGGAGTCGCAACGCCTCCAGAGCTCCCTCGACCATCTGGTCCTTGAGGTCCTCGTCATAGTCGCCCATGACGGCCTCCATGCCTTCAAGCGTCGAAACCCACCCTTGGCCCACCGGGTCATCGACATTGATGACGGCGGCGAAGTCTTGAAGGCCATCGCACGCGTAGTCGGTGAAAAGGGTCAGCTTTGACAATTCGTAGTCTTCCATCGAGCCGTGGAAGTCGAGATGGTCCTGGCTCAAGTTCGTGAAGACCCCACAACCAAACGGGACGCGCGCGACCCGACCTTGGCTCAGCGCGTGGCTGCTCGTCTCCATCACGAAGTACTCGCAGCCTGCGTCGGCAGCATCCTTGAACAGGTTCCACAGCTCAACCGGAAAGGGTGTCGTGTTCTCAAGTACCCGGACATGGCCGGGGTAGCGGAAACCGAGGGTCCCGAGATACGCAGCCTTGGTTCCGAGCGCTTCCAGGGCGTCGCGAATCATCCATGCGGTGGTGGACTTGCCGTTGGTGCCCGTCACGCCGATGATGCTCAGCTCACTCGCCGGATGATCGAGAGCCGCATCGCAGAGGCCGCCGAGCATGTAGTTGAACTCTTCTTCAGGAACCCAGCCGCACGTGATCCGCTGGCGAATCAGCTCGTCCCGGCCCTCGCGGCTATGGGCAACAACGCCGACAGCCCCTCTTTTCACCGCATCGAGAGCGAAGGCGTGGGTGTCCGAGTTTTCAGACGGCATACAAACGAAGACCGCACCGGGCTGCACCTGGCGCGAGTCACTGCACACCGAAGTCACCTCGGCATCGTTGAACACCTTCACGGATTGGAGCCCGCAAAGGTCGAAGAGATCGGAAACGGTCACCTGTTGGGGATACCCGTTGTCGTCGGCTTGGCGCTGACCTCCACTTTCATCGGGGACTTCTTTCTCGCCGGTTGGCTGTCTGCCGGAATTCGGTCGCGACGGATCACGGCTTGGGCAAGCTGTCGGAAAACCGGCCCAGCGACTTGACCACCATAGTATTGCGCGCCCTTGGGCTGGTCGATCATGACGAGGATGACCGCATGGGGCTCCTGCGCGGGGACGAATCCGACGAAACTGGCGACATGACCGCCGCTCTTGCCGCCACCGATCTTCTGCGCCGTACCGGTCTTTCCCGCCAGCCGATAGCCGGGGATCCGGAGTTTGGAGCCGGTTCCTTCGTCGGACTGAATGACCGACTCCATGAGGTGAAGCACTCTGTCCGCGGTCTCTGGCTTCAAGATCGTCTCACCCTTGGCGATCGGTTGGCGAACACCGCCGACTTCATCGAGAACGCGGGGATGCATTCGGACACCGCCATTCGCGAGCATCGCGTAAGCGGAGCAGAGCGCAAGCGGAGTCGAACTCAGGGATTGTCCAAACCCGACTTGAGCGATCTGGAGGGGCTTCGCATATTCCTTATAGTTGAATTGCCCGCGGACCTCACCGGGCATACCCGTTCCCGGTCGCTCCAGCAACCCAAGGTCTTCGACGTAATGGACCATGTCGTTGTAGCCGACCTTTAGCGCCCACGTCGCCGCACTGACGTTGCAGCTTTTGGCGATCGCCCGCTCGATGCCCGATGTGCCATGGGCACCGTGCTCCCGGTCGCAGTGGATCGCCCAATACTTGTTGAGCTTCAGCGTCCCGCCGCAGGCGACCGTGGAACCAGGGGTCACCACGCCTTCGTCGAGAGCCTTCGCGAGAGTCAGAACCTTGAACGTCGAACCCGGCTCGTAGATCGATTGAAAAGCCGGATTGAGGTCGCTGTAACGGCCGAGTTGGAGGTTCGACCCGCTCGGATCGTAGGTCGGCCAGCAGGCCATCGCGCGCACGCTGCCGGTCTTGGGGTCCATCACGATCGCAACGCCACGCTCGGCTTTGGTCTTTTCGACCGCTTGGCGAACCGCCTGGGTGGCTTCGACTTGGAGGACTGAATCGACGGTCAGCGTCACGCTCTGACCGTTTTGTCGTGAGCGCTTGGTTTCCGACATCCGGCTCGGAAGCCACGCACCCGTCCGGTCAACCATGCCGGCTTGCAGGCCATTGCGCCCTTCCAGAACCGCGTTCTCGCCCAATTCGATGCCGCTCAGCGGATTGCCGTCGCGAACCGTCCCGACAACGCAGGCCATGGATTCGCTCAGTGGATACAGGCGCCGCATATCGCGATGCAGCGAAACCCCATCAGCGCGCCAGCTTTGCTTGACCGCTTGGACCTCGGCGGCCTGCTCGCTGGTCATCCGTTGCCGCCAAACGCGGCTCTTGAGCCCAGCCGCGGCTGGTTGCGAGATTTCGGTCGGGGCAATCCCAGCGGCGGCTCCGAGCGCCATAAAGAAGCCGGGGCTGTGCGGCGCCTTCGAGTAGTCGACCCCGAGGACGAACGCGTCCTCGCTCTGAGCGACGATCTTGCCGTCCGCGCTATAGATGGTTCCGCGTCGGGCCAGCTCGGTGCGGCTGACGACGTACCGGCGTGTTTCTTCTGCTTGATAGAGAACGGTCGCGCGGTCCAGCACCTGAACCCTGGCCTGACTCAGACCAGCGGCTACGAAGATCAGCGTCATGCCGACCGGGAGCCAGATGAGTCTGCCGTTATCGGTTGCTTGCCTCATTCCTTGCCACCATCGTGAGGTTGACGGGCTTGCGCGTGGGCGTCGCGGTCTCAAGCGAATAGCCGCGAACGGTGGCCCACTGTTCCACGCTGCGCATCCCGACCAGTCGCTCGACTCGCTGACGAAGTACGGCGACGTCTTTCCGGGCGGTCTGGGCTCGCTCGCGGGCTTGGAGACCTTCGCGTCGGGCCTGCTCCATCATCGTCTGGCCCAACAGGCTGCTCGCACCATAGGTCAAACCAACCAGCATTCCGAACGCGAGCGTGTAATTCAGGAGCGAATCACGCACCGCGTGATTCGCCGCTGACTTTGCCCTCGTGCGAGGGATCGGGCGGGTGCGGGTTCGTGGTCCGGGTACCGGAATTGCGCTCATGCTGAAATCTCCTGATCGGTTTGGTCGGGGCGCTTGAGGGTTTGGCTATGCATCCATCCTCCCACGGATGGATGCACTACCTCGCCTGAGAGCGCGGAGCTTGGCACTGCGCGATTTGGGGTTTCGCGCAACCTCGTCGGCGGAAGGGACTAGGGGTTTGCGGAAGACTTCTTCATAGCCTTCACTGCTCAGCTCGCGAAACGCGCGCTTGGTGGCCCGGTCCTCTCCGGAATGATAAGACAACACCGCGAAGACGCCGCCAGGAGCCAATCGGCGGGCGATCGCGGTGAGGCAGGATTCTAAGTCGTCAAGTTCATGGTTGACCGCAATGCGGATGGCTTGGAAGGTGCGGGTAGCGGGATGGATTCGTTTCTCGCGCTTCGAAGGTGGTATCGCCGCCATCACGCAGTCCACCAGGTCATCAGTGGTCTGCAGCGGGGCCTTTTTCCGGCGGTCAACGATGATTTGAGCGATCTTCCTCGCCCAATTCTCGTCTCCATAGTCTTTGAGGATCTTCTCGATCTCAAACGGTCCTGCGCGATTGAGTAGCGAAGCAGCCGTCTCGCCCCGCGATCGGTCCATGCGCATGTCGAGCGGGCCGCTCTCTCGGAAACTGATCCCTCGACTCGGGTCTTCGATCTGGGCGTTGTTGAGGCCGAGGTCGAGGAGGGCGGCGTCAACCTGCGGTGCCCGGCCAGCCGCGACACAGGCTTCCTCGATGAACTCGGGCAGTTCTCGGTAGTCGCCACGGCGAAGGGCGACGGTGACCCCGTCGACTTCCTTCAATCGTTCTCTCGCGACCTCTAACATATCCAAATCCCAGTCCATTCCCAAAAACAGGCCACCTGGCGCGATCCGCGCCGCGATTTCCCGTCCGTGCCCAGCCAATCCGAGCGTCCCATCCGCTGCCGCCGATCCCGGCTTCAGCGACAAAACCTCCAACACCTCGGCCAGCATTACCGGCTCGTGGTGCATCTCAACCTCGGTTCATGCGCTCGTAAGCGTCTTGAATCGACTGCCGCCGTTCCTCGCCATAGCCATCCGGCTTGGCGGCGTACTTTTCGTACTCGTCTCTTGCCCAAATCTCCAAGCGATCAAGGGCGCCGACGAGCAGCACCTTGTCCTTGAGCTTTGCCAAGTCGCGCATCTTCTGAGGAATTACGACGCGGCCCTGAGCGTCAAACTTGAGTTCGTCCTCAGCAAGGCCGAACACGAGGCGCGTGTACTGTTGAGTTCCTTGGTTGAGCCGATCTTTCGCAAGAACAGATGAAACCATCTGTTCCCAAACCGGCTCGGGGTAGGCTACGAGGCAACCGACATCGCCAAGCGCAACGACGAAGTTTTCGCCGAGGCGCTCGCGCTTCTTCTTGGAAACTAAGATGCGACCCTTATCATCGATCGTGGCTTCATCCGTACCGATCAGGGGCTTGAATTTTGATAGCGCCGCCTGTTCCACGTTCGATTTCTCCAGAGTCTTTTTGGGGGGGTGCAGCCGGTCCGCCTCCGTGCATTCCGGCTACTCCAATCCGTGGCGTGGACACCCCGCCCCGCCGAGTGAAGCCTGTGGACCTCCTGTCCACCGTCCCTCCACTTGATTGGGATATTACTGGGACTGAAATGGGAATGCAAGGGCGAAAGTGGGATTTGGCTGGGAATTTGCCCACTTTGTACGGCATGTTTACTAGGGAGTAGACGCAGTTATACGCAATGTCCTAGTAGACTTAGGGGCGGTTTCATCGTTGGCTACGATCGGGCCCGTACTGAACGCCGCCAAGCCGGCAGGGAGCCTCCCCCGTTACATGGCTCAGGTGGCCGTTCCGGCGGGTGCGAGCGACGATTTGGCATCTGAAAGGAGCATGGCTATACTCTGATCATGCAACCGAGATTTTGGAGGGCGGTTCGGTGTTCGCTGATTGCGACGACGATGGCGTTTGCCCTTTGGGCGCCCAGCCCACGTCCTGGGTCACATTTGAAGGAGGGCATATCTATGCCATGGCTCGACGTGACGGGACGGACGGAAACCACGTAGTTGCTCAGACGGTCCCCCTTGCCCCGGTTACGATAAATGGCTGGCATTCGTCAGCCTTCCTAGAAGAACTCGCCAACGGTCCCTATCTTTATGGCGGCCAGGCTGTTTCGGCAACCTGGGTCACCCAGAATTCGACATACCCTCACCTGTTCGTTGCTGATCGGACGAATGTTCACACCTATGCACAGGACGATTGGGTCTATGGGCAAGATGGATACGCGACGGCAGAATCCAGGGTGGACTTCTACTGCGAGGAGTATTCCTATCTCCAGTTCTCGAAGCACTACTATGGGTATCTCGATGTCCTAGGGATTGCTAGCGGCGGCAATACTTGCGAGCGAGATATCCGCATCAACAACATCCTCGCTTGGAGTTCGTACCCCTCCGTACCAGGTGCCAGCATCTTTGTTCACGACATCGCGCAATCGCGCCATCTCCTCCTGCCGGGACATCATATGGTCGTGAGTTCTCACCGGCTCATTTCAAACGGAATACCTACCCCAGTGCCATTCACCCCAGGAAGGAACTGGCATAGCCACGAGACCTATCAAAACGTGGCCAACTTCACGCTACCCGAGTCCTCGTGGTGGGTGTTCCCAGCACCGAACGAGACGGTCTGGCCAAGCTCGTTCACACTAACCAGTGCCACCCAGACGGGAGGTTCTCTTGCTTCGGTGCAGAATTCGGACGACAGCCGCCTCCAAATCCGCTTAGCTTTTTCGGGCAAGAGCCCATCCAGTTCAATCATCTTCCGAAGATCCCTGCCGTTTCTGGCAAGTGTTCTCAGGATTTACATTGAGTCCCAGGCAAGCCCACGGCATTCTCTGCGTCAGAAAGTCGCGTTGTGGAATATCCATACGAATTCTTGGGATCTGTTTGACACGAGAAACCCTACAGAGGCAGACTCTGTCGCGTATGTAAGGACCGTGGACACATGGAAATACGTTCACTCAAGTACCAATGAAGTTCAGATCAGAATCACTTGGGAGCCTTCTAGGTCGGCTTACAAAGGTCAATTTGATTGTGCGGTAGACGAAGTCAAGTTCATAGCATTTCGTTTGCTTTGATCTGAACTCGGCCCGCCACTGACCCAATCGGGGGTACGTTGACCCGAGCACCGGGCTAGGCGATGCTTCTCGGAGCTCGCTTATTCTGTTTCGTTCGAAAGACGAGCAACAACAGCCAGGATTTGCTCACAGTCAGCAAGTGCCCGTTGAGCACTTCGCCCGCATCATTGTGAGACTAAAACGGGGGGCGGAACGTTGAGAAGCAGCCAGTACATGCCTAGATTCAGCACCATCTCAGCGAACTCAGCGCTGTCGGTGGGCTTGCGAACGTAGCTGTTTGCGCCGAGCTCGTAGCACAACTGCACTTCGTTCTCGTCATCTGATGACGTCAGAATGACCACCGGGATCATCTTCGTACGCTCGTCACTGCGAATCCGACGCAAAACCTCGACGCCAGCGACCTTGGGCAACTTGAGGTCGAGGACGATGACGGCAGGCGGCTCCGACACATCTCGGCCTTGGAACTTGCCCTCGGCGTAGAGGTAGTCCAGCCCCTCTTGGCCATCGTAGGCGACGACGACCTCATTCATGATGTTGTTCCTTCGAAGCGCCCGTAAGGTGAGCCGCTCGTCGGTCGGATTGTCTTCGATCAACAGGACTACTTTAGTGCTCATGGTGGACTGCCTAATATAACTGGAATTTGCCTCGACTGGTTTCATATTACGTGAAGTCGAGGCGGGCGCGCTAGGGCCAAATTGACCAAAATGAACCAAATGGCCTCAACCGAATCACATATCGACCACTCTCGCCCTGACTCACGAATCGGCTTGCCCGGAAACATGCCTCGGAAGATCAATGTCACGATGATCGGCGCCGGGAGCTTCTTCACAAATTCGATTCTCAAAGACGTCGTCCTCATCCCCGGCACACTCGGCGGAGAGCTTCGGCTCATCGACATCGATGGCGAACGCCTCAGCCTGGCTCACCGCCTCATGCAGCGAATCATCGAGGAAGCGGGCGAAGCCGACAAGTGGATGATCCGGTCCAGTACCGACAGGCGCGAACTGCTCTCGGGGACGGACTACATCGTCAACAGCATCGAGGTCAGCGGCATCGACTGCGTCCGATTCGACAACGACATCCCGTTGCAGTTCGGGGTCAGCCAGAACATCGGCGATACGATCGGGCCGGGAGGGCTGTTCAAGGGCCTCCGCACCATCCCGGTTTGGCTCGACATCCTCCGCGACTGCGAGGAGCACTGCCCGCGCGCGGTCGTGCTCAACTATACAAATCCGATGAACATGATGTGCCTCGCAGCCTCGAGGGTCTCCAGCATGGAAGTCGTCGGGCTTTGTCACTCGGTACAAGGCACCTCGAAGATGCTCGCGAAGTACACGGGAGTGCCTTACGAGCAGGTCCAGTGGCGTTGCGCGGGGATTAATCACCTCGCGTGGTTCACCGAATTCAACGGCCCTGACGGCGAGTCGCTTTATCCCGGTCTCTTCGCGCAAGCCCAAGATCGTTCCAGCGATTTCGCGAAGGCCGAGCCAGTTCGGACCGATATGATGCTCCACTTCGGCGCATTCATCACCGAGTCCAGCGGCCACCTCAGCGAGTACCTTCCCTACTACCGCAAGCGCAAAGACCTCCTCGACAAATACACCGACACGGGATATCGCGGGCAGGAGAGTTTCTACGCGGACAATTGGCCGGAGTGGCGGAAGGGCCAAGATCAGTCACGGCTGCGGCAGATTTCTGGAGAGGACAGGATCGCGCTTGAGCGGACCTGGGAGTACGGCGCATGGATCATCGAGGCGATCGAGAAGCACGTGCCGACCGTCATCTACGGCAACGTCTCCAACGCTAACGGACTCATCGATAACCTGCCCCACGACGGGTGTGTCGAGGTCGCCTGTTTGGTTGATCGCAACCGCATTCAGCCGACGCGATTTGGTCGCTTGCCGAAGCAGATGGCGGCGATCTGCGATTCGAACATGCGCATGTTCGACCTCGCCGCTGACGCGGCGATCGAACGTTCTAAAGAGATCGCCATCCACGCCCTCATGCTTGATCCGTTGACCAGCGCAGTTTGCAGTCCCGAGGAGATCAAACGGATGGCATTGCGACTGTTCGAGGCGGAGGCAGCGTACCTACCTGGCTACCGCTAAAGGAGCATGTGACTTCAGTCCGCCTCTGGACGAAGGACTTCAGTCCACTAAGATTCTGGCATTATCGCGAGCTTTCGCATTTAGCGGGACTGAAGTCCTTCGTCCAGAGGCGGACTGAAGTCACGCGCTCCAATTCTACGGTCTACCCAGATCGACCTCCAAACCGATCAGCATTTTCAATCGCGCTTCCTCCCACGGAGCCGGACAGCTTCGATACTCGTTCAAACACGGAACGTTGATCGGGCGCTGGCCCGATCGGGGGAGCCAGTCACGGGTTAACGCCGCCCATGTCTCCGAGTGCTCCTCGATGCCTCGTTCTTCCCTCGTCGCCACGTAGACCGCGGCGGGCAAAACGAGGTGGTGAGCACCCACGGGAAGTTCGGCATCGCGTGGCCAGGTAACAGCCAGATCCGCACGACAGCGCTCATGAGGAACCCGGGCGTGGTCATCATGAAAGACCGAGTACCAGCGACTCTCCGGGGTAACAAGTCCGTGCGCCTCAACCGCTTCGCGAATCTTCGGCCACATCTCAACCGACTTGCGATAGGGCCCGACGTGGCGGAACGCAGCGAGGTGAAGTTCCGGACGGCCCACGACTTCAACCTCCGGCCCGTTCTGCTCCAAGACATGGGGACGGAAGCAAATGGGTCCGTCGGTCCAATGCAAGTTGGAAGGCACAGGGGTTCGCCAGTCGTGCCTTCGCTCGCGTCGGAAATCCGTCGGCGCCAAACCGTAATGACCACGGAATGCGCGGGTAAACGCTTCGCCGTTCGAGTAGCCAGCGCTGCGAGCAAGGTCAGTGATGGAGGCGCAAGTTGTCAACAGCCGATGTGCCGACTGCTCCAGCCTTATCCGCCGAACGAACTCGGCCAAACTCTCACCCGTCAACGACTGAAAGACCCGGGTCAGGTGGAAGCGGGAAAGACCGCCAATGCGCGATAGTTCCGGGAGCCTGATGGCCCCCTGCTCAGACGACAAGATGTACTCGATGATGCGATAGACGCTGACCAGATGGAGATGTCTGGTCTGAACCCTCACCGGGGGACGACCATCTCCATATCCAAACCGACGAACGCTCTCAGACGGGCACGATCCCAAGGCATGGGCCATTCTGGATACTCCTCAAATGTGGGGACGATAGCGGGTCGTTGCCCGCTCGAAGGAATCCAATCCGCCTCCATCTGCTGCCAGATGGCTCGGTATTGGGACGAGGGAACGAAGCCAGCGGTGGTTGCATAAGCTCCCGCAGGCAGATCAACGGCATGCCATCCCATCGGGAGAGATGCGCCGAGGGGCAACGACACGGCAAGATCGGTTCGAATGCGATGAAGCGGAACGAATCGCACGTTGTCGTAGTGAATCGTAAACAGTCGAGGCTGGGTGAGCCCGGGAAAGTGCTCTTGTACGACGCGTCGAACATAAAGCCAGTGGGCTCCGATCTGCCGCCAATCGCCCACGTGCCGAATCGCTGCCAATCGCAGTTTCTTCAAGCTCACCAGAGCGATTTCGCTGTCGACGTTCTTCGGAGCGAGAGCAGGCAGTTCGCCATCGGGCGTCCAGTGAACATGGGATGGAGTCTTGAGTCGCCAATCACCGCCGCGCTGGTCCCGATAGTCGGTCGGGCAGCAACCGAAGAACTGGCGAAACGCCCTCGAAAACGATTCGCCATTCGAATAACCGGCCTCCATAGCAAGATCAGCGACGCTGGCGCGGGTGTACTGAAGCCGATGTGCCGCGCGTTCAAGGCGGATGCGGCGCGCAAAGTCGGCCAAGCTCTCACCGGTATGGGCCTGAAAAACGCGACTCAGGTGGAATCGCGACAGACCCGCGACGTGGGCAAGTTCAGGCACCCTCATCGGGCCTTCTGGCCCCTGCAGGATATGCTCGATTAGCCGCTGGACGCAGCTCGTGTGAACGTGTCGTGTTTGTACTCGCATCATGCACCCAACCGTGCTTGCGAGGACGCGCAGCTCCATGAGGACGAACGAGTTCCCTCTGAGACGAATTTATCGCCTCAGCCTTCCCTACCCATCACCAAGCAACTGGACGCATCTCTCGCTGATTTCTCGTCAGGCTAAGCCAGATCGGAAACCAGTCGCACGTCTCTTTAGGCCTTACCAGCCATCGGACGATGAGAGTTCCCAGGCCCAGGCCCAATCGGGAATCACAGGGCGGTCCGGACACATTGCCGGTTCACCCGCGAACGCGAACGTAACCTTGGGCAGGAAGCGGTCGATCTTGTCGAGCGCCGCCATTTGGGGGATGAGGGAATCAAGGACCTTCGTGTCGAGGTCGATGGCGAGGAAACCAGGCAATTCGAGAATCTCGGGCAGCGAGTGTATGGTCACGTCGACGCACCGGACGACTTCGACCTGCTCCATCTTCAGATGGAATCCTTTCGCCGTCAGCAGGGGTTGCGTCACGGTGACCAAGCACTTCGTGACAACGGGTGACGACGGGACCTGCCAACTCCACACTCCGAGATCGCTTGATTCGTTCAAGACAGCCGCGTTTGCGATCACCTGACTGCCGATTCCTATTCCAAGTGCGATTTTCTTCAGCATTTGCGTACCTCGGGCTGAGCTTCTCTTCCTCTCGACGGGCATCGTGGCGACACCCAATCAACCTCAATAACCAATAGTAGCGCCAGGTTCCCAAGAATTCCTACCCAACGGTGCGAAATTGGGACCTTTCTGTGAAATCGTGAGAAGTTCGCCTCACCGTGGAATGAAGACGGTGTGAAACGGGCATTCGTTCTAGGTCTCTTCTTCGCTGCTTCGATCGTCACGATTGGCTGCGGTCCGGCCTCTCAGCCGGTTGCCTCAAACACCGATGCGAAGCCACAAGGAGCCGGCATCGCTCCGGTTGACAAGGCTCGTGAAGTTGCTGGTCAAGCCGACGCAAGATCCGGTGAGGCCGATTCGGTCTCACCGGGTCAATAGCTTGGTCACGGAGCGCGGACTTTAGTCCGCCTCTGGGTCGAGGACTTCAGTCCGATGGCCTTGACATCGGTTTTCGGTTCTGGTTCGTCGAATAGCTCCGCCCAACTGTCGGACTGAAGTCCTCGACCCTGAGGCAGACTGAAGTCTGCGCTCCCCTTCGTTCGTGGTTACTTCTTGATGGGCCAGGCCACGATGTCGATCTTCTCGATCGTGGCAGGATTCTTTGGCAGCGGATTGTCTCGAGCGTCGCGCTCCAAGTTGACGATCTTGTCAACCGCCTCCATACCCTCCACGACCTTACCGAACGCGCTGTACTGGCCGTCCAGGTGGGTCTTGTCGGCAACCATGATGTAGAACTGGCTGCTCGCGGAGTTCGGATCGGAACTGCGGGCCATGCTGAGAATGCCGCGACGATGCTTAACATCGTTGAACTCGGCGTTCAGGTACTTGCCGCTTCCGCCCATGCCGTCGTTCGAGCGATCACCGTCTTTACTGTTGGGATCGCCGCCCTGGATCATGAAACCGGGGATGACGCGGTGGAACTTAGTCCCGTTGTAAAAGCCCTCCTTCGAGAGTTTCTTGAAGTTCTCGACGTGGTTGGGGGCCTTGTCGGGGAAGAACATGAGGACGATGTTGCCCTGGTTCGTCTTCATGACCGCGACCTCTTCGCCGTCCTTGGGCTTGCGGGTGGCGGGGTCTTCGGTGTTTTCAGGTGCAGTCGGCGTCTCGTTCATCTTCTCTCCTTCAGGGGTCGTCGTCTCGGTCTTCGTTTCACCAGTGTTGCTTGCGGTCGTCGTTTCCGGGGTGGTCGTCCCGGTGTCAGTGGCGGCGGTTTCCTTGGGGGCGCAACCCAACGCCGCGCACACCAGGGCTGCACAAAGAATCATCGTTTTCATGGCACTCTCCTCAACGCTGTCGGCTCGTCAATCGAGCCTGAGCTTCGCTAACGGCACCGATTTTGACAGGTTGTCCCACGCAGTGCATCGGATCAGTTACAATGCCAGTTCCGATGGCACAGGAGATTCTGCTCACCGCATCTGGCTATGAGAAGCTCAAAAAGGAGCTTGAGGACCTGAAGGGCCCCGTCCGCCTCAACGTCGCCGAGGCGATCCGTGAAGCCAAATCGCACGGAGACCTCAAAGAAAACGCGGCCTATCACGAGGCCAAGCTTAACCAAACGCGTCTAGAGGGCCGGATCGCCGACCTCGAAAAGGTACTGCAGCTTGCCAAGATCGTCGAGCGTCCGGAGACCTCCGACAACAGCGCTCATCTCGGCTCGCGCATTCGCCTCAAAGACCTGGTTTGGAGCGACGAATTGGTGGTTGCGCTCGTTGGATCCTATGAGGCTGATCCAGCCCACGACATGATCTCCATCACGTCCCCGCTCGGGTCGGCCCTCATCGGGAAAGTCGCGGGCGACCAGGTTGAAGTCGAAGCCCCCGCCGGGAAACAGCGCTATGAAGTTCTCGAAGTGCTCATGGATTCGTAGCACGGTCATGACTGGGCCCCTCTGGGTGGTATCCATAGGTTTGACCCTGGGCGGCTGCTCAAGCAATGACCAGCCCAAGCCGACGGTCGCCGAGAGTCCCAGCGCACCCAAGCAAGTTGTCGACGTGCCGGTTCCTGCACTTCTCGATCGACCCAGCCTGTTCATCAATGGAGATGCCGGTCGTGTCGTCCTGGGTATGGCTGAAAAGGACGCTCTTGCCCAGTTCCCCAAGCCGGCAGGAGCGAGCGAGGTTCGCGAACCGCCCCCCGGCCTCGCGTCGACGATCACGGCGTCCGGTTGGGAGGGCAAATCCGGTGGGTTCGCGGTCCTCGCCAAGGAGGGCAGCGTGGTGCTCGCTATGCGCACCATCGATAACGTCTCGAAGGAAAGCGTGATCGACCTGCGCGAGGGTTACGCCACCGCAATCGGAAACCGCATCCGACCGCGTGATGTGGGTGACGATGATGCCGGTTTCCGATTCTGGATCGACGGCCAAACCCAGTTGATGATCGTCTGGTCGCGGGATTTGAAGAAGCGGCTCAGCGTATCGATTGCGCTTGGCTCGGTACCGCTCATGCAAGCGCTGCGAATGGATGAGCGGTTTGCGAAACTGGATTTGGACAAGATGCGCGAGCATCTAGCAGGAAAGTAGGAAGTCACTCAGGCTAAAGCTCTGGGCTCTCATTTCTGCTTTCGTCTTTAAGCTTCCTCTCCAGGACCGCGTTGTAAACCAGCCAAATCAAGTACCCCACGCAGAGGACCAGCCCCGAGAGGTCAATCATTGTTGAAACGAGTCGCGGACCGCGGCGAAACTCCTGGATGAGGCTGGAACCAAGAAGTACCGCACCCAAACTGACCGAACAGACAATCAAGGGTTGGAGTCGCTTATTTCGCTTCTCGTGGGCCTCGACCTCAGCGAGGAGGCCTTCTATCCGCGCATCCAGAGCACTCAATCTCTCGTCTACCGGCAACGCCTCTATGGCTTTGAAGTCTTCATCGATCTCCTGCACATACTCCAGAGCCTTGCGCTCCTGTCTGAGGGACCAAGTGAACAAGACCGCCAACGGAGCGATGATGATGAAACTAGTGAGCCAAAAGAGGTCTGTCTTTGGCTTGGTGATCATGGCCGCCATGAAGACCTTTGAAATCAGCAATCCGACGGCATCGCCGAGACCGTTTGCAATGAGAGCGGGTATGCGGACGCCTTCGCGGAATGCGACCAACCAACAGATTGTGAACAGAACCGAGATGCCGATTGGCCACTGACCACTAGAGCGAATACCCGTGAGGTACGGCATGGCGAACGTGAATGAAGTAATAAGCGCCGATCCAAGAACCAGCCACCAAAGGTTCGATCGCTGCGGGCTCGTCACCACTCCAGTATTATGTGCGCATCACCGCCGAAACAGCGACTTCAGAATGAAGAACGCATTGGCCGGGCGTTCGGCCAGACGGCGCGTGAAGTACGGGTACCACTGGTCGCCGTACGGGATGTAAACCCGCACATTGTAACCTTCGGCTCGAAGCGAATCCTGAAGATCGCGGCGAATACCGTAGAGCATCTGAAACTCGAAACGCGCCTTCGAAATGCCCTCTCGCGTCGCGAAGGCTTTTACTTGATCGATGATTTTGGGGTCGTGGGTCGCCACCGCTGGATAATGTCCACGCTGAAGCAGCAGTTTCGTGATCTCGACGTACATTTCGTCGACCTTCTGCTTCGACTGGTAAGCCACCGATTCGGGCTCCAGGTACGCGCCCTTGACAATTCGGACCCGAACACCAAGGGCGATGAGTTTCTCGGCATCCTCAAGGGATCGATACAGATAGGACTGGAGGACGGTGCCGGTGTTCGTGAAGTCGGGAAAGACCCGCTCAATCATGCGGATGGTACGGTCGGTGTAGTCACTTCCCTCCATGTCCACCCTTACAAAGATGCTCTTTTCGCGAGCGACTTCGAGCACTTCTCGGTAGTTTCGTTCGCAGAACTCCTCACCCTGGTCCATCCCGCACTGGGTGAGCTTGATTGAGATGTTGATGTCGTCCCGCCTTGGGCTTTCGGCGATGCGCGCCAACATCTCGATGTAGGTCTTCTTCGCGGCTAGCGCTTCGGCTTCGGAGTGCGTATTCTCGCCCAGGTAGTCGAGGGTGCTGAACAGTCCCTTCTGCGCAAGGGCTTCGGCCTGAGGCAAGGCCTCTTCGAGCGTGTCACCGGCGATGAATCGCCGCACTAAGGGGCGAAACAGAAATGAACGCCGCACGAGCCGCTCAACCGGCTTCATTGCGGCGGTCTTGAGGATCAGCGCTCGACCCAGCGACATCTAGGGAGATTGTGGCAGTCCAAAGGCGGTTTTCGCCCAGAGCTTCAGGTCGGGAGTGCCGCCAATGCCCTGCGGACTTCCGGCAGCTCTTCCGGGCTAGCGGTTCGCGGGTCGAGGAGAACCGCTCCGTCTTCTACCCGTCCGATGACGGGAACGCGGTGTCGTCGTAAGGCCTTTAGAGTTTCAATGGGGTTCGCGGTGGGGATGCGAATGGCAAAAGTGGGAACTGTTGCCCCCGGCAGCGAACCTCCTCCGATTTCCGTCTCACTCGCAACGACACTCGTTCCTTCGGGGCAGTGCCGCACAAAAGACTTCGCCGTCCTTCGAACCTCCTCGACGGGCCGTGAGATCGTTTGCCAAACCGGTACTTCGAGTTCGCGACCATCGCGATAGAGTCGAAGCGTCGCCTCGAGTCCGGCCAGCGTGAGCTTGTCAATTCGCACCGCGCGCGCCAAAGGATGCTTTCGGATGGCTTCGATGAGCGATTTACGACCGATGATCAACCCCGCTTGGGGGCCGCCGAGCAGCTTATCACCGCTGCACAGCACCAAATCGACACCGTCGCGAATGGCGTCCTGAAGGCGGGGCTCGGCTGGCAATCCAAACCGGGTGGTGTCAAGGAGGCAGCCACTTCCCGCGTCATCAATTAGGATGGAGTCGTGTCGATGGGTAAGGGAGGCAAGGTCTCGCAAGGGAACCTCTTCTGCAAACCCGACGATCTTGAAGTTGCTTGGATGGCAACGGAGAATGGCTCCCAAATCGGGACCGATTGCGCCGTCGTAATCAGACAGCCGTGTTCGGTTCGTACAGCCAACTTCGACCAAGTTACAGCCGCTTTGCCTAACGATATCGGGCATTCTGAAGGCACCGCCGATCTCCACCATCTGCCCACGAGACAGGAGCACCTCTCGTCCTGCACACAGGGCGGAAAGCGAAAGAACCACGGCCGCCGCGCAGTTGTTGACTACAAACGCATCTTCGGCACCGGTAAGTCCACGAATGAGCTCACGAACATGGACTTGGCGGTCTCCTCGTGTACCACTTTCCATATCGAACTCTACACTTGCGTGCGCTTGCGCGACCTCTGAAATGGCGTCGGAAGCGGCTTTTGCCAACCGAGCCCGTCCAAGACCTGTGTGCAAGATGATACCGCTTAAGTTGATCACACCGCGAAGGCTGGGGGTGGCCAACTGGTTGGCAACAGCACCTGCTCGGTTCAGAATTTCCTGCTCCGCGAAACCACCGTTTGCTCTCGCTTCCTCGATCGACTGACGTGCGGCGGCAGTTCGGACAGGGTCCGAAAAGCCTGATAGCGCATCAGACCGCTTGATCCGGTCAACGCTCGGGAGGCGGCGCAGATCGCTCATGAGTGAACAGTACCTTTTCGGGTTCAAACCTGGCGAATCTCAGGGCTAGGGTTCTACAGCGGCCTCGCCGATAATCCAAATGGACTCAAAGGACGAATCCAACCATGAGCATTGGAAGCAACTTAGCAGGCATCAGCTTTACCGGACTCGGCAGCGGCATCGACACGGCATCGATCGTCGAACGGCTGATCGCGCTCGAACAAATCCCGATTCAGCGGCTTCAGCAGCGCCAGGCGCAGCTCACGCAGCGCATGAGCGCGTACACGCAGCTGCGCTCGCGCGTCTCTGCGCTCTCTTCCGCGGCGAACAATTTGAACTCGGCCAGCGCATACAACCCCTCGAAGGCAGCTTCTTCGGATACGGCAGTAGCCACCGTGACCGCGAGCAGCGGGGCCGTCGCCGGAAGCTATGGGCTGAAAGTCTCCCAACTTGCCCAAGCCCAGAAGCTGGGCAGTTCGGCTCAAACGGCAGTTGGTGATGCCCTTAACCTGACCGGCTCGTTCACCGTGAACGGCAAGAGCGTGAGCGTGGTCGCGAGCGACTCGCTGACGACGATTGCGCAGAAGATCAATTCCGCCGGAGGCGATGTGGTCGCCGGTGTGATCGACGGCGGACCCGGCCAGGGCTATTTGACCATGACGGGAAGCAAAACAGGGCGCAACAACCGCATCGAGCTCGCCGATTCGTCGGGAAATGTACTGAGTTCGCTCGGATTCTTAAGCACATCGCTGCGCACACCTATAGCAGGCGGAGCGGCTAGCTACGGCCTCAGTTCGGCAACAAAGAAGCTGTCCGAAATGCTTGATATGGATAGCCTAGGTGCCACAAACGTGACGATTGGTGGCGACACCATCTCAGTCAGTGCCGACGATACCCTGACAACCCTCGCGGACAAGATCAATGCACTCGGCACGGTCTCAGCCAGCGTTGTGTCGCAAACCGTTCATGGCGAAACGACCTACCGGCTCCAAGTCGACGGCACCACCACCTTTGGCACAGAGGGCAACTTTTGGCTCAACGTGGGTGTCCTGAAGCGATCAAACGAGATCGTTGCCGCCCAAGACGCTAAGTTTCAGCTCGATAACGTGGCGTTATCCAGTTCCACCAACACCGTCACGTCGGTCATCCCCAACGTTACGATCAACCTTCTGAAGGCCGATGCCACGACTCCATCCTCGTCAACCCTGACGGTTACGCGCGACAATGAACAGACCAAGAAGTCCATCAAAGGCTTCATCGATGCCTTTAACTCGATGATCGACTTCGTCCGCGAGAACAGCAAACTCGACAAGGAGACCTATGCGACGGGTTTGCTCTTTGGCGATGCGGTGGCGGGTCAAATCGAGTCGAATCTCTCTGACACCTTGTTCCAGAGCTTGACTGGCGTGGGCACTTACTCGAACTTCTCGCAATTGGGTGTCGGATTCGACGAGAACGGAAAGCTCTCCCTCGATGAGGCCGTGCTCGACGCGGCGATCAGCGCCGATCCGGAGTCGATTGGCAACCTTATGCGCGCGGTCGGGACTTCGAGCGCGGCCGATATCAAGTTCGTCACCAGCGGGGCCGCAACGAAGGCGTCGGGCTCGGGCGGCTACGAAATCAACATCACCCAGGCCGCGACCAAGACAGGGTTCACCTCATCCGTCGCTCAAACCTCGGCGAACGCCGGCGGCGAGCTGCTGACTTTTAGCGGAGCGATGTTTGGGTCCAACTATCAGCTTTCCATTTCAGCCGGATTGACGCTCGAACAGACGCGCGACCTCATCAACGCCGATTCCAAGCTGAAAGACCTCGTCGTCGCCGACATCTCGGGCGGCAAACTGACGATCACAAGCAAGAAATTCGGCACGCCCGGCGGATTTGACGTTGTCAGCAACCTCGATGCGGCCGCGAACAATTCGGGAATCGGAAAGAATGCCAACAAGGGGATTTTGGTTGCCGGGCTCAATGTCGCTGGCACCATCAACGGTCAGGCTGCTACCGGCAGCGGGCAGTTCCTCACGGGAGCCAGCGCGGGATCCAACAAGGACGCCGACGGCCTCCAGGTTCAGTACACCGGCACCGGCACCGGCGTAGTTGGCTATCTCACGTTTACAAAGGGCGTGGCAGCAAAAACCAAAGACCTCATCGAGTCCTTTACGGACGCCGTCAACGGCCTGCTGACTGCAACCGACAAGTCGCTTCAAACCCAGTTCGACGACCTCGGCACGAATATCACCTCGCTCACCGAACGTGCATCGCTGAAGCGCATTGCCCTACAGGCGAAGTTCACCGCGATGGAACAGGCGATTTCTCAGTTGCAATCGCAGCAGTCCCGGCTGCAAAGCATCCTTGGCCAGACCAGCCGCTAACCTCCGAACAGCTGGCCGGCCAGGGTGGCGTTCTGTGCCGCGACTCGCTCAGTCTGAGCCTCGCGGAACGCGTCGACCTTGGCCGAGAGTTCAGGGTCCTCAACCGCCAAGATTCGGGCGGCCAACAGCGCCGCGTTCGTGCTGTTGCCGATCGCAACCGTCGCGACCGGAATCCCGGCCGGCATCTGAACGATCGAATAGAGCGAATCCACCCCGTTGAGCGCGGTCGTCCGCACTGGTACACCAATCACGGGCAGCGAAGTCAGTGAGGCGACCATGCCCGGGAGGTGGGCCGCACCTCCCGCCCCGGCGATGATCACCTTGAGACCCCGCTCCTTGGCCGTTTTTGCATACTCAACCATTGCCTCCGGCGTGCGATGGGCGGAGACCACCTTAACCTCGTGAGGGATACCGAACTCCGACAGAACCTCACTCGCGGCCCGCATGGTCTGCAGGTCGCTATCGCTGCCCATGATCACACCGACGACGGCCTGACTCAACGAGACTTGACTCCGATCCAAGATTTGCGGGCCTCAACCAGTTCGCGCGTGACGGGGCCTCGCTCGGTGATCTTCTTGACCTTGCGGTTCGTCGAGGTCGGCTTGATCACGGCGACGTGGGTCACGCCTTCGCGATCCACCTTAATCGTCACGTCGGAGTCGGCCTTGACACCCTTCATGGCGGCGTTGACCCGTCCGGTGATCTGCGCGCCGGTTTTGCCACTTGTGGGCTTACCGTTGATCTCGACGATGATGTCCCCTTCCTGAAGCTCTTTGTTGGCCGAATCTTCGACGCGACGAACACGAGCGCCACCCTTTTCGCGGTCGCTCACCCAGCCGAACGGCCAAACCAAGGTCGGCTCGTCAACCTCCTTGATCTCCAGACCCATCGTGGCGAGGGCGTCCTCAACGGGAATCTCGCCCGGTTTCATGACTACGCGGTCGTAAAACTCGCCCAGCGACTCGCCCCCGAACTTAATGCACTGCTTCCGAATCTCATCTTCCTCGAACCCAGGCTTATCGTCCTTGCACAACTGCCAAAGTGCGCGACAGACGTCGTCAAGCGAGTGCTTGCCGCCCGACTTGGAACGGATCTCAAGGTCCAGGACAAGTCCGCAAAGCCACCCTGTGTTGTAATAGCTGACGCGATAGCCGTTGCTGTTTCCGCGTCCGTTGGCGGCTTCGCCCACCCGAAGGCTGGAGTCGTACGGACTGACCTCAAGGCGTGCTGGATTGGCACGCACACCATTCACATTGCCCATCAGTTCCGTGTAAAAGTCCGCCTCCGAGTCCCAGCCAGCCCTCGCGAGCAGGACGTTCGCGTAGTAGTCCGTCACGCCCTCCAGGAACCACAACGCCCCCGTCTTGGGAAGCTGCGTGTAGTCGAACGGGCCGAGCGGCTTGCTGCGAATGCGCTTGACGTTCCAGAGATGGAAGAACTCATGCGAATACACCCGGATGACGCCTGGCCCGGCACCCGAGGCCATGCTGATCTGGGTGCTGCTGAGGTGCTCCAAGCCGCCAGCCCCGTCGACACCCTCACGCACGGAGAAGTGCCACACGTATCTGTTGTAGGGCTGCGAACCAAAGAACTTGCACTGAACCTCGGTGATCGCAAGGCAAGCTGCCTTGACCCGGTCCTTATCGACTTGGTTCTTGGCGGCCCCCCGGTAGGCGATGTAGTGGGGCTTTCCGCCGTAGTCGTAGCTGTCGAGATCGAACGCCCCCATCGTCGCCGGGTTATCGGCGAGAACGTCGTAGTCTTTGGCGATATAGCTTCCTGGCTTGCCTTTGACTTCGTCGAGACCGATGGCCACCGGCCATTTCTCGTCCGGTCCCGTGATCGTCAGGAGGCAGCGTTCCTGCTTCCGATCGACGACATAGACGTAGGTGGAAGGACCCGAAAAGTGCATCGCTCCGTCGACCGGCGAGTTCGGAACCGAATAGGTCACCTTGAATCGGCCGTTGGCGCCCGTCAGTTTCCAGGTGTAGTCATTCGGCTTCTCGACGGTTGCGTCCTTGCCCTTACCGTCGAGTGCCTTGAAGTCGGCGACGTTCTTCCAGCTGTCGACGAGCATGTAGGCACCGGGGGCCCAATTCGGCATCTGGACCTGAACGGAGTCCTTGACGCTAGGGATTTCCACCGTCACCAGGAGTTTCTTCTCGGTGGGGTCGGCCTTGACCGCATAGGTGATGTCCGCCTGGGCGAGAGCCGCCATGACCGGCAAGAGGGCGAGAACAACGTACCGAATCCGCTTCATGGGGGCATTCTACACGCCCAAAAGACCTATCTTTCCTCCCAGACCTTGAAACGAACAGGCAAATGGTGTAGTCTTACTATCTGTCGGTCCTTCGGGAACGGCAAATTCTGACAGAGGAGGTGGTGCACAACAATGATTCACGAACGTAAGCACCAGGGAGGTCCTGGGTTTTAGCGACCCATGACCTAACAGGGGGTCTGCGATGAACCTTCGCCTCCCTGGCAATAGCAAGCCCCGGCATTTCGCCGGGGTTTTCTCTTGTTTGGGGGTCACGGGCCGGAACTTGCGTAAAAGCCGGTAATGGCCGACCCCAATCGGTTGTGTAAACTGGAGGCTGAGACTGAAAGTGCGCGTCCCTCCGTGGGCGGCCTTGCTTACCAAAGGAGGAACGAAATTTTGAAGATGAAACTAGCAGGCCTGATGGTCGCCGCAACGACATGGGCCCTCACAGGAGTCGCGTCCGCGACCGATTTCGACTCGGTGACTTTTACCAATATTCAACCGGTCCAGACCACGAATTTCGGTCTGGGTACGCTCAATACCCATGTATTCACCGTCGGCGGATACAACCTGGGCAAGGTCAAAGTGACCGGGACGCTGGAAGAAATCAACGGCACGATCGGCGACTTCGCGAACGAGAACAAGATACGCGTCACCTATCCGGACGGACGGTTCAAGGACGTTGTCCTCTCGCCGACTGGTGGCTACGGGGCACCGCTAGCTATCAACACGAGTTTCTTCCTCGCCTATGGCGCTGCGGCACCCTTTGGCGGAGGCACCTGGGAATTCCGGTACATCAACACGATCGATGATGCCCCAACAGGGGGCGTGGCAGATGCCCAATGTACCGTCACTTTTACTCTCTCGGACGAAACTCCGCCTTCGCCACCCGCCTCTGTGAATCTGGGAACCCTCAACAACACGGGTCAGACCGATCCGACCCCCTCTCTCATCCAAACGACAGCTCATGGGTCGGGAAACATCAAGTGGTACCGAATCGTCATCCCCGAAGCCGTAATCGGGACGAAGTACCTCGATATCGATACGGAAGATACGACCGCATTCGGCTCCAATGACACCGAGATTGCGCTCTACGACGACACGGGAACCTTGGTGGCAAATGATGACGACGATGGCTCGACCGGATTGAGTCAGCTCTCCTTCGGCCCCGGCGCGACGGCCCGAGATCGGCTGGTCACGGGATCCAATACTCTGAGCGCTTTGCGCGACGGCCGCGACGGCGAACTGTCTGCCGGGGTCTACTATGTATGCGCCACCGGATTCAACGCGATCTTCTCGAGCGCTTTTGGAGCGACCACGACCTCTACGGCAACCGGCAACGTGACCCTGAACTTCCGCACCAACGTCATCGTTTCGATTCAGGAAATCAGCGGCTCTATCACCCTCTTGGATCGTGATCCGGGCACCGAAGTCGGACAGCAGGTCACGATCGAAATCCGGAACGTCGGCAACCCTATTGCGCTTCACACCGAGGTCGTCACTCTGGGGAGCGGTGGTGCTTACTCATTCACGATCGGCAGTCCGCTAGCCGCTGGAAACTACGACGTGACGGCCAAACATGCCAAGCACCTTCGGAAGCTCTTGGGCAACCAAGCCCTTTCGGCGACCGGGGCGACCGGGCTCGACCTAAGCCTCATCAATGGCGACTCGGACGATGATAACGAGGTCTCGATCGGCGATTACGCGATTCTGTCCGGATCGTACAACAAGGGCGTCGGCGACTCCGGCTACGATGCGCGTGCCGATCTCACCGGTGACGACTTCGTCGACATCGCCGATTACGCGATCCTCTCGGCCAACTACGGCCTCCTGGGCGACGACTAGCGCAAGTATCCCGGAACGGAGGCCAGCAGAAATGCTGGCCTCCGTCTTTTTTTGCCTGACTTTCGCTTCAAATCCCCCTACATGTGATATCCTTAAGCCAGTGATTGGGAGAGCCGTCTCGACGGGCTTTTTACGTCGGGAAATATTTCTAAATGGAGGATCCGCTTATGCTTAATAAGCTTTTTCGCAACGCGCTCGGCGTGGTTGCGCTAGGTTTGTCTTGCTTCGCCGCTGCCGTTGACAAAGAGTCGGTGACGTTCAACAACTGGGAGCCGGTTCAGACCACTCTAGCCAACATCGAGTCCGGTTCATTGCGCACGAACGTTTTCACCGTGGGTGGCTACAACCTCGGCAAGATCCGTTTCTCAGGCGACGTAACTGAGATTAACGGCACGACCGCCGACTTTGGCTCCGAGAGTCGAGTCCGCGTCAAGTATCCGGACGGCCGGTTCGTGGACCTACAGCCAACGACTACGACCGGGTACACGGGAACCCTCACGTTCAGTGGCGAGTTCTTCTTGGCGATGGGAGCAGCCGCACCATTCGGTGGGGGAACTTGGAATTTCTACTACATCAACACCTTCGACGACACCCCCACCGGTGGCGTCGCAGACTGTACGATGAATATCACGTTCACGCTCACCGACGAAGTCCCAGGTGCGCCGAGCGCGATCGACCTCGGAACGCTCAACAGTTCGGGCATTTCGCGAACGGATAATCATCCGACCGCCCCGCTCGTCGTCTGGTACAAGTTCGTCGTTCCCGAGGACACAAATGGCACCGGCAAGTACGTTGACATTGACACCGAGGGTACATCGACCTTCCTTGGGGGCACCTTCACGAACGACACGTACATCGGGGTTTACACCAGCACCGGTGACTTGGTCATGGCGGACGATGACGACGGCTCTGACTTCCTCTCGCAGCTGACTTTTGGTGCGAGTGCGGGGGATCGGGGCAACCTTGGATATACAGGATTGAATTACGACGGACGCGATGGCGAGCTGGCACCCGGAACTTATTATCTTGCGGTTGCCGGATGGCCTTGTGCCTTCGGTTCAACTGGGTGGACAGTGAACCCAACGAACGGCCACACTGGTGATGTCGTACTGAATATCCGCACCAACATGGGTGGATCGTCCAGCAGCATCAGCGGCAACGTCAACCTCACCGACCTCGACCCGATGGTTTGGGCCGGCCAGAGCGTGACTGTTGAAATCCTGGACATGGGCGTTCCGGTTGCCACCGTGGTCACCACCATCGATGGCTCGGGCAACTTCTCGTTCCCAACTCCGGGTGCGGTTACTCCAGGCACCTACGACATCACGTGCAAGCACGCTCAGTTCCTTCGCAAGGCTCTGACGGGCCAGACCGTGACGGCAACGGGCATCTCGGGCTTGTCCTACAACCTCATCAACGGCGACTGCGACGATGACAACGAAGTCGGTATTAGCGACTACGCCATCATCTCCGGCTCGTACAACAGCTGCTTCCCCGATGCTGGCTTCGACAGCCGATCGGACCTGAACGGCGACACTTGCTGCGACATCGCGGACTACGCCATCCTCTCGGCCAACTACGGCTTGTCAGGAGACTAGTCTCTCTCAGAACTGCCTCTCCCACCTTGAGGCAGTCCGAACCCCTTGCCACCGGCAAGGGGTTCTTCTTTTCGCAACGCCTGGTGCCAAATCCCAGGTAGTGAGTTCTATGAGAGGATCCGTCACTGCCGCCACGCCCGACGAGTACATCGCATCCCTTGATGAGCCTCGAAGGAGCGAGATTCAGACCCTTCATGACCTCATTCGCGAAACGGTGCCTCACCTTGAGCCGCATATCTGCTCGGGAATGATTGGCTATGGGCGCTACCATTACAAGGGGAAGACTTGCGAAGGCGAGTGGTTCCTCGTCGGCCTCGCTTCCAACAAGGCGTCGCTCTCCGTCTATTCATGCTCGGCTGACGACCGTGGATACGTCGCCGAACGGTATCGCGACCGGCTCCCGAAAGCAAACATTGGCAAGAGCTGCATCAGAGTCAAGAAGCTTGCCGATCTCGACCTTGAAGTCGTGCGCGAACTCATAAGGGAGACCGACCAGGTCGGTTTCGCTTTCTAACGTTACGCACCGGAACGTCAGCGGCCATTCAAAGGTAACGTAAAAGGATGGCTCAAGCTTCCTGGCGCGCGTTAGCGCTCTCGTCGGTCTTTGTCGCGGCGGCATTCTCTTCGGCCGAACCGCTTCTTGGCGCCCGTAATCTAGCATTGAGTCCAGACGGTACGCGACTGGCCTTCAGCTACCAGGGCGACATCTGGATCGCGCCGAGCGGGGGTGGCCGTGCAATTCCCGTCACCAATCACATCGAGATGGACGACAACCCGGTGTGGTCGCCCGACGGCAAGTGGATCGCGTTCAATAGCAATCGAACCGGCAACAACGACATCTTCGTCGTGCTGGCCGACGGCGGACCGACGCGCCGCTTGACCTGGCATTCAGGCAACGAGGTGCCGGCAGATTGGACGGCCGACGGCAAGGCGATTCTCTTTAACGCTTCCAGAGACGGCTTCGAAAACGCGATCTACTCCGTCGACGTTGAAACAACCCGCACGAAGATTTGGCTTGCCGACAAGATCGCCTTGCGGCGTCCCCAGGTGTCCGCCGACGGCAAACGCCTGATCTACCAGCGGTTCGATTTCAATCCCTACCGCCAGCGCTACCACGGCTCGGCTGCCGCCCAGATTTGGACATTCGATCCTGCGACCGGCAAGCGCTCGGTCGTTCGGAGCAACGAACTGCAGAATCTGTGGACAAGACCGGGGCCGGACGGGAAGATCTACACGGTGACGGTGAGCGAAATCACCCCAAGCAGCCATAACTTGGGGGAGAAGCTGGCCAAGTACGTCGACAGCCCGGCCCGAACACCGAACCTCTACGAAGTCAGCGCCGACGGCAAAGCGAAACGGCTAACACAGTTCGTCGGAGGTGCCGTCCGGTACTTGACCGTCGCTAAGAAGAGCGGCCTCTGCGCCTTTGATGTCGACGGCCAAATCTACACGCTCAAGCCGGGCGGATCGCCCGAGAAGGTCGAAGTCGTTGCGACCATCGACGACAAGATGACTTACGAGCAGCGCCAAGTCGCCACGACGGGCGCGAACGGCATCGCTTTGAGCCCGAAGGGCGATCAAGTCGTATTCACCATCGGCAGCGACCTTTGGCTCGTCCCCACCAAGAAAGCGAAGGGCCCGAATGCGGACGACGCCAAGCAGCTTACGAACTGGGAAGGCCTCGACAGTGACCCGATTTGGCATCCAAACGGGAAAACGGTCTTCTTTCAATCCGATCGCGATGGAAACGCTCGCCTGTATTCGCTGGACACCGAGAGTCTGCAGACCAAAACGATCACGCCCTTTACAGATGACATCTTTGGAGTTCGTCTGACCCCGGACGGCAAATCCCTTTCCTTCTGGCGGGCAGGATTGGACGGTGGACTGTACACCGTATCCCTCGACGGCGGCGATCCAACCAAGGTCCTCGCTCGACCCGGTCAAAACGAAACGGGCTCGGACCCAGATTATTCTTGGTCGCCCGACATGCGATACGTCGCCTACAGCGAGGCGCTCGACCGCAGCGGCTATTACTTCTGGGAGTCGGGAATCAACATTCTCGTCTTCGACACGCAGTCTAAGCAGACGGTAAACGTCACCAAGCTCAATTCAGTCCACATCCAGCCTCGATTCTCTCCCGACGGGCGCTACCTGTTCTTCCGCAGCAGCCGAAACGGCGATGGACTCTACGCCATCCCCCTGCGCCGTGAGGACGCTCGCGAAACAGAGTTCGAGCTTAAATTCGAGAAGCCCACTGGCCCGGTTAAGACCGAGATCGACTTCCAGGATATCGATCTGCGCGCCCGGCGAATTCTCACCCAGGCTCCCGCCGGATCATTGCGGTTCGACATTACCACCGGCGAAGTCTTCTTCCAAAGTGAAGGCGACATTTGGAAAGCCGACTACAACGGCGAGAACCTGCGGCGCTTGACGGCTGGCGGCGGAATCGGCGGCTTTGAATTCTCGACCGACAACAACTCGCTGGTTTTCATTCGGAACGGCGCCCTCAATACGATGAACCTTCGGGCCCCGAACTTCCCGATCACGCCGATTGGGTTCCGGGCGGAGTGGGTTGCGGACCTACGCAAGGTCCGCAAGGCCGCGTTCGCCCAGTTCTATCGAGCCTACGCGCACGGCTTCTACGATTCCAACATGCATGGCCGTGATTGGGCGAAGATCCGTTCACGCTACGAACCGTTGCTGTCCTCAATCGGCCACCGAAACGAAATGGCGATTGTGCTCAACCAGATGGTCGGAGAGCTGGAATCTTCGCACAGCGAAGTCGGCCCCGGCCCAGGCAACCCAGGTGGCTCGTCGAGCACCCACCCCGGCTTTCTGATTGACTACTCGTATTCCGGCCCCGGAATTCGGATCAAGGAGGTCCCCGAGCGAAGCCCGGGCAGCTATGCCAAGACGAAACTGAGTGCTGGCGAGTACGTCATGGCGATCAACGGCAAGGACGTGGTGGCCGACGAGAACCTGTGGAAAGACGTGCTCAACGATCAGGGCGGTCGCGATCTGACTCTGCTTGTCAATAAGACGGCCAGCAAAGAGGGTGCCCGCACCGTCAAGTACCGGGCGGTGAGTCCAGGGGAGTGGAGTCAGATCGGATACCTCAATCGCATCGATGCCCGCCGCAAGATGGTTGAGGAGAAATCGGGCGGCAAGCTGACCTACGTCCACATCGCGGGAATGGGTGGCGGCAACCTGGAACTCTTTATGCGACAGTTCTGGCAGCAGACCCAAGGCAAGAAGGGCGTCATCATCGACGTGCGCGACAACGGCGGCGGCAACATCAGCGACCGACTGATCGACATGATCGAGCGCATGCCCCACAGCTACTACCAGGATCGAGACCGCGAGCCGCTTTTGGCCCCGGGACAGACCTGGGCGCTGCCGACGGTGGTCATGCACGCCGAATCCAGCTTCAGCAACGCCGAAATGTTTCCGTACGCCATGAAGAACCGTAAGCTGGCGACTCTGGTCGGCATGCCGACACCTGGTTACGTGATATGGACTGGCGGTTTCGATCTGGTTGACGGTACGAGCTGCCGTATGCCGGGTTCGGGCGTTTATCGGTTGGACGGCACTCCGCTGGAGAACATGGGTCAGCAGCCCGACGTTAAGGTCGGCTGGTCTGCCGAAGACTATCTCGCCGGTCGCGATCCGCAATTGGAGAAGGCCATCGAAGTACTGATGGGGAAAGTGCGCTGAGCACGGTGGCCGGAGCGGGCATCCGCTCTGGCCACCCCGAACCTGCCGTGCCCGCATCTTGACAGCCTCGGCACGGAGAGTCTATAATCTCTCTCGGCATAGGCGCGTGAGCGCGTCGTGTCGGACCAACAACGCGAAGGAGGCGAAACGAGTTCCGCTCGGACGTCAAAAGTCTAGATAAGGTTTGTTTCGAGAGCCCCCTGCGTTGTTGCCGCACGGGGCTTTTCCGTATGGACGGAAGCCGCCTGGCCGAAGATTCGAATTTGAGGATTGAATGCCGACTGTAAATCAACTCGTCCGCAAAGGCCGCAACACGCCGAAAGTCAAGAGCAAGTCTCCGGCGCTGAAGCAGAACCCGTTCAAGCGGGGCGTCTGCACCATCGTCCGCACCATGACCCCGAAGAAGCCGAACTCGGCGATGCGCAAGGTCGCTCGTGTTCGCCTTACGAACGGGATCGAGGTCACGGCCTACATTCCGGGCGAGAAGCACAACTTGCAGGAGCACTCGGTCGTGCTCGTCCGCGGTGGTCGTGTGAAGGACCTCCCCGGCGTTCGCTATCACATCGTTCGCGGTACCCAGCAGACCTCCGGTACCGACAACCGCAAGCAGGGTCGCAGCAAGTACGGCACCAAGCGACCGAAGGCCGCCGCCAAGAAGTAAGGAACGCACAGAAATATGCCACGAAAAGGTCCAGCAGCTAAGAGAATTGTCCTTCCCGATCCGGTTTACGGAAGCGAGATGATGCAGCGGTTCATCAACCGCATGATGCT
>JAIBBE010000193.1 GCA_019694835.1 Fimbriimonadaceae bacterium | reverse complement strand
GTGCGATGCGCAGCTTCGGATGCGGCGTCTCGCGCGTCTCCTCGGCATCCGCAAGCAGCTCCTCGTACAGCTTCTCCCCCGGTCGCAGCCCGGAAAACTCGATGCGGATCTCGTCCTCGGTGTAGCCCGACAGCCGGATCATGTTGCGCGCCAGGTCGACGATCTTTACGGGTGCGCCCATATCGAGCACGAAGATCTCGCCGCCGTGGCCCATCGAGGCGGCCTGCAGCACCAGTTGCGCCGCCTCGGGGATGGACATGAAGTAGCGGTTGATCTCGGGGTGGGTCACCGTCACCGGCCCGCCGCGGGCGATCTGCTCGGCGAACTTGGGGATCACGCTGCCGGTGCTTCCGAGCACGTTGCCGAAGCGAACCATCTCGAGCTGCGTGCTCTTGTCGCGGAGCTGGCCAAGCCCCTCGCAGGCCATCTCGGCCAGACGCTTTGTGGCGCCCATCACGTTGGTGGGGTTCACCGCCTTGTCGGTGGAAATCAGCACGAAGCGTTCGGCGCCAAAGCGCTGCGCGTGAGCGGCCACCAAGAGGGTGCCGAGCACGTTGTTACGCACCGCCTGCCAGGCGTTGCCCACCTCCATCAGCGGCACGTGCTTGTAGGCCGCAGCGTGGAAGACGAGCTGTGGCCTCCATTCGGCGAACACCTCCTCCAGACGCGCGGTGTCCTTTACATCGCCGGCCAACGGCACGATCGGTGTCTCGGGCTTGTGCACGCGGAACCATTGCTCGATGGTGTAGAGCGCGAACTCGCTTGCTTCCAACAGCACAAGTCGTGCCGGGACGAAGCGGGCGAGTTGCCTGCACAGCTCGCTGCCGATGGAACCGCCGGCGCCGGTGATCAGAACCGTCTTGCCGGTGATCATGGCCTGCACATGCGCCGAGTCGATCTTCACCGGCTCGCGGCCAAGCAGGTCCTCGATGTCGACCGGGCGCATCGCGTTGATCGCGACCTTGCCGTTCATCAGGTCGTCAATGCCGGGTACGGTGAAGACGTGGGCGCCCGCCCGTATCGCGAGGTCTGTCGCGCGTTTATGTGCCGCGGACGCGGCGGAGGGCATCGCCAAGATCACATGGTTCGCGCGGTAGTCGCTCAAGACTCCAGTTAGGCCTTCTATGCTACCCACTACCGGATGGCCGAAGAGCTCAAGTCCCCACTTTGCCGGGTTGTCATCAACCAGGGCGACCACCCGCCAATCCGGGCTACGCTCCAGTTCGCGTACCAGCATTGCTCCCCCCGTCCCGGCCCCAACTACGACCACCGGCTTGCCCGCGCCGACGAGTCCGCCGTAAAGACGGTGCTCCTTCCATGTCCGCCAAGCGGCGCGCCCGCCTCCCATGATCATCATGAGCATCATCGGGTACAGCAAGATCATCGATCGCGGTAACGCGGGAGCGTTGCGGTCCAGTGCGAGCAACACGACTAAGGCCAGTGCCGAAATGGCGATCGCCTTCGTTACACGCTTCAGGTCGGGCAGGCTCGCGAACACCCACATGCCGCGATAGAGCCCTGCCACCCGACAGGCTACGCCATGAACCACGACCAGTGCCGTACCCGTGATCAGCATCTTCTCCGCGTAGTGATCCGGCCACTCCAGATTGAAGCGCAGCACGAACCCCCCCACCCAGGCCGCCACAGCGGCTAACAGGTCGAATAGAAAAACGAGAGTCGATCGCGCGTGCCGGATCATCATGGGTTGTGCACAGTTGTCAGGAGCGAATCCGATCGCCGGCTCCCTTGCCGGCCACAGTCAGGACGATGTACCGGAAATAGGACGCTATGCTCTGGGCATGCAGCATGCGTGTGTCCGTCTCGGCGAGCAACTTCGGCGTCGACATGTCGATCCCATTGATCTGCGCCAGCCCGGTAATCCCTGGCCGTACATCGAATACGCCACGCTTGGCACGTTCCTCGATTAATTCGTGCTGGTTGAGCAAACACGGCCGTGGACCGACGAGACTCATCTCGCCCTTTAGCACATTCCACAACTGGGGTAGCTCGTCGAGCTTCGTGCGGCGCAGAAACCGACCGAAAGGGGTGATGGCGCGCGCATCGGCCAAGTGTGTGGCGACCGATGCCGTGTCGGGATGCATCGTCCGGAACTTGAGCAACACAAACGGCTTCTGAAATCGGCCTACCCGCTCCTGTCGGAACAGCGGTGAGCCTGTTTCAATAAAGCCGATTAGTGTGATCACTATGAACAGAGGCAACCCCAAAAGCATGGCAGCCGCAGCCAAAGAAAAATCAAGGAGCCGTATCATTTGCGACCATTTAAATTGCTATTTACAGAGGAGGGCCTGGATGTGCTATCAGGCGTGAAAGGGTCGCGGTCATGGCATCGGAGCGGCTTACTGGTGGCTTCCAGTCCATCAACGTTCGAGCTCTTTGCCAGTCGACAAGCATCGGACGAGTAAGGCTATCTAGGGTTCGGCTAAGACCTGGTATGACTGAAAAAATACGCAGAAAATATATTGGCACTGCAATGTTCTTTGTGCCCTTGCCGTAAGCTGAATTGAACCAGTCAATCAATTCTATGACGCTGTAGTCAGATCCATCTCCAACCACGAATACCCCCCCGGGACGGTTCGGCTCAGCACACCGAAGGAGAAAGTCAGCCAAATTCTTCACGAAGATGAATGATCGCCGAGCGTGAGCGGCGCCAAAGGGCAGAGGCGCTCCACTGGAAACCAATCGGCATAGACGCAAAAAATTACCCGGGCAAGCCGCACCGTACACCATTGGTGCCCGGATGATTGTCAATCTCTCTCCGTTGGGCCCGAACAGCGCCGTAAGCTGCTGATCCGCTTCCAGCTTTGACTGCGCATAAGGTGTCGTCGGCGACGGGGCCGACATCTCGTTAATCGGACGGACGCTCCAGTTTCCGAAGACGCTCAAGGAACTGAGATGGATCAGTCGGCCAATCTGTCCATCAAGTACACTGGCTGCAAGCTGCAACGGTAGTTGCCGATTGGCGAAGTCAAAATCGGCAATACTTTTCGCTATATGTGCAGCTCCTGCAACGTTGATTAGTGCATCGGCCGTACTACCGGTGAGGCCTCTCGCGTCGCTGATGCATGCTTGCTCACCGTACGGCCTTAATTCCTCGCACCGACGTCGCACCAACATCAAAACTTGATGACCGCACTCGACCGAAAGATGCACCAAGGCGCGTCCGATATAACCTGAGGCTCCAGCAATAACGAGCTTCATGGGCGTTCCCTTGGGGGCATGTCGAGGAGCTCCAGGTAATGTCCAGCGAGTGCATCGTAGCTGTGCCTTGCGAGCACATAAGCATGCCCGCGGCGACCCATGGCCACTCGTTCGTTCATCGGCATCTCTGCAAGTCTGGCAAGCGCATCCGCAATTCTAGGGGTGTCGCCAGGATAGACGGAAAACCCCGCATCGCACTCCGCTACCGGATTATTTCCAGCGTCGATCGCGAACAACACGGGCAGCTGTGCCAGCATATAGTCGAATAGCTTGTTCGGGCTAACGCCAAAACGGAACAGCGGCTCTGGGCGCAGAGAGATGTAGCCTACCTGGCAGGCTTCCAGCAAAGCGGGGATCTCCTGTTTGGGTATCTGGTCGAATATCGCAACTCGATCCGTTAATCCCTTCATCGCAACTGTCGCTGCAATCGTAGAGCTTCGCTCCCCTCGCCCGACAATGACCGCGACCACACGCTGCTCCCCTTGCCGACGCAGCAGATCCATTGCCTCGATCAACGACTCGACGTGGTTCGGTGCCCCCAACGCACCCGCATAGACGACGACCAGCCGACCGGAGGCACGCCACTGCAGTGCTTGCGTCAGAGCCTCGCTGCTCGACCGCTCGAGATACTGCACGTGAGTGTCGACGCCGTTTGGGATGTAACGCCAACGTTCAGGTTCAAGCCCCCGTTCGACCATATGAGATAAGGTTTCAGGAAGTAGCGAGACAACCGCGTCTGCACGCTTGTATGCGTAGCGCTCAAGTTTGTCCGTTATGCGCACGAGTGGATGGCCTGGTTGCACACCCGCGAGTTCCGTAAGGCTGAGAGGCCACAGATCACGCACCTCGAAAACAGAACGAGCGCCAAAGCGGTGCGCGACACGATGACTGGTCGCGAATACGTATGGGTGCGGTGACGAAGCCACGACCATCGATGGACGACCATATCGTCGTGCGAGGCGATCTGCGTGAAATAGAAGCGAAGCGACAAGCGAGGCCATATTCAGGATACGCCCGACGCGATTGCCCGCATACCCAGGGGTCTGGAGAAACTCATACGGCACCCCTTCGATATCGTGGCAACCGCGAAGTGAGCCTGGGGAATCCATCAGATGATGAAACGAGGCTGTGATGACCAGGGGATTCGCCCCCTGCTGCTGCCACGCACGCGACAACTCATAGGGTCGGCTGTAACGACCAACCCCTGGGCCTCCAGCATAAGGATGGATGTACCAGATGTTCGGAGCGCTCAAGATGCTGAAACCTTGAATCGATTCAGCCAGTGCGCAAGCGTACCCAGCCGGAAAACGAGAGACTTAGCGATCTCCCGCCCCGCCGGAGACGCTGTGTGCCAAGCGTCGAGAACTGCCCGCAAATCGACCCAACGGTCCAAGGCTGAAACGGAGTCGAGACAAGCCCCTTCGATATGCTCGCCCAGCGCTCCATCCATCCAGCGCGATTGGGGCGTAACAAATCCCATCTTGTCCCGTCGATTGAGGACCGCGTCGGGGACAATGCCTCGCAGACCGCACCGAAGTACAGCCTTGGTTTGTCCTGCGCGCAGCTTGTGCTCGACTGGAAGCCGGATTGCAAACTCCACCAAGCGATAGTCCAGAAAGGGGACACGGCTCTCGACCGACCAGGCCATGGAGTTACGGTCCTCGTAACGCAAGAGGCTCGGTACGCTGTAGCGATTGAGATCGAGCAATTGCCGCTGCCGTATGTCCGACGTCGCGCCTAGTGAAACCGCACTGGTCGTGCTCAGGGCGTGCGTGGTCGGTCGCAGCAAACGCTCCATATCAAAGCTGTTTCGGCGAAGAACGCGCGGGAGATAACGCGACCCTTCATGCCAGCGCCAGTATCCGCGATCACCTTTCAGCAATAATGCGAGTACTTCCCTAGACACGTCGATGACACGTCCCTGCCGCAACAGCGACATTACGTAGAAGGCGTAGAATTTTCTATAGCCGCCCAGGATCTCGTCGGCCCCTTGGCCGTCGAGCAGTACCGGGATCCCTGCTTCGCGAGCCTGTCGCATGATCAGCCATTGGGCATACAGGCTGGCAGACGAGAAGGGTTCTTCCTGGTGCCAGACAAGTTGTGCGAAATCCGAGATCAATCCTGCTTCGGTCGGCTCGGTCATGTGCCCCGAGGCACCCACGGCATCGATGACACGTTGTGCCCATGGCCCCTCGTCGAATTCGGGCTTAGGGAATCGCGCAGTAAACGTATGGAGAGATCCCGTCGTCATGCTCGCCATTAGCGAGACGATGCTTGACGAATCCAGCCCCCCGGAAAGGCACGCGCCGACAGGAACGTCACTACGCATGCGCAACGCTACTGCTGACGTGATCAACTCCCGAAAGGTATCGCAGGCCTGTTCGAAAGAAGCTAAGTTTCCCGCAGGCGCAGAGAGGTCTAGCTGCCAGTATGCCTTGGGCGAAATCGTGAGGTCCTGCGGTGAAACGATCGCATAGCAACCGGATGGGAAGGCGACGATGCCATCGAAGAACGTGTGATTGGAGGTATTGACGGTCCCGTGAACAAGATAATCGTAGATGGCTTGGTCATTCGTCTTGATGGGTAGAGTGCCGGCCGCGAGCAAGCCTTTAATTTCGGACGAAAACCAGAGCGATTCGTTCTGGGTGCAGAAATGAAGTGGCTTGACGCCAAAGCGATCGCGAGAGAGAACGAGGCATTGCTCGACGCTATCCCAGATGGCCAAGGCCCACATTCCGTTGAACCGCGAAAAACAATCCGCACCCCATACGGAATAGGCTGCAAGGATCACTTCCGTGTCCGATTCAGACCGAAAGGTGCAACCTCGTCTTCGGAGCTCCTCACGCAGTTCGCGATAATTGTAGACTTCGCCGTTGTATGTGATCCAGTATCTGCCCCCGTCATAGCTCATCGGCTGATGGCCGCTGTCCGTGCAATCAATGATCGAAAGACGCCGATGCCCCAAGGCAAGGCGGCCGATGGATGCGTTGGACAGGTCTGGCCGCTCGCGCCAGAGGCCTGCATTTCCTTTGTCATCGAACAACACGTGACCGGCCCCGTCCGGGCCGCGATGAGCTTGCACGGCCGTCATCGCGAAGATCGAGCGCAGATCACGAACATTCCTGGATACCAGCCCAGCAATTCCGCACATCAGAATGCCCCCGCGTTTGGACCGATCATCTCAACTCCACTCCCCATCGGGCGTTGCCTAAAAAGCATGCTGGGGATTGACTGATCAAAGTGCGTCGTAGATGGCGACAAGCTTCTGACCCTCAACTTCCCAGCAAACATCGTTTCGTACAAAAGACACGTTTCGTTTCCACGTTGAGAGGCGCATGGTGTCACCAAAGAAATCTTCAATTAATCGGCCTATGGTTTCAGGGGTGCTCATGTCGCCAACCAGGCCAATGTCGCGCCCTTTGACCATTTTCGTTATCTCAGGTAAGTCGCTGGCAAGGATCGGGAGCGCGGCGGCGATGAACTCGAAGAGCTTGTTTGGCGTACATAGGTAATTGTTAAGACAAGTAGCTTGATAGGGAATGACTCCAGCATCTGCGGCCGCCGTGTAACGTGGCAGCTCTTCCTGTGCGACAGCATGGTGGAAGAAAACACGACTGCCTAGCTCGAGCTCTTTCACTTTCGCCGCCAGTGGTTTAGAGAGCGCACCATCGCCGAGGATGATCAGTGCAATCGAATCGTCGCTGACGTGGGCCATCGCTGCAACGAGCGATTCCAGGTTGCGTCCTGCCGACAACCCTCCCTGGAGGAGCAGAATCCGCGTTGACTCTGGAAGCTTGAATCGCGTATGGAAGAGTTTGGTGGGCTCCGGTGGCGATGACGCACGGTCCGCGTTGTGGATCACGCCCACACTGCCTATTCCATACCGTTTTTCAAGTTCGGCTGCAATCGAGGCATTGACCGTGATCACCGCATTACAGGCACGGATGTGCTTTGCTTCGATTTGAGCCCAGCGCTTCCGCTCGCGTTCGGAGAACTCCTGCTCGCAGTAGAGTTCATGGCTGTCATAGACGAGCTTCGCCCCACAGCGTTCCGCCTGCAGTCGGGCAACGGCGAGCATTGGCAAGTCATGCGCCACAAACACATCAGGCGAGTAGCGTGCTGCCGTATCCGCGAAGAGTCGGACAAAGAACGCCTCCTGATCCACCAGATAACGCCAACTCAGACGCTTCAGCGTGCGCATGGCGAATCCATTCATCGGAATCGCACCCCTGATCCAACGATAGGCCTGTAGAACCAGGTTCTCACGCGTTGCCGCGCTGCCGGCAGACAGTCGCACGATCCGACGGTCCCCGTCATCCCGTGCCGAATCGAGGGGCATCGCGACGATCGTAACCACCCAACCTGCGGCCTCGAGACTGTCTGCCTCGAGCAGAATGCGTCGGTCGATCTGACGGTCGGCGGTTAGCATCACTACCGACTTAGCTGCATGCTTCGACTCAGGCATTGACCTTCATGTCTCCGTCAATGAAGATCCGGTGCCAGAGCTCGAGACACAGCAGCCCCCAGACCACGCGCCCGAACTCGCGTTCGCTGTCAATTGCACGTTCGATCGCATTGACGTTATAGATACCCCGTTGCCGAACTCGATCGGAAAGCAGGATATCCCGTACGAACTCGCGTGCCACGCCCTTCGTCCACTGCGCGAGCGGTGTCGGGAAGCCCATCTTGTCCTGTCGGTCGAAGATCTTCTTCGGCACCGTGTTACGAACGGCTTCCTTGAACAGATGCTTCATGCGACCACCGGCGAACTTGATATTCGGCGGAATGGTCGCCATGAACTCCACGATGCGGTGATCCAGCAAGGGGACGCGCGACTCGATTGATGCCGCCATGCTTGTGCGATCCTCCACGTGGAGCAAAGCCGGCAACGAGCCCTTCAGATCGAAATAGGTCATCCGATTGATGAGCGAATGCAGTCCATCGCGGTTGAAGATCTGCTGGAAAGACTCGAAGGGCGAATAGCCACTCGAGAACAGGTCGTTGCTGAAAAGGTGGTTCATGCCTTCGCTACGGTCGATCAAGCTGAAGTAGCGCTTGTCAGGTGCATCGAATAGCCCTTTGCTCCAGAACCCCTGGAGCATTGGGCGATAGGTCTGCAGAAGCGGCAGGTTCGGGACAATCGATTCCAGGGAGACCGCGTATCGATGCTGGTCAGCGGTCTGATAGATCGCGCCGGCAAGGCACTTCTCGAGGTACGCAACCAGATAGCGCGTATAGCCGATGAAGAGTTCGTCGCCACCCTGCCCCCCGAGCACGACCTTCACATGCTCCGATGCCAGCTTCGACACGTAGTACTGCGGAATGACTCCTGGCCCCGCCAGCGGCTCGTCCATGTAGTACATCAGCTTCGGGAGTACATCGGGCAGCTCGGAGCCCTGAATGTAGATCTCCTTGTAGTCCGTCCCCGCAAAGGCGGAAACCTCTTTCGCATAGCCCGTTTCATCGAACTGCGGACCTTCCGGAAAGGCCCCGGTGAAGGTCTTGATCCGCTCCCCCTGGAGCAGACCGGCGGCCAGGCATACGACCGTGCTTGAGTCCAAGCCGCCGGAAAGATGTGCGCCCAGCGGAACGTCCGAACGCAAATGCATACGGGTGGCGTCTTCGATCAAGCCAGCGAGATGGTCCACAAACCAGCACTCGTCGTGGCCTTCGTCGATCTCATACCTGAGATCCCAGTACTGCCGCGTATGCAGCGAAGGGCGATCGCCATCGAACTGTACCGTCATGCAATGACCAGGCTCGAGCTTGAGGACATTTCTGAACAGCGTCTTGTCGCCCAGACAGAACTGGAACGTAAGGTAGTCCTGCAGTCCTGGCCTGTCCGCCTCCGCTTTCACCACGCCAGACGCGAGGATTGCCTTGATCTCGGAGCCGAACGCAAGCGTTTTTCCGTCAAATGCGTAGTAGAAGGGTTTGATTCCGATCCGATCACGTGCGCAGAACAAACGGTGATTTCGCTCATCCCAGATCGCGAACGCGAACATTCCTAGGAAGCGATCAATGCAATGCTCGCCCCATTCACGGTAGGCGTAGAGTAACACCTCGGTATCCGAATAGGAGTGAATCGGATGACCCTTGCCGATCAGTTCCCGCCGCAATTCGAGGTAGTTGTAAATCGCGCCATTGAACACGACGGTCAATTCCCCGTCTTGCGTGGTCATCGGCTGCCTGCCGTGCTCAGGGTCGATGATGGCGAGGCGCCGATGGCCGAGGAAGACGTTCGCGTTCTGTGAAACCGCTATGCCGTCACCGTCCGGCCCGCGATGAGCGATCGCTTTCATCATCTTCCCGACCGCCGCCAAACGCAACCCGTGATCATGACCACTTCCCGTCAATCCGACAAATCCACACATAATCAGTCCTTGTTTAACTGCTTGATCTCATAACGAAGAGCATAGAAATAACGATAGTCAGGCCCCTGGTAGGGGTGACTGAGCGAGAGTGCTACGCTCTTCTCATGCGCCTGAAAGGGAATTTCCACTGGAGTGACGGGTGGCACCGAGAAGTCAATCGAAATATGTTCTGCAGTTAGAAGGCTGCCGTTCGTCATGGAGAAGATCAAGTCGAAAGATCGGTCAGACGTCACTAGATTTCCACCAAGATTTCCAGGGTGTACCACGAAAACGTAATTTTCATCTGGAGTCAGCCCATCTATGGTCCATCGATGATTCTGATTTATCCCCGCTGCCCCACTATAGTTTGCGCCTTGGTAAGCAAGGCCAATATCCTTAAATTCTAGAACAGGGGTTCGCTTTAGGTGTATCGAGAGCGGATAGTGCTGGGGACGATCTGGTCCAATAGCACCAGTCTGATTGGAATTATTGAAAATATCTGCGCCCGTGAACGACTCTTTTTTATCTCTATATGTATTTGAAATGATACTTACTTTTTCTGGTGAGTTGAAGTACAAAGATCTCAACTCTTCGAAGGAAAGTGGGTGAAGGGAGTCGTCGTCAAGTCTCAGATAGAAAGCATTGTAGGTTGGGTGGTCGAGATTCCATCTGCCGCTGTAATAGACCTCCGCAACCACATGGCCCATGCGATGTGGATAATTCATGAGGTTGATGTAACGCCCATTCATGCCTTGGCTGGCTGCGAGCGCAAGGAGGGTGCCTGTGAATGTTCCACAGGCTCCGACCCGATGCTGGATTGTTGCGTCGGGGCTGCCATCCCCCTCAATGCCAACTCTGAACTGATCGATCTAGTCCATGAATCGCAAAATCATTTCATGATCAGGGGTTGCCCAGATTGAGGCGATCGGACAAGCGTTTATCTCCTGCGAAATAGGCGTTCTAAAGACGCTGAGCGGGTTGTCAGGATGGCTTCCGTCCAGATAAGGCTTTTCACCTAGTATCGGCGTATCCGTATCCTGCTTCGATTGCAGTGATCTGCCGAAGCAGGATACGACCCTGTCCGGTGAACGCTCCAAAGTCGATTCGAAGTCTCGTGACTGCGTGGCGAGGGGCGAGATGCATCCTGACAACCTGCCCCGGACCAGGTGAGCCCTCTGCCAGTGTGCGTCCGATCGAGCCGTCGGGAAGGAGTTCACGGACACGAACGAAGTCTGCACGGTTTTGCTCGCTCTCCCAGTGCAGACCGATCGCTGCGAGTGGAACTTCGCGGTCAAGTTCGACTACGACATAATTCGTGTCGTTCTCGAGCCCGGCGGTGTAGTCGTCATTCGGATCCCCATCAATGGAGTTCTCAAAGCCGTGGCCCGGATAGGTGCCGCTCGCGTCCAGTACCCGCAGGGTGATCGGCAGGGTGTTGCTCGCGTCTTGCTTTTCGACGATTGCAGCGACTCCGTCGCGTTGCCGCGCAAGAAAGTCCCGGTGGCGGTCTGCATATTGATAAAAGAACCAATCGTTGGTCAGATTCGCAATGCGTTGTAACTGTTCGACTTCGTACTGCTGGTAGTCAGGACCCTTGTACCAACCCATGTCTTGAGGGCGAATCGTGAAGACTGCCTCCTTCCATTGCTGATCGCCTTGAAGGTTCCGAACGCCTCCACGCAGCGGGACGAACGTCAAGCGATTGCCTTCGTGGATCGCCTGCGTCTTGACTGCGAAGGAGCCTTTGCTGGTGTCTTTGTACCTAATAATTAAACGATGCGGCGGCACATCAAAAGCGTCGGAAAAGCTGCGATCTGGTAACTGAAGGACAAAAAAGACGTTGTGCTGAGCTCCTCCTGCTACCGCCTCAGACCTAATCTTATAGCCGTCAGAGAACGCTCGAACGGTTCTGCCTTCGATAATCTGTTCAGTATTCCAATCGGCGCCAGATATACGAACTCCTCCCTCAGAATCGCCGTGGGCACCAACATCGACAAGGATCCGGCGTCCCGTCTGGGGATTCTCAATGAGGACCTCGTCGATTAACGGCGAAGCGATCCCATCGATCCAATCCAGTTGAATCAGCAGTTCTTTCTTCGGATTTTGATCATAGCGAAGCCAGTACCCGGTATCAAAAAGGTGAAGCCTGTTACGCAGTGCCTTGATGCCTTGATCTGCCAAGACGCGAGGGTGTCGGTCTGAAAGGGCACGCGCCGCGGAAGCGAGCTCCGGAATCGCCACAAGATGTGCGTTCAGAACGTGTGTGCCGTTCGGGACCTCCTCAAACCAAACGCTCGCCATGCGGTCGGTAGAAGCTATTCCTCCCGCTTCGATTGGAACCTGAAATGCGTTGGCAGCGCTTCGTAGTGCGCTCGACACAGCTTCAGCTTTCCCAATCTCATTGGTTAGTGCATAGGCGAGAGCTCTGATGGCATATGACTGGCCAAATGAAGATGGCCAAGGGGATTCTGTAGAAACATCGTTGTATGAGTTGTCGAAGTCATATAGGTAAATTGCTGCGCCCGATGTTGGTCTAAAGTTTTGGGGCGAAATTAGCCAAGCTAGAGCAGGTTCCCTATAAAGCTGACTGCGGTCAAATCGCATTTCTGCATTGAATGGGATGGCATCGCCCTTAGTGAGGAGCTGATCCGCGATCATGAACGGGTGATATTCTCCTCTCTCGGTGTTGGCAGAATTGAACTGTCGAACTACTCCGTTCGGGTCGAGGTCGAATATCGGCTGCACCGGCGTTTGTATGGGGAGGGTGATAGCAGAAGGCGCGACTAGTTGGCCGTCTACTATCTGTGAGCCCATGGATAGGTACGCACGCGCGACATCGGCCCAAGCAACGAGTCTTGAGTCCTTCTCAGAGAGTTTCTTTAGGTACGTAGAGTGCTTGTCCGCGTAGGTGGCTCCGACCCAATAGCCTAGATCCGATGGGCGTACCGGTATAATCCACTTCCGCCAGTGACCAGAGCCGGTCAGATGAAGATCGCCATCGCGCATGTCTCGGAAAGTCTGCCCGGGCGCAATTGAATGTTGCTGGATCGTGACATTGGCTGCGATATCGTCGTAGTACTCGATGATGAGTTCGTACCATTGGTCGCGGAGGTTGTCCTTCCACTCGCCGGGTAAAGAGACGTAGAAGTAGGTGTGCGGAGCCCGCATTTCGTCGGGCTTGTCGTCGAGCGCCGCGGGGATGAGTTTCCGTGCCGAACGACCGGCCACCTCTTCGATCTGTCCCCAGTGCGTCCCCGCGATGCGTGCCGCACCGGTGGCATCCATCTCGCTTCCGACATCGACCGATACCTCTGTCTTCGAAACGGGATCTCCCAGCGTGATCTTGTCGATCGCGAGTGCGTGAGCGGGAAAGCCATACGGATTGGCAAACCTGAACAGCAGGTCTTCCTTGCGGGGATTGAGGTCGTACCGTAACCAATAGCCCGTGTCGAATTTCGGAAGCCATCGATGCAGCGTGTCGGTACCCCGTTGGAGCCATGTCGCGATCGTCTCGTCGTTCGTTGCCTTGTGAAGGTCCGCCAGCGCAAGAAGTACCCGCATGTGGCCATTCAGGATATGGCCGGGGTTCTCGATTGGCTCAGGAATTTCCTCGAACCAGATATCGGCACCGGCTTCGAACAGGAAGCCACCTGCGTGAAGCGGAGTAAATAGAGGCTGCGCAGCCTTTTTCGCCAAATCGATATAGCGGCTTTCGCCGGTGCGCTCATATGCTACGAGCAGCGCTTGGATGCCCGTGGCCTGAGCAAAAGCGCTGGACCACGGGGCCTTGATCGAGATGTCGTTGTACGTGCTGTCGAAGTGGTACTGCCAGACCCACTGGCCGTGTTTGTCCTGGCGCAGGTTGTTCTCCAGCCAGTCGATGCAGGCCTGGAACTTCAGGTCATTCTCAATGCCGGAGATTCTTTCGTCGAAGACGTTCTCCCCTGCATAAGCCAGTGCATAAACGGCAACTCCTGCGGGATTTATCCGCTCACCTACGCCGCTGATTCTAAGAATGGGCACGCCATTCCTGTCAAATAGCTGCTCGGCGCGATCTATATCCGTTTGCGCGGATGCTGGATAGGCGCGAGCAAAAGGAACGTGTGACCGAAGACTGAGGTAGTCGAGATCCTGATTGCAGCCGGCGAGGACGCCTGTGGCTGCAACAAGGGTGACGAGAGCCTTTCGTGACCGCAGCGAGAGCGTCTTTAAAAGGTTGTTCATGGTGTTGCCTCCGCTTCGCACACCGGGGTCCTTCTCTCGACCGCGGAGTTGAACACTGACCGCATTGCCTCCAGGTAGCTGATGGATTGAGTCCGCCACGCAAATTCGCCCCGACGCATCTGAATGTGACGTCGCCAGTCCGGAATCTCCGTGCGTGAGAAGGCATGATCGACCGCGGCCGCGATGTCATCTGCGCATTGCATCGGGCGAGCAACGCCAAAGCCCTGCTGAACGACGAACCGATCCAACTCGGGCGACTCGTTTGCCAGTATGGGAAGGCCGGCCTGGATGAATTCGAACAACTTGTTCGGCGTGCAGTAGTAGGAGTTCAGGTCGACATGAGGGTACGGGATGATGCCCATGTCTGCGGATGCGCTGTGCTGCAGGAGCTCTGATTGTGGAACTGCCGGCAGAAAGAAAACGCGTTTGTCGAGCAAGCCGTGCTTGCTTGCGATGGCGCGCAAGGTGTCTCCGAACGGGCCGAAGCCCATCATGATCAGGTCAACGTCGGGGGTGGCGACTTTCGAGAATGCAGCGACGAGGTTCTCGAGGTTTCGATTTGGGGCGAAACCGCCCTGGAATAGCAGGAGGCGTCTGTCCTTGCTGAGCCCGAGTTTCTTTCGCAGGAGGTCATACTTGAGTGACGGATCGAATGCAGCGGGAGGATCGATTGCGTTCAACAAGACCTTCGGCATGTCGATTGAGTAGCGCTCAGCCATCTCGCGTCCAATGGATTCATTGACTGCGAAGACTAGGTCGGCATGACGGATCAAGCGAGCTTCGGCAGCTGAGCAGATTCGGCGCTGTATCGCCGAAAAGGATTTTTGCTCTGGATAGAGTTCGTGCGCGTCATAAACGAGGGGGGCGTGGCGCTGGGCTGCAAGTTCGACGCCGGCTTCGAGGGCCGGCAGATCGTGCACCTGGATGACATCGCCTTCGAGGTTCGCTGCAGCGTTCACGAATGCACTTCGGAAGGGCAGGGGGTCGTGCAAGGAGCGGTTTCGATACACCAGCAAGAGCATCGCCCGATAGCACTGCCAGTTGCCCTTTGAAGCGAGCCGAAACGCCGCGTTGAAAGCGGAACGAAGCGCCGGAATTCGATTGGCTGCCCAGTTCAGGATCGTGTTCAGTCTCTGCTGACGCCTCATGTAACCGCGATATGTCGGGTTCTCCGGAACTATATTGGTGAGTCCGATACGGACAAGATCTATTCCCTCGGGCGTAACTTCCCTGCTGCTTTCCGGACCAAACGAGAGCGCCACAAGCGTTACCCGGCAGCCGGTCGAAATGAGGGACTGGGCCTGGGCAACGACACGCCGGTCGAGATGCTGGTCGTGACAAAGCATCAAAATGGTCTGCGGATGCGGGGTGACAGTCATGCTGGCTTACGCTCCCTTTGACTTGCGATGCGCGCGGAGAGTACGACGCATCCAATCGCCAAATCGTACTTCGGTTCGCTCTTTGAACTGCTCGAGCTCCAACTGCAACTGCTCGTAAGAAGACTGTAGTTGAAGCTTTTCATGATTGAGTTGAACCAGTTGGCGCCCTACACCGTCCTTGTCCTGCGTAAGGGAGTCTATGAGTCGCCGTTGTTGCGTGATCTGCTCGGCTCGAACCAGGGCGCGAACTGCAGACGTCTCGATTTGGTCGACTCGTAAAGACGACGAAACAAGGGATTCGTAATCAATCCAGAGGTGGTCCGTTACCTGAACGCGGATCGTTGTACCGGGTACGTGGCAATAGTTCGTTCCGTCTTTGATTGGGAACACGTAGGAGACCGAAGGAGTCTTGCCTTCGAGAGTGATCGACTCCAGGAAATCGATCGATGGTAGGCGGACGATAAGGCCGTAATAGCCGGCCCGGACCTCGCATGGAAGCGGGATTCTCGTTGGCGTGTCCGGGAAAAGACCGACATCGCCGCTGAACACGAGGCCGCTGCCGTCCTCTACAGCGATAGAAATCGCCCCGGGTCTGCGTGCTGCAAAGCTCAACAGCGGCAGGCTTCCCGGATAGACCGGGAACTGTGCGACGTATCCGCCGCCGACAGCTGAAACCATCCTTGCAGCCTGGGGATAGGGGTCGAGGTTGTCTGCCACACCCAGACGGGAAACCCACTGTGCAGCCGAGATCCGTTCGGTGTCGCATGTGGGGGGGGCGTCGTTCTCGAGGGGCAGGTCGGAACGGCAGAAGATGACGAGAATCTCGCTGTGGCTGCGGAGGAAGCGCCGCTCGGATGCCACGTCGTAGATGTATTGGCCCAAGGCACGCGCAACATCAGCTGCAAGTGCGGACGCCTCGACGGGTGGCTGACCAGGCGCCCCGCATGCAGGGCACACGGCTTCTGTCCAGCCGGACCACTCATTCAGTGCCAGGCGTCGGTAATGGGTCTCTGGTGGGAGCATCGGTGACCATCGCTCCCCCGACAGGACTGCGCAAACCAGTCTCCAGCCAGGTGGGGTGCGGTTTGACAGACCCGCAAGATCGTAGCCTCTGTGATGCCAGTTGACGTGATATTGCTCTCCGCAATTCGCGCAGATTGTGCTGGCATCTAGCAGTTCTTCGCGGAATGGAACGGCGAAGAACACCCAGTTGCGCGCGACTCGAAAGAGTTCCTGCCATGCGGCCTGCTCGACCTGATCAGGAAGATGCTCAAAAACGTCTGTAGTGAGCACGACGTCGAATGCATCATCATCGAACGGAAGTGCGCTAACGTCGCCATGTGTGGATGGCAGACGAAGGCGAGAAAGCGCCTCACGGCTACCATCAAAGCCATGAAAAGATGTGTTTACGCGTTCTGCAAGCGTATGGGTGATCTTTCCGTCTCCACAGCCGACGTCTAGTGCGGTCCGAATGCCTTTGGGCCAGTGGTCGCAGATCGCCTGTATCAGGTTGCGCTGCCCAAGCTGAAGCTCTTGGTCCCAGACAGCCGCAGATTCGTAGAGCTTCTCATCGGCCATGCGACAACACTTCCCAAGTCGCCTGTTGATTAACCACGCCAATCTCAATCCCGACACCGGGGGGAGGCAGCATCTTGAGTGCGTAGCATCGATCGTGCAGGTCGTAGGCTTGTGGCTCAACGCGTGTCGCGATGTTGAGCTCTTTGAACAATGCGACTGAAACGATGTAATCACCTGGACCGAGTTGAAGTGGAGCGAAACTGACTCTTATGAGCTTTTCGCCTGCCACCGCCCCAAACGATGTGCCATCTCTATTGGAAACGACCTGCATTACGCATGTGCCGTCTGGGCGATAAATGGCAATGACCGCGACTGGGTCCAGTAGCTCTCCCTGCGCAGAAAAAGCAATGACTGCCGATGCCTCTTCACCTGTAATCAGGGTGTGACGGCGTTCCCCGTCGGCATCCAGAAAGCCGAAGGCCGTGATGTGAGCCTCTCCCGAGCCGTAGCGATCATCCGATTTCAGCTCAAGAAGATCGAGTTTGTGAGCGACACGCTCTCCCTCGGCAATAGGTTGCTCGAGGCAGGATACTTTGACTGCTTCCCATTGGTCCGTGCCGCTGGCCTCGATCTTTCCGAGGCGCACATAGTCGTTCGCTTCGGGATCGAATTGTTCGACCGCGACAGGGTCCGTTTTTGACGCCAGGACATCCAGTTCGATCCAGGCGTTTTCGACAGGTACCGTTGGCCATGTGATCTGCCATGGGGCATGGCCAAAAAGCCCGCCAAAGTCACCGAACTGCCAACACAGTCGGCCTGAAGCGGTCTCAGGGCCTCGCCAGTTCATATGGGTCGCATCTAGCATCGGGCCGTTGCCTTCGTCGGCGCTCCTGGTCGGCTCAATGCGCCCGAGTTCGGTATCACCGGAACCGAAACGTATTGCCGACACTGACAAGGGTTTTCGAGGTGGCGTAACCTCTCCGATCAGTCGGAAAAGTGTTACACGGCTCTGGCGACCGAGTCCCGCTGCCTGTTGTCGTGTGAGCGACATGGTGCGCGCTCGGGTACGGATCTCCTCGTCTTCACGGACAGCGGCCATATAGGCTTTGCTGACTTGCAGTATTGGTCCTTCCTTACGAACCATGCCGCGATCGATCCAAATTGCGCGCTCGCATAGTAACTGGACCGAACTCATGTCGTGCGATACGAAAAGTACCGTAGCGCCGTTTTCAGTGAGGGCTTTCATGCGCTGTATGCTTTTCCCTACAAAGTAGGCATCGCCCGCACCGAGGATTTCGTCGACGATGAGTATTTCGGGCTTGATCGTGGTTGCGACTGCAAACGCGAGTCGTGCGTACATCCCGGCTGAGTACTCGCGGACAGGTCTTTCGATGAAACCTTCGAGTTCAGTGAAGTCGATGATTTCTTCGACCTGAGTGCGTAACGATGAGCCTCTCAAACCCTGCAGAGCGAGGGCCGCGTGGATGTTCTCGATACCGGTAAAGTCCGGATGAAAGCCGGTACCGAGTTCCATCAAGGCTTGAATGTTGCCGGTCACCTGCACGCGTCCCGAGTCGGGCTGCATCTGGCCAGAAATTAACCGCAGAAGGGTGCTCTTGCCGGCGCCGTTGCGGCCAATCAGTGCAGTTCGTTCGCCCTGTCGCACCTCAATGTCTATGCCCCTTAGTGCGTCGAAGATATCGTATCGGCTACGCGGAACGGAGACTCCGAACGCATCGAGTGCCCGCCAACCTGGGTGGCGAAAGCGTCTAAATGACTTGGTGACGCCCTCAATCTTGATCGCAATGTCAGACATAGTCGGCGAATAGCGGTTTCAAACGTGTGATGAAGGCAAAGCCGACGAAGAAGACAGTGAAGGCCATCCCCGCGAAGATGAGGAGATCGGTAACGGGCAAATGTCCGTCAAGCAATGCGGAGCGATAAAGGGACATCAATCGCGCAAGTGGATTGAAGTCGAGCATTGGCTTGAGGCCTGCCGGCACCATGTCATCGGTGTATGCGATCGGTGATACAAGCATCATGAAGAGAATAATGATCGGAGTTGCCTGCTGTAAGTCCCTGAAAAAAATGGTGAGTGTCGCCGTTATCCATACGAGGCCGAGAGCCATAACGATTTGCAGAAGGAAGATCAGCGGAAAAGCAAAATGGGAGAGATGGAGATGGCCGCCGTATATACAGGCACCCCAAACCATCAGCATGCCGAGCCCCATGCTCGCGTGACCAACGAGTACGTCCTTGGCGACAACCAGCTCAACTGGGAAAAGTGTGTTTCTCAGTAAGCCCCGATTTGCCACAAGACTGGGCGTGCCGATGCCGAACGCTTCTGAGAAGGCTAGAAACGGCACCAAGCCGCAGAATATAGTCAATACGTAATCGGCTGTGCCCAGCCCCGGAAGTCGGACCCGAAGAATATGGGCGAATACCACCGCATACATCAGCAGGAAAAGCAGGGGGTATAGTACGAGCCAAACAGCACCGAGCACGTTGCCAGATGTTCTGGCCTTTAGGCCTTGCAGTACTGTCGCCTGCAGAAGACGCCGGTGCTGATAGAGGGTTGCAAGCGCGCGCATTGGCTCAGGTACTCAGTGCCGTGACGATCTTCTCGCTAGCCTTGCCGTCTCCATAAGGGAGATTACCCTTTTCTACAGGTCGAGCAGGCGAGGATGCAGCTGACAGGATTCGTTCCCGTGATGCACCTGTCAGAACATTCCAGCCCAGTTCCATGGTTTCCACCCATTCGGTTTCATCACGCATCGTGACGCAAGGGACATCATAGAAAAAAGCCTCCTTCTGCACGCCACCTGAGTCGGTGACAATCACACGCGCAGACTGTTCAAGGCGAATCATGTCGAGAAAAGGCAAGGGATCGACCAGCTTCACGTTTCGCATAGCTGGGATGAGTCCTTGGTCTGCCATTATCTTGGCTGTTCGTGGGTGAACCGGAAGGATCACTGCTTGATTGGCTGCAAGATCTGCAAGTGCGAGTCCGATTTCGCGAAGCCGGGTAGGATCGTCCGTGTTCTCTGCCCGATGGCAGGTTGCGAGCACGTATTCACCTTCCTTGAGGTTGAAGCGATCGAGCGCATCGCTACGCGATCGCGCGACATCACGGTAGTACAGGGATACGTCGTACATCACGTCACCGACGAGTGATACGCCCTTCGTAATACCTTCCCGTGCCAGGTTTTCCACTGCCACTTCGGTGGGGCAAAAAAGCAGGTTGGAGACACGATCCGCCAGAATGCGATTGATCTCTTCCGGCATCCGCATGTTGAACGAGCGCAGTCCAGCCTCTACATGGGCGACAGGAATATGGAGCTTCGCGGCGGCCAAGGCGCCGGCTAGCGTGGAGTTGGTATCGCCGTATATCAAAACCCAATCAGGTTTCTCCGACAGCAGCACATTCTCGATTGCTTCCAGCATGCGCCCGGTCATTACACCGTGAGTGCCGCCTGAAATCTCGAGATTGAACTTCGGGTGTGGAATGTCGAGCTCGTCGAAGAAGACCTGCGACATATTTGTGTCGTAATGTTGTCCTGTATGAACCAGGATCTCTTCGATGGTGCCTGCATGGTCATTGCGAATGACACGCGACACGGCTGCCGCCTTGATGAATTGGGGGCGGGCGCCGACGATAGTGAGGATCTTAAGCATCATGAACTCCAGTCTTGAGGAGATTGCAGACTGTCCGTTGATCTTCGTACGAAAAGTCCGCGCTCATCGGCAAGCTCATAACCTTCTTTGCTGTTTCTTTGGCAATAGGTGTGCAATCCGGACAGCAGAGATGCTTGTAGGCCGGCTGTTCGTTCAGCGGAACAGGGTAATGCACGGCCGTCGGGATGCCTGCTTTCTGGAACGACGTCTGGACCGCTTCCCGGTCTTCGCAGAGCACGGTGAACTGGCCGTATACCGAAGTACGGTCGGCACACTGGCTCACCCGTTTAAAGCCGATTTCGTCGAGTAGCTGGTTATATCGCGCGCCGATCTCCAGTCGCTGCGCGATTTCCCAATCGAATCGCTCCAACTTTGCCAGAACGATCGCGCATTGCAGCGTATCCATGCGCCCACCGACGCCGACGCGGGTGTGCACATAACGCTTGCTCTGGCCGTGAACGCGGATCTCGCGGCAGGCCTGTGCGATCGCGTCGTCGCTGGTAAAGATCGCGCCGCCGTCGCCATAACAGCCCAGCGGCTTGCTCGGGAAGAAGCTCGTGCAGCCGATGGAGGACAGGTTGCAGCTCTTGCGTCCCTTGTACTCGGCCCCGAAGCTCTGCGCGGCGTCTTCGATCACCGGGATGTTGCCGT
>JAIBBE010000131.1 GCA_019694835.1 Fimbriimonadaceae bacterium | reverse complement strand
AGCCGGAGTCGTCCGTTGCGACGCCCGTAGCGGATGCACCCTGATCCTCGTTCACTGTCAGCGTCGCCGGGCCGGAGACGATCGGCGCGTCATTGGTGCCTACGACCGTGAATGTCGTGCTCGCGAAAGACGCGGCCGGAGCAATCCCGTCGGTGACGCCATAATTGACCGTGACCGTCATAGTCTCGCCACTCGACAGATGCTGGAACGAAACATCGGACGGATCGAGCGTGAGGGTGTTGGTAGTCTCGTCGAACGTAATGAACGACGGCAACGCAGAAATGTCGAAACTGACGTGGATCGGCGTACCATCGACCGAGTCGACGCCATGGTCATCAACTTCGCCGGCACCACGCGCCCAGTAGTCGTCCGGAGCGGCGACGGCGGGGGTCGCCGTGATCGACAGAACCGCACCGTGATCGACATCGCTCGCACTGGCGAGCGCATTGGCTGACACCAAAGTGCCGTCTTCGTTACCGATTGCCATGACTTGGCCGTCGATCACAGGGGCGTCATTCGTCCCGGTAATCGTAAAAATCGCCTGAGCGGGAGTCGAGACGAAGCCATCGGAGACGGCATAATCCACGATGATCGTGATCGTCTCGCCTTCGGCGAGGCTTTGAAACGCGGCATTGGTGGGATCGATCACCAAGGCATCGACGCCTGGCGTCGTGGTGGTGGCACCATAGTACCCAGCCGTCGTAACCACCGGATCGACGTGCAAGTAGCTGATGCCCTGCGGCAGTTCGGCTGGCAGATCGACAACCGACAAGTTGGCGTCATGATCCGGATCTGAAGCATTAACAAGGAGATTGATCGAGTTCGGAATAACGATCGAGCCGCTGCTGTCCTTCTCCGCCAAGTCGTGAAGTTCTACTTCAGGAACCTCGACTTCCGGCGCCTCTACTTCCAATTCACCCGAGGTTGGCGCCACCGAGGCTACGCCAAAGTCCTCCTGCACCGAGAACATTCCGGGGCCCGTAACGACAGGGGCGTCGTTGGTGCCCGTTATCGTGAAGGTGGCGCTCGCCGCGGTGACGGCGATGCCGTCGGATACGCCGTAGTTGACGGTCACGGTCGCCACTTCGCCGGCGGACAGGGCATCGAAGGCCGGGTGGGTCGGATCGATCGAGAAGCTGTTGGAGACAGCGTCGAAACTGATTCCGGCCGGCAAAGCGCTTGCGTCGAAGGGCATTGGCGGCGGCGGCGGGGGAGCTGCTCCCTCGACAACGCCTGCGGCGTTGACAAAGTTCTCGGTTTCTCCCGGAGGTGGCGGCGGGGCCACCACGGTCAGGACGGAGCCATGATCGGGATCGCTGGCACTGGCTAGCGCGTCGAGGGTGGCAACCTCGCCACCTTCGATCGCGTCCACGGCAAGAGCGCTCGAAACCACCGGGGCATCGTTCACACCGGTTACATGAAACACAGCCTCGGCCTGTGTCGCCAGCGTGCCGTCGGTTACGTCGTAACTGACTACGACATCCATGGTCTCGCCCGCAGCGAGCGAGGTGAACTGCGCACTGCTGGTATCAAGCGCCAGTGTATCGACGGCTGGGATTGTGATGGTCTGCGTAAAGCCGTAATAGGAAGTCGTAGTAACGTCGACCGTCGAACCATCGACGTGATTATAGGTGACGCCATCTGGAAGCGTTGATGTATCGACCACGACGTTGAGCGAATCGCCATCGACATCCGTAGCGTTCACAAGCAGCGCGGCCCGATCGATGATTGCACTGTTGCCGTCAGCCACAGCGGCGATTTCGGCAGGCGCTGATACTATCGGCGCAGTGTCGGGGGAAGACGACAAAAGCCCGTCGATATTCGTGTCTGCTGGATTGGTGCCGGCCATGCTTGTCCACCCCGAGAGAGAAAAAATCAGCGCTACGTGTAGTTCGCAAGTAACGTGCCAGGTCAGCGCGGGCGCGTTTGACCGCGGCTTTCGGCGGGTATTCCAACGTTTTAACGCTCCCTGGCGCGGGATTCGACGTGCCCCATTCGGCCGAACCATGGCGGGATGGGTCATTTGACCCGGCGTAGTGGGGAATTGCCCCAGTACTGCAAGGCGCCCTAGTTTGTCCTGTGCGCTTCTCTACAAAGTTCGATCCTTTGCAGAAGTGTGCTCTGACACTGCCGACCTAAAGCGATTTGGGACCTTAGCAACGCCTCAGAAGGGGGCGACTTGCATTCATCGAGAAGGTTGGTTCTGTGTGAGAACGCGTGGGTGGCTGACTCTTGACGCCAAGCCACTCGATTGCGGACGTCGGTGAAATGCATTGGGATTGAACCGCGCGGGCCTAGACACCAGCGGCCTGTAGCCTCTGTGCTCGCCGGGGCGGTCGAGCTTAGGTCGCTGACTGACTTACGACCACCCGTGGTGTCCGCCGGAATGATCCTACTCAGTTACCTACCCTTGAAGATTGTCATAGCAGACGGGCCATCGGCCCCCAAAAAAGGGGCTTATCGAGTTCGTGGCGTTATCCCGCGCTGCTGGAGTCCAGCATCCAAGAGGGGCCCTTACCAGTCGTCCAGAAATTCTGCCCCGCACCCCCTTTTGAAAGGATCGGCTGCATCTATTTCTCTCTGAACGCACGCGCCACTTGATCCTGCAATGGTTTAACCAGATACGACAGCGCCGTGCGTTCTCCGGTCTGAATGAACGCCTCCACCGGCATACCTGGCACGAGGTCGCCCAATCCAAGCGTGGCGAACTGAGTTTCGTTGAACATGACTCGCACTGTGTAGTAGCCGAGGCCGGTGCGCTGATCCTGTGTAAGATCGGCGGATACGCGGCTAACCTTGCCGTTGATTTCTGGGGTTGTACGCTGATTGAAGGCGGTAAAGCGCAATACGACCGGTTGTTCGTACCGAACCTGATCGATGTCCTGAGGCGCCACTCGCGCCTCAACCATCAGCGCGTCACCATCCGGTACTACGAGCATGATCGGCTCACCAGGATTGATCACGCCCCCCACGGTGTGAACTGCCAACTGGTGAATCTTGCCGTCCAAAGGAGCGCGTATGTTCACCCTGTTGAGCTGATCCTCCGCGGCCACCTTCCGCTCCGACAGCTCCGCGGTCTTCGCCCGAATCTCGGATAGCTCCTTGGCAACCTCGCTGCGCAGGTCCTGGTCGACTTGAATGACCTGCAATGTGGTCTCAGCGATCTTACCTCGCGTCTGAGCAATTGCTGCGATCAACTGGCCTCTTTCGCCTTCGATCCTTGTCGCATCGCGCTCGAGGGCCGTTACGCGGCTAATCGGGACTAGATTCTTCTGGCGCAACTCTAGCATCGCCTCAAGCTCGATCCTGATTAGCTCGATTTCGTGCTTCTTGGCCGAAGCCTGGTCCGTCAGCCCCCGTACCTCTTGCTGCAGCTGGGCCTCGCGCTCACGCAACTGCGCCTTCTGCCCCGCGCGCGCCGATCGACGTAGCTCAAAGAGGCGGCGCTCTCCTGACAAGATTCGCGCTACGTCTGTATCACCCCGGCGATCGAGCAGTTCCGGTGGTAAAGAAAATTCCGGCTTGTCGTCACGTTCTGCCTCTAACCGCGCTCGGCGCGCGTTGAGCTCATCCAGCCCCCTGGCTAAGATGGCATAGGTCGCGCGTGTCTGTGTTTCGTCCAAACGCATTACGATGTCGCCGGCCTTGACCTGTGCTCCATCTCGCACGTTCAATTCTCCGACTACCCCGCCAGTAGGATGCTGTACCTTCTTGATGTTGCTATCGACGACCAGTTGCCCTGCGGCCATGACAGCGCCGGCGAGTTTTGTTGTCGATGCCCAGCCGCCAACACCGAATATGACCAGAACAGCCACGCCAAGCGCGGCCACGAGGTGCCGGCGTATGGAACGTCCGAGCTCACCGTCCATCACCGCCCCCCTCCACTCACGGTAGCGGGTGCGTCTACCACCACCTTGAGCGCGGGGTTGGCAGACGTCTGGGGACGCAGTACCCGCTTTAGGATCTCGTCCCTGGGTCCAATTGCCTGCGCGCGTCCACCGGCCATCGCCAGAACCACGTCGACGCCAGCCAGGGCGGCTGGTCGGTGCGCCACGACAACCACAATGCCGCCACGGTGGCGCACACCGAGTATTGCTTTGGTCAAAGCTTCTTCGCCTTCGGCATCCAAACTCGAACTTG
>JAIBBE010000187.1 GCA_019694835.1 Fimbriimonadaceae bacterium | reverse complement strand
ATCGAAAGGAGGACAAAGCAACGAACCTGAACGAACTGCCAACCATGCGTAGCTATACTGCTCGCATTTCCGGGTGGGTCAGATTTCGATGAACACCCCGGGTCAGATTTGGGTGAAATTCAACAGACCCGGCTCTGGTCGACTCGCTGGACCTTGATCAATTCGCGTAATGCTTATGGGTCAAAGCCTGCGCCTTACCTGGACCAGTGAACCTTGGCTTTCGACCCGGAGCAGCCAATCGACCCAGGGCAAAGCGGACGGTCGATTACAAAACGCTTTGCATCACCGAGGCCCGGCGCAAACGACACAAGACCTATCTCAGCGGCTTGCTGAGCCTTGAAGACTTACACCCATTCCTGGGACATCAACCGTCATTCCGAATACACCGTGAGAAACAGGCAACCGGTTGGACTGTGAAACCTATTGTCGGTCGTACCTGTCGCGGCGACAGCTACCCACCCCGGCTGCAATCGCTGACCTGCTTGAATTGCTTGGCCTTCAAGAAGATAAATGAATTCAGGCCCGCTATGCACATGCAAAGGAAACGAAGCACCTGGCGCAAATCGTACAAGCTGCATTTCCCGTCCATTGGCTTTGCCCAAATCCCTTACCTCAACACCTTCGGCAAAAGTCGACTTGCGCCAAGCAATGGCGTTCGAGTCATTAAATTGATACCCGCTCACCGCATTTTCTCCTGCTGCTAACCTTACTGTCTGGCGACAGTTCCGCCGGCTAACACTGAAGCCTTCCCCCTAAGTCGGCGCGTTCTTTGCACGAAAGCCCGCTTGCTTGTTGGCTCCAAGGCTTGTCTAGTGCTCCAGCCGCGCGGGCTCGATCCGACCCTGAGCCGCCGTTGCCGTGAGTCGAAAAGTTGAAACCAGACGTTCAGTCTTCAACCTTCCAGTTGGCCCCACGTCCACAAGACACCGGCTCACAAAGTACCACCGAGGACGCCAGAGATATTTAGGTTAGCCGTCCTTAGTGCAGGGCGCGGACAGCTCGGACAAGCTCATCGTCAGACAAGCTCGGAGTCATCAAGATCCTCTCCACCCGCGGGGACTGCTTCCGTATCGGGTGTACAACAGAATTGAAGATAGTAATGAAGCGATGCTGCTGAAGTAAGGCAAGCACGGGCTCGATGAATCGAGCAACGTCTGGCTTTGTTATGCCTCGCCCGAAAGCTCCCAACTTTCGACCAGAGCCTGGTTGCTTATAGAGCTTTCGCAATACCGTCACAAGAGCCTTCAAATTAGGAGATAGATCCGACCTGAGTACGGCGCTATTTGTCGCCATGCTATCGAACGCTTCAACTTCGCAGGCGTCGTCGACGAGGCCTGCAGGCAAGCCACCACGTGCCGTGACACCGCAGACTCGGGAGACTAAGCACGAGACCAAGGAAAGTCCGTTAGCGCTCTCTGGCGAACCGAACGCGAGTTCACGGATAACGCAGTCTTTCAGCGTGAGCCCCCGGATATGCAATTCGTCGAGCGGAATGCGTCCAAGACTCGCACCACCTATCGTTATGCCACGAAAATCGATCTCATCCCGTTCGGCGTCAATAGCCATACGAATTGCTACCATAACGCAGTCCGCCAGAACCTGAGATCCGGCTCCATCGCGTACGTGCTTGCCAGCCAGTTGTTCCGCGATGCCTAGAAGAGTCTCGGCTGTAGCGCTGTGCATGGCAAGAACATGAGCGGCCATCGCTATTGCTTTCTCGCTCAGATCTGCAAGAGGTGTTGGAACAACGCCTTGAAACGCGGTAAGCACTCGTCGGGCAAACACGCTACCTTGAAGGGCGCCCAACATATCCAAGTCAACAAACGATCGGCTCCCAGGCTCGCTGTCACGTTGCGTGAGTCCGGGTAGACGCTGGAGTTGAGCCAGCACTCCCTCACCAGCCCCTTGGCCAGTCTCGGTGAAGTACGCCTCCGCAAGGTCAGTACCGGTGACGGGTCCAGTTCCAGAACTCTTTGCCCGGACTGATTCCGCAACTCTTTCGAGAACGGCTCGAATGGTAGTCGGGTCCATGGAGGAACTTTCAAGCGCCGATTCTCTCTCGCAGATCCTCGTGAGGAAGTCGTCCCATGCATGACCAAATCCTCGCGCTGAATCGATCTGCAAGATCTCCGAAAAAAGGTTTCTGCGCAGTAGATACGTCAGTATGAGCGGCTTACGTGGCAGCCAATCAGGTAGAGGTGACGTGATTCCGTTCTTCTTCAAAAACTCATTTGCGTGCGCGTCGGAAAATTCTTCGAGGTTTGCGATGAGGGTCGGTCTTGTACTAATTCCGAGTGAGCTAGATAGCTCATTGTCACTATCAAAATAATGATCGCGACCGCAGAAAAATATCCCGGCGCCTCCAGGTGCCTTTTGAGTAAAATCGCGAACACCTTGAAGTGCCCTGCGTCGGGCATCCCTCATGAAGTTCTTGTTGTCGGTTCTGACGACCGACTGGGATGCCAGTTCATCAAAGCCGTCAAGTAGCAGGCAACACATGCCAGCCCGCCAAGCTACGACGAGGTCTTCTCTCGGCGTATATCCGATACTGCGAGCGTGTCGTTCCAGGATTTCGTCGCTGTGGTCTTCCCCCCAGTGCTCGCGAAGGTTTAGTACCAGAGGGACGGGTGCGCTTGGATTATCCCGATGGTCTTTGGACAATCTTCGGAAGAGTTCGCGACTAGTAAGGCTCTTACCGGAGCCAAACGGTGCCTTAAGTACAACAGTGCCGCCTTCCGCGATTCGGAGTGCAAGTTGATGCAGGGTAATAGATTGGCCGGGCTCAAAGGATCCGTGAGTCTTTGTGTCTGTCACGACCGTGATTGGTAAGGATACGTATGCGCCCTCTGCAATTACTACCGAGTCGGTCTGTGGATCGCGAGCGGAACCGAACGCCCACCGCTCTCGGAAGGAAAGGTATTTGTTGCTGTCAAAGAAGCGACGCTGGAACTGCTCCAGAGTCAGTGTAGTGACATTGTTCCTCCGAGCCAGTTCGATATGCTGAGCATCGAGCTGGTGCTCAGTTATAAGCCACTTGGAGACAGCTGGCGCCCGTGTGCGCTCAATGCTCTCAGCGGCAAGCAACTTCTTGAAGTCGTCGCGGGCCTTTTCCAGCCTTGTGCTCGTCGTCGCCATGATTAGATGAGTCACGTCCCGCAAGCGTGCAATTCCGTCAATTTCGCGAACGACAGTGTCGTTAGGGTAGTGCGACGGCTGACATTGACCCGGCTCGAGATTCCAAACTGCCTCGGCGACGCGGCGCACCTCAGCCTCGAAATTCATGTTGTAGCGGTAGGAGTTCGGCATGGGTCTGGAATGGTTAGCAATGACGCAAAGTGGCCTTGAGATCGTCGTAAGTTGCATATTGCACTTCAATCAGAAATTCGCGCTTCGACCACGCAGCAAGCGTGAAGATTATGCCAGTGCCGATGTCGAGAAGCACGTTCCGAGCCGAGCAGGATGGGCAGCATGCACGCCGGAACCGCAAGCCGGCGTGCCGTGAGCGTCCGGATTGAGTCGCCTCATGATTTGTCCGCTCAAGGCCGGCTGCTGCCCGATGACGCCAGCAATCGTGATATCCGCTTCTGGCCGACTGCACCCCTCAAGCACATCCGACTTTGCGAAACAGATTCAGCCGTCACCAACCAGATCATCGAGATCAAGGTCCAACCCCGGTAATCGCTGATTCACCAGATTAAAGCGTCGCGCCATCCCTGCCAGCGACGCCCCGACGAAGGCGTCATGCTCGGCGGTCAGGCGCTCGTAGGTACGCCAACGCATCCCTTTGGGCTTGTCACCCTTGCCGTTCAGGATACCCGGCTGCCAGCCCAGCCGTTTTCGAATCCGGTCCGCGCGTCGCGCTGCTCGATCGTCGGGCGCTTCGCGTTGGCAGGCGTAGGCCAACTCACAGCAATGCCGGCACGCGTAGAGCTTGCCCGGAGCGAAGAGAACTGCCAGGCGACCAATGCAACGCTGTTCTACAACAACGCACGCCGCAAGGTGGGCTTGGTCGGTTTCTGGGACACGGTCGGCGGTGAGGAAACCGCGTCACATGGGGTGTGATTGGGTGTCGATTTGGAATGGAGAGTCATCTTTATTTCCCGATCGGGAATAGAAGACTGAGTTATGTCCTAACCACACCGAACATTCCCGATCGGGAAATATC
>JAIBBE010000216.1 GCA_019694835.1 Fimbriimonadaceae bacterium | reverse complement strand
TCGACACCGCCCCCGAGGAGTGGGGCGGCAGCACCATCACGCCACGTGGGTGATGTCCACTGCTGCCCAGGTGGGCTCCGAAGCGCGCTTCAGCTCGCGAAACTGACCTTCCACCTATCGCCCACTAAGGGCGTGGGGCAACTCGCCCTCAATGGGCGCTTGGGCGCTGTCGACTGGGCGCAGAAGAGAGGGCGGACCCTACCGAACGGCAAGGGGTCTCAACGGGTACTCATCCGAGCGCATGAAGAACAAGAAGGCCAACACGACGCCCTACAGCAATATGTCGGTGCCGGCTGGGAGCCTTCCGGCATGAGGGGTCATGCGGCCATTCGACATCACAGCGTCTCGCCGGGTTCACGGACCGCGAACGTCCGCTTCTCGCGACGTGCCCAAGACAGACAAGAGCAGCGCCCACGCGCCCCCCACCAGTACTGTGTCCACAAGTGTCCACACAGGTCGGGGAAGAGGATGCCGCCAGTCCACTCGGTTCGTGTCCAAGACCTTTCACTGCGACCGACGCTGTCGGTTCTGTGCGCAGGGTACGAGCTCAGCAAGTGGCGCAAGAATCAACTCGTGGAGGACATCTTCGATCGCCACCTCACCTCGTTCGCACTGAGTTTCACCGAGTGGGACTCCATTGCTGGATCGACCGCCGCCGCTTCCCTTCGCAAGGCCGCTCAAGCCGTCTACGACACCGACAAGTATGGCAGCCGAGGCGAGTTCGGCGAACTGATTCTTCACGCCGCGGTCAAGGACTTCTTCGGTGGGCAGCCCGCCGTGAGCAAGATCTACTACAAGGACTCCCCCAATGACACGGTCAAAGGTTTCGACTGCGTACACGTCGTAGAAGCCAATGGATCCTTAGAGCTCTGGATAGGCGAGGTAAAGTATTACCAGAATCTGAGCCAAGCCATTCGTGACGTCATTGCTGAGATCGAAGTGCACCTCAAGGCGGACTTTCTCCGACGAGAGTTTGTCGCGATCACCAATAAGATAGACCGCGACTGGCCGCTCGCGCAGGAACTCACCGATCTTCTTGATCGCGCGAGGTCACTGGACGAGATTCTGCCAAGGCTCGTTGTACCAGTGATGCTCACGTATAACAGCCCGGCGGTCGCCTCTTTCCAAGCAGTCAGCGATGGTTACGTAGCCGAACTTCGCAAAGAAGCGGAGAATGCCTGGGCCTCGTTCGTGTCGAAATTGGCCCCCCACATGCCTATTGAACTTCATCTGATTCTCGTTCCTGTTAAGAACAAAACGAAACTCACCAAGTCATTTCATAAGAAACTTCAGGCCTGGAAGGCGATCTAGGAGGGGTGAAATGACGCACAGAGACTCGCATGACGATTCCGACCTCTTCGACCAACTTCGGGAGATCTCGCTGCTAACGCGCCGAACAGATCAAGAGAGCGAGGGCCGCGAGAGCCTGATCCGCTTCCTAGACACATACAGTCACGCAACGGCTGAGGCACCGATCGTCGACTCCCTATGCGCCAGGTTCGGTCTGTACCCCTATATGAGTGAAGTCCTCACCTCTCGATCCGGGAACCGGGAGGCGCTTGCTGTGGAATTCCACACACCTCCTCAACTCGAAGAGGAAGGGTTCACGTTTCACGCGGAGCAACAGCGGATATACCAGCGTTTGATGGACGGCGAGAGTATTATTCTGTCCGCCCCGACGTCTTTTGGGAAATCCGTCATTACAGACGCCTTGCTAGCGTCACAGAAATGGAACAACCTGGTTCTCGTGGTGCCTACCATTGCACTCATAGACGAGACGCGCCGCCGGCTTTCGCGATTCCGCGCCAACTACCATATCGTGACACACCCCGCGGATGCTCTGCTCGAAAGAAATGTCATCATTATGACTCAGGAGCGACTACTGGAACTTCCACAATTGCCAGACGTGGATTTCTTCATGATCGACGAGTTCTACAAGTTGGGATCCGGGGGAAAGAACGACTCACGGCGGACCTTATTGAACTTGGCTTGGAATATGCTCAGGGCCACCGGCGCACAGTACTACCTAATCGGCCCGAACATAGACTCCCTTGATGAGCGCGTTCCCCAGGACTTGAAGGGCTCTCTGTATCGCACTGAGTTCAAGACGGTCGCGGTCAATCTTGATGATCGCTCAGACGTAGAGGATCAGCGTTCCGATCTTCTCGACCTGCTCCCACGGCTTGAGGGGTCCACGCTGGTGTTCACGGGTAGCCCGCAAAAGGCCGAAGAGTTAGGGGTCGTTCTAGGGACGGTCAGCTCGGTCGACGGACTTGCCTTGCAGGTTGCAGACTGGATAGCGGCGAACTACGACCCCGATTGGCGAATCGTGTCCGCCCTGCGGCGAGGAGTAGGCGTACACACCGGGCCATTGCCGAGGGGCCTCCAGCGAGTTATGGTCCGACTCTTCAATGAGTCTTTGATTCCCACTTTGGTATGCACATCGACACTCATAGAGGGTGTGAACACGCAAGCTAGAAACGTTGTAATCTTCGAGAAGAAGATCGATAGCCAATTGATCGACTTCTTTACTTTCAGCAATATCCGTGGACGAGCAGGTCGCATGTTCCGCCACTACGTGGGCAACGTCATCAGCTACATGTCACCGCCGATCGCTGAGGAGACGAGCGTCGACATCCCGATCGAAACTAGGTCCGAGAAGGCCACCGATGCGACACTCGTCCAACTCGACCGTGAGGAGCTGGACGAGGCTTCCGAAGCACGGATACAGGCGATCTTCGATCAGGAAGCTCTAAGCATCGAAACCATCCGGAGGAATAGAGGACTTGATCCGACACGCCAGGTTGAAGTGGCTGAAACTCTTGCAGAGATCGGAGCCACCGGCGCCCAACTATTCAACTGGACCGGCCCTCCTACGAATGATCAAGCGCGCGCCGTGCTGCGCCTCGCATTCGAAGAACTCCTGGAGCCCTATCAACGAAGGGGAATGAACTTCAACATGCTCTGGGGCCAACTGCAAAACAGCCGGCAGAATGCGGGTGATTTCCGCGCCCAGGTGGATCAGCAAGAGAGGTATCGGCGCAAGGGCCAGAGTCGAAGCGACGTGATCACTGATGTCCTGAGATTCCAACGGAACTGGATGGGATTTGTTGTTCCGTCCATGCTTCGGGGACTGCAGAGTATCCAATCCGAGGTTTTTGAGTCTCGCGGGCTTGCGCGGGGCAACTATGAGTTCCTTCTCCGCGAAATTGAAGCCCTCTACCTTGCCCCCGGACTCGCCGAACTGGAGGAGTATGGGCTCCCTCTCCCACTGGGCGACAAATTGATGCGGCTCGGGCTAAACGGGTCAGACGTGCCGTCGCTACTGGAGGATCTCGTGCGGATATCGAGTGATCCGCGCGCGGCCTCGCAGTTGGATGCAGTCGAACAGTGGATTTTGGAGGATGTCCTTCGGGGTCTTGGGGTGTAGGCCCTGTACGACCGATCTGCGTCGACGTGCGAAGGCCGACGCCAGACCTGGCGTGCGCTAGGGCTACGACTTCGTGGCAGGCCGGCCCCGGTCAGCCAAAGGGGCACCGCCCCGATCGCCGCGGACCCTCCCGGTCGGCGTGGCCACTGCATTCTGCCGTTGCTGTCGATTAGACGCCTGATTCGTCATCGCTCTCACTCAAGCGCATCCACTCTTCGTTACGCTTCAGTTGCACCTGGTGCGCGTCGGCCAGGAACCGGTCGACAACCGCTTCACGGTCGCTCCTCGATAGGCCGTGAAGTTCGAGCGTCTCGTGGCCGCGCGTCAGAGTGACCGACTTGTGCTCGTTCCGCTGAAACCAAGCACTCATTGCGGCCGCAATCCCGTGAAGGCCGCCGACGGTGCCAAACGAGGCGATGAGGATGGCGAGTTCGGGTCCGGCCGCATGCTCCAACGCCCGGCTCTCAAAGACACCCTGCTCCTCCATGAGGGCTTGCAGATCGTCAGCTACTTCTGGGCTCACGCGCAGGTAGATCGCTTCGTCTCCCGGGATGGCAGTGCTGATCACAAGGCGCGCCGGCTCGTCGCTCATACGCACAGGTTGCCACGGTGCGCACAACTGCGTCACACCGCCGGGTGCCGGGCACGGCGGCGGGCAGGCTTAAGCGGACAGCCGAGAGGAGGACGCAGGGCCACCGACCACGACCAGGACGAAGAGCCCTGCTTGGATGGTGCCGTTATGGATCCACCCATCG
>JAIBBE010000204.1 GCA_019694835.1 Fimbriimonadaceae bacterium | reverse complement strand
ACAACGGGGGCCGACGCGTCAAATGTCGGTGACGCTGTTACGAGCGGGGCAAGGAATGCCCGCGAGGAAGTTCGGCGGCGTCAGCCCAGGGGTGCGTTCGATGCGCGAGCCATCAGGGAACTGTCACCGGCCGCCCCAACTGATCCACGTCTGCTGAGACGCACCATCCGCCGCGCGGAATTGCGCCAGATCGTCCCGCTGGCGGATTCGACGATCTACGAACTGGAACGCAAGGGCGAATTTCCGCAGCGATTCTTTCTTACCGCTCGCTGCGTGGTATGGGACCTTTCAGAGGTTGAGTTGTGGTTGCAGAACCGCCGCCAACCTCTGAAAGGCAAAGAAGTGAAAAAGGCACCAGTGCCGGATTACAGACTTAGAGGAAAAAAAAAGGAAAAAGCCGCTTGCGACAAATAGCGAATGAAGAATCGACGTTGCTCGATCTTTATGCACCGCGCATCTGTGCGAATTTAAACTGCGTGAGACGTTGGACGCGTATGCCCTACGCGGACCAGCCCTCGCGCCGCGAGATTGGTGTGCGAAGTACTAAAGTGTGACTACGGCTCTATCGACGGTTGAGCCTCGCGCATGCAACGAATGAGCTTCTCTATCCCGTCTATCGCATTGCGTACTGCACTTTCACGGACAACGATTCGTTGCCCGACACGATAAGACGTATCGCCACTGCGCGCTATATAGTCTTGGTCGACAAGTCCTTGCGTATGGGCAAGGAGGTGACGCTGCTGGAATCCCCGTTGAAGGGTCGCCAATTCAGTAGGGTCCAGATAATCGGAATACCCCTTTCCCGTCGCTGCACGCCAGATATCGCTGCCCTCCACGAGATTCTGAAATGCATTGCGTCGGGGCTTCGCTGCATTCGGGAAACCGCCATAGAGCGCTTCGGCATATCGCTGAAAGGCCGTGACAGCGTTTTGAAGAGCGTTCTCGACAATCAGGCGAACCGTACCTTCGGCGGTATCGCGATCAGGTATGGCGCCACGCACCTTGTCCAGCGCGTCAAGCGTACCGCGCACACCAGATAGCGTCCGTTCAAACACCTGCCCAACCGCATTGTGACCGCAGGCAGGGCAGAAGTAGGCCGCGCCAATTACCGCATAGCGAGACGAACAGACGGGACATTGAATCCTGAGCCGCATGGGTTCTGCCGCTGCTGGCGGCATCGGGATATGCACTGGACGGCTATTCACCCGCATCGACATCGTGATGAAGCTGTTGCGCGGCTGTTGGCGATTCCACCGTTCCGCGTCGCGCTTCATGGCCCGCGACAGTTGGCCATCGATATGAGCCAGCGCCGCCTTCTCGGCGTGCTTCACCTGATCCTGCGTCCACCACTTCTGCGCATCAGCGGAATGCCCACAGAATGGGCAGAACACTTCCTCATCGCGGACCTTGTCGCACCAGTCCTCTTCGTGCACCTTGAACTGGAACGTGCATTCGGTCGAAGGACATTCGCGGTCGAAGTAGCCGTCTGCGTCTGACGGGAAAGACACGGACAGTTTGGTCACGCCATCCAGGCGTCGCAGGGTACGCTGCAATTCATCAAACATGCTTTTGCTCCCGGTGTCTCCGTCAAACCGCAGTCAGCGGACCTATTGTTTCGCTGCCGCACCTGAACTGGATCGTACTAGCGCTTCTTGTCGCGCGGCGGGAATGGGTCTCTGCCGTAGCTGTCGCTGTCCTGAATCTTTCCGTCCTTACGGTGGATGACCAGTTCGACCTTTTCGCGCTGGGCTTGGTCGCGGCCTTGCTTGAGAGCTTCGTCCTTCGTCGGATAGACACCACCCGCGCGTTCACTGCCCTCTTTCCGTGTGGCCCAGCCTTTGTCATGCGGCACGACATGGATGTCTTTCTTGGTGCTCATGATGTCTTCCTTTCGTTGACGTTGAGGGACTTCAAACTCTCCCCAGGCTAGCTTCTGGTCTGCACTCTCGCAGCGGCGCGCACGGCAAGGTTCTGCGACTTGAAGCGGTTGCGTAGATGCCGCGCCATTTCATCGTAGACAGGTGCTCTTTGCGCAGGGTCAGCAATTGTCACAATCAGCGCGAAGGGCTGAGGCTTGTATGCCTCTTCGTCCTCAATGCCGTGGCGCGTGAGAAGCTGCACCTTCAGCCTCCAGCGCTCGCCACGCTCACCTTTTTCGCCCATGTCGCCATGATATGTCCGCACAGGCGCCCATTTTCGTAGCTTCTCAACCTGATAAGCTTCGTACAAGACGCCGGGGTTCTTGTGCTCCGGTGGAACAAGCCCTTTGAATTCCGATGTAATCTCTCCGGTCTTACGATTGGTCCGGTCTCGATAGACGCCGAAGTGTGCATCGATGTGCGTCTCGCAATACTCGCTGCCCCAACGTGCGCCACGCGCAGGAGCGAAGGCCACAGTCATCCAAATTTCCCCGAAATATTTTCCCTCACGGTGAAGCGAGGCCGGATAAGGGAAATCATCCCATTCAAGAAAGTAGCCCGGGCGAAGCGTGTCTTCGAACACCAGCGTTGAGCTATAGGGCGAGCACTCCAGACAGTGAGGAACAGGTGCAGGCAGGCCGAAACCGAAGAAGTTCTCCTCGCCGTCTGGAACTCGCGTCTTTGTCCGTGGATCTCGCGCGTGGTGCGTGAGCAGCGCGCGCGCCAAAACAGGCGTCGGTGTCGGCGTAATCTGGTGGTAAATCTGCGCAAGTGTGCGCGAGACGAGTGGCGTCGCGAAGCTCGTGCCGATATTCTCTGCTGAACCGCTGCCGTTAATCGACCGGATCCCTGCAACATGACCGAGGTCGGTCGAACACGATCCTCCGTAATGCACAAGATCGGGCTTGATGATGTAGTTCGGTCCCGCGCCGTGGCGCGAGAAGGCCGACGGGTGATGTTCCTTCGGACCGTTCTTCTTGTAGTCAACATGTGACACTGCGCCGACAGTGATCGCGAGCACGCTGTCAGCTGGCGTGGTGATACGACCGGGATCGAGTTGCCCCGCTGTGCGTGGATAATCGAGCAACGGTGGGTTGTCGTAGTTCCCGGCGCTGATAACGAAGGAAACTTGATATTGCTCCTGCAGGTTGTCGAGTTGCTCGGCGAATTCGGAGAATTCATCAAGCGAACAAACGGCGTCGGTTCCGAGAGACAGGTTCCAGACCTTGTACTCGTTCGCGTGCTGCTTGAGCGCGCTTTCAAGCGAGATCAGGAATTCCTGCTCTTGCAACGCGTCGGTGTCGCCCTTCGCTGGATCTGCGTTCGGTATAACTTGCAGATCGAATACAGCACACGGGCTGCTGTCGATTCCAGCGACAGTCGGGTTGAGTTCGCTTCCCCAGCAGATAAGCCCCGCGACAAAAGTGCCGTGATCTGCATTGCGATAGGCTGGTGCGACCTGCGAGTCGCGCCCTACCACCCAGCTTTCGAGCGCCGGGATGTGATTGGAGATTCCGCTGTCCACTACGACAACGACCGGCACCTCTCCGGTCACATCAGCGCGCGTAACGAGGGTCGGCAGTGGCTTCGGATTGAGCATCCTCGGGCGAAGCGTTCGGACAAGGGGCATGTTCGTGACCGAGCGCACGCCCACTATCCGCGAGAGCGTTTCCACGTCGTCCACCGAACGGCACTCGACACCATAGACATAACTTCCTGGCGTATATCCCGCCGTACTGATTGCAAGTTTGTGGCGACGACATTCTTCCTCGAAGTTGGCAACAAGGCGGGGCTGGTCGTCGTCTTTGCCGAAATTGAATAGCCGAACGCGGGTGGCGAACCCCCTTTCACTGCGCGGACTGCGGCGCAGTACCTCTTGCGCGTCCACGCCGCGACGGCGATACACGGGCGTGACCGTTTCGATCATGTCTACGCAAGACAACTCCTTCTTGATGCGTTCAGCATCGTTTGCTTCGATGGTCCTGGTCAGGCGCGCGAGGCCCTCGGGCGTCGCCTTGATAAAAAGTTCGCCGAGCTTTCCGGCTCCGACAATCGGACAAGTCTCGGCAGAAAAAAGACTCTCCGGACGGTGGCTCTTGGCGGTGGCCTTTGTCAGAAGCTTGACGCGTACTGGAGCCGCGCCCGTCTGCTTCATTTGCGGCAATAGCGCATCCCGAATCGCAGAGACCTCTTTTGACAGGCGTTGACGGTATGCCGCATCCACGGGACGAAAAGGCTTGGGCGGCGTACCGCCGCCCGGCACGCGCTTTTCC
>JAIBBE010000138.1 GCA_019694835.1 Fimbriimonadaceae bacterium | reverse complement strand
ACACGTTGAGGCCACGCCTCCGTTCTGCTCGGACTTTGATTGGCGAGATTCCTTGACCCCGCGACGGCGCGTCCCCCTGCGCATGGCAGTCTGACGACACAATTGGAGAAAACGACATGTCCCAAACGCTTACGACCACTGAGGCGACCCTGCCGCCTCTCAGCAGCCCAACAACTACCGGTGCTGGCAGTAGCAGTACACGCTCGCTGCGCCGTCTATTACATGGCGTCCCCACGTTGGTGACTTTTTGCCTGCTGGCAGCCGTGCTTTGGTTTGGCCGGCAGACACACTGGAAGATGCCTAAGCTGGCATCGCTCTTGGGTGAGGCCCCGGCGGCCGCGGAGGATTGGTGCAGCGAACATTCCGTGCCCGAGTCCATCTGCGTGCAATGCAAGCCGGAACTTTTTCCGAGGCCCAAAGAAGTTGGCTTTTGCCGTGCTCACGGCGTGGCGGAATGCGTGACATGCCATCCTGAGCTTGCACAAGTTAGCGACCAATCTCAGCTCCCCAAATACGACACTGTCGCCGCAATTGGCGTCCTTGACCGGCCTGTGAACAATAGCCGGTCAACACTGCACAAGAGTCTGGTGCAGTTCGCGTCCCGCGAGGCTGTCGATCGCGCCGGCGTCGATATCGACGTGGTGATTGAGCGACCGATGGTGGAAGCGATTTCCGCCAATGGCGAAGTTGTCTTTGACCCGACGCGCGTTGCTCACCTTTCGGCGCGGGTGCCCGGAACAGCCATTCAAGTCGCCAAATTTGTGGGAGACCCGGTTCAAGCCGGCGATGTCTTGGCTTTGATTGATTCATCGCAGGTGGGGCAAGCCAAGGCTCAACTGGTGCAATCCGTCGTACAGCTTCAATTGCGGCGCAGCACGTTGAAGCGACTCAAAGCAGCCGGCGAAGCGGTTCCTGGCCGTTCGGTGATTGAGGCGGAGTCCGCGTTTCAGGAGGCTGAAGTTGCCGTGGCCTCGGCCAAGCAGGCACTCGCCAACCTCGGTTTTGCTGTGCCGAAAGATATTGATGCGAAAGAACCCAAGCAAATTGCGGACGAGACAAGATTTCTCGGCATCCCCGGCGACCTTGTCGACCAAATGTCGGATGGAACAACAACGGCCAATCTCATTCCCGTGCGTGCTCCGTATTCCGGCGTGGTGATGAAATCGGAATTGGTCGCCGGTGAAGTCGTTGATTCCTCAAAGACGCTGTTTGTCGTGGCCGATCCGAGCCGGCTTTGGCTGAATCTCGCCGTCCGCAGTGAAGATGCGCGGTATGTCTCCGTGGGATTGCCGGTTGAGTTTCAAGCCGACGGCGCATCGGTCCGGGCAACGGGCAAAGTGCAGTGGATCAGCCCCACCGTGAACGAACAGACACGCACGCTCTACGTCCGGGTTGCACTCGACGATGCCGAAGGGCGCCTGCGAGACAACACGTTTGGAACAGGCCGCATTGTTCTGCGTCGCGAGCCAAGCGCTGTCGTTGTACCACGCGAGGCGATTCAATCGACGCCTGATGCAAGCTTCGTATTTGTTCGGGACAAGAATTACTTCGACGATAATTCGCCGAAGGTCTTTCATGTGCGACAAGTGCGGATCGGTGCGCGCGACGATCGCTACGTCGAAATCCTCGCCGGTGCGCTCCCCGGCGAGGTCGTCGTGGCCAAAGGGAGCAATGTGCTGTTGGCACAGTTGCTCAAGAGCAACCTCGGGGCTGGATGTGGTTGTCACGAGTAGCCGTGAAGCGAAGAGGCTGACATGGATTTCCTGAATTGGATCATTGACTTCTCGCTGCAACGGCGGCTGCTCGTAATTCTCGCTGCGCTCGTCGCCGCCGTCGTCGGTGTAGTGTCTCTGCGCCATCTGGACATCGATGCATTCCCGGATACGACGCCGGTGCAGGTGCAGGTCAATACCGTCGCTCCCTCGCTGGCACCGGAAGAAGTCGAGCGGCAGATCACGTTTCCGATCGAACAGGCGATCAGCGGCTTGCCGGGTTTGGACCAGCTGCGATCCATCTCCAAGTTCGGCCTGTCGCAGGTTGTGGTCATTTTTGATGATGGAACAGACATTTATTTCGCCCGGCAGCTGATCAATGAGCGTCTGGCGACCGTCGAACTCCCGGAGGGAATTGCACGGCCCAAAATGGGGCCTGTCGCCACGGGGTTGGGTGAGGTCTTCCACTACGTGGTGACCGGACAGGGAACGGAAAGCACGGATCTGCGGACAATTCACGATTGGGTCATTAAGCCGCCCATGCGGACCGTGCGAGGCACGGCAGAGGTTAACAGCTGGGGCGGCTACGAGAAGCAGTACCAGATTCGGCTCGATCCCGATCGGCTGATCAAGCATCACCTGACCTTCGGCGAAGCAGTGGATGCGGTTCGCAAAAACAACTTCAACGTCGGCGGGGGCAATATCCAGCAGGAAAGCGGCATGCTGCTCGTCCAAGGCCTCGGCCGCACGACGAACATCGACCAAGTCCGAAACATCGTCGTCTCCGCCAAGGATGGCGTGCCGATCCGAATTGTCGACCTGGGCGAAGTCGTGATCGGCCACGAGATTCGCCGCGGCGCGGTGACGGCCGATGGCAAAGGGGAGGTAGTACTCGGCCTGGGCTTCATGCTCATGGGCGAGAACAGCCACGAAGTCACCTGGGCAATGAAAGACAAGCTCAATTCAATCAGTGCTTCGCTACCAGCGAACGTGCAGGTGACTCCTGTCTATGACCGCACGGAACTGGTCGATTACGTGATTGATACAGCGCAAGAAAACTTGTTTGAAGGCGGGATGCTGGTCATTGCCGTCCTATTCGCATTCCTGGGCAATCTGCGAGCCGCGCTCATCGTCGCGCTGGCGATCCCCCTTTCTATGCTCTTCGCGTTCAGCGGGATGCTCCGTTTCGGCGTCGCAGCCAGCCTGCTTAGTCTTGGAGCCATTGACTTCGGCATGATCGTGGATAGCTCGGTGGTGATGGTCGAGAACTGCGTGCGTCACCTGGCTCACAAAGGGAATCAAAGCAAGACTCGCCTGGAGATCATTCGAGAGGCTGCGGTCGAAGTGCGCCGCCCCACGCTGTTCGGCGAGCTGATCATCATGATCGTGTACCTGCCGATCCTCACTCTCGAGGGGATTGAAGGGAAGATGTTTCGGCCGATGGCAATGACGGTTATCTTCGCCCTGGCCGGCTCAATGGTCTTGTCGATGACCCTCATGCCGGTGCTTGCCAGCTATTTGTTGCCGAAGAAAGTCGAGGAACGCGAACCGTTTCTGATGCGGATCGTTCACGCGCTCTATCGCCCAGTTCTCACATTCACGATGCATCACAAGGTGGCGGTGATGGCGTTCGCCGCAACCATCATGATTGTTGCCTTCGGCATGATCGCCCCACACCTTGGGTCCGAGTTCATGCCCCGTTTGTCCGAAGGGGCCATTGCCATTGGAGTCGTCCGTTTGGCGGGGACCGACCTCGATGAATCGATTCGATACAATACGCAAATGGAGCGAGCGATCCTGGCGGAGTTCCCGGACGAAGTCGAGCACGTGTGGAGTCGAATCGGAAGCGCCGAAATTGCCACCGACCCGATGGGAGTCGAGCTTACCGACGTTTTTCTGTCCCTCAAGCCTCGCTCTCAATGGACCAAAGCAACAACACAGGCGGAATTCACTGAAAAGCTTGACCACCTGTTGCGCGAGCTTCCCGGCCAGAAATTGGCCTACTCGCAGCCGATTGAGATGCGGATCAACGAGATGGTCTCAGGTGTGCGGGCGGACCTCGGAATCAAGCTTTTCGGGGACGACTTCGATGTGCTGGTACAGAAAGCGCAAGAAATTGAGGCCATCGTCAACGGAGTCGACGGCGCTGCGGACGTCAGCGTCGAACAGGTGACGGGCCAGCCCATGCTGCAAATTCAGGTGAACCAAGATCAAATCGCCCGCTACGGTGTTTCCGCACAAACGGTCCTTGATCTGGTGGAGTCCATCGGCAGCAAACCTCTTGGGGAAGTCGTCGAAGGCCAACTGCGATTTCCGCTGATCGTCCGTTTGCCGGAGAAGTTCCGCGCGAGCGCGGCAACGATCGGTGCGATGCTTGTGGCGACTCCCACAGGAGAGCGAATTCCGCTCTCGCGTCTGGCGAACATCGAGATGGTGGAAGGGCCGTCAACGATCACGAGAGAATGGGGACAACGGCGGATCACGATTACGGCGAACGTGCGCGGGAGAGACCTGGGAAGCTTTGTGGAAG
>JAIBBE010000153.1 GCA_019694835.1 Fimbriimonadaceae bacterium | reverse complement strand
AATCCGCAGTTGCGAGTGGCTCGCAGAGCGCCATGTCGAGGATATCACGGTATGTCCCACACGCGTCGCTCCTCGTACAGTCGCCTGGGAACTCTACAAGCGCGGACTCTATCGGCCGCCTCAGTTGACGTCGCTCGCAATCGTCCTACAGACACTGCAGAAACGAGGTATTCGCGTACGAGCGTCCATGTTTAACGTGTCGAGCTCAGACTTTGCCGCGGTAGTTCCGGAAACTTGCAGCGAGTGCGGCGATAGAACGCGAATCGCCATCGAAGCACACTGCCTCGCCCCCGGGGAGGTGGATCTGGATACGCTTTGCGGGGCATGCCAGAAGGGACATGAGCGCGCAGATGCCGACGTTCGAGAGCTCTCGGAGCGTGTTGAGCAATACTGGCAGTGTCTGAAGCACGAGCAGTGTGGCGCCGAGCTTTACGCGGGGGCGTCAGGAATACCTTGAGCGGGAGGTGCGATGAGCGCGTTGCAAGAGCAGATCAATGCCGGAACATGCGAGAGTTCATTCACGCATTGTGTATCTCTGCCGCTAGACAGGAATGTCCAGCGCTGGCGCGATATAGGCGCGGAGTTCGCCTCAACTTTTCCGTTGGACCTTACGCAGTATGAACGGCTGCCCATTCGCGGGGCGCAGGTGTTGGACTACGGTGCTGGCTGGGGGAGGTTCATTCCTTCGATCATGGCGCTATCGCCAAATGCAATCGTTGCCGCAGATGTCTGCGCTGCGGCGTGTTGCCGCGCCGAAAGTCATGGTGCGATTGTTGAGCCGCGATGGATCGCCGATCCGCGAGCACTGCGGCTGGAGGTAGCGCGGTACGACGTTGTACTAGTAGTCGGTGTTCTTTCAAGCATCGTACCGGCGACGGAGCGAGATCGTTTGTTGGAGCAGATTGTTCGGTCAATGCGGCCGGGCGGATATGTCGTGGCAGCAGATTTCGGCGCTTCTAGCGCACCGGAGTACACGAGCCGATACGCGGAAGTAGCGGAAGAGGAGCACACCGTCGTGACGGCTGAGGGGTTGCTCGTGCATCACTTTGCGGAAGGCGAAATGGAATCTCTGATTTCAAAGGGTCTGGATGTCGAAGATTCGTGGTGCTCGCCCGTACAAACCGTTCACGGGCGGACGCTCCCGGGGCGCGTGGTGCGGGCCCGCCTACGCAGAGGGGCGCGGAACTGACATGTACCTGGTTGTGTCCGGCAACATCGGGACCGGCAAGACAACTTTGGTTCGTCAGCTCCAATCGCGCATTGGAGTATGTGTAGCTGCGGAGGAGCAAAGGAGTGTATTCCTGAAGCGATATCTCGCAGACAAGAGGTTCGCATTCGCCAATCAGCTGGACTACACATTGCAGTTCGTTGAACTGGCTGCTTGGGCATCGTCCCAGTCGGTCCCGGTGATTCAGGAACGCTCGTTTGAAGAAACTCATGCCGTGTTCAGTGGTATTCTGCATGACGAAGGTGTGATCGACGACGAAATGTATAGTCTGCTGAAGCGTTGCGTAGACATTGGCCGCAAGTGGCGAGCGCCGAGTCACATCGTTATCTTGGAAGCGCAAGTAGACGAGCTCTTCAAGCGCATCCACCGACGAGCAGATCCTCAGGAGAGGGGAATCACCAAAGAGTACGTGGAAAGGCTGGCCGAGCGATACGAGTCGTGGTCGGCCTCCTTAGCCGACGCGAGGGTGTTGCGGATCGCGACGGATGACATGACGCCGACGGCGATCGCCGACGCGGTAGTGAGTTGGATCGGCTGATCGCAAGCGCGAGTGTCGAGGTTCCATTGGCGAACCGGTTAACGCCTTAACCGGGCATGCTTTCAGGGTTCTTGTGGCATAGTTACATAACGGGTGTTCTGGGACGGGGGCAGGCTCGAAACGCCGAATGCGCGACGCCGAGGAGTCACACAGGCGGGTCACGCACCAGCCACCCTCAGCGCCTTGGGCGGCCTGAGCCCCAGCGAGTTCGCTGGGGGAAACCTCGGGCGTGTACGGCCGGATGAAGTGAATACCTCACCTTGTCGTTGGTACGGAATCGAGGAAAAGCGCAGACAGGCGCGCGATGTGGCGGGTGTCAGTCTCCAGTACTTTGCTTCATTGCTGGAAATGCCGCTGCCGAGAATGCCCGTTGGTTTGGTATCAACAATTGTTCTCCGGTATTAACATCGCTGACGACGAGCTGAGCCGGATACTCTGAGTCGCCAATCACGTACTTGTTGCCATTGAACTCGAAGATGGCATGCGGTGTAACCGGAAGGCTCAAAGCGATGGCGCACGCGGGGTCTGCTGCGGTGTCACCCGGCGGAAATAGTCCTCTGGCGGGCGACCCACGTCCCAGGCGAATGTGCGCAACATGCGTACCACCAGCGCATAGTCCAATGAGGCGAAAGCTTGAGTCAATCGCTTGGTCTGACAGCAACTTGTGCTCCCTTGTGACCGGATCAAATAGCGTGATATTGCCAGATGTGTTGATGAATGAAATGGCTGATCCATTGGTGACCAATGAAGATTGCTTACTCACGAGGATGTTGTCGATGACCCCGGTCTCGTTCGACGCCGGATCAAGCCATGATAGCCGTCCCTGCGATACAAACCACAGACGTGTTCCGATCGCAAGCAAACTTGAATCGTACGCGGCCAACTCCGGTGATCGTGCCAGTATCTTGGTTACCGACCCGTCATTTCGGTCAACGGAGTAGATACCAGAATGCTCCGCGCCTGCCGAAGTGGTTCCCGTTATCACAAAGCACATATTGTCAAGTCGCGCGATTCCGAGTGGGTTTATTCCGGATGACAGGGAGAAAACTGATGGTACGCCGGTTGTGCCAGAAATCACAAGCAGTTGCCCGCTTACTCCGTTTGCTACCCAAATGTCTGGGAACGCACCCGAAAAACTTGAAGTTGTCACCGGCGTGGGAGGCGGGGACTTTGACGAGTCACACCCGAAGATGAGTGCGACGACGATGAATCCAATACACATATAGCGACAGAGCATGTGTGATGATTCCATTTCAATAGAGAGGTCGTCTCGGATCCCCGCGAGGGGGATAGTCTCCAGGATGGAGTCTGCGATCCTGTTCGATCAGGCGTCGGCGTTCCTTATCTCTGATCTGTTCTTGTCGCTTCTTTATCTGTTTTTGTTGCCGTTTCTCGTACTTCTCTAGTTCGTCTCGTGTGTCTCTAACGCAATCAGCAAAATAATGGCAGTTGTTCTGGTACCAGTTGTACTTACGCATCCGGGCCCGACAGATAGACACCGCATGCCGCATTCTATCCCCGTCAGTGCCGCTCGAAACCACGACTTCCTCAGGATGATTCACGTACAAAGGATTCTCAGGCACCACTCCGGCCGGGAAGAAGCCATAGTTGTCCCCATTCTCAAAATAGATGTGCTCGTGTGTTGGAACCAAATTTAAATCACGCATTCGGCGCGGCCAAAATGGCGACGGAGGCGTGTGAAGAGGGATGGTGATTGATGGCACAGTGAACGGGAGAACTGTTGGATGCACTGGAAGAGTTGCCGGATCCAATGGCGGTACAGGTATGGGAATCACCACAGATGGCAGAACAATGGGCGTGTCCATGGGTCTTTCTACAATTCGCCACCTCTCCAAGCCGAACGGGTCCGAGTACGTGCTAGGCGCATTCGCAACGAAAGCGAGCGCGTTACCGCTGTTCGCAGAATCGCCCCATGTTCCCATCCAATCTCTCGTGCTAAACTTTCCTAAATGTGGCCGGTGGTATCTCGTTCGGAAATAGTACGCCTTGCTTTCGGGATCGTACTCTCGCCCCATAAACGTAAAGCGGTTGTGAAAGTCACTGCGGTCCGAAGATCGAGCCAGCGACCAGTCTGACTGCATGAAGGTTGCCGCGCCGTAATCCTCGTACTCGTACCGCTCAACAACTGCGCCATTGCCGTTGGTGAGCGCAAGGATGCTCAAGAGGTCGTCTGCGTGGTAATAGTAGTCGTCGAGAGGCGGGTCGAACGTGCCGATCGCCTCTGGGTCGCGGCGCATCGAGATGATGTCGTCGATGTACCCGCCTGAGTACACGTACGTAGCTTCAATAACGCCCGTCACGCCAATGAGCGCGCCGCCGATGCTCTGCCCGCTGCGTTCCTCAAGCAATTGCCATACTGACTCGCCGCCGTTGATGAACACCAGTGTCCTCTTGAGCACCTCATCGTTGGCGTTCGTCACTTTGCGCGTGCGCCGGCCCAAGCCGTCGTAGTGATACTCATGGCGCTCGAACGCCGACGTCGTATCCGAGCGGCTTTCGAAGGCGATCATCTGGTTGCGGTAGTCGTAGAACGCACGCTTGAATGAGCAATACGCACCAAAGTGCGCCAGCATCACGCTGAGATCGGCGCCATTGACCAGGAGGTCACCGTTGAGGTCGGCGCCCGTGCCCGCCGGTACGCTCTGGCCGAACAGCCCCAGAATCACCTGGAGGTCGGTCCCATTCACGGCCCCGTCGAGGTTGGTGTCGCCGGCGCAGAGCGGCGACCAGTTTATCATGTTGCCCGATGCATCGTACCGGATCTCTTCCTCTTCGCCCTTTTCCGGGTCGAATCGCGTGTACTGGTTGACCTGGCGGTCGAGGAATGGCTGGGCGTCGTCCATGTTGTAGGAGCCCGGCATGGTGACGCCGTCACCACCGACCGCGATGCGGTTGTGGACTCCGTCAAGCGTGTACGACTCATCGCGGGTGAGCGGATCGCTCGTGATCGTGGGGGTGTCGTCGACGCGGGTGTTGATCAGCCGGTCGATCGAGTCGTAGCCGTAGTCCCAGCGCCGGTGCTCGAACTCGGGCTGCAATGTGCCGTCAGCGCCCTTGAAGCGTCCGACCCGGGTCTTGTTCTGCGACCGGTCCCAGCGGATCACGTGCTTGGTCACGCGTTCCTGCACGACGCCGTTGGTATCCAGCTGGACGTGGTCGATGACCCGCGGCAGGCCGAGGCCGAAGCTGGCAGTGTCCGGCGGTGTCACGCTCATGACCCCATCGTAGGCGTAGGTGGTGGTCAGGCCGTTGCCTAGCCGCCGATTGAGGGGTCGGCTCGGACCGATGTAGTCGAATGCGGCCAAGACCCCGTTCGAATCGCCGCCCTCGTTGGAAGAGATCTCCTCGACGCGGTCGAACTTGGGGTCAATCGCTCGGTTGACCACGCGACCGCCTGGATACAAAATCTGGGTCGTGTTGCCGGATCGGTCGTATCTGTACTGCGTGGCAGCGAACGTGGTCAGAGAGGGCGACAGAGCGAGCGATTCAGAAGTGAGATTCGACAGCGAGTCGTACGTCCGCAGGACGGCCGAGTCTTCATCGCTGGCGCTGACCAGGCGGGACAAGCCATCGTAGGCGTAGGTCTCTTCAGCGGTGCCGCACGTGGACGGGAAGCTGGTATTGCTTGGGTTGCCGTCGTAGAAGACGTCGCGGCATGTGACACGATCGTTGGCGTCGTAGCCGGAGGTGATGTGCCAGCCGCGCGCGTCGCTGAACCGGATCGGATTGCCGCGACGGTCGAACTCGTTGACGGTATCTTTCGTCAAGTCGCCGTAAATGATCTCCTTGACTCGGTCGAGCGAGTCATAGGTGTAGGCGGTGATGTTGCTGTTGTCGTCGATTTGCTGAATGAGCCGCGACGAGCGGTCCCACACCTGTGAAGTTGTGATCGCCTCATTGGGCAGGACCGTGCCCGAACCTGTGCCGTCCTGGGTCATCGTCCGGGTAGTAGAAGTGAGGCGCGAGAGCCCATCGTAGACATGATCGGTGCGATTCCCGCGGGCATCAAAGTTGGTCACGACGTTACCGCGTGAATCGTAGCGGGCGTCGGTTGTGTTGCCGCGGTTGTCAATGCTTGTGCGGTGGCGGTTGAGGGCGTCGTAGGTGTACGCAACTTGGAAAGCCTGGGTCACGCCGAGCGGCACGTTCTTCTCGGTGATCGTCTGTGTCAAGGCATTCCCGTTCGAGTCGCGCGTGAAGAACACTGTGTCCGTTCCCGGGTCCGTGATCTTCTTCAGGCGCGACGCAGAGTCGTACTCGTAGAGTGTTTCGTTGCCGCGGGGATCAATGACCTTGGCGATCGAAGAGTCAGCGAAGTATTCGGTGCTCGAAACGGATGTGCCTCCATCGATGGCGGCCTGTGTCGCGGGGTTGAACCAGGCGCGTGTCACCGCATCGGGTCGGTCGAGCGCATCGTAATGGGTCGTTGTTTCCGAGAGTCGAAGGTTGTCAGTGCCGCCGCCGATGTCAACAAGCTGGCCTTCAAGCTTGAGCCCGGTCGTATTGTCGTTGCCGTCGTAGGTCCAAGTGGCAACGTTGCCCATTGGATCTACTGACTTCTTCAGCCGCGCGTGCCCATCGTACAGATACTGCGTTCTGGCGCCGTCGGTGTTGTTCCCGCCGGGGGCGAACCCGACGTAGGTATCTACGAGCTGACCCCGGGCGTCATAGTTCATCTGGGTGACTGAGGCGTCCGCGGTGCCAAAGCCGTTGATCACGCGGTAGAGTAGATCACGTTCGTCGTACTCTCGTGCCACCACACAACCGTTGGGATTGCCTGCAACGGCTTCCGGGCTAACGGCCTTGCGCAGGTTGTCGTTGGCGTCGTATTCGAACTGTGTCGCCACAAACCGCGCGTCCGACAGAAGCGAGGCCGCGTCACGGATGCTCGTCGCGAGGTAGGTCCCCCCGACCTGCTCACAGGTGAGGATTCGGCGGCCGAGGACGTCGTAGCCGTGCAGGGTGGAATAGATTGGTTCACTCGCGTGCGTGACACCAAACTGGTCCAGGTTGTACACGTCCTCGCGTACCACATTGAGATTACCGTCGTAGTACCACGTATGGCGACTGAGGACGGTACCGGTCGGTGTCTCACGCGTCTCAACCGTCACGAGATCCGCTTGGTTGTAGGTCCGACGGGTCACGTTGCCGTTCGGATCCTTGACAGAGATCACGTTGCCGGCGAGATCGTAGTCATACTCGGTGGTGAGATTCAGGTGGTTCACGGTGTCGGTGCTGAAATCGGTGATATCCTTCCGCATGCGCCCGACTTGCCCGATGTGCATCGTGCCCGAAGTGGTTCCGGTGATCACGTCGCTGTAATACACCAGCTTGTCCACTCTGCTGCCGGCATTATTGGGTGGCAGCGTGTGAGTGACTGTTCGCCCCGTGGAGTCATACGTCCACGACTCAACGACATCTCCGCTACCCGGCGCGACGTTCAGCGTTGTTCCGTTGTTCAATGGTGACAGTGGTTGGATATCGACGAAGCGCAACGTCTGATTGCCGTTGGCGTCGTAGTGGAAGTACTCCCGGGTGCCGCGGGCATCGATGTGCTGGGTCGCGAACGAACCCGCTGAGCATCCGCAGCCACCCGAACCCGAAAGCGGGAAGTCGTAGTCCCACGTTTCAACGGTTGGGGTTTCTCCAAATGAAGTGGACCCGGGCGTGCGGGTCGCGCTGAGCTTGTTCCCGCGGTTCTGACGCTGGGAGTTGTTTGTGTCGTACACGTACGACACCGTAGGCCCCACCGCGGCCGAGCCAGATGCATAGAGCGAACTCAGGAGGAGGTTGAAACTTCCAAACGAACGGCGTTGCGTGTAATAGTCGGGAGCGCCCGGACGGAGTGGTCCGGAGGATGAGCCCAGGGCCAGCGGAGTGCAGTTGTCTGTGGGCGTGCTCCAGGAATAGGTCTTGTTGTAGTCATCGCGGCGGATCAGTCGCTGCTGGTTGTCGAAGTGGAACACTTTCTTGTGGCCGGCGCCGTTGATCACCGTCGTGATCCACTGCACACCGGGCTCATCCGAGTCGCCCCCGTAGCTGTACGCGTAGGCGTAGTTGCCGCGCCGCTGAGAGACCACGCGATCTGCGTAGTCGGAAGTGTTCGGACCGGACGTCGCGTACTTGTTGCACAGAATGAGGTTGCCGTCTGGGTCGGTGATAGTGTCGAGATTGGTAAACGTATTTTCGAGCACGAATGAGGTTAATGACGGCGGGTTCTCGGGCACGGTGCCGTAGGTGTATTCCCAAGCGCGACCCGAAAGCGTGGTTCCGTCCGGCTGCGTCAAGGCCGGAAGCGTCACGCTCTGGAGGTCGCGATCAGATTCGAAGTAGTCAAACGACACGACACGCCCTGTTTGGTTGTCCACGATGGAGTCGAGCAGATAGCAAAACTCGCCCGTGCTTGAATTTTGGAAGGGTATGGACGTGTAGTTGAATGTCACCGATCGGCCGACGGCATCGAAGGCTTCGGCGAGCATTCCGTCCTCGTCGTACTCGAACGTCAGCGTGTTCCCGTTGCGATCGACGATTTGATCGAGTTTACCGGGCGCGATGGTGGCGTTGAGTGGTCGGAACCACCATGCGCTTCCGTCCGGTTGTTGAAGCAGGACCGTCTGCCCCGCCTGGACCCGGAACTCCGCGAAGTATTGCGGGTTGGTGAAGGCCGTTCCGGCAGTCGATGCCGACCCGCCGGAGAAGATATCGAGTCGGCCTCTCCCGTCGTGGTAATACAGGTACTCGTTAGCGGATCCGGAGAACGTCTTGTGCTCGACATAGACGTTGTAGGAGTGATCCCAGTTGCGACCGAGAGGCGTCGGCGATCGACGAGCATCCCACGGACCCGTCTTGGACCGGTAGATTCGCTCGAAGCGGAATGTCGGACCGCGCATACGCACGACCATGTCCGTGCGTCGTTCGTAGAACTCGCCGTTGAAGAGGAACACCGGGTCGCTGGCGTCCTTGCCCTCGCCCACTTGCGTGGGGTCATTCAGGCACGTGGCGGGTTCCTGCATGTAGCAGTTGCCGCAGGACGGATCTGGTACTTCCCCATTCGGTCCTTCGATGAGATAGCAGTAGTTGCAGCCCTCCGGAGGCGGGTTAATCGGCCGTGCTGATGCCGCGCTCAAGGTCCACGCAATGACAACCAGCCCAATGGCTGCGCGCAAGGCATAACGCATGGGATCGCTCCGATTGCTGCAATGTGATGAAACCGCCCGCGGTCACCGACCGCCCAACCATCAAGCGAAGCCGGCGCACGGCGCGGTGCGCGTATCTCAGAGTGGTCTACGAACGCATTAGACCAAGTGTTCCGAGAATGTACCGTGTGACGCGCAAGTTGCAACCGAGTTCATTGAATTGAAAAGTGCGAAATCGTGACTGGGACCTTCGCCCACAGTTATGTGGGAATGGCTCAGCGAGCGGTGGTCTGTGGACTGGCAAGTGTTGAGTTAGGGACGAGTTCATGCGGGCTCCGAATCCCCGCTCAAACGACTCTTGCGACCATGGAACGCGGCGACTTGCGGAGTCGTCGCTCTCGCCTCACGGTCAACATGCTGTTCAACTCTCACCGCAGAAAACGCCCCGGCTGTCGCCGAGGCGTTGATGCTGATCCTCCGGTGCCACTCAATCGACCAGGGGTGACTCTCGCAGGGCATGGAACTCAGTCATCGCATCCAGGAATACATCGCTGGACGCTGCTTCGTGCTTCCGGCCGTGAACAGGTCGTACGCAGCCCCGCTCCTTGAGGAAGGCGAGAGCCACCGCGACCTGCGTCCACGGCAGCGTTTCACCAGTGCGGGAGTTCCGGGGGCTCCGGGGGTTGAGGTCCGCCAGCACGAACGTCGTGTCGCCGAGCTCATCGATCCGGTGCGCGACCTCTTGGAATGTTTCCGACGTGCACCGATGCTCGTACGGCGTTCCGCGTCTCGGCACCACCCGCCGGACCAGTTGCTCCTGCTCCACGCTGAATGCCTCGTCGAGCATGGCTCAAGCGCCCTTTGAAGAGTTGTTGGCGGGGATGGATGCGAACAGCCCCCGGTCCGCTTTCTTGAACCGGGCTTTGGTCCCCAGCGTCTTGATCTCCCGCCCGATCGCCGCCGACAGCGTGGCGGCGGGGGTCTTCCCGCCGGGGCTCTTCCACAGTCCGCTGGTGGCCATCGCCTCGACCAGGTCCTGCGCCCGCATCGGCTTGCCCGCCTTGGCGAGGAGCTGCGCCGCCGCGTCGATCGCGCTCAGCCGCGAACGCTTGGCCTTGGGGCCGGCCGTGGACGCGGCTACGACCTTGGGAGCCTTTGCGCCCCCGGCGTTCGTCTTCGCCGCCTTGGGCGACGTTGGCGGCGTTTTGCCTTCCAGCCGCGCCTGGATCGAGTCGATCACCGCCTTGCGTGACTTCTCGGTGGCGGCGATGGCGATGTCGGGCTTCTTGACCGGGGCTTCAGCTTTGACCGGCTTCGAGCCCTTGGGGGACTTGGAGTTGCTGGGGCGCTTCCCCTTCTTCATGTTCTTCGCGCTGATGCTCATGACACTTCTCCTTGCTTGGGGACCCGCGCCGCACGCTGCGGCGCGCAATCACCGCGCACCCGGTGTCCCGGCTGGCAGTGGTGGGGGTAGGGGGGTGGTGAGTGGTTCGTGCCGTTCGCTACTCAGTGACCGAAGACGTGCTCGGCGAGCCCGGCGATGAACAGGTCGACGATCGCGGCGGCGGCGGTGGTGGTGGGCTCAAGGTCCCAACCGCGTTCGAACGAGGCCACCACGTCGCCCCGTGGGGCGACCGCGAGCCAGAGCTTGGAGATCCGGCTGCCTTCAAGCTCGAAGCCCGGGTCGGCCGCATGCCCCTCGAAGACCAGCGCCTCGAAGCGGTGGCCTGCGATGGTCCCGCTCACCCAAACGCCCCCAACTCCCATGGTGCGGGGCTGGGCGCGCGTGATCACCAACGTCTCCAACATCTCGCTCTGTTCGGCCTGCTGCTGCGTGCTGTTCATGGCTGGCTGCTCCGTGGGCTGTGAATGGCGTTCCATGACCACCACTAGGGCGTCACTCACGCGGAACATCAAGGGCTATTCCGTGAATCGGCGCATGTGGGCGGTTGCCCACAATGGCCCCACGCAAACCGGAACGCGTTTCAAACACATTTGAAAAATCTTCCGGAATGCCGAGCGCGGCGCTCGTGTCGCGGTGGAGCAGGGCGCTGGGGCGTGCAGCGCAGCGATGCGACCGGTGCGCTGTGTCAACTGCGCTGATAGAGCGGTTGCGATCCGCGTCCATCGATCTTGTCGGTGAACGTGTTTGACGTCAACAGCTTGAGTCACGCTGTGGAAAACCGCGCGGAGCGCGTTCGCGCTGGGCGATTCGTCAGGTTCCCTGCACCAGAAAAGTAGCTCCCAGTGTGGTCAAACCCCACAAAATCACTGGAGTAGCCGGTATTCCGTTGGATTGGCGCCGTGTTGGACAGCGACGCAATCACTGTTGAAGCGAACATCAACTGTGATACACAGGACGACAACTGTGCTACAGCGCACCGTGCGTGTGCGCGTGACTCGAATGCATTTGGTGCTGCAGCAGTGTTGTGTTTGCAGTCAATAACTTGCGCGCCGAGCGTGAAAATCTTCAAGCGATGCTGTTGACACCGTCGAACTCAGATCGCTAGCGTGCCCGTGTCGTCGATGCGCACGCACAGCAATCGCGCACGACAACTGGCACGCAGCATCTCGCGTCCCATGCGCACGGACGCCGTTCAATCAACCCGCCGCGCACGGAACCGCGCAGCGCAACCCGAAGGATTCGGCATGCAGATCAAGATGGTCCCGTGCGCCCAGATCAATCCGGCGCCTTACAACCCCCGCAAGGACCTCCAGCCCGGCGACCCCGAATACGAGCGGCTCCGGAAGAGCCTCGACGAGTTCGGCTGCGTGGAGCCCCTCGTCTGGAACAAGCGCACCGGCCACCTCGTCGGCGGCCACCAGCGCTTCAAGGTCTTGCTCGCCCAAGGGATGAAGTCCGCCCAGGTCAGCGTCGTCGACCTGCCGCTTGAGCGCGAGAAAGCCCTCAACCTCGCCCTCAACAAGATCACGGGCGCGTGGGACCAGACCAAGCTCGCCGAGCTGCTCGATGAGCTCATCCACCTGCCGGACTTCGACATCACGCTGACGGGCTTCGATGTCCCCGAGGCCCGCGACCTGATCGCGGAGGTCCTGGGCGACGAGCAGCCGGAGAGCTTTGACGTCGAGGCCGAGATCGCCGCCGCGCACCAGCGCAAGCCCGTCACCAAGCCCGGCGAGATGCTGTCGCTCGGCCAGCACCGGCTGCTCTGCGGGGATTGCACCGACGCCAAGCAGGTTCGGAAGCTCATCAAGGAGTTCGGCACCCGGGCGATCCTGTTCTCGACCGATCCGCCGTACCTCGTGGGGTACGACGGGATGAATCATCCGGCGTCGAAAAGGCGAGCGGGAGTCGGGAGTGGGGGGAGTCGGGAATCGGGAGTCGGGAAAAAAACTGAAGCAGCGAAGTCATCGCCGAGCCCGCCGAAGGCGGATGCCAACAAAGACTGGTCGGGCACCTACGGCGTGACGTGGGACGACTTTGATGCGAACCCCGACCTCTACGACAAGTTCATCGCCGTGGCGATCGCCGAGGCGATCTCGACCGACGCCGCGTGGTACTGCTGGCACGCATCCCGCCGTCAGGCGATGCTCGAAGAAGTGTGGGTGAAGCACGGCGCGTTCGTGCACCAGCAGATCATCTGGTGCAAGGACCGGTCGATCCTGACCCGCAGCTGGTACTCCTGGCAGCACGAGCCGTGCCTCATGGGCTGGGTGCGTCCCAACAAGCCGCCACGAAGGGCCGTGGATGTGCTGCCCAGCGTCTGGCAGGTGCCGACGGTGCCGGTCGGAGCGCCCACCGAGCACCCCACCAGCAAGCCGCTGCAGTTGTTTGAGATCCCGATCCGCCAGCACACGTTGCCCAACGAGCTGATCTACGAGCCCTTCTGCGGCTCGGGCAGCCAGCTCATCGCGGCCGAGCGGTTGGGCCGGCGCTGCGCCGCCATCGAGATCAGCCCGGTGTACTGCGACGTCATCGTCAGACGCTGGATCGCAACGGTGGGGGAGGGGAAGGCCCCAGCAGAGCTGGTCAAACGCTACAAGCTGGAGGAACCCGCGCGGAGTGAAGCGGCATGAACAACTCTGCCCCGGCGCAGCCGGGTGTGAAGCCGGTCATGGAGCTCATCCAGCAGCTACGCTCCGGCACGCTGGCGGGAAGCTCGCTCACTATCGACGACCGCCGGGCGTGCGTGGAGTACCTCACCGCCGAGGGCTATTCGGTCGCCGAGGTTGCGGGGATTCTCAAGGTCGCCGACCGCACGGTGCTGCGGGACCGCAAGGCGGTCCGCGAGGCCAACTCCGTCGAGCGGGACGAGTCACTGATCACCGAGATGGTCGGCCACCTGCTCCGCGAGGCGGACATCGCGGCCAACCGGCTGCGCCGCGTCGCCCGCGACAAGTCCACCCCCGCCCACGGGAAGGTCGACGCCGAGCGGTTCGCGTGGCTGGTGACCAAGGACCTCATCGTCCTGCTGCAACGCCTGGGCTACCTGCCCGAGGCGGCGCGCGAGTTCCGCGCGGACCTGACGCACCGGATAACAGATGAACCCGCCGAGTACGGCGAGCTGGCGGAGGAGCTTGAACGATTGGAATCGATCCAGAGAACCACGGGCGCCGGGAGCGCGGGGGTGATCACCGGGCTCTTGGAGGCCCGGCAGACGCTGCTCAAGCTCTCGGCGGGCCAGAAGCTGCGCGAGATCGCGGCGACGGTGACCGCGGCGGTCGCCGGGAACGACGAACAACGAGAACAGGAACCCACGGATGGGCACTCAGAAGAAAGCGAAGAGTAAGGCTGGCACGGTCATCGAGGCCAAGATCAACAACCCGGCATCGGCGGCCGAGCGGGTCAGCGAGATCCGGAGGGAGATCGCGCGGGGCAGCCTGCGCGCCTTCGCGCTGACCTACCTCGCGCACCACTTCAAACTCGCCCCTTCCAAGATGCACGAGGAGCTGTTCCCGATGCTGGAGCAGATCGCCAGTGAACGGGGGAGCAGCGTGGCGGTGGCCGCGCCCCGGGGGCACGCCAAGAGCACGGTGGTGACGCTGGCGTACGTCCTCTGGCTGGCGGCGACGGAGCGTGAGAAGTTCATCATGATCATCTCCGACACCGCCGAGCAGGCCAAGGACCACCTCAAGAACGTGAAGAACGAACTCGAGGACAACGAGCGGCTCCGGGCGGATTATCCCGAGGTCTGCGAGGTCGCGGGGCGCAAGCCCGGGCCTGACCGCTGGCGCAGCGACGATCTCATCGCCCGCAACAACGTCCGTATTACGGCTGCGGGCGCTGAACAGAAGCTCCGGGGGCGCAAGCACGGGGAGAACCGGCCTACGCTCATCATCTGCGACGACCTTGAGAACGAAGAGATCGTCAAGAGCCCCGAGCAGCGCGCCAAGCGCGCCGACTGGTTCAAGGGGACGGTCCTCAAGGCGGGCACCGAGAAGACCAACGTCATCGCGGTAGGGACGCTCTTGCACAGCCTGTCGTTGCTGAGTGAGCTGACCGACCCGGTCAAGAGCCCGGGGTGGTGGGGGAGGAAGTACCAGGCGGTGCAGGCGTGGTCGCCCCGGAGTGACCTTTGGGACAAGTGGGAGAACATCTACTGCCGCCGCGAGGAGTGTGGCGGCAAGGCCGGGCCGGAGGGAGCCCGGTTGTTCCTGGCCGCCAACAGCGACGCGATGCTCGCGGAGACGAGCGTGCTATGGCCCGAGGGCGAGGGCTACGAGCGATTGATGGAACTCCGCCAGCGGGACGGGCGCGCGAGCTTCGACAAGGAGAAGCAGAACGCCCCCTACACCAGCGAGGACTGCTTCTTCCTGCCGACGGACATCCAGTACTGGGACGGGCCGGGGTCAAACTTCCAGACGGTGGAGCAGCTGCTCGGTTCGCTCCGTTCGCCCCGCACCTTCGGCGCCTGCGACCCCAGCATGGGCAAGCTCGGCAAGCACAACGACTTCACCGCGATCATTACGATCGCCCGTGACGCCAACCGCACGGACACCCTGTACGTGATCGATGCCGAGATCCGCAAGCTCAAGCCCGACGCCATCATCGACATGATCCTCCAGATGCACACCATCCGGCACTATTCGAAGTTCGGTATCGAGGAGGTGCAGTACCAGGAGTACCTCAAGACCGAACTCCAGCGGCGGGCCGCAGCGTTGAGGAGTCCACCGACCATCAAGGGCATCCGCCCCACGGCCGACAAAGCGGGCCGCATCCAGTCGCTCCAGGCGCTAATCGCGACCGGCATGCTCAAGTTCAGCAGGCGGCACGCCACGCTGCTGGAGCAGCTGCTGCAGTTCCCGCACGCGGACCATGACGACGGGCCCGATGCGCTGCAGATGGCAGTGGAGATGGCGCGGGCACGGTCCGGAACCATTCTCTGCCACAGCGACGGGCGACTCGTGACACGCGAGGAGCTCAACCGGGGAATCTGGTAAGCGGGATCTACTTGGCGACGTACAGCCCTCGGCCTGCGCGCTTGACGCGGTGGTCCTTGATCAGGGTCTGGGTGACCATCGTGCGGAAGTTCGGCGACGAAGAGACGTAGCCGCTCTTGTTCACCGTCTCCATGACGGCGGCGATGGTCATGGGGCGCTTGCCGAGGACACCGGCGACGGCGTCGGCCAGCGAGCCGGTGTTCCTCACGCGATCGCCGGGGCGGCGCGAGCCCTTCACGCCCAGTTCGCGTTCGAGCAACCGGATCTGCTCGTCCATGAAGGCCAGCTTGCGCGTGAGGCGGTCGCGGGCGCGGAGCATCCCGGCGAGGCGTCGGCGGGTCAGGCTCTCGCGACGGCGGAGTTCGGATTGGAGGGCCTTGAATGAGACGTCGGGCAACTGCTTGGGGGGCATGCGGGGGCTCCGGGGCCGAAACGGTACAAGACACACAAGATCGTGGCAACATCTCCGGGTGTGCGGTGTTTCGATGGACTCTTGATGAAATACACTTCTAAAACGATGAAATCCAAGCGATCATGGACCCAACTCATGAGATGTGAGGTACCTGTATGAAGACCGCCCGGCTGGCTTTTGCCTCGTGCTTCGTTGCCGCGGCTTCTCAAGCAGACGCATCCCCTGTTGCGGGCCGGGCGCTGCAGTTCAACGGCGTGAGTCAGTTCGTGACCATCGCCGACTCCCCCGAACTGAACTTGGGCTCGGCCGCGACCATCGAGATGTGGGTGCGTCCGTTCACACCGTTCGCGCAGTATCAAAGGTTGCTGAACAAGGGCGACGGCGCCAACTGCGACACGGCGCGGGCCCTGGAACTGAACATCCGCCCGACCACCCCCGAACTGGCGAGCGCAATCATCGGGGACTATTTCACGGGGAGCACGTGTGACGGATGGTTGAGCGTCGGGGCCCCCCACACTTTCGGCGCGGACGAGTGGATTCATGTCGCGATGACGCACAACGCCGCCCAGTCCCGCCATCGCATGTTCGTGAATGGGGTGCTGGTGAACGAGCGCGTCGAGAGCGTGACGGGCCAGCCTGCCACATCGTCTATCCGTCCGACTCCGGGATGGCCGTTGCTGCTGGGCTGCTACGCGCCGAACGCCCTGTTGTACGGCGGTCAGATGGACGAGGTCCGTATTTGGAACAGCGAGCGAACCACTGCCGAGATCGCTGCGAGCTACAACGTTGTCATTCCAGCGGGCTCAACCGGGCTGATCGGGTGCTACAGATTCGACGAGTCGGTAAACAGCCAGCAGGTCGTGGATATCACAGCGCCGGCAAGTTCCGGTGTGCTTGGTTCAGACGCAGCTGTGGGGTTCAACGATCCGACGAGGGTGGACTCGTCCGCACCTCTTAGGGGTTGCCAGCAGGACAGCAATGGGGACGGGGTGATCGACGCAGCCGACCTGTCGGTGCTTTTGGGGAGCTTCGGTCAGGCGGTGCAAGTCAACACCCTGGGAGACTTGAACGCGGATGGGCTGGTGAACTCGGCGGACTTGTCGGTGCTACTCGGGGCGTTCGGGAGCGCGTGTGGAGCCTGAGTTTGGATAGGCCGCGGCGACAGGAGAAACAAGCATGATGAAGTTCGAATCCGGCTCGTTCGTGAAGGCACTCTGGAACATCATGTCCACGGGTTTGGCGGCCATTCCGTGGTGGATGTACGTGGCCATCGGCGTCATGATCGTGCTGTATCTGTTCATGGATGCGAAGCTCCCGCCGGAGCCCGGCGCCGCGCGTCGGCGCAGGCGGAGGGCGGAGATCCTGTTCCCAAGAGCGGGTTCGCGTTATTGAAGCCGAGATGCCTTGGACAATTTTGAGAGGTGAGCTCGAATGTCCGTCGCGCAGCAGTCGGTCCTGTCTCGGGAAGAGCTCTACCAACTGGTGTGGTCGACACCGATGCGCCGGCTGGCGGAGAAGTTCGAGACGTCAGATGTGTGGCTGGGACAACTGTGCAACAAGCATCACGTTCCCAAGCCACCGGTGGGGTACTGGCGGAAGCGGGAAGCGGGCAAGTCTCCGCCGGTACCGCCGCTCCCGACTTGTCCGGACCCAAACCTGTCCCGGGTGATCATCGAGACCAAGCCTTCGCCGCCACGACGGTCATCGCTCGCGGCGCAGTTCCCCGATATCGTCGCCGCGATCGACGCGGTCAAGCGGCTCGGCGAGATTCACGTGCCAAGTGAGTTGAAGGACCCGCACCCGCTCGTCCTCGCGACTGTCAACGCGATGAAAAATCCCTCCAAGTCAATGCACGGCGTGGGTGAGGATTTCGTCGCGCCCAATGCCCGCCACGATGACCCGACGATACGGCTGTGGTGCCACCCGCTGAGGGTCGATCGCTGTCTGCGGATCATGGACACGCTCTTCAAGACGCTGTCCACTCTGGGTCACGAGATCGAGGTCGGACACCAACGCGGGGATCCGGGCATGCGGATTGACATGTGCGGCAAGGATGTCCTCGTTCGCATCACCGAGAGATGCACGCAGCAGCCGCATCGGCCGACCGCGGAGGAGAAAGCACGGCTCAAGAAGGATCCCTACCTGACACTCCCCCGCATGGACTACACGCCCACCGGTCAACTGCGAATCGAAGCCAAATGCCTCGGGCACTTTGAGTGGAACGGGAAATGGGAAGACACCCCGGAACTCACCCTCGATCGCAAACTGGGACGGATCATCATCGGGATGCTCGAAGTGGTGGCGAAGGAGCGTGATTTCGACGTGCGTGTGGAACGAAATCGGCGAGAGGATGCCGCACGGAAGGATCGGGAGGAGGAGGAGCGGCGACAGGAGGAGGAAGCTCGCCGGTTCTTCGAATCACTGAAAGCAGGCGTGGAGAGCTGGGAAATGAGCGTGCGGCTACAACGCTACATCGCTGCGATCGAGTGCCGCGGCCGTGAGGTGCTCGGCCGATGGGACGAGGAGTCTGCGCTCGGGCAATGGCTCATGCGGGCCAAGGCCATTGCGTCGGATTTGGATGCGGTGGAAGGGTCGTTTGTGTCGAACTAGCGATTCAGGCGAGGGCCGAATCGAGGACAGCGACGATACAGCAGACGCAAGCGAATGCCCCGACCGCAGCCGCGACACCGTTCCACGCATCAACCTGGCGGCTTTGCACCCGATGGGTCGAGCACCACGTTGCGAAATGCTCGCAGTTCCAGTCGAACAAGTTGTACGGACGCTGCGCAGGCGCGCGACGAACATTCGCCAGCACCTGATTCAACGGGAGGCCATCGGCGTGCGTCACAACTTCTGGCGAGCCATTGCCTAGAAACCTCGCCGCTGTCACCACGCGAAGACGTCCACCGGCGGAAGGCTTGGACAGCTCGGCGAATCGACCATCACCTAGATAGATGCCGTGATGGAAATACAACCCCCGGGAAACCCGCACGTGTTGGCCAGGGATCAGGGTAGAGAGCTTCACCAGTACGTTGAACCAGTTCATGTCCATGCCGTATGATGTCGACGGTTAGCGATTGAGTCAATAGTAGTAGTGTACAATTGTGAGTATTTGCGCGTGAAGTACCTTGTACCAGGTGCAAGAATCAAGCAGATTAGGGAGGCGCTCGGTATGAGCGTGCCCCAGTTCTCCAGCGTGCTAGCGGTTCATCCGGGCACCATTCACCGGTGGGAGTCCCACGGCTCCGTACCTGTCCCGGTAGACGGGGTGGCGGCGAATGTGCTCGCTGCACTCGACCAGAAGGTGCGTCCTGAAACGACATTTCCAGCTCAAAAAGTGGGAAATGAAGTCGCAGAGGCGCTGTTGATCGGTGGCGCATTGCTGGCCCTAGGGCTTCTAATCAAGGAACTGACCAAGCGGTAGCCCAGAATATTTTTCACAAAGTATGTTCCATACTGCAATGAATACTTGACCACCTACAGTGGAATGCTATTCTGTGGACAGTATGGATCATCATGCATCAAAAGTAGCTGTTGGGTCGATGTGTCGGATCAGCTCGGTCGCCGACATCCGATCGGGTTTTCAGTTTCGCGAGAGCGTCGAAGCGGTCTTGGGCGGCTGCGTCGGGGTCATTCAGATCAAAGATTTCTCTGACCGCAAGCAGCTTTCGGTCTCGTCGATCGAGCGCACCAATCTGGACAAGGCCTACTCCGCGTCCCTCGTGCGTCGCGGCGATGTCCTCTTTCTGTCGCGCGGGCATCGTCCATTCGCCGTCCACATTGACCTCGACCTCGTGAACACGATCGCTTCGGGTCAGTTCTACATCCTCAGCGGGATCCATCCCTCCGTCCGCCCAGCGTATCTCTCCTGGATTCTCAATCAGCGACCCATGCAGGACCTGTTCAAGCAACTCGCCAAGGGGACGCACATGCCGTTCGTCTCGATGGCCGAGTTTCGTGAACTGGACATCCCTATCCCTCCGCTCTCAGTTCAGGAACACATCGTCGCGCTCGCGGCGCTCGCGGACGAGGAACAAGCCATCCTCGCCCAGATTGCCGAAAAGCGTGCCCACCTCATTCAGTCCACCTGCCTTACCGCGGCCGGCGCAACTCCAGTCCGCCGCTAGTTCACGGAATCCATCATGACCACAACATCAACCGTCCCCAGCCCCTCAGCCCAGAACGAGATCAACGCCGCTGTCTGGCGCGCCTGCGATACGTTCCGGGGCACAATCGACGCCTCGCAGTACAAGGACTACATCCTCGTCATGCTCTTCATCAAGTACCTCAGCGACCTCCACAAGGACAAGGTCGCCGAGTACGAGAAGAAGTACGCGGGCGACAAGGAGCGTGTGAAGCGGGCCCTCGACCGCGAGCGCTTCGTGATGCCCAAGGAGTCGAACTTCGACTTCCTGTATTCCAAGCGCGATGCCACCAACGTCGGCGAGCTCATCAACATCGCCCTGGAGAACATCGAAGACGCCAACCGTTCGAAACTCGAAGGTGTCTTCCGCAACATCGACTTCAACAGCGAGCCCAACCTCGGCCAGACCAAGGACCGCAACGCCCGTCTCAAGCACCTGCTCGAAGACTTCAACGACCCGCGGCTCGACATGCGCCCGTCCCGTATCGGCCATCGCGATGTCTTTGGCGACGTGTACGAGTACCTCATTGGCCTCTTCGCCGCTGGCGCCGGCAAGAAGGGCGGCGAGTTCTACACCCCGCCCGAGGTCTCCACCCTCCTCGCCAAGCTCGTCAACCCGCAGCCGGGCAACACCATCTGCGACCCCGCGTGCGGCTCGGGCTCGCTGCTCATCCGCGTCGCCAAGGAGGTCGGCTCGGAGAACTTCCAGCTCTACGGCCAGGAGGTGAACGGCCAGACGTGGGCGCTGTGCCGTATGAACATGTTCCTCCACGGGATGGACTCAGCGCGGATCGAATGGTGCAACACCCTCACCGGTCCCAAGCTCGTCGATCCCGACAAGCCCGACCGGCTCATGAAGTTCGACATCGTCGTCGCCAACCCGCCCTTCTCGCTCGACAAGTGGGGGCAGGACCAGGCCGAGCACGATCGCTTCAACCGCTATCACCGCGGCCTGCCCCCCAAGAGCAAGGGCGACTACGCCTTCATCAGCCACATGATCGAGTCGGCTCTCGAAGATGGCGGCCGCGTCGGCGTCATCGTCCCGCACGGCGTGCTCTTTCGCGGCGGGGCCGAGGGCAAGATCCGCGAGAAGTTCATCAAGGAGAACCTCCTCGACGCCGTCATCGGCCTGCCCGTCAACCTTTTCTTCGGGACGGGCATCCCCGCGGCCATTCTGGTCTTCGAGAAGGGCCGGAAGAAGAAGGACGTGGTGTTCATCGATGCCAGCCGCGAGTTCGAGCAGAACAAGCGGCAGAACCGCCTGCGGGCGTCGGACATCGACACGATCGTGAAGACCTACCGCGCCCGCAAGGAGGTGGAAAAGTACTCCCACATCGCCACGCTCGCGGAACTGGAGGAGAACGAGTTCAACCTGAACATCCCGCGCTACGTGGACACCTTCGAGCCCGAGAAGGAAGTGAACATCGCAGCGGTGCAGCAGGACATCAGGCGACTGGAGGGCGAACTTGCCCAGACGCGGAAGAAGATGGACGCCTTCCTGAAGGAGCTCGGCGTCAATGCGTGAAACTCACAACGGTCAATCGATTCCTGCGGGCCTGACGGAGTGGCGGTCTGAGTCGCTGAAGTCGATCACCACGCTCATGACGAATGGTTTTGTTGGAATCGCAACACCCTTCTATGTGGCCAAGGGCGGCGTCCCGTACTTCATGGCGAACAACGTTCGTGCAAATGAACTCGATCCCAAGGACCACACCTTGGTCTCCCACGAGTTTCACAAGCGGAGTGCTCGCTCTCGCTTGCGTCCGGGCGATATCCTCCGCGATCTCGACAACAACGGAGGCGTGTTCGCCAAGCGTGCGATGGTATGGTTTTGGCCAAGTATCGACCTGTATGAATTCACGCAGTGCATCAGTGTGACGCGTGATCACGGCGATCACTACT
>JAIBBE010000152.1 GCA_019694835.1 Fimbriimonadaceae bacterium | reverse complement strand
CACATCCGCCTCCAGTTGGTCGGGGGCCTTCTTGTACGGCCTCACGACGATCTTCGTGATCATCTGTACCTCTCTCGAGGCGGCAGATGAGCCGCGCGCTCCAGCGCGTGGCCGAAGTCGAGCACATTTTTCGCTCGTGATCAACGGCTCCGCGGCCGGCACCGGCCGGCTGGCCGTGCCGCGCCCCTCAACGACACCCCGCGACGTCTTGCCCATCCGCCACCACCCCGCCCGTGCCCCCGGAGAGCCGCGCTCGCGCGCTCTCCCAGGTTCTCAGAGTAAGCGGTCGACGAGAGCGCGTCAGCGGGAGACTTCGCGCTGCCCGCTCATGGGCGAGGGGGTCAAGTGCGCAGGACACCCGTGAGGGTTGACATCTAGTCGACGATCGAGCCAATCTAACATCATGGGAGACGCAGGTCGGCTCGACGCGCGAGGCTACCTTAGGGCGAATTCGCTGCTCTAACGCAGCCGGTCCCATAGTGTTCATGCCAGTGCGAGAACTCAGGAGGAACGAAATGCAAAGGAAAAGGTGGCTCATCAGCTTCGGTTCAATCGGCCTTGCATTGCTAGTGTCATTGGCAGTGTGGTGGTGCGCAGGGGCGAAAGTCACCATTACCCTCCCCATGTCTGAGACTTTGAGGCTACGGGACAATGACTTCTCTCGAGTTCTCGCGCTTGCCGATTCCATCCAAATCGAGGGAAGTGCGAGACTTAACCCAGGCACTTACTCCATCGATGGCAAGGGCACACAACTCAGCATCGCCGAAGTGTCCACGGTAAATCTATCCGCAACGGTTAAGCTGTCCCCGCTGCCATCTGAGGCTGGACGCATCGTACTGTCGCCGGACTACTTGGACATTGAGATAAATGCTTCAGAGCCGATTAGCGTCACAACCCCTTCGGTTCCGGTGACGATTAGCGTTGCCGGAATGACGGCGCAGGGAGTGGGCGACGAACAGGTGGCGAGCGCCACGCTCGCTCTACGCCACGGCCTCGCTCAGACCCTTCTCACACAGAGTCTTGGGGATACACCAGTGGACCAAGAGAGCAACATTAAGCAATTGGTTGACGATGCCAGGGTGCAGATGGTCGCTATAAAGATACGCAAGGAGGCGACTCTGGACCTCGACGAGGGCAACGTTCAATTTGTTGGAGACAACAACATCCTTCGCGTTGCAAACTTCTCTTTCAATCCGCTCGTCGGCAACCTCAGCGGAGAGTTTGCAGCTAAGCTGTCGGTTCGTACGAGCGCATGCCTGCGACGCGCCGCCCCTGAAGTGTGCGTGGGCGCTATGAGCGTCGAAGCTAACGGTCGCTACATGGAGAACCCGACTAGCCGCAGAATCGTGATCGAACGAGCCACGGACGGTGTCGGGGCGCGAATCAATGCTAGCGACGGAGTAGTGGAGTTTTCCAACCGCGACACGACGATCCCCGTCAAACGATTCGACCTGGATCTCTCAGAACTAATCTACGAAGTGCCGCGGCAGGGCTCGCCTCAGCTCGAGTACAGGGGCGTAGCCGGGTTCGATCTCGGAAGTGGTACGACACGGACGGATATCGGCCCGATCCGCTTCGCGGCGGCGCAGGCTCAGGGGATCGCGATCGAGCGCGTCGGCGATGGCCAACTCAACCTCAGTATGCAGTCGCTTACGCTGACTGGAGTGGAGGTTTCCGGTACGACTAACGATGCACCGCCGTTGCTGGCGGCCGAGACCATGCGGCTGTCCGATATGAGTCTCAGTTCCTTGGGGCTGCGGGGTAAGCTCGCCATTGATGGATTGTCGGCACAACTAATCTCGGGTGACACAAACATCGTTCTAGAGGCTGCAAGGGGGCCTAGCCTCACCGTCAATGGGAGTTCAGAGATTTCGCTTATGGTCGATGTTGTCCAAGCACCGAGGACCACGATCTCCGCTGTATGGGACTCCTTCCAGGTTGAACGTCGAAGCGGTGCGACAACGGTGTTGGAGCTTGATGCCAAGGGCGTGAGCGTACAGGCCGACTTATCCTCATTGCGTCCGCCAGTTGGCCAGTTGAACGTGGGTCTTGCCGCCACAGTTTCCGGCGCGCTACCGGGGGTAGACACGGAGTTTAGGCTGGGTAACGGAATCGTGAAGTTCGATGACAAGCAGTATGGGCTGACGATCTCATCATCAAGCATTCGAATGCCTAAAGCCCAACTCTTCGGCTTCGCGCAGTCGCTTATTCCAGATACCCATGCCTTCGAGGCTGCGCACATCAGTAACGACCTCGCCAAGTCTCTCACAATTCTGTTCAACCCAGACAACTACAAAGACGTAGGCCGCCTTCACGACTGGCGCGCCGAGCCATGGATCTCTGGTCTGCAAAGCGTCGAGTTCGCTGCCGAAGGATCGCTATTGACTGTGAAGGGAAGCATTGTGGGCGGATTTAATGTGACCGCCAACAAGGAGCATATCCAAGTCACGACCTGCGAGAAAAGGATTCACTTCAAGATCGGCTTTAAGTTCTCGCACCGAACCGAGCTCTATCCGTGCGTGAATACCAGTTACTCACGTGTGAAGCTCGATACGGTTGCACTTAAGGTTGATTTTGCGGCAGGCATTGAGGTCGGGACCAATGCTCCCGTACCGCTGGCCAATCTGGCGCTGACGTTGCAGCCTCGATGTGACGCTAACGCTATGAATGTCCACGGCATTCAGAATGACGTCGAAAAGTTGCTTACTCGTCGTCTTTGCGAGAAGATGAACGAGAAGACCATCGAGATTCCCATCGGCAAGTTTGCCGCCGACAAACTGTCCGCGCGCCAAGGGTTGGCGACAGTTGAGGGGTTGACCATCGACGGTACGGGTGAATTTATCACGCTCAACTTTGGTCTCTCTGCGTCCCATTCAAGAGAGCCCGGATGAATTGGCGCAGTAGGTGCTCGTTGACGGGGCAAATAGGCGCCCGGACGAATCGCGCCAGAGCATCTGGCTACGTAGCTAGCCTTTGAGCTCGTGCAAACGCCACCACAACCTCCGACGAGGGGAAAGGTGGGAGACGAAGTTTGGCGGCTATCGATCGGCATACTTCCGCGCGCTTCTGCTCTCGCGCGGGAAAGTTGATCTTGGGCTTCACCGTGGACGCCCATCGATTCCGAAATAGCTCCTCGGCTGTACTCGCACGTGAAGCCTCGGCATCGATCGTTGTCATGACCCTGATGATCACGTCAGAGAGGCCGACAACTCCACGGAGGTCAAGTTGCACGTTCTCGCCCTCCACTGCAGGTAATGTAGCGGGAATCTCCGCTACCACCTTGCCGCGTCGCTTTTTCCCGTCTAGACCAAGCCCATTCAGCGAGAGTCCTGCGATCTCGTTGTAGGCTTCGACCACCTTCTTGTCTGCCCTTCCGCTTCGGTGTACCAAGCAGTTTCGAGCTTCTTTGAAGTACCTGTACATCTTAAGCTGCGGGTCGAGGGCCGCCAGGCCGTACTTCGGGTTGGCGCGAAGGCCAGTGGTCACCTGCGTCTCCATGAACGCAGAACTCACTGATGTCAGTTCTGCGATGGCCCACCGAGCACCGCTGGTAGCTACACCTGACAAGGGATCGGTCTTGGTCGGGAACTGAAGCCCTTTGGTGATTCTAGACTTGTCCGTGCCTGCCGGTGCGACCTGGTCCACAACTTCTTCGGCCCATGACTCGAATACAGAGAATGCGTCCAGAAGAAGCGTTCTGGCGAGCCTCTGTTGATACCCCTTCCAGTCTTGATCGAAGTAGAAGCTACGCAGGTCAGCCCCGTGGAGCCCCGACTCACGAACGTAGAGTGCGTGCAATTCTTCAGCATCCGTGTCCGGGTTCACTCGAAAATGGTTCATCAGAGCGATTCGGAGATTCCAGACAGAAACGGCGGTCGGCCAAAGAAAGCGGAATGCCTCTGTTAGATCCTCAATTGCGCTCCGTGTCTCGGGGAAGAAGTAGAATGTTGGCATGGACCTTCGTCGTGTGAGGTTCCCCCTCACTTCTCGACAAGGCGGTTTCCGGGGAGGGGGATTGGATGACGCTACCGCGGCGACGTTCAAGTGGTCCAGTTTTTGACACTCGTAGGGGATCTCGCGGGCATTGTTACTTGCGGCGCGTGCTCAGGCCGATGCCGATGCCGACGAGCAGGCCCACGGCGCCGGTCAGGGCGGCGCAGACGAGGGCCCGGTTCTGGTCGGCGATGCCGAGGCGGTGGAGGTCGGCGCGGGCCTGGCGGAGCTGGTCGCTGAGCGTGCGGGCCTCGGCGCGGGCGAGCTCGAGGGCCTGCTGG
>JAIBBE010000185.1 GCA_019694835.1 Fimbriimonadaceae bacterium | reverse complement strand
GCTCACCGCCGCCCGGCACAAATGCGATCGACTCGATCGCCAGCGGAAGCAGCTCAACCTGTTCGCAATCGAGCAGACGTGCGACGTACGAGCCCTCGGGATCGTAGACGTCGGGCTCGACGACGAGAATGCACGTACCGTCGGCCTGCTCGGGGAATCTTACCGCAAGCACCGGACCGACGCCATACACGTCGCTGCCCATGTCGGATGTCGCGTACTCGAGGTCCCAGTAGCTGTCGACCTCAAATGAGATGCCGGCCACGTCGCCGCGCGCGAGCACCGTGAAGCCCGAGAAGGATTTCCAAAAGGCGGGCCGAGTGTGGAACTCTACACTACCCTCGGCGAACTTGATGTCGGTGCGATCGACGACGGCGTCCTCGAGGCGGCAAGGCCCGGTCGCAACCGCACCCGCAGAACCAGGGTTCTCATAGTCCAGTACGAACGTCACGACGTCCAGCCGCTTCTCCGCATCCAGCACCTCGGCGCTAGAAATTCCGAACGTCGACGCGCCACTCGGGTGCGCGACCTGCAAGTCTGCGAAATACGGAGGGTCGCCCCGGGACTGGTCTGCCAAATAGACGGCGGTTTCCCAGCCTTCGGCTTCGTCGAGTTCGTAGATGCTGCTCGGCACCATGTTCTCTTCCACCCGAACTCGACCCTCCGCCGCGAATTCTACACCAGAGGTCTCCGCCGACAACTGCACCGTGAACGGCAAGATTGCTTCGATGTCGATCCCATCCTGGTCCGGAACCTGAACAGCGGTCGTCGTCAGCGTTGTGATACTTCGAAAGTGGAAGAGCGGCGACGCACCAAATGCTTGGCGTTGCGGACTGCGGGCGCAGAACTCGATCGGCCCATCCACGCGTAACGTTCGCTGGTCGCCTTCACTGGTGCTGCTGTCGCCGCCAGAGGTCTGAGAGTGCGTAGCGGCACCGCTCACATCATCGTTCGCGTGACACGCAACCGCTGCGCACACCACTATCACAGTGTGCCACGGAGAGCTGCGCTTTCGGGTCCAGGGCACTCAGTCGCTCCGCTAGGGGTACTCGATGAAGACCGGCATTGCCGAACCGTCCTGAGCGGTCGGAGGGATCGCTGCCGCGAGGTCGGCAGCGCCTGCGATGACAGACGGGTCAGGGTCCTCGCCCAGCATGAGCTCGACGCGAACAACGACCTCAGCCTCACCTCGCCGCTCCGCCTCAGGTGGGTCGGGGTTGGGATCCTGCGCGCATGAGCCCGCGACCGTCGGCGCGTTGAAAACGATGGTTCTCCCAGCGCCTGAGAACCACTCCTTGGCGGCGCTCCGGTTCAGTCTGGTCAAGCTCTCGACGGCCATTGGATCGCAACTCCTTGCGAGATGGACGACGGCATCCTGCCTCGGGACAGACACGACGTCAACCGAGCTTGCGGAGAGATCGACCTCGTGCGCCGCTTGGACAGCTCTCGCTATCGATGTCGTGCGCGCCGCTGCCCGACGCCCGCGGGTTCACCTGCGAGAACCCGCGGCGGAGCCGGGGGACTCGTCAGGTGCAAGCCTCTGTTGGGCGGCTTCCCCGGCAGGTGGCGCGGGAACATAGATTGCTACGCCATTTGGCAGCTTCGGCAAGGTTCCGATCCCGATCCCAACCTCTCCCGGTCCGGACCATGAAATGACTTGCGACACCTGCACAAAACGCACCGGGCCGGGGCTATGGTCATCTGCGTTTGCCAGCGGTTCATGAATGCCACCCTGATTGATCAGGGTCTGTGGACGGGTTGCCGGGGCGACATGGAGAAGTATTTCAGACGCCCCGTCGACCCCTGTGCGTGTGACTGCGGTTGCCTGCAACTCCACGTCGTCACTCCACCACGTGCGGGCGCTTGCGGCAAGCCCAAAGACGTCTGCGAACCTCTTTGCGGTCGTTGGCGGATAGATTCTGCGCAAGATGTATCGACAGATCACACGCGATGGAGCTGGGAGTACGTCCTCCCCGAAAGTGACCCTATTCCATCCCAGAACGCTAGGCTGCAGTTCAAGCAGAAATATCGGTGGTCGAGGGACAGGTCCGAACGCGGAATTTGTGGCGACCTTGCCAAGTGCGGCCAATTCGGCCAACAGTTGCGTAGGACCTTCATCGGACTTCTGGACCACGATCTCCTGGCAGCGATCGCCGATGCGAAATAGACGACCGTCCGTCAGGAACGCCTGGAACAATTGCTTCGCAGCAGAACCATCCGTTCCATCGTCCCAACAAAGAATCTCTTGTGGTGACAGCTGGTCTTGGAACGGCTGGAGCTGCCATTCGGCGGTATCGGCGTCTACCCCCGACTCAGTGAGGTGTAGTGCTTCGACTCCTGCGCGCGCCGCGTCGGCCAGGGCGGGCTGTGTGAAGCCTGATGTTGAGACGATACAGTACTTGTCAAGGCTCTGTCGCAATTTGGAGTATTTTCCGATGAGCTGCTCGACCACTACGACGTCCAGCGGCGCCTTCTCGTTCTTGACATCTACACCGATTCGGGCAGTTCGCCTTCCAGCGGGAATCACGACCAGAACATCCACCTCGCGCCGTTGCTCCGGCCGATCGTCCTGTGGCAGCCGCGCCTTCTGGATGATCTTGGCGCTCGGTGAAGTCTTCGCATAGAACATTTCGATCGCGGCGACAACGTTCTCCACGATCTGCCACTTCGGCGCCGGCTTCGTGGGCTTGGCCTTGGGCTTGGGCTTCACCTTGGACTTCGCCTTCGTCTTCTTGGTTGTGCTCTTCTTGGTCGGCACGGTGCGGATCCGATCTTGGTTGACTGCGTGCAAGAAGTTCAGCCGCGAGAACGACCGGGCCTGCGCGAGGGGACCCTTTCTGCCGATGGTCTTTCGGACGGTTGCTTGACTCTTCTTTGTGGGGGATAGTCGAGCCAGCTCATCGTGTCCTCGATCCGCGGCATCCCGCCTTAAGCTGAACGCCCGTTCGTTGAAAGCAACACGGTTGGAATGCATGGCCACCCTGAGGGCCACCCTGGCCACCCGTCAGCGTGCGAGCCTCAACAAGAAATCGTCGGTAAGCTCGAACAAGAAGTCCGACGGGTCCTCGCCGCGCTCCCTCATGTGCAACATTTCGCATACGTGATCATCATTGAGAACGAGAATGAGCTTGCCATGCTCCCGCATCGCACCGCGGGTCATTTTCTCTGCGCTCTTGTCGGCTCCGAGGCGTGTCAGCATGATCGCGACACGACGAAACCCGCGCTCAAGGAGATACTTCTCAGTTGTGAGGACTTGCCCCTGCTTGATCTTAGTGCCATAGTTCTTGAACTCAAACACAGCATATCTGCTGCTGAGATGCTCTACGACAAATCGCCAGAACTCGGTGGTGGGCCTGATGCGGCACACGTAGTCGAAGCGATTGAGGCCGTCGTCTGTCGTCTTCTGCTTGTGCCACCCGTGAAGGTCGTTCGGAAAGAGGTACTTGAGAATTTTCTCGGAGAGCCTCTCGTATTCAGGCCACTCGGGCTTGCCGCGCTTCAACTTCCGCAGCCTGGCGCACAACGTAGTGCCTCTCGTGCCCTCGGGTTCGAGCGGAGCGGAGAGATATCGGAGATCTTCAGGGCTGGGACGCGTCCGTCGCTCGGGCGGCGGTTTGAGTTCAGAGGGTTCAGCGTCTAGCAGCGCGCTCAACTGGTCTAGCAACTCTGGGATTTCGGTGACCCATGCGAGAAGCTGGGCGCGATCGACAAGGGTGAGACTGAACCTGTTCTCAAGGTGTGAGAGGAGTTCAGGCGGAAGGATACACGAGACAATCAGCATGCCCCTCTGGGCTTGATACCTTCGGGCCCGAGATATCAGTTTCTGCGCTGCTGCTTCAAGAAGCGCCACCTGAGGGCGAACCGTGCGGTAGTACTTCGCTTCGATCGCCCAGTCTTCATTTCCCAACCTCGCGATAAAGTCGAAGCCCTCATCGACCGGGGACTCTTCGATCACGAAGTTCCTCGCTTGCAGGATCCGCCGAACAATAGTTTCGAACTCTTCACTCGCGACGTGCATACTTGTCCGGGCCATTCTGCCGAAAGGATTGGTTTACTCGCCGTATTGGCTACAGGGAACCACGGTTCGGAAAGATAGGCAACTCTTGCCCGAGGGGCCGAAGGATCGTCTGGCCATCCGGCCAACCGGGGCCACCGCTTGGCTGCCCAACTCTAATTCTACAGGTCTGCGTAGCGCAACCTCGACCTGCTACGCTGGTCTGTATAACACCCGCGCCGCGTCCGGCGTCGGATCGAGTTCTCGCGGAATCTTGCAGGCTTGCGTCC
>JAIBBE010000098.1 GCA_019694835.1 Fimbriimonadaceae bacterium | reverse complement strand
CCAGGGTATCGGCGTCGCCGCCGTTGGTGATCCACATCTTGCCGCCGTTGAGGACATAGCGGTCGCCCTTTTTATCGGCGCGCAGCTTCATGGACACCACATCGGAACCGGCGTTGGCCTCGGACATGGCGAGCGCGCCGACCTGCTCGCCGGTCACCAGTTTGGGCAGGTACCGGGCTTTCTGGTCGGCGGTGCCGTTGCGGTGAATCTGGTTGACGCAGAGGTTGGAGTTGGCGCCGTAGGACAGCCCGACGGCGGCGGAAGCTCGCGAGATTTCCTCCATGGCGACAATGTGGGCCAGGTAGCCCATATCCACGCCGCCGTATTCCTCCTTGACGGTCATGCCGAGCAGGCCCAGATCGCCGAATTTTTTCCACAAATCGGTGGGAAATAAATTATCGCGGTCGATTTGGGCGGCCCGGGGAGCTATTTCCTTGCTGGCGAAGGCGCGCACCGTATCGCGCAGCATGTCAATGGTTTCACCCAGGTTGAAATTCAGGCTATGGAATGACATGTCGTCTCCTGATTGACTGAACGCTTTGCTAGCGATAATCCGCCAAAATCGCCCCTACTGTAAATTTTCCTGTGATAGCGCTGGTTCGCGGCACAGTCTGAATCGTCGATCCACAGGCTAATCCATTGATCTTATGGGGTGATGCATAGCATGCACGCCCGGCCTGCGGTTCGGATCACGGAAAAATTCACAGGAGGCGATTTTTCCTGAAAACGGGTAGATTCCGCTGATCCGTCAGCGTGAAGCTATAATACTTGTTACAGAAGCCTAGGTCATGGCGCAGCTTCCTGCTGATAGTTGAGGGCGCTCCCCGGTCATCCTGCTCTGCTGCGTCAACCGCACTTCGTGGCGACGGGCAGATAGTTGAGGGCGCTCCCCGGTCATCCTGCTCTGCTGCGTCAACCGCACTTCGTGGCGACGGGCAAGTTCCGGGGAAACAGGCAAACATGTCAGGGTTTCCAGGATGAGGATTTGCGATGAATGTTATACGACAGAAAAAGTTAGTAAAATCAATTATATTATTTCAAAGATGACGGATTATGGTAGATAGGCGGAGACTACATAATCACTTGTTGTCGCGGACGCTTCGCGCCCGCGACAACGGGGCGGCGGATTACGATAGAGGGAATTCATTGTGGCAAGCTTAGTAGACTTTAATCCACTGAGATCAATCGCGATTCCCAACGTCGGTCGCGTGACTCCTAGAGGTCTCGTCGTCGTAATAGGACCAAATTCCTCAGGCAAGACCCAGATGCTTAAGGACATCCAGAGCCGAGTGCTGGGGAGACCGAGGAAACTGGTCGTTTGTGACGACATAGAAATTCAACGTGAGTATCAACTCGAGCCGCTTATAGAACTGCTCTGTGATGAAGGCCACATTCGGCGAAGAAAAGCCGCTGACGGCAATCTGTATATCGATTGTCTGCTGCCTCATCTCGGAGGCGTTGGAGAGTCAAATTGGTCCCTTCTAGAGGCCCAAATCAGAAATGCCTATAAACGTACCGCGACAGCTGACCCTAGTGGCGAGTATCGAGATACATTTCTGGAGCACTTTGGGCGTTCTTTTATCGCTTCTCTCTTCCTTGACCGGCGTCTTATCCTAACTGACACGGTCGACAGCTTCGACTATGAGACAAAGCCGCCCGCTAATGAGATGCAACTTCTCTATCTGAGTTCAAGTGCAAGACATGATCTCACGGCCGAGGCAGCGAAGGTATTCGGAAAGGCAGTTTGGCTGGACGCTACTCGCGGCAATAAGCTGTGCCTGCGTGTGGCCGATGACGCGTCTTTGCCGCCCCCAGAGGAACGGCTGGAACCTGACAGGATGCGAAGGTATCGGTTAATCGAAGATGAGGGCGACGGATTCCGGTCTTACGTGGCGACGTGTGTCACCCTGCTGCTAGGGCAACGGCCGGTTTGCCTCATTGATGAGCCCGAGTTGTGCCTGCATCCGCCTCAGGCATATGCGCTTGGCCGATTTATCGGGAGACATGGCGTGTCTACCGATCGCGTAACATTCGTCGCGACACACAGCAGTCATGTGCTTCGAGGGATCATAGAGGAGACCAAACAGCTCGAGATTGTCCGTCTCACTAGAGTAGGTTCTCGCTTTAGCGGCAGGAAGATATCGCATGAGAGCATTAGAGCCTGCATCGAGAAGCCCAGCACCAAGGTCGAAACCATATTGGATGGGTTATTTGCGGAAGCTGTAGCTGTGGTCGAGTCGGAAGGCGACCGGCTGGTCTATAGCACGACCTGGGAGCGGCTCGCAGCAGAGTTCAGACACGATGTTCACTTTGTATCAGTCGGCGGCATCGGAGGTATGGCTGATACGTGTCGCCTGTACAGGAATCTCAAGATACCCGTCTGCGTTATCGCAGATCTTGACCTTCTTCGAGAGTTAGATGTCCTTCAACGGATCGTAGGTGCCTTGACCTCGGCTGAGCAGACTGACGAAGTAATAGCGACGACTAGGAATATCATCGACGCTATCAAAGCTCTCGGCCCTATCTATAGTGAGTCGGAACTGCTGGCTCAACTGCAAGAGATCAGTAATCTAAGACTCGACTGGGCTAACACCGAGCAACTCAACCAAATAAAGCGAAAGCTCTCTAAGCTAAGTGCAGGACTATCGCTGACCGCGCGGTTGAAGAACGGTGTGGAGGGCTTGAACTCCTATTCAGTCTATCCAGACCTAAGGGCTCTGCTCGCGACCTGCAGGAGCTTCGGGCTATTTCTGGCTCCTTGCGGCGAGTTGGAGGACTGGGTGCCCACGTTAATGATGAGCGGGCCAAGCAAACAGAAGAAGCAGGAATGGGCGAATGCCGCCGCGAATAGGATCAGAGAAGTTCCCGTCGGCAAAGAGGACATTTGGGCGTTCGTACGGCAGATGGCCAGCTTCCAACGGGACGAGGCATCTCGTCTAGGCGGTTATCTGCTCTAGGTTGGGAAAGGAGACCTGCAATCAAAGCAGAAACGAAAGAGCGAGGGATTCGCGAATCGGGTAAGGGCGGGTGTTTAGCCCGCCCTCCCCACACCACCTAGCATGCGGGTCCGCACTAGGCGGTTCACCAGAAGGGAGCACACGACGATTTCAGGCATAGCCATGCGCTTTCATCCATTGATCGCGGATGCTGATCAAGCCCTGGCGTTGCAGCCAGTCATTGGTCATCCCGGTCTGCGTGCCCAACGAACGGGACAGGTGCCAGTAGCTCTTCGAGCTCATGCCCGTCCAGATCGCGGCACGCTTCGGCGTTCCCAGGGCCAGCAGCTGGTGAATGCGGTTGCGCACCCCGCGCCACTGTTTCCAGTAGCACAGACGGATGCGTCGCCGCAGCCAGTGGTCCAGCTCGGGAATCGGCCGGTAGTAGTCCGAGATGCCGAAGTAGCCCATCCAACCACGGACATATTCGGCGAGCGTCTTGAGCCGGTAGTCCATGGACACGCCCCAACTCCGACCGGTGAGCTTGCGCAGCCGGTGACGGAAGTCCTGGTAGGCGCGCTCAGACCAGCGCAGCTTGCCTCCCCGGAAGGTAAAGCCGAGGAATTCGCACTCGCTGGTCTCGACCACACGGCTTTTGTGCGGGTTGACCACCAGCTTGAGGGTTCCGGTCAAAAAGCGCGACACGCTCGCCATAACCCGTTCATCCGCGCGATGGCTCCGCACGAGGATCAACAGGTCGTCCGCGTAGCGGACGAACCGATGCCCCCGCCCCTCCAGTTCCTTGTCCAGGTCATCCAGCAGGATATTGGCCAGCAAGGGCGACAGCGGCCCGCCTTGCGGCGTACCGATCACCGTTGCGTCAAGGGTATCCCCGACCAGCACACCCGCCCGCAGATACTCACCGATCAGTGCCAGCAGCCTTTTATCGCGGACCTTGCGGCCCACTCGGGCCATCAGGGCATCGTGCTGGACCGTGTCGAAGAACTTCGCCAAGTCCAGATCGACGGCAATCCGGTAGCCATCACCGATGTAGGTTTGTACCCACCTGAGTGCTCCGTGGGCGGAGCGTCCTGGCCGGAAGCCAAAACTCGAATCCGAGAATCCTGGATCGAAGATCGGTCCCAGAACTTGCGCAATGGCCTGCTGGATGATGCGGTCTGTCACCGTCGGGATGCCGAGCGGGCGCTCGCCACCGTCGGGCTTGGGGATCGTCACCCGTCGTACCGGCCCTGGCCGGTACGCGCCATCCCGCAAGGCTTGGCGGATCGCCGGCCAGTTCGAACGTGCGAACTCCGGGAAGTCCTCGACGCGCATCCCATCCACACCGGGAGCGCCCTGGTTGGCCTTCACCCGCCTCCATGCCCGTCGCATGTTCT
>JAIBBE010000197.1 GCA_019694835.1 Fimbriimonadaceae bacterium | reverse complement strand
TTCAACTCCGCACCGCAGGCGACTGATGGCGATCATGAGCCGTGTAGTCAATTTCTTTGAGGAAGAGCATGCCGAGCTCTTCAGGCACTGATCATGAAACGTAATTCAAAATACGTATTTTGATAAAGGGGAAACATTCAACACTGTTCGATCAGAGACAGCAACTCCTTGCAATGACTTTCTGCCAAGGCGAGGCTTTTCGGAAGCTTCTTCGGCAAAGTCAGCTCTTTCTTCACATGCGCAAGATGCAGCAAGCGGATGGCTGCTAAGTAGCGACTTGAGAGATCACGTAATCCCTTCAGAGCAGCATCTGTTGATGTGAGATCTATTGGCTTCCGGCCTACATTTGTGCGTCTGGGGCCACCGTGCTTACTCTTTATCAGCGCTTGTACCTGTCGGGAGCTCATTCGCCCTTTCACTATCACTCGTTGAACGGCTTTACGTTCTTTCTTCGGAAACGAGAGCAGCTTTCGTACAACATCGATACCAATCGCGTAGGATCGTTCCCGGCAGGCATTCAGGAGTGCCTCCAGTTCTGCATCTGAATAACCTGTAATGGGATCAGCAAAGTGAGGACTTTTCCGAAGAAGGACTTTTTCACTTTCAGATAGTTCCTCTTCGAACTTTTTCCCGACGCACGCTTTTCCCCGGATGTGCTCATTGCGGATGGCATTCAAAGCATCATCTAGCGATCTTGATGGCATAGTAGTCTCAATGTTTGTTACCTACCCCAGAGCAACGATGTAAAGTTCCTTTAGACGCTGTGTCGAAGTCGTAATAGGTCTTTGTTGAATGGCTTCGCAAGATGATCTGCCCTTGGCTTTTTCTGTCTTGTCCAATATTCCCCTTCTAACCCCAATAAGGGTTCGCCGATGACATTAAGAACCATGCCGTCGTGATGGATCGGGCTGCCGGGCCGGTGGGGCAACTTTGGTGGCCTGTACGGATGGCAAAGGTTTCCAGCACGGGGGAGGCCTATTGTCGACTCAGTCTTCCAACGGCCTCCCTTCGTACCTCCACCTCTGTCTTCAAAGTGTTTGCTCGACAACCACCCTCAGGCAGGTTATTTTATCCCAAGCACTTTACTATTCGACCACCTAATTCTGCACCATTCAAAAGGGTTCGCACATGCAGGAAATTTTGCGACTCGCGGTCATGTTTAACCTAGCCCTTCTATGTAGCATCCAAGCCCAATCAGCCGAAAATGCCAAGCAACCAGCTGCAGCCGGGCAGCTCCTATTCGTCCCCGACATCTATACCGCTGCCAAGCTTTATCGGGTCGTGGCCAATGGCACCGAGAAAGAGGTTGCTGAAGTACGCGAGCTTCTTGCCCCACTCCCGCACGGTGTGCAAGTCGAGACAAAGGCCGACCTCGCTCAACTTGTCAGGGGCCTACGCGTACGGCTTCGGCCCGAGCCTGTGAATTTCGTCGGCTCGATCAACCTCCGGAAACTCGTCATTGTTCTTGAATCTGGTCCGTCCCTCGAACGACTCCAGGCGTTCGAGCCGATGCTCCGTGACATGCTCGGCCTCACACCCCCTGACGTAAACGATAGGGAGACAGTCCAGCGGGTCATCCGACAATTGAAGGAGTTCGACCGGCTGTTCCTTGATCCGCTCGACTGCGGGTTTGATCCCGCTGTGGGTCCCACCGAGGAAGATGCGCTCGTCCACTTACGCCACCAGGTGGGACTGCCGCTCGCCGGCAAGCTCTCTCTTGAAACTGTCAAAGTGTCGCGCGAAGGCCGGGAGACCTTGGAATGGGTGATCAGCGGTGCCGCCCTCGATCTCGGGTTCGGCGTGCCGGCCAAGCTGCCGCCGTTTCCGATTGGGGATGCAAATCTCGGGATGTTCTACCGGAACCGCCCCCAGCCGGTCGCGGAGTGGCTGGAGCTTGTCCGTCACAAAGCAAAGCCGCTGCGGCTGCCCGGCGGTACAGAGCTAACCATCGCCCGACTTGAACTGGTCAACCAAGGAATCGTGGCAACTCTGTCGGCGAGCCTCCCACCGCTACCAGGAACGACAGAACGGACCGAGCTGACATTCGACCACTTGGTCCGGTTTCCGTCGAACGGAAGCTTTGACTGGAGCCTGTCCCCGCGGCAACTCCGTGTGCCGATCGGCCGCGGGCTTCCAACAGACCTAATTCCGAACCTCGGCCCCAAGCTGTCCTACGACCCGCAGACGGGCGAGTTGACAGTAGCCGGAAGGCTCACGGCCGACGACTCGCAAAAGCTAGAAGAGTCTGTTCGGGAGGCCGCGAAGCGAAGGGTGGTTGCCCCGCTCTACGCGACGGCGGTGCAGCTCCTGAAGAGCGACTCCCTCCGACTGACCCTCGGGGGATTTGTTCGCGCGGGACTAATTTCACGGGAGGAAATCCAGAGGCTTCTCAACGGGACGAAAGAGAAGCCCGGACTAGTTGGCTTCGAGGCCCTCATCGTCGGTGATGGTTCACGGTCGAAGGCGCTTCAGGATACCCTCGCGAAGCTGTCAGAGCGGATTGATCGGGACCCCCGTGGCTGGATCGCCGAACGGCTCGAACAATCGGTCCCAAAGGATACCGCGAAAGTCGGCACGAAACTCCGAGTGGTTCTTACTGTGGGTGGCAAACGGGTGGAGTTGCCTGGGTGGTGTAGCGACACCGGTGAGCTCGGATGGAATGACCTCAGCAGCGGACTCGTCGAGCTGACCCGAAACGAGGAGGTGCTTGCCGAATACCTTCGCCGAGGGCTGCGCCTGCCCGGAGACCTTATCGGGAACGCAATTCCGGTCCGCGTCTCGGAACTAAACTACGACCCGGACGAAGAGGAACTCAGCTGCCGTGCAATCTGGGCAAGCCCTTTTTTCGAGCGACCCCTTGAGTTCCCCATCCGCATCCCGACCACGCCGGGCAAGCCCTTCGACTGGAAGGGGCCGCTCCGGGCCGCTCTCACCGGGAAGGAGTTGCATCTCGGTCCAGCGCTTCGGGTGAAACTGGGAGAGGTCGAACCGGGGCGATGGCCTGCGTCGGTTACACTTGGGGATCTGAAGCTCTCTCTTGTCATCGGTGAGAAGGAGGGGAAGCTCGCGTTAATCGAGTTTGACCGGAAGGCGACGGCGGCGTGGCTGAAGAACAAACTGCCGAAGGACCTTCTCGACGACTCGGTACGTGTGGGCCCTGTGTCGGCAATGTTCGACGTCGAGGTCACGGAGAAGTCGATCCGGGTCGGGCTGGTGTTAGGCATTGACCTGCCGACGGTCGGCAAGTTTGAAGCCGCTATCGACAACTCCGGTGTCCGCGTTCGCAATCTTGAAGAGGTTGTCATTCGACTCGTCGCCCGGCGGGTGGAATCGCTAGTTCCGGCGGGTTTTTCCGTCACGACAACCCCGCGCCAGGCAATCGGCGATGTTCGCCTGTTGGACGCAGTGGTATCTAAAGACAGTAAGCCATTCCTCGCCTTTGACGGATTGCGGGTCGTTGCTGGAAAGCCGACTGAGGTCGAGCGAGTTCGGATACTCGCCGCGGAAGCCGTCTCCGACCTGAAGTTATCCGGGCCGGGGTGGTCGGCGCGAGCGACCCGGCTCGGGTTCGAGTTCCCCGGTGGACTGAGCGCAGACGTTGAACTGCGAATCGAATCGCTCGGAGAACTGCTGCTGCAAAACATCGTCCTAGGAAAGGGAGGGCTTACCGCAGGCGCGCTCTCGGGCAAGGCTGCCACCGCCCTTCTCGCCCGGGTGCCGCAATTAAAGCCGTTCGAGATCGGTCCGTTCACCGTGGGTTTCGGTATGCCCGCCTCATTGCCGAAGGGGGTGCGGATTCCAGTGACCCTGTCGTCGCCATCGCTCGGCATGAGAATCGTATTCCCCGAGGCGACCTTTGAACTCGAACGTGGGCTCATCCCTGGGAAGGCAGATGCGGCGCTCCCCGATACGAAAGCACTGACTGAGCCGCTTCAAAGGATGCTTGCCGGAGCCGTGTCCGGGTTGCGTGGCCCGCTCAGAGTTACCGCCGTGCGGTGGGAGTTGGACCGGCTCGACGCGGTGGCGCTCGTGTTCGACGCCGAGGTGGATATCCCGGGAGTCGGATGGAAACCGACCAAGAACCACCGGATCGACCGGACAGGATTCCGGGTGGGTGATGTAGGCGACCTCTCGAAAGCAGCGGAGGCGATGGTCGCTGACGCCGCGCTTAAAGAACTCGCCGCGTGGAAGCGGGAGCGAACCGACCTTGGACCGCTCACGTTCAAAAACATCAAACTCGATGAACCGGCACGAAAGGCGACTGCCGATGCCGAGTTGCTCGGGCGTCCTTCCGGGTCGGTACGAGTTGAGTTTCCGAACGGGGCTGTGCCCCGAATCACCTGGGACAAGCCGGAGGCGCTTCTTGAACCCCTTCGGGCGTGGGCGGACGGGTGGGTGTTTCGCATTGTCCAGGACCGGGTGCGATTTGGTGAGCCCACCCTCGTCGGGGACGGCTTCCGGGTGCAAGTCGGGGTGAAACTCCCCGAACTGGATCTACCCGACTTCATCGACCTAGGGTTCCTCTCAATTGGGCGGGACGGGGTGCGGTTTGAAGGCGACGGCCGCTCGGCCGAAGCTGCACTGTGGAAGAAACTGGCCAAGGCGATCGATGGGCACATGCTCACGCTCGCTGGCTTCCCACTCTCTGTGAAGGTCGAACGGGCCGTCGGTGAGCCGACCGGCCTCCATGCCGCGCTGCGACTTAAAGTCGAGGGACTCGGCGAGGCTGTCGCACCGCTCGCCGTCAGCCGCTCCGGGATCACGGTAGACCGCGACCGACTGATCGCGGATCTGGTTCTCCGGATCGAAGAGAAGCTGCAAAAGGAAACCGCAGGCTGCCGGGTCCAACTGACCAAGTTGGAGTACAAGACCGATGTCATTCATCTCTCCCTGTCGGCGCAGATTGGACTGAAGAGCCCGGTATCGCTGGACATTCGTATCGACCGCCGCGGTGTTCATGGCCTCGACCTAGGGCTTGTGGTCACAAACGCCCTGAACCAACTCGTCGCGGAACTCAAGGGCCAGAAGGTAACCGTTATCGACGGGATTGAGTTGGAAGTGACAACTGCGGAGGTGGTCAGGAACCCGGACGGGGTGCGGTTCGGCGGCAAGGGCAAGTTCGGGCCGATCGCGATCGGGGTCGAGAATGTTTTCTTCGACGGCAAGAAGTTCAACACAAGTAACGTCGTCGTCAAGCCGGAGGCCGCCGACCTGATGAACGCGATTAGCATTGATGGCGTGGCGACGGTGAAGAGCATTGATGCCTCGCAACTGTTCACCAAGTCGAAGTCGATCTCGGTGACCGTTCAGATCACCCTGATCGAGGTTCTCGAAGCTCTGCTCACCGTTCGTATCGGGGAGAAGGGCGTATCGATCGACCTGCCGATCGGCTTCTCTACCGGGAAGGGCTTTCAAGTCCCCGTCCCTCCTGTGTTCATGCTGACGAACTTCAAGGCAGAGCTCGCCCGCGAGTACATAGGCGGAGGGTGCGACATCACGTTGCTTGAGCAGACACTTTCCGCGCTTATCAAGATGGACTGTCGGATTCGCATCCCGATCAAAGGCGAGCCGGTATTCACCGCCACGGGGAGATTGGTCGTGATGAGTGTGCTTCCGGCAGGAAATGTCGAAGCCCGGGCCGACTTCGCGAAGAAGCGGTTCGACCTGACTACTCGACTCGGGGTTCCCCGAGTGCTGGAGGTGGACGGAAAATTCTTCCTCGATTTCGCCAAGGTCGAGCTCGAAGGAAGTGGCGACCTCAAAGCATTTAGTGCGACCCTTGCCCACGCGAAGGTCTGGTTCTCGACTGAGAAATTCGGGGCCGAGGCAGAACTCTCACTCCTACTCTCCCAGGCGAAGGCAAAGATCGATGGCAAGTGGAAGCCGCTGAGCGACACCACGCTCACCGCGGAGATCGGTTTCGGGTTCTACCTGTTTGGCAAGAAGGTGACCGTGGCCGGTGCCCAAGTGGAAGCATCTCTTCGCCCCTCCGCCAAACTGTCGGTGATCATCATCGGGGTCGATATCACCCTGCTCGAAGTTGACCTCGCCGGGATTACCATCGAGAAAATCATCGATCTGCTGCTCCGGCAACCGATCAGCCTCGCCGGGTTCAAGCTACTCGCGAGTCAGGGCGGCGGCGGCGTGGCCCACATTCACGTTCACAAGGGCGGGGCGATGCACCTGACTGTTCAGGATGCAAAAACCTGCGCGATCACGAAAGAGATGATTCTCTCGGAAAAGTCTGATGGGACAGCCGTCCTGATCGAAGTCGGGCACGGTCGGGGGGAGAAAAGCGTCGTGGTCCTCGACCCTGCGAAGAATCAGAAGACGGAGATCCAGAAGCTCAAGCCGAGCGACGACCTCGCGAAGGGTGTGCCCCCTTACGCCGAACGAAAGACGGCCCCCCTGGCTGGAACTCCCAAACCCGGTGCAAAGGTTGCCGAGCCGGAACGAATCCCAGCAGTACCACCCTGGTTGATTCTCAGCAAGTGATTCACAACTTTTGAGTCACTTCAGTGGAGATGTGAACTATGAGTATCGACCGCCCGAACCAAGGAAACGAGAACAGCCGTCCTGAGGTGCGGAATGACAAATTTGAAAAGCCAATTCCCACTTGGATTTGGCACTTCAGCGAGGTAGTCGTCATGGTTTCGAATGTCGTTGCCTCTATCGTTCGCCGTGGCAAGAGCGTCGTACGTGCAATCTGGATAAGGCTATCGAGTGCGTTCGGTATTCTTTGCTCTTTTCTTTCTTACCGCTTTTGGATCGGCCCTTCGCGTGGCCATGTAAGAAAGCTCGAATCGTCAGGGCTTAGACGGTTCATTAGTAATTTGTTGCTCCCCTTGATTTGGGAGGACTGGCGGGCACGCTTTTACTTTCATCTCGCATGGTTCTCGGTAGGTGTTTTGGCTATATTCGGGGGATTAAGCCGCGTTTCTCCAATATTCTTTCGCTTGATAGCGCAAATAGATGATACCCTTAGCGCATATCAACTCCGCTATTTCAGTATTCTCGAACACTTGGATCGCATTCCATGGTTGCCTCTGGTAGTGGCGATTGGCACTGCCGTGGCGGTTGGAGCCCTGCTTTCCTGGCTGTTTGTTTGGTTCGTTCTTCCGGAGAGGGAGGTCTCCAGGGAGCTCAAAGCGTACTTGGGCAATGATCCGCAGCCCGTTGGCGGGTTCGACTGCCTCGTTGATGCACTCACTGTCGCCGACCGAGTTGCCCGTGGACCCAACCCGAACATCATGTCGCACCTTGCCCCGCAGCTTCGGGCTGGTGACCTGCTTGCTGCCGCTCATCCAGGACGGCGCGCCCATGGCCAGACCGTCTCTATGGGCACTGAACAGGCACTCGATTACCTATTGGGGTTCGACCGAGGGACGGAGGTCGGGTTGAGAATCGAACAGGTCACTCGCGGAGTAGTTGTCACCGGTCGGCAGTGTACTATCCCGCGTTACGGTTCGATACTCATGCTCGGTCGATACACCCTAGTCTACGGTATCTGTATCGCCATCGTCGTCGCCGGGATTCCCAAGCTAATTCCGGCCGTTCCGCCGGACATGGACCGCCGGCTCGATCAGCAAGAGCAAAAGGTTAAGGAGATTCATGAACAAGCAAAGGGAAATGACCAATGGCGGAGGCTTGCCGCCAAAGCGACTAACGAGATCGCGCCTAACGACACGCAGAATGGTATCCCTCAGAAACCTGAAGTTAAGCAAGAAGCGATAGATGGTATCGAAGTTCCGCTCGCTGAACCCGAGCGATTTGACAATCGGTACGATTGGATACCTTCGGGTGTAGCGGAAGGTGAGAAGAAGGCGATTATTGCTGTTCAACAAAAGCACGATGCAGATCCACTTGTCCGACAGGCGCAAGAGAAGGCTAATGAGTTGAAGCAACAACCGTCTCCTGCCCGAATCGAACGAAACCTCCGTGAGGCTGAGGGACTTACTGAACAAGCAAAGCGGGAACTGGAGCGGGCACAGGAGGAATATCAGAAGGCTGCCAACAAACGAGCCGAAGCCGAGAACAGCCGGTTTCAGGCGAAGGAAGCGCGGAGCCGTGTGGACGGACTCAAAAAGGTGGCCGATGGTCTTGCTGAGGCTGAACGCGGTGTTACGAAGCTTGCTGATCAGAAACCTGACATCGCCAAAGAAGGCCGACAGGAGGTTCTCGAAGCCGTGAAGCAGGTATCCAACGCGAAGCTGGAGCAGGAAGCGGCCGTCGGCGAGGCCGTTCGTCAGCTCGAAGAACTGGCGAAGTCCGACTCGCTGACCCCCGATCAACAGGCCGCAGCCCGTAAGGCTGCCGAGCAGGCGAAGGCCGCCCTCGATCAGATCCAGAAAACGGGGATCGTATCCCCTGAGATCAGGAAGGCGATCGAGGAGGCGGCGAAACAGCTCCGCGATCTGGCCCCGTCAGACCCGAAGGCGGTTGATGCGGCTGCGGCTGCACTTGCCGCGCCGGCGGTTCTGCAACAGATCGCAACGTCTGCTTCGGACCTTCAGAAGGCCGAAGAGGCGGCAAAAAACCCTGGGGCTACACCGCCATCCGCGGCCGGCGATCTTGCCGGAAAGAAGGACGACGCGCAACAGAAATTGGATGAGGCGAAACAGGATGAAGGGAAGAAAGACGACGAGGCGAACAAGGCCGACGACGAGGCCAACAAGCATGAAGAGGAGGGCAAGAAAGCGGAGATCAATGCCGAGAAGCTGCTCCTCGCCGCTGCGATCCTGTTGAGTCCTATCCCGGACCCCATCAAGATTCTTGCAGTCGTTAAGCTTTTGTTCAGTGGTCTGAGCCCTGGTTCGGGCGGGGGCAAGGGCGGAACGAAGGGCAAGGGCGAGGGAAACAAGGGCGACAAGAAGGGTTCGCCGAACGGTCAACCCGGTGGCAAGGACAACGGCGAACCGGGGAAGGCTGGCGACAAACCGGGCACGGGCAAGAACAATGGGGGGAAAAAACCAGCTGACAAACCCGGTACGCCAGGCAACTCGCAGAACCCAAAAACGGGTACGCCGGGCACCCAAACGGGAACGCCCGGAAAGTCCCCTGGAACAAAACCTGGAGGTAAGACTACAGGCAACGACAAGACCACTGGAACTCCAGGTCAAACTACGCCTGCTGGCTCTACCACCGGTGGCCAGCCGGGACGGGGGCTTCCACTCAAGCACCTTGGCCAGGGGAGCGGTGACCTGCGATTGGTGGAAACCCAGGGTAGATTTTTCGAGCTTCGCGCTGGCACCTTGGGAAATGCGGGTGAGGAACGTGTCATCGCAAGCTTTCCAGCCGCGGACTCACCCCCGATTCCGCTCGTGGTCGGTGAGAACGGCGGCGTGCTCTACGCCGACAAAACTGGCAAACTCTTGATCGCAAAGTCAGACGGTCCCCCGATGCCAACCAAGGTTACGGCCGGCGACCTGGGGATCGATCCGTCAGCGGACATACTCTCGCCTTACCACAAGGCACTTGCCGCACTAGTCGCTAGCCATCCGAACGCAGTTCTCGTCTTCCAGGAAAAGGTGGACAGGAAGCAAGGCGATGTATTCTTCTCGCCGGATGGGAAGTCGGCGGGTCTGCTCTTATGGCTGACCGAGACGGAAGAGAACCCGATAATTCGGCAGCGACGTTTATTCGGCCTGCTAGCTACAGAACTCGCGGAAGGCGAGAAGGGAAAGCCGGAGACGGATGTTGTTGTGGCCCTTCGAGAGATCATTTCCCGAACGCCGAAACTGCCCATCGATTCGCCGGAGCTTGCGAAGCGGATTCCGCTGTTTGACAGGGTCGAGCCGAAGCTGCTCCGCGTCCTACTTTCCGCACCAAGCGGAAATGGTGTTGACGCTCGCATCGAGATCGAACGGCTGACGGCGGATGGGACGAAAATCCTGATCGGACAGATGACCGAACGTAGCTTCGCCGCCCTGTTAAAGGGCGACTCTCTGCGGTCGGATGCCGCCGCCTACCTGTCGGGTCAGACTACCTCCCGAACTCCGCTGGTTGTTCCGGGAAAGGGCACGCGTCTTCTCGCGATCCGGCTTGAGAACGATACGGTCGCATCGGTCGTGCTGGAAGAGGACAGCGACCCAGCCATGCTCATCTGGGTGAAAGCCGGTGAAAAGCAGGGCGATAAGACGTACCGGGCTCCCGCGAGTGCGTTCGAGGAGGCCTATCGTAGTCTTCAGAATCCTGATCCCAAACGCGATTCGGACCCCAAAAAATACTCGCCGCCACCTTTGGTTGATTCGAAGACGTACCAACGACTCGACCTTTTCGACAGGTGGGTGGGACATGAAGTCGAAGTTCTACGCAAACGGTTCTCTAGACAGGACGACTATGATTTGTTTCCCGACCCGTCCCTTCTCTTCGGTGAGGCTGTCCGAGTGGGAGCGAAGAAGTAGCAGGCGTATTTGCCCGATCAGTCTCGCGTTCCGTAACACGCTACAGGGAGTATTGAACTGTGCGCATCCGCCGAATTGTAGCCGATCTGCTCATTGGAGTAGTTACCTCCGTTGTCCTCCTGGTTGGTTATGGGACGCTGGTGAGGGGGCTAGCGCGAAATGAGCTGGGCCAAATTTTCAGCGGCGTCCCACTCATTGTGGCAGGAGTGTGCGGCGGGTTCATGTTCGTCATCCGTCACGGCTGGGGAGCTTACCTGTTCCGACTTGGTACGGTCCTTTTGATCGCAGCCGCCGGCATTCTCAGTTACGACAACTTCCAACTCCTTTCGGAACAGAAGGTGGCGAAAGACCGGATCGAAAAGATGGGAGCCTCCACCACTGCAGTGGAGACCGCTCAAATCGTCCTAGTCGTTTCGGAACGAGCGAAGGCCCGGGAGCTTGAACATATCGACTGGAGGCATCGGCCAAACCCGTTTACCCGCTGGCCGCTGCTCTTCGGGGCTGGAGCCGCCGTAGTCCTGTTCATCGCCTGGCGGCACATTCTCGGTTACTGGTGGTTTGTCTTCGTACTGGCAGCGGTTCTCACCAGCGGGCTGTTCGCCGCGCTCAACAATCAACTCCTACTGAGTGACGATACAGATTCTTCTTTCAAGTCGAGTAGAACGCTTCGGGCGGACTACATGCGCGTCAACGGATACGAGCCAAACGCCAAGCTAAGCATCGAGGACGCCAAGCGATTTCTGTCCGCGAAAACGGATCTGAAGCTGGAATTGATCGGGGAATGGGTCCAAGCCAAGAAAGCCTCCGAGGGAAGGTACGACCCCGTCTCACTTGTCGTGAATCTGACCGAAAAGACGGATGCGGAATTAATCGCCCTGCTCGAAGAGAAGCTCGGCGTGCAATCCAGACAGTGGCCGCGCCCCGCGAACAAATACCTCGGCTACAACGACCTGTCTACCTCGACAATCACTTATCGCGACTGGGCACCAATCGTGTCGGCGGTGCCATCTAACGAGATCATTCAACGTATGACGATGAGTGTGGCTGACCCGCAAGTCCTTCATAAAAAGTCGTTGGATGGCAAGGCAGAGGTTGCGCGTCAGGCGGAGGAAATTGTTGGATTGCCACTGTTCACAGCCCTTGTACGAACCCGCATGGAATCGCTCAACACATCCACCCCGGTCGGGGTAGACCGCCGCGTGAACGGGATCATCCAATGGGTCACAGCCTTTACTTTTTTTCTTGGCGGGCTTGCCCTAATGTCGCGGCGGTATGTTCACACCGAACGTCCGCAAATTACCGCCGATAACCTCTTGGCTAAGATCAGTGCCAAAGCCGGACTCGCTCACGACGATGTGGTCGCACTGTGGCGCGAGTTGGACGAGCGGCGCTCCGCGTCGGGGTTCCGAGATTCCACCGAGGAGATGCTTTATGATGCTTGCCAAACACTCGTGCAAACAGACGACCGGGTCGCCGCGAAATCCGCGGTCGAAGCCGCTCAGGGACGTGTTGCCGATCGGGCGGACTCGGAATTTGCGATCATCAACTACTGCATCTGGCTGATCCCCGCGCTCGGCTTCGTTGGAACCGTTATGGGCATCTCAGATGCGGTGTTTGAGGCTCGTCTGCTGGGCGAGGGCGATGTGATGACAGGGCTCGCGAGGACAATGGCGAGCCTGGGAGTCGCATTCGACACAACGTTTTTTGCACTGCTCGGCTCAATCGTTCTACTCTTCGCTTCGCTGCGTATTCGCAGGCAAGAGGAGCAAATCCTCTCGAGCATTCAGACCGAGGTTCTGAACCGGGTCGTCTTCGCCTACATGCCCTCGCAACCAGATCGGAGCATTCCTCCCCGACTGTCGCGTCGGCTCGTGAAAAGCCTCCGGCGGCTGATCTCGCAGCAAGCGACACTCCTCCGAGCCCTCACGCCGGCTCTGCATGACAAGGTAAGCACAATGGGGAACAACTCGACACACGCAGCTACCGGAGTCGGCCCATGAGACGCAAACGAACCGATCTAGAAGATCTGTCCGGACCGGTTGTCTCCGCAATCGACACGTTTGGCGGAGCGCTCGGGGCCGCCCTCGCCATGCTACTCGTGCTGAGCGTCGTGAATCGTATACCGATGCAGCGTCAAGGAGTTGGCTCGCGAACTCCGGTCGTACTCACTATCCAATGGAGCGACGCCAATCCACTCTCTGGTGGTCTCGGACCAGGTCGGCTAGAAATGCGGGTTGTCAGTGCCAGTGAAGAAGCAATTCCCTTCACCACCGGCATGGGTCGTGGCAGCAAGCCGAAGCCCGACTGGGCCGCTGAGTGGGATATCTACCCGGTTGAGGCTGGGAACCGCTGGGCGGTAACAGACGAGAGCCAACCCCTAGAATCAGGAACCACCAAGAAAACATCTACAACTTCCTCGTCGGTGATGAGCACGACACTCACCGCCAGTGCTCTTCGCTCAGGCGGAAATTGGAGGGTTGATGTCCGATTAACCTGGGATGACTTCAGTGCGTGGGCCGCGAAGACACCCGAGTATAGAAAACTGCTAAAGAGAATCAGCGACGCGAGAATTGCATACCACCAAGGTACTTCGACAAGCGCGGATTTCCGCCACAAGGTGAGAAAAGAAGTTGGAAGTTATCTCGCGTATACACGCGACCTCGCAAGCTTTGCCAGGGGCTGGGAACAGCAGGAACGTGCTTGGCTTGCAAAGCCGGCTCGTGACCGCGCTTGGCTCGCAGACGGCGTGGTTCAGCGGGCAAAGGCAGTCGAGGAGCTTTTCAAGAAAGCCACCAATTGGGAGTATGATGGTAACTTCACCAAGGTGAAACCGGGGAACGGCAGCCTACCCTGCCCGATCACGCTCGACGAAGAGGCGTCGGCACTGGTGGCGAGGGAGTTCCCACCCATTCCCGATCGTCCAATGGATTCTGAGTTACTTCGGAAGTATTGGGCGAGAAACCTCTTTCGGGTCCAGTACGCTCAGGCCATCGACGCTCTTCTCGCCGACGATTTCAAGGTTCCACTCGAACTCACCGTTCACGCGCCAGGTATGACCTCGCTTGTCAATGCAAGGGTCGTTCTCGGCGATCTATTTCCGGCGGCCGCCGATGGGGCGTGGGTGACAGTTGGTGTACTTACGAGCGATGCACGCGGCCTCGCCAAGTTTAACCCTTCACTCCCGCAGGCTTTGGATGAGAATCTGCCTTCCGAGAAAGTGTCTGAGCCGGTGTTTGCCTCGCAGTGGGACAAGGCGACTGAACGGTTTCTTGCGTTAGACTTTTTCGGCGACGATAAGTCTGATTTCTCTAAGACACGACAGAAGGCGGTTGAGCAGCTTCGTGCTCGAAATAATGAATTTGGTGTGATTGATCCGATTCTCACCCGAGTGGATCGAGCATTGGACTACCTCGCAGCCAAGGTCCACAAGGGCAAACACGAAGATTCCGACAAAGATAATCGAAAGGAAATCAAGGACGGGATGTTGAAAGAGACAGGGTACGATGGCCCTGGCACTACAGGACTCGCGATCCTTGCTTTTGTTGCACGTGGGCACGAAGTCGGCCTTCTTACAAAGCACTCGGCCACAGTTGAGCAGATGCTAAGCTTTGTCTTGAGACGAATCGATGATGAACACTACGGCGATCCATCGACCCCGAAAGAGGGCGGCCAGCCCGCTGGGTATCAACTCGGTTTTACACTGATTGCTCTCGGTGAAGCAATTCCAGGTGCGGTTAGAACCAATTCCCTTTTACTAGCAAAAATGAAAAGCGGACTTAATAAAGCGATCTTGTTCGCCCTGAAGAGGCAGAACTCCGAGTCTGGAGGATGGGGGTATTTCACGGGTGGAAAGGACAACAACCCTGGAACTCAAATTGATGCAAGTGTAACTGTTGTGCTGATAAAAGGGCTTCATGGTGCACTGCCCTTAATCGATACAACCGATGATAATTTGAAAGATCAGGTCGAGAAGGCAATCGGCAAGGGTGTTGCCTATATCAAGAATACGAGAAGTGAAATGCTCACGATGAAAAATAACCCTGTGCCAATGAAAGGGTACTCCTACCAATTCCCCAAAGGAACCGACTTCGCGATCCACCGCCAACCTGGATGTCTATTGTCAGAGGTTCTCGGTTCGCCGAGTCAGACATTCGACCTCCGTAGCGATGCATTCATGGAGCAGGTCTTTGAAGCTGTGCGAAAATGGTCAAGCGATCTGTCTCGTTCCGACATCACAACAAATAGCCCTTATGAGTTCTACGCGCTCTTTTATGCTGCTCATCTTGTTGCGTACTGGAATGACGGCACTGAACGCGACAAGTGGTTCGCCATGGTTCGACAGAAAATGAAGGACATAGGTCAAAGTGAGGCCGATGGTAGCTTTCCGGGCACCTACGGTACTGCGATGACGCTAATCCAACTAATGCTACCCCTGCGGGTGTGCCGACAGGAACTTCCTGACCCCAAGAAGCCGTGAGGTATTCTGATGGCGAGAAAAATCCCCTCGATCTACTCGGTGTCGATGGCCGATTGCTTTGCAGGGGTTGTCGCCGCCATCTTGGTCTGCGCATTCCTCCAACAGGTTGTCGCAACCCGACAGCGGGCCGAATTGCTGGATAAGAACAATGTGATCCTCCAGGTAACGGCAGTCGGAATCGGTCCGGCTGAAGTGGGTGAACCAAGAAAGGAGTACCCAGTCCCCATCACACTTCACCTTTGGATACCGGACCGCGGGGGCGGCATAAGCCGTAACGGCTTGAAGACTACTCTCGGTCTCGAGCAGGAAATACCTCTTGGGCGGCTTGAGGTCATCCCGCCAAATCTCCGGCGTTATCGGCTGAGCGGTATCGGAGGTGGCCCACCGCGTGATTTCGCTGCATCGGCGCTCTGGTCAACGGAGATCCGTGCTGACACCAGCGCAACATTTCGGGGTGTCGATGGACGGCTTTATCCCAGGTTCCTTCTTGTGGTCGAAGTTGATCAGGTGCCTGCAGAACCGATCGAAGAGATCCAATTTCACGGACAGCTGATCGACCCGGCGAACGGATTTCGCAGACTGAGCCAGGTTGCGAGTGATACCAATGACCCCGGTGTTCTTAAGGAATGGCGACTCTCCGTCGAGAAAAACCATGTGACGATAGATGTGACGCAGACCTTGGGGAAGGCGAGGTTGCTTCTACGGGCAGAGGTGACATCTCAGAGAAAGTAAGGTCGACATAGTCTAGCGTTTGCGTTGACACATTTTTGGGTACAAGATGACAGTTTAAACGATTGACTGTGCTATGAGGAAACAGGAGAATGGCAATTGTCACAAGTGGACCTGGAAAAACCATCACACTAATCTCGAGGGTCACAGATGAGAAGTTTTACTTCCCCGTTCGTGTTGCTGGTTGTGATAGCTGTAGGGGTGAATATTTCGTGTCCGTCAATGTGCGCTGCCCAGACAATTGAAGAGTTTAACGCGGTTGTCACTGAGCAATCAAAAAATAGTCCGGCAGGAGGGCCAGCGAAGAACCCGAATGCGGTGGTCCTCGTGTACCTCCGCGCGTCGAAGAAACTATGTTGGGTCGCAGATGGCAAAGTAGTGTCAGTAGAAACTGTGTCACCGAGAGTTACTGACGACAAAAAAGAGAAGGGTCCAACACCAGTCGGGGAATACCTCATCGGCACACGGTTCAAGAACGCGACTTATCATATCGACTGGTACAAACTGTATCCGCGTATTGAGGATAATTCAGGCTATTACGGTTACACAACATCCACCAAGACGGGCCGAGACAGAATGGGACTTCATCCTGGTTCCATAAGCGAAGGGTGCGTCACCGTTAAATCATCAGTGATGCCATACGACACATCGGAAGTCTGGAAGGTAGTCCGCAGTAAGCTCGATTCGGGCAAACTGTCATACAAGAATGACGACTTCAACGGGCTGCTATATGTCGTTGATAAGTAGCTTATAATCGGACTTGCTCTACAGTATGTTGGCGACTAATATGTTGGCGACTAATTTGAATGTCAACTTGCACCCCAAACTGGGTGCTTACTGACATTTTGAATGACGACTATCATGACACTGCTTCGGTCGAGCAGTCTGGGGAAGTTTCCCTCAGGCTCTCGCCTACGCCGACATGATTAACTCGCTTGATCAGGCTGTTGTTGTATTTGTCGTATAGACAGCAAGATTAACTCACCTCTTCAAGGACACGCTTGATTTCCTGAAGCACGGTTCCTGCTGCATTTGTAGTGTATAGTCAGACGAGCGTAACCACGCTTGTCGAGATCTTCGAGAAATGAACTGAGCCAATCAGCATCGGGGCTGGCACGAAGACAAGAGGTCACACGCGGACAAAAATAGCGATCAAACATGAGCGGCTCTCCAAATCAGAAATGGAATCGGTGAGCCGTTATGATTATGCAGAGTTGAGAGCACAAACTGAGAAGAGCAACAAATGGAAATCAAACAACAAACGTTCTAGCTGATTCAACAACTACGCATAGTCTGGAACTGAGCATAATTCCTGTTATGCCCAGCTGGGCATAACAGGAAAAACTGGCTCTTCGTCGGCAGCCCCAGCGGTGGCAACACCGCCGCCATGCTCTTCATTGTGTTAGCCAGTTGTAAACGCTGTCAACTAGCACCCCAAACTAGGCCAGTGACTTGCAGTGCAAACTAGGCCAGGGGTGAATGGTATTTCCTGATATTCCCAACAGTAGTAGCAGTCTGTCTGCCCCGCGCGTTGTGGACAGGTTATTGACATGCTTGTGGACAACTCTGCCATGGGTTGTTGTCACTTGCCAGCTTCGATGACTTCCTCTTTCTCGGCTGCAGCTGTTTTCCTGGTAGCTTTTGCGGGCTGTTCCGTGGATTGGTGACGGAGACGATAGCTTCGGCCAGCCAGTGTGAGGATGGTTGCGTGATGCAGGAAGCGGTCGAGGATGGCGGTGGCACTGGGGACATCGCCCATGAGTTTGCCCCAATCTTCCAGTGGGCGGTTGGAAGTCATCATGGTCGAACGGGTTTCGTAGCGCCGCATGATGACCTCGAAGAGATATTCGCCTGAACGCTTGGGAAGGGTTCGACATGATGCTACATCTCTCCAATAGTAGCTTAATTGAAGGGGAGTTGAGGTTGTCGGGGGTCAGTTGGCGGACTTCGATGGCCAGCTCGAATACTGCGAACAGTAGACTGTACTGTATCATCGTCCAAGTCCTTCCGATTGATGATCCACGGGGCATATTTTACGACCTGCCGTGCTGGCAATTGGCCATGTCGAATCAACCGTTGAACGACAGTATGGCTGACACCTAGAGATTCAGCAGCTTGTTGTAAGGTTAGCCATTGATCATTCTTTTGATAATTCGGCAACTGATAGTGACAACGTAGTTGTGTTACTCGTGCGACGACCCACGAATTGTTATGGCCAGTTCGATATCCAAGTCGATTCAGCACTACTGCAATGGCTCGATCATCACACACCTTGGATAACTCGGTTACCAACTCGCAAATCGATTGATCCGTCGCACGCCCATGCTTGCCACGCTGATTGCGACCCACAAACAATTCAGTGTGGACGCCTCCCTTCCAGTGGAGTCGCAATTCATGCCGTGGTGGTTCGGCACTGCTGGTTAACACGATTTCTTGAAGAACCGAACGAATGATCCGTTTCTTGGTTTCAGAAGTAGTGGTCGGATGATTCCAGAGCTTGGGAAGATAGGTACCGAGTTCAAGCAACCTCTGCTGATCGCGTTCCGTGATTGTGGTCATCAATGAGCCTAGTGTCTTCAGACGGTCTTCGAGTTGGCTCACTTCCTGAAGTGATGTATTCCAGCGTGCCTCCAGTTCTCCAGCCACTAGCCGATTGTCAGGATCAACGGCATCGAATTGCCTCTGGGCACGACGCGCTTCGTACTTGGCTTTTTCGAGAGCCAGCTCCAGTAAACGACGACGTTCGGTATCATCATGGAGCACTTGCCCCATCGCCTGCAAGGCTGCCCTGATACCAGCAGGCTGAATAGCATCCAGGACTGCTTGAGCCACGGCTAAGTCTACACGGAGGCCACCGACCGTCTGGCAAGGCGAGCCTCGCGGCTGTGTTCGGTCGCCACGACACAGATATCGAGGCACATTACCCTTGGCACCACCATAAGTGGTAAACATCATCCGTCCGCAACGACCGCATCGTAAGAGTCCGGATAACAGCGCCGGTCCTGTTTTTGCAGTGCCGGGAGTGCTACCGTTGGGCATATTTCGGTTGGTCTCCATGATCCGTTGATTCTCCAGGAACTCAGTCCAACGGATATAGCCGGGATGATGATCCAGGATCAGCACTTTCCATTTCTCTTGAGGACATTTCCGGCGTCCCTTTCTATGGGCTCGACCATTTTCCACGACTGTTCGTGTCTGGGTTCGCCCCCAGGCAAAAGCACCAGCATAACAGGGGTTTTTGAGAATCTGAAGAATACGATGGCGGCCTGGTAGATGCCACTCAATCTCGCGACCACCGGTTCCTGGTATCACCTCGGGGAGCCGCAGGCCTTCTTGAGAATACCACAGCCCTGTCTGCCGCGCACTGCCCAGTTCCCGAAATTTGCGGAACACTCCTGTCAACGCTTCTTGCACCTGACGATCAGCGATCTTCTCGATGCGATGGTCTTCCGTGCGGATGAAGCCAACCGCAGGTTCCCAAAGGATATGCCCACGTCCGACTTTTTGTTCAAAGCACGCCCTCGCACGTTGCCGTAATAGGCCCAGTTCAAACTCAGCCAAACTTCCTTTCAATCCGAGCAACAGCCTGTCATTCAAGAGACGAGGATCATAGACTCCATCCTCGTCGATGATCAGCGTAGCAGTGAGTCCACACAGATCAACCAGGTGGTGCCAGTCGCGATTGTTCCTCGCCAGACGCGAAGCTTCCAGTGCCAACACGGCCCCCGCATCCCCTTGGCAAACTGCCGTCAGCAACCGTGCGAATCCCGGTCGTTCCTGTAATCCACTTCCGGAGCGTCCCAAATCGTCATCTATTGTTGTGACCTGTCGAAACCCGAGCCGCCTGGCGAGATCTGCCAAAGCATATTGACGCTCTCGGCCTTCGCGATGATCACGGACTTGTTGATTGCTGGACTGTCGCACATACACATAGGCTGTCCGGTCCTGGTGCTGGGGGAGAATCTTGTCACTCATCATCGACCTCCTGTTGCTCGGCTTCAATGGAACGTTTCAGTTGCAGTGTCAACAGTCGCAAACACTCTTCCTGTACTGCGACAGGTAATTGATCCCAGGTGTCAACCCTTGCGAACTCAAATACTCCCTGTCGAACCGGAAGTTCCTGGTCGAATTGGTGCATGGCTGTCTCCCTCTCGTGCTGGGGCAATTCGAAACGGCTTCACTTCTAGTAGACACAAGAGAGCAAGAAGAGCGGAGACAGAAATCTGTGGATGAGATGAATCGCTCATTTGTGCACAAGCTACGGGATCAAGCATCCAGGTAGGGATTGCAAGGCGAGTGTCGTTCGCCAGTTGCACCAACTGATGGGTGGAATTGAATGGGCGAAGAGCAGTAACCTGACTGCCGAAGAGGGGATGGTAACGGTAATGCACCGTTGTACTCAGTTGATGAGCAGTGTGTTGAAGCGCTTGGGCAGTTGTTTCATGCCCATATCGTCAATGATCAGGAGATCAGGCTTAAGGAACTTGGCCAGCACCTTCTCACTGCTCAGCTGCACTTCCTCATGCAGGAAGTCCCGCACCAGATCGAAGACCGAGCGATAGAGCACGGTGTGCCCCTGCTTGATCGCCTGCAGGCCCAGTGCCTGCACCAGGTGACTCTTGCCCAGTCCCGGCGGACCAAGCCAAAGTACATCCTTCGCTTCACGAATGAATCGGCACGTTGCCAGGTCGAAGACCTGCTTCCTCGGCAGGCTGGTGTTGAACGACCAGTCGAAGTCATCGAGTGTCTTGTGATCGCGGAACTGAGCACTCTTGATGCGGCGTTCGATCTGCCGATCACTACGCAGGAGCACTTCATCCTGCACGGCCAGTTCCAGGAACTCGGCATGGCTGAGCTGGTGCGACTGGGCTTCCTGTAGCCGAATCTCCAGACTCTGGGCCATGCCCGAGAGCTTGAGTTGCCGTAACTTCGTTAACAACACTGCATGCGACATCAGACAGACTCCAGGAGGGGACAGATTGACGAGCCAATTCGCCATAGACGCTAAGCGAACGGATAACGGGGTGTTCATCGAGCAGGGGAAGCGACTCTTCCTGTTCTTGCCGCTGCAGCAACTGGCGTAAGTCACGAAGACGGTAAGCCTGATGTTGCTGAGCAGCGTGACATGCCTGCGACACTGCTGGGATTTGATGCTGTTTGCACAGGGATAGCAGGCCTATCAGTGAACGGATGCCCTGGATGCCTCGTTCGCGATACATCGCCACTGCCCACTGGCTGATGATGGCATCCACGAGAGCCACTCTCTTGAGTAATGCCTCGGCACCCTGTTCAACCTGGCTGATCTTCTGACTGTGCAGATGTTCGCCGAGCGTGCTGAAGCGACCTTCCGCACGACGCAGATGGCTGGCAATCAGTTCGCGACGCTGATTGAAGACTCGCACCATTCGTTCATCGAAGCGCACCCAGACCGTATGTCCCAGATATTCGGGAGGCACTGAGTAGAACGACTTCTGCACTTCCACATGACCATCACGATGGACCTTGCGTTGTCCTTCCTGGTAGTTGGGGAAGCGACTCTCCGGGAGTGACATCAAGGCTGAGCGTTCGACCGTCTCGAAGTGCTGCTGTACCTGCTGACGGGTGGTGCCATGAATACGCGTGTCTGCCACCGTCGATTCCCAGTGTCGCAGATGGACGTTCTGTTCGTGCAGGCTGGCGAAGGTCATGCCCTTGAGAGCATTCTCCTGAGCGTAGTCGATCCCCCGTTCCACCTTCCCCTTGTGTCGTGGCGTTCGTGGCTTGGTCGGCAGAATCACCGTGCCATAGTGACGAGCGAACGCTTCGAGCTTCGGGTTCAGTTCCGGATCGTACCAGTCAGCCTGCAGCACACCAGCCTTCAGGTTGTCGATCACCACCGTTCGGGTGACGCCACCAAAGTGACGGAAGGCATTCTCCAGGCACTGCAGGAACGCGTCGGTCGTCTGCTGCAGCACCACTTCGCTGTAGGCCTTGCGACTGTGACTGAGCACCATGCGGAACAAGTGAGGACGACGCTTCTTCCCCTCGCCATCGACGATCCACGCACCTTGCCCGAAGTCCACCTGCACTTCGTCACCGGGTGCCACTTCCATCCGGCGGAACGGCAACTCCTGACGAGGCTGCAGTCGCTGCACGAACCGGAGCACACTGAAGTAACTGCCCATGAAGCCATGCTCGGTTCGCAGATCCTGATGGATGCGTTGGGCCGTCAGGCCCTGGTCGAGCTTGCTTTGAATGATCTCACGATGTGGCCAGCACAGGCTGTGCGTGCCAACTTGCACTACCGAGCCGGGGTGCAACTTGGCACCATTTGCACCGGCCTGAATGTTCGGCTCGCCTTGAATTGTGGCTGCAAAGCCGAGGTGCAAGTTGGCCTCATTTGCACCCGCCCCATGCTCCAAGGATGCTGGTGGATCGTGGGCCGACCTGGACTGCAACTTGGCCGCATTTGACTCGCAACTCGCTGCAACACCTGCACTTGCAGCTTCCCGCCGCCACTGCTGCACATACCGGTTCACCGTGTTACGGTTCACCCCGGTACTGCGAGCGATGGCTCGG
>JAIBBE010000143.1 GCA_019694835.1 Fimbriimonadaceae bacterium | reverse complement strand
ACCACTACCGGGCGCGGTACGAGTGCATCCTGTTCTTCGAGAAGGGCAAGCGGAAGCTGAATGATCTCGGGACGTCGGATGTCATTGAGGTGCCGAGAATCATCAATGGCTATCCGACCGAGAAGCCGGCAGCAGTGGCAGACGTGTTGGTCCGGCAGAGCTCGGAACCCGGCGAACTAGTGATCGACCCATTCGTCGGCGCAGGCGCGACGGGAGTGGCCGCGACCAATGGCGGCAGAGACTTCCTCGGCAACGACATATGCCAGGAGGCCGTCGAGATCACCCGTCAGCGGCTAACAGCAAGCGGTGGCACGGCCTGGGATGCTCTGCCCGCGCCGATACAGGCTTCGATGCAGTTCGCGATGTAGACTTGCGGGATGACTGGGAGCGAGTATCGAGACCTCATCGCCAGCTACATTCATCGCAACTTCCAGAGTGCGGGTCTGGTGGTCTACACCGAGATCAACCTTGGTAAGACGATCATTGGCAAGGCTCGGAAGGTCGATGTGTTTGTCGTCCAGGAGGCAACCCAGCGAGCGCTCTCGATTGAGTGCAAGTACCAGGACACAAAGGGAACTACGGACGAGAAGATTCCGTACGCGTTGCAGGACCTTACGGCACTCCGTGTGCCGGCATGTCTGTGCTACGCGGGGGATGGCTGGTCGCGAGGCGTCCTGCACACACTGGCGGCATCGAGCCTGGCGGCCTATTGCTTGCCAGACGCTTCCGACGCGCGGCGCACGGATGGCACCGTCGAGCTAGACCATGTGCTAGCTGCAACGTTCAGCATCTGGTCTGAGGTGCTACCCGCATCAAGGAGGTGGCGGCAAGAACTCGAGTAGCGCGGACGGCGAATCTGGCAAAATCTGGGATGTTCGTGTACGCTTAGCAAGACACGGCCCCCGTGGTTTGCGGCTGCGCGGGGTAGTGTGTCCGTCAACGCCGCCGTCGAGGTTAGCAATGCTGAGCGAGTCACAGCGATCTGCATTTCGGTTCTTCCGCGCGCGCGCGCATGACGGCGCCGCGTTTTCGGCGGCAGATGTTGAACGCGCGGTCGGTTGGGCATCGGGCACTTTCAGCACATACAAGACCAAACACTTGAAAGCGCACATCACCGCGCATGGGCGTGGGTACTATAAGGTCAAGCCGTACTTCCTCAGGGTTAGCGAGGAAGACTTCGACAACATCGTAAGTCAATCCCGCAAGACGGTGGCTCGATTCGCTCGCAGCGTCTTCGATGCGGTCCTCAAGTACGAGTTTCTGCTGCCTCTGACAAACGAGCGAAAACTGCGCGCCGCTCTCGACGAGTTGTTTTATCGCGATCACCTGCAACAGCGCGCAAAGGAAATCGGAATCGAGACTCTGGCGACGATCCTCCCAAAGGAAGTAGACGAGAAAGACGATGACTATGTTGGCCGCGTCGTATCCAAAGTAGGGGCGCTCCTAGGAGGATACTCTGTCGGACATGTGAACGGACGCTTTCGAGCAAACGCCGTGAAGAGCTACGCCGAAGCAGCGCAGATTCTTGTCGATCGCGGACGCTATTTGGTCGATGAGACAACCGCCGTCGTTCGCTTCCTTCTACCACTCGAAGCGAGCCGCCACAACCACGGCAGTCACTTCGACGTCACCAAAAATGAGTCTATTGACGCCTCGAGATTCGAAGCTGACATCAATGTTGCACGTCGGCTCTTCCTTGCGTTCTTCGTGGAGACCGTGATTCTCGACATTCACGCAGAGGACGAGATCTGGTTCCTGGAATCGGGCCCGAGCGGTGAGCGACTCTACGTCCTCGAGCGAGAGCGACCCGCGGACACGAACACACGGACGGCCAAGAAGACCGGCAAGGTAGCCACATCCAACGAGTCGCAGCTCGACCTGCCGGTCGGCAACGCGCTCGAGACATGGCTGCGTGAGAGCGGGTACAACAAGGTCGCAGATGACATTGCAACGATCGTCGCAGGATGGAAGTCGAGCAAGCTCAAGACGAGGCGCAACTGGTGGGAAATCCTCGCTGGCGATAGTAAGGGAAACCCTCGCGAAGTGGCCGGGATCAAATTCCCGGTGATAGCGTCCATCCGCAAACGCCAGGAGCTCCCTATCGCCCCAGGCGCGCTGGCTCTGTCGACCGAGAAGCCGCTCCCCCCCTAGGTAGATCCACGGGTGACGTGGACGCCGAGCGAGACCACAGGACTGAACGTGTGGCTCCGATGAAGACGCCGAGTCGTTGTCCGTCGCATCGTGGCGTAGTACCATAACAACCATGTCCGCTCCGAACGTCGAGTTGGTCTTCAAGACTAGCGGTGTTCCCTTATACACCTTCGTTGAGCCGCGCGAGTACACGGACCTTCTACTCAACCTCCGAAGCAGCGGAAGGGGGCTTGTAATTGAAGGGCCGTCGGGTATTGGCAAGACCACCGCGGTGGAGACCGCATTAGAACGACTCGGCATTTCGGACAAGGTGACGAAGCTGTCTGCTCGACGCCCGAAGGACGTCGAGTACATTGATGCTCTGCCGACGATGAGTGCATTCGGTGTCGTCATCATCGATGACTTTCACAAGTTGGCTCCGGAAGCGCGGTCGAGGTTGGCGGACTTGATCAAGATTCTGGCGGATGAGGACTCTCACGACGCAAAGGTCATCGCCATTGGAATTAACAAGGCCGGAGAAAATCTCATCCGGTTCGCGCACGATCTTGTGAATAGAATAGACGTGATTCGCTTCGAAACAAATCCTGACGAAAAGGTCAAGCAACTGCTCGAAATGGGCGCGCGCGAGCTGAATATTGACATCAATGTAATAGATGATGTCGTGCAAGCGGCGCAGGGTAGCTTCTACTTGGCGCAGATGTTCGGTCTCGAAGTGTGCAAGCGTGCCGGTGTGCTAGAACGCTCAGACATCAAGACACGAACAACCGTCAGTTTCGAGAGCGTCAAGGCAGATGTCTGGGAGCGGCTTTCACAGGTGTTTCGCGAGAGGACCGAGCGATTCTGCCGAGGCGCGAAGATGAAGCGGGAAGGCCGGGCCCCCTACCTGCATGTCTTGCGCTGGCTCGCTGAAGGGACCGAATGGACTCTGCCTCTTCGCGACGCAATGCGCACGCATCCAGGGATGCGAGGGAGCGTGGGGCAGGTCGTGGAGAAGGGATATCTCGGGTCACTCGTGGAGAACGACGCCGAGATCGCAGCCGTTTTGCATTATGACGAACATTCTGCCCAACTGACAGTTCAGGACCCTCAGTACCTATTCTATATTCGTAACATCGCCTGGCGCGAACTTTCAGAGCGGATTGGCTTCGTCGGTCTCGATTTTCCGCACAAATATGACTTTGCACTGTCGTTCGCGGGCGAGGATCGTGAGATTGCGCAGATGTTCGCACACTCTCTCGAGGACGCTGAAGTTGAGGTGTTCTATGACTTCAATGAGCAACATCGCATTCTCGCATCCGATGTCGAGGAGTACCTTCGTCCGATATACCAATCAGAAGCGCGCTTTGTGATCGCGCTGCTGGGGCCGAATTATCCGAAGAAAATTTGGACGAAGTTTGAATCGGAGCAGTTTCGAGGACGACTTGGTCACGACTGCGTGATTCCTGTCTGGTTCACGACGGCACCTCCGGGTCTGTTTGACGAGACGCGACGAATTGGAGGGATCACTCTCGATCCTGTGGGTGACGTTCGGACACAGGTCTCAGGCATAGTGGAGCTACTGATGAAAAAGTTGGGGACAGAAAGACAGGCACCACGGCTGCCTGGACTCTGAAGAGTACCCGAGGAACAGAGAACCGGGTCGCAGAGGACCGGGGGGGCGCGAGTACGGCGGGGACGGGGGCGAGTCGCTGCCCATCGGCGACATCCGTAGGGGGCAGGGGCGCGGGACGGCCCTTGCGCGAGACCGCGCAATGGTTACCTTGTGAGGACGCTTGAGCTGCGCGTGCCGCGGCTCGTGGCCGGTGTTCGGCAATTGGCGTGAGGCGACGCGATATGTCGCGCTATGTCTCTTCGTGAACCAAACCATGTAAAGGAGTCATCTTATGAAGCGAACAATATACGTATTAATTGAGGAGGATGGGTGGTCACGGCTGGTGTTCTGTCCGCCGCTTGAGGACCAAGGAATTGTCAGAGTGACGTACCGTATTGCAGACGACCGCCGCGGGGACTTCGCGCTGATGGACGCTGAAGGCTACGTCGAAAAGAACGGCTACGTGGTCGAAGGCCCGTTTGTCCTCGGATCGCAGTCGCAACGTGACCGATCAACGACACCGGGATGACGGCGGTCCGCGGCCATGCCTGGCCGACGACCGTGCCGGGCGCCCGGTCAGCGCCGCGCGCGCTTGTAGGCGGCCGGGGTGAGCTGCTCGACGGGCAGCGC
>JAIBBE010000074.1 GCA_019694835.1 Fimbriimonadaceae bacterium | reverse complement strand
GGGCGATGTCGGTGGGCGTGCCGTGCCGCAAGGGGGTGGCGTTCGCGGGGGTGCGTTTCGTGCAGCGCTCGACCGGCCAGGCGTCGGCGCTGGTGCCGCTTGGGCGGGTGACGGTGGGGTAGCGAGTTGGATGTCGGCGTCGTCGAGTGTGAGGCTTCACTAGGCGGTGCCGTCGGGACGTGGGCTTTCAATTGAGAGGCTTTCCAGGGCGGGTGCCGGCAGGATGCCAGCGGTACAGTCGGGCCGCGACTTGCTTCATACCTGACGAAAGACAGGGTCGGCAACGACGCTGCTTTCCCTATACTGGAAGGGGCAGAGGTCTTGGAGATAGAGATGAACAAAGTTGGCACGCTCAGCACCGCCGGAATCGTCATTGCGCTTGTCGGAGGCACCGTACTCTTGCTGGAGCCGGGCAAGACGCAGCCGCAGGCAAAGGGAGTGGTGGTCCTCCAACCCACCGCACCCGGGTCCGCCCAAACCGGACACACGAACATCACGGGCAGCGCTTACGCTGGGCAGTTTGTCGGCGGCGGAGCGGGACTCACGGGTGTTAATTCAAACCTCCTCGACGGCCTAGACTCGACGGCGTTCCTGCGCCCCAACTTCCCCATCATCACCACGACGACCGATCCGGCAGCGACGATTCAGGCGGAGAACACCGCTAATGCGGGGATTGCCATCAAAGGAGTCGTCACCACGTCGGTAGGTGGATCGTCGCCAAGCGGTGTTTATGGCCTCAACACTTCGGTGCGCGGCGAAGGCGTCCTGGGTATCTCGAACAACCCGTCCGGCATCGTGTATGGCGGTCGATTCCAGACGAACAGCCCTGATGCGATTGGTGTGTACGCGCGTGCGGACGCGGGTAGCGGTTCCCCCATTGCCGGTTACTTCGTGAGCAATGCGCCTGAAGGTATCCCGCTGTATTGCTTGGCACAAGGTAGTAACGGAACCCCTTCTGGCTGGTTCCACTCCTATCAGGGTACCGGCATCTATGGGGACGGAAGCCCGGGCGTGCATGGGCAGGGCGGATATGTCGGAGTCCGTGGAACGGTCAGTGGGAGCAGTGGCTCTCACTCATCTGGAGTGGAGGGCATTGTCACTGGCTTTTCCGGGACAAACCACGGCGTCTTCGGATCGACCTCGAACCCAACCGGCGACGGCGTGTTTGGCTGGAATACAGGCAGCACCGGTAATGCTGTTGGCGTGACTGGTGAGTCTTGGAGCACAACGGGAAGGGGTGTTTACGGCGTCGCTTCGGCTTCCAGTGGCGGCAACTACGGCGTGTACGGAAAGACCCAGAGCACCAGCGGTACCGGCGTTTTTGGTGAAGCCACGGACGCGACGGGGAGCAATGCGGGCGGATACTTCAAGTCGATTAGCTCCAGCGGAGTCGGCGTGTATGGCGTCGCCACCGCCAACGGCACGAACATCGGCGTCTGGGGCATCACGAACGCGGCGAGCGGATGGGGGGTTTACAGCGACGGGCGCCTTGGCGCCACTGTTAAGCTCTTCTGTATCGACGATCCTCGTGACCCGTTGAATAAGTACCTCCAGCACTATTGCTCGGAAGGACCGGAACCGCTTAACGTCTACACCGGCAATGTCAAGACGGACTCCAACGGTGAAGCTTGGGTGGATTTGCCGGACTACTTCGAGTCCATCAACAAGGACTTTCGCTATACGCTAACCGTTATCGACGATACAGATAGCGCGACCTTTGCGCTTGCGAAAGTTGCCCGCAAGATACGTGATGGTCGGTTCAAGATTCGCACCAGCGAGCCCCGTATCGAGGTCACGTGGCGCGTTGAAGGCGTTCGCAACGACCCCTGGATGCAGAAGTACGGCGCTCCTGTGTCGGTCGAGAAGTTGGGTTCGGCCAGGGGCAAGTACCAGCGGCCCGAACTGTACGACGCTCCTCCCGAGATGGGCATGCACTGGTCCCCCGATGACCAAGTGGCTCCCAAGAGGCAATAGAGCGTCCCGACCTTCTCTAAGGCTTCAACAGGAACAGGTCGCCGTCAACCGCGAAAACACCGGACGCGACGAGCGTGTCGACCTGCAAACGAGCCGTGTTGCGGGCGGACTCAGAAACGCGTGAAAATCCGAGGAGCTTCCAAGCAACACTGATTGCTTCATCCGCCGACGTCCCGCACGCCTCGCGAACAACGGTGATCAGCGCGGTGCGAAGTTCCTCGGGCGCAACCCACTCGGTTTTGCGCTCGGATGGAGGGAGGCCCGACCGGTCGCGGCACCGAGGCGGGAGCACCGCGGCCAGGCTTACGAATGGAGCGTCATAGACGAGACTCCCTTCGTGGACCCCCGCGTGGACGCCACCCATGACACAATCACGAACCCTCGATCCAGCCCGCGCAAGGCCTGCACTCTCCCGCATCCGCAGGATCAAGTGGTCCTCGTGCATCGGGCCTTCGACACCGAGGATCGCGCGGATGCAGTTGAGCGCCAACGCCGGCGGCAGGCCCTGCAGCTCCAGGGCCCCGAGATCGAACGGTCGGGTCCAGCGCTGATAGGGCTGGGCGCCTGCCACTGCGGGCGGGGCCTCGATCAGAAAGTCCTCGACGAGCACCCCAGTATCCTCGATTGCCTCTTGTACATTGACCGCTTCCCCGGCCAGCGCAGTTTCGATGGCGGCCACGCATCGCTCGATTTCTGCATCAGGATTCCGCCACCAGTCCGTGCTCCAAATGCGATGGATCGTCCACCCCCGGTCCTCCAGGGCATGCTGGCGCAGCTTGTCGCGGTCACGGGCACTGCGGGCGCTATGGTAGGAAGCTCCGTCGCATTCGACGCCGAGCACATACGAGCCAGGCTTCTCGGGATGGCGAATCGCAAGGTCGATGAAGAACCCCAAACTCCCCACTTGAGGGTCAACCGCATAGCCGCGCGCTCGCAACGCGTTCACGACCTGGACTTCGAAATCCGAATCGGCCTCACGCTGACTCGGGCGCGGCATGTCGAGTTCGCCGGTCTCGGCGAATTGCAGGAACATCTTGAGGGTTGCGGTGCCTTGCGAGGGACTCTCCGAGAGCGTGATGTCGCCGCTCGTCATGCTGGAAAACACCTCGCAACGTCTCCGCGCACGGCTCATGAGGACGTTCAGCCGCCGCTCGCCGCCATCCGCGTTGATCGGGCCGAAGTTCATGGCGAAGTAGCCTTTCTCATCGCGACCGTAGCCGATGCTGATGAAGATCACGTCGCGCTCGTCGCCCTGCACCGATTCGAGGTTCTTCACGAACAGCCGCTCGAAGGGGTGCCGTTCGTCGAAAGGTTCGAGTTCGCCGGGGTGCTGCCGTCGCACGAGTTCGAGGGCATCCTGAATCGCCTCCTGCTGGGCCGCGCTCAGCGCCGCCACTCCCAGCGACTCGTCCGGGTGCTCCCGCACGTGGGCCAGCACCGCCTGCGCGACGGCGGCAGCCTGGCCAAGGTTTTTGCGCGACTTCCCTCGGTCGTATGTGTGCGACGAGTCGTAATGCCATCGCAGGCCGAGGCCGCCTTTTGCCTCCAGCGGCCGATACTCTGGGCTCGGGAACACGACCAGTCGGCTGTCATAGAAGTTCACGTTCGACGGCTCGATCAGGGCGGGGTGCTTGCTGCGGTAGTGCCAGCGAAGGTCTGAAGTGCGCGCCGTACCGCGTACGACCGACGCCATCAGCGCGAGGATGCTTTCCAGTTGGCCGATGGACGCCACCTGCTCGTCTTCCTCGGTCTCGTCATCGTGCATAAGCTTGTCGAAGAACGAGGTGGGCGGCATTTGTTTGCTGTCGCCCACCACTATCGTCTGCTCGGCGCGCACAATAGCGGAAAGGGCGTCTTCCGGCTTGACCTGACTCGCCTCGTCGAAGATGACGACATCGAAGTGCACGTCTTCGCGGGGCAGGAAGAGGGCCACGCTCAACGGACTCATCAGGAAGACCGGCTTCATGCGCTGGATCGCCTCGCCCGCCTTCTCCATCGCCCATCGGATCGGTTTGTGGCCTCGGCGAAGCTCCGTCTGTCGACGCAGTAGGCTCATGTTTCCAACCGAGAGTTCCCAGTTTGGCATCCCGCGCAGATGGGCGGCGATGACTTTCGCCCGGTTGTGCTTGAGGATGATCTCGTCGAGACGTCGGAAGTCGCGGATCTTCTCCTCGTGCCCCTCGCGAGAGAACCCAGCTAATTCGGGATGGCGGTTAAGGGCTTCCTTGAGGACCATTTCCAGGTAGCTGCGCTCGAAGCTCTCGGCAAGCCGGTCCGGCGCATTCTCCCAGCCTTGTGCCACCTGGACGACCGTACCCAGCCCGAGTTCTTGGAGTTGGACATTTATCTGGTTGTATCGGGCGATCTCGGGCAGTCGGTCAAGGCTGGTTTCCCAAAGTCGCACCTTGTCGAGCGTCGCTACCAGGTCGTCCGGCACAGGGCTGATCTGCAAGAGAGCGTAGAGCTTCGCCACCGCCTCCTTCGCGCTGTTGCACTTCGCCCTGACATCCGTAACTTGCTCCACTAGGTCGTTGGCCGAGTGATTGGCTTCGAAGAAGTCCAACAGCCCAGGCGGCACCCGACCCTCCCGCGCTTCCTTTCGCACCCCAAGGACCCAATCCAGCAGCTGCCGAAGGTCGGCGACGTTGCTCGCCTCGCCTCGCCACTGTACGCCGAACATGCGCCTGAGGGTGGGCTCGTAGTTCCCCAGCTTTGCCCGTTCAGCCTGAACGACCGCGACCTTCTCCAGCACTGCCAGCGTCTCCATCGGGCCGAGATTCGCCTTCAGCAATGCAGAGACTTGCCTGGACGCCCGCCGGTACGATCCACTGACAAACCGGTACCAGCGGGGTGCCCACAAACGGTAGCTGACCAGGCTCTCATCGAGTCGTGCCGTCCATAATTCGGGACGCGCGACCGCGTCCAGTTCTCGGGCGAGCCTCTGCAGCAATTCCAGCGACCCGAGATGAGCGCGGAGCGAGGCTTCTTCGGCTTCCCAACTCTCCAGCTTGACGGCGACGCCATCGTGATGCGGTGCCTTGATCGCGATCTCGGTGCAGCGCGCCATCGTCTCGATCTCGCCAACCGTCTTCGGCGCAGGCAAACACAGCCGACCCGAGAGCGAGTTCGCCGCATCCAGAGCCGCCGACAGGTCGACCGATGCATGCTCCAGCGCACCACGGACCTCCACTACATCGCCAGGCGTCACAGTCGACAACTCGCAACCGAGGAACGGGTGCTCGTTCGGCACGCCCATCTGACCCAGGTGCCGCTCGAAGTCCTTGACGACCGGGAGGTCCTCCTGGATACGGCTCCAAGATCGACTCCTCAACGACTCCGCCGCGACCCGATACGCCACGTCGGTCGGGTCTTCGGGTGGCAACTTCGCGTTGAGGCCGATCGCTTCGTGCGGCGTCAGTCCGAAAGGCTCCAGCATTTCGTTCACCGCCGCTGCATAGCCATTCAGTTCATTACGGAGCCGCGCATAGCGGTCGACGACCTCGGCAGCTTGCCTAGCCGTGCGCGAGATACCCATGACGCGCTTAAGCTCTTCATAGAACTCGCGCCGCTTGCTGGAACGGGAATGCAGTTCGAGGCAGGCATCACCTAGTCCAGCTTGGCTCAGACGCCGAAAGACCACGTCCAGCGCGGCCATCTTCTCCGAGACAAACAGGACCTTTTTGCCGCTCGCCACGAACTCAGCGATCAGGTTCGCGATGGTCTGCGACTTCCCAGTTCCCGGCGGCCCCTCGATCACCATGGAGCGACCGGACTGGGCGCGGATCATCGCGAGAACTTGCGAACTGTCGCAGTCGTACACCTCGTGGCAGGCCTCGACCGGACGCACGTCGTCGACCATGTCGTCGGGTCCAATGGAGTCATCGCTGTGGCCGTAACCATCGCCCAACAGGGCTCGAACGTCGCCATCGAGGGTAGGTCGGCGAGTTTCGGACCAGCGGCTCTCCTCCAAGTCCTCATACATGACCAGCTTGGTGAACTGGAAGAACCCGAGCGCCACGAACGTCGGATCGACTCGCCAGCCGGACCGACCCTCCACTCTTCCCGCGACGTTGACGAAGTAGTCGTGGAGGGCCTCTTCGTCTTCCCGAAGAGGCAGCTCCAATCCGAATTGCTCTTTCGCCAGGACCGACATCGTCAGGTTCGAGCCGATGTCGCCCCCGTCGTGGGCCACCTTGAAATGTCCATTCGCCGTGCGCTCCAACCGAACCGGAACGAAGACCAGAGGGGCGATGCGGTCTACTTCGCTTGCGTCCGATTCTCGCCAGATCAGGGCACCGAGGGCGAGGTAGAGGGCGTTCAAGCCGGTCTCTTCCGTCAGGGCGGTCGAGTCGCGGTAAAGCTTGGTCAGGCGTTTCAGGAGGTTTGAGACGGTGTGCGGCGTGGCGAGTTTGCTGTCGGTTTGACAGGTGGTCGCCAGCACCCTCGGCTCGACTCCGCCGTCTTCGGCATTGGGCTCGGGCACGAACTCGGGATAGAGGAAGGCTTGCAGTTCGTCCCGCGCCGCCGCCTCGAATTCCGCCATCGCGTCCGGCGAGTCAATCGTGCTCAGGTCACCCGGTGCTGCCTTGGCCTTCGGTGGGTCGGGAACTCCGGAAAAAGACATCGCCCGACCCGCTTCAACCACGATCTTGAAGATGAGCCCCGGGTCTTCCCCACGAACCTCGATCCCGGACACCCGCGCAGGCCGATACGACACCATCCGGTTCCGGAGTGACGTATCGAGGAGTTTTTTGCGCAACGCCTCGTATTGGGCCTTAACCGAGTCCACTGCACGCAAGTGTACACATCTTGCGGCACCAACCCAAGGCCGTGCATGCCACGCCGCGATCTCGCTAACATGAACCGTGAACCACGAACGGCCAATCTTCCTGGGCATCGCCGGTGGGTCGGGCTCGGGCAAGACCCACTTGGCGCGGCGAGTGCGCGATTTGGCCGGGCACGAGAATGCGGCGCTGATCTCGATGGATCAGTACTTCCGGACGAGCGCGGATGTCGACACGAAGGACCTGAACTTCGACCATCCCAACCACCTGGACCTCGAACTCCTGACCCAGCACCTGGCCGAGCTTGCCCAAGGCCGCGCGGTCCGGACCCCTGCCTATGACTTTGCCAAGCGCGAGCAGAGCCCCGAGCGGATCGAAATTCGGCCGGTTCCGGTCATCATTGTCGAGGGTCTGTTCGTCTTGTCGGCACCGGTTCTGAGCCACCTCGACATGACGTGTTTCCTGGATGTCGCGGACGACCAGCGCCTGCTAGGCCGCATCCTGCGCGACCTCAAGGAGCGCAACGACAGCATCGAGAACATCGTCGCCCGGTACCAACGCTTCGTCCGCCCCAGTTATCACGTCTTCGTAGCGCCGTCGCGCCAAAACGCGGATGTGGTGGTGGACTTCACCTATCGCCGCGCCCTCTTCACCCGCCTCCTCGCCCATATCGTCACCGATTACGCCCGTGGCTTCGTTGACCTGGTCGCGCTACTGGAAGAACTCAAGAGCGAGAATTACACGCTGGGATACCGGGCGGACGAAAGCATCATGCCGATCGGAATCGACATCCGCCGCCTTGCCGAGGCGTATCCCGAGTATGCCTTTCCTGAAGCGACCCACGGCGACCCTCTCGAACCCCGTCTCTTCCTTTCCGGCGATGATCGGCCGGCGATATGAGGGGCTCGGTGCTAGAATGTCAGCGATGAAATCGGCAGGGCTCCTCGGTCTCGCGTTCCTGGTCATGGGCTGCGGAGGAACCGCGCCGTTTCGCCCCCCGTTGCCGGGTGGGGATGACAACGCCCGCGGAACCCTGATTTCGTACAGTCTGCTCCGCGACTATGGGGAGATTTCCATGGATACGGTGTTGGACGACATCGAACACCAGAGTGGCTACGATCTGTCCGTGACGAGTGACGTAAGCCTTTACAAAGTCACCTATTGGACCATCGATGTTAATGGGCAAGCCGTACGTGCAACCGGTGCCGTTGCGATTCCGGATACGCCCACGAATCCGGCCCTTGTGAGCTATCAGCACAGCACCGCAACGCTGAAGACCAATGTGCCCAGCGGAAACAACGATGAAGCTTGGGCGGTCTTGGCAGTGTTTGCGGCAACTGGAAACTACGTCGTTTCGATGCCCGATTACCTTGGCCTTGGCGATAGTGCCGGCATGCATCCTTATCTGCACGCCGCCTCAGAAGCCAGCGCGAGTCTCGACATGATCCGGGCTTCGCGAACGCTTTGCGGCAAGCTGAATGTAGGACTCTCGGACAAGCTGTTTCTCCACGGCTATTCGCAAGGCGGCCACGCGACCATGGCGCTGGCACGAGAAATCGAAACCATGAACTCGAACGAGTTCAAAATGACGGCAGTCGCACCAGGCGCTGGACCCTATGACTTAACCGGGGTTGAACTTCCCTTTGCCCTCAACCAGCCCGGTCCGGATACGAATACGTTTCTTGCCTACATCGTGCTCGCGTACCGAAACATCTATGGCATCATGAGCGATCTCTCTCTGGTCTTCCAGTCTCCTTGGGATGTCAACGCACCACCTCTCTTCGATGGCTCAAAGGACATTTCGACGATCGCAGGCGATTTGCCAACCTCTCCCAGCCAGCTCTTCACAACCGGTTTCATACACGACCTCACGAGCAACATTGGAGTTCCCTTCAAGGACAAGCTGCAGCAGAACGACGTTTGGCAATGGGTGCCGAAGACGACGATGAAACTCTTCCACGCAAAGAGTGACAATATCGTCTCTTTCCAAAACTCCCAAGAGGCATACAACTACATGCACGCCAACGGTGCCCCGGTCACCCTCGTCGACCTTGGCGACAACATCGACCACCTCGGCGGCTTCTACTACGCCATACCAGCCGCGAGGCTCTGGTTCGATACGCTGAACTAATCAAGTCGTCGCCATTAGTTAAGCGGGAATCGATGGCCGATAGGGAGGGCTACGACGCGACCCAGAGGCCGGGCCAATTCTCCGCATCGGCGAGTTCGAACTTCTCCGGGGAGCCCAGGATGGCTTCCCAGCGCTCCTCGAATTCGGCCTCGTCGCGGATGATGCGGTCGTAGCTTTCCTCATAGAAGGGCGGGAAGCGCTCGCCGGTCTTCTTGATGATGGCTTTGCCCGCTTTGCGCTTGGCGGTCTCGATGATCTGGGCGAGCTCGTAGGGCTCCCCCGTCGCGGTCTCGTGGACTTTGAAGATCAGTTCGGTCTGGCCCGGAAGAACGGCGGCGATGCTCACGTCGTATCGCGCACCATCGGGCTTGAGGAGGCAGCGGAGGAGCAGCTCGCATTCGTCGGGAGCAAGGTCTCGCCGGTGGCGGAAGGTGACGTAATAGGTCACGCCATCGGCCCTCCAATGTGGCAATCTGCCCCGCCAAATCTTGAAGTTCTTGAACGCCATCAACTCAGGGCGAGGTCGCCGCGCTCGCCGGTACGGATGCGGATCGCGTCTTCGACCTCGGAGACGAAGATCTTGCCATCACCGATCTCGCCCGATTGAGCGGCGTTTACGATGGCTTCGATCGCCGCCTCCAAATCGGCGTCCTTGACCACGACCTCGATCTTCATTTTGGGGATCAGGTTCAGCGCGTAGGTGCTGCCGCGATACTTGTCGGTTCTTCCCTGCTGTCGCCCGTAGCCACGAACCTGCTCACAGCTCAGGCCACGCACTCCAGCGTCTTCAAGGGATTGTTTGACCTCCTCGAGTTTGTTGACGCGTACAAATGCCTCGATGCGCTTCATCCTCGCGTTTTACCTGCCCCTGAAGCGGCGAATCTGGGCAGCTACGAGGTTGAAGAGGATCAGGACGGTCACAAACGCCACCCCGCCTTCGACGCCTCGGGTGAGCCAGGTGAGCCCAAGATACCGCGCGAGCAGGTACAGGCCAAGAACGGCGGCCAAAGCGATCAGCACGAAGATCATGCAGCCGATGGCCATTCCGTACTGCGGATCGCGATGCTTGGGCGGCAAAGCGAGCGCACCTAAGACCACCAGCATCATCGTGATGAGGATGCCGATGGTGGCTCCGGGCAGCCATGTGTCAATCGCCATGGGTGAACCGAGGTTACCGTGCGGACGGCGAGGGACTTGCCCTACAATAGGTCTATGCGCTGGCTCGTCCTAGGCCTCGTCCTCGCCCTTGGAGGTTGCCAGCCCAAGCCCGAGACGCCCTCACCCGCCGCCCGAGCCCCGCTCGATCCCTGGGTGACCGCGACGCGAGACCCGCTCGTCAGCACGCCGGCCCTGCTCTGGAATGGTTTGATCGGAGTCCGTTTCGGTAGAGATGGAACCGGCTTGGGATCGTTTGGACTGCCCCAACCGACCTTTAAGATCGACGAGTACGAGACAACCGGCGAAGAGAAAATCCGGACACTGGCCAATCCGTTCGCAGACACATGGGCGTTCGAGGGCAAGCCCATCGACCTCCGGCAATCCAAGAACTACGACCAGCGGCTGGAATTCAAGACCGGGATACTGACCACGTCCTATGACGTCGAAATCGGCGGAGTGGGCATTCGGGTGACCAACCAAACGGCGATACACCCGGATCAGCCTGTGATCGTACAGCGCTGGTCTATCACGCCGAGTCGGGCCTGCACGTATCGCTTTACGTCGGCCGTTGCGCGCATGGTCCTGCCTCCCGGCTATGAGTATCAGCCAAACCTCAAGCCCTCAATCCAATTCGAGCCTCTGAAAGGGGATTTCCAGGACGCAATCAATGCTCATGTGAGGATAGGACACCGTGTGGGCGGCGCGCTGAATCCGTCGTGGTCCGAACCGACAACCTCCTTGGTGCACGACGGCCAAATCGAGGCGGGAGTGACGCTGGTCCTCGAGAAGACGGCATCCTTCGAATTCCAAGGTCCATGGCTCAGCCCGCTCGATTGGGATTATGCGAAGGTCGCTGCCGCGAGCGAGTGCGTGTGGCGTACGCGCTGGCAGACCGACATCGAAATCGATGGACCCGTCGAGGATCAGCTTGCGGTCAGGTCCTTTCTCTTCTACCTTCGCTCCGCGATTCACCCAAAGGGCAAGATGTCGATCGCTCCTTTCGGGTTGAGCGAAGATCTCTACGGGGGGCACATCTTCTGGGACGCGGATGTCTGGGTCTTTCCGGTCCTCGTCCTGACTGATCCCGCGTTGGCGATGGCGATCCCTGACTATCGGTTGAGGATGATGGGGACAGGGAGCGGGCCATATCGCTTCGCCTGGCAATCAAGCGTGACCGGCAAAGACGTCGCCCCCGCCGATCCGCAGCTTGAGATTCACCTTTCGGGGGGCGTGGTCTGGTCGATGCAGATGGCAGCTGACCTGGGACTCATGCCCCAAAACACCGTGGACCGAGTTGGGCGCCGCGTGGCGGAGTTCTATCTAAAGGTGGCCACCGGGCCCGCAAATGCACTGGAACTCCACAATGTGATGTCCCCGGACGAGTTTCACATCGGCAACAACGACCTGTACACGAACATGATCGCGGAATGGGTCGTTCGGCGATATGGGCCGCCGGATCGGCGGGGAGTCACCTTCTACAAACCGAAGGACGCTACCGGCTTCCTCACCTACGACCACGATAAACTGAGGGGCTACAAGCAGGCTGCCGCCCTACTTTCTGTCTTCCCGCTGCAGAATCCCGAAGCCGAGGCCCAGGCAAAAACCCTGCTCGACCGGTTCGCGTCGAAGGTGACCAAAAGCGGCCCGGCGATGAGCGACTCCGTTCACGCGACAATCTTTGCTAGAATAGGAGATACCGAGAAGGCGTACGACGCCTGGCGGAAAGGTTGGATGGAGTTTACGGACCACCCGCTCATGCTGTTTACCGAGAAGCGCAACAAAGACCTCGCCTACTTCACGACCGGTGCAGCCGGATGCCTTCAGAGCGTGATCTACGGCTTTCTTGGCTTTCGCTTCGATTCCAAAAAGGACCCGAAGGCAGCGTGGTCGACACGTCTCGAGGGCGGTGCTTGGCTGAATATTCGGCCCAATCTGCCCCCGGCCTGGAAGTCGGTCCGGTTCAAGAATTTCACCGTGCTCGGGAAGCGGTACGACCTCACCGCAACCCCAACGTCTGTCAAAGTCACTCAAGGAGTACCCTAAATATGCCCAACGTAGTGCTCACCATCGATTGTGAAGCGGCGCATCACGATCGGTGTTTCACCAAGGAATATATCGACGTTTGCGAATTCGAGTTCGTGCCTGCCTCGTGGATGATCCACGTTTCCATGAAAGACCCGAGCGCCAACACCAAGCTCTACTGGCACGAGTTCTATCATAAGATCCCGAGTTGGCACGAAGTCGGGATGAAGGTGAACTTCGAAAACGAACGCGGGTACGTGGAAGACGAAAAGGAGCGCGGCAACATCATCCGAATTGCCAAAGAGACGCTCAAGAGCCACCAGATCAAGGTTTCCAGCTTCCGTGCTGGCTGCTTTGCTCTCGTTCCAAGTGACATCAAGTATCTCGAAGATATCGGCATCCTCGTCGACACCTCGATCGTTCCGGACGCCGAGTACAAGATGTTCGTGGACTGGACCGGCGCACCCCATGAGCCGTATCACAGCAACCCAGACAACCTCCACAAGGAAGGCTCCAACCGGATTCTTCACGTCCCGGTGGCGACCCACGAGGGCCATCACGCCTACCTCGACCGGGGCTTCGAGGCTCTGCGCCCCCTGTTCGAAGCCAACATGGATCGCGAGGTCATCTGCATCGGCATGCGCGACTACCACGACTCGGTTGCCGACCTGCGCAAGACGATCCGGTTCTTCCGTGAGCGCGGAGCCCACTTCACCACCCTCACGCAGTGCGCGAGCGAGCACTACGAGCACCATCCCGAACTCGTCGCGAGCTAGACCTTCGGCTAGCAAAGAACAAATGGGCGAACCTCGTTGAGGTTCGCCCATTTGTTTTGCCGATCCAATGTACTTTCGCCGTCTCGGCGATTCTCCTTCGCTCACGCTGGTATAGCTGTTCAGCCGAAGAAGCCGGAATCGCCGGGACGGCGAAAGTACATTAGTTGGCTTTCGCTTTGACGGCCTTGGGGGTCGCAGCCTGCTTGGCATAATTGCCAACGTATTTGGCGCTGTTCTTTTCCATGCTGCCGATGCAGCCGGCGCAGCAGATGTAGTACCGGGTGCCGGCGACGTCATAGTAGGCGGCGGCCGAGGCGTAGGTGTCGATCTTCTCGCCGGTGACCGGGCAGGTCAAGAGGTCCTTCTTGGGCATGGTGCCGAACTTCTTGGCGTCCTTGTCGAAGGTGGCCTTGTTGGCGGCGGATTCGAACGGGAAGACGATGCCTTCGTAGGTCGAGAAGGCCTTGGCTTCCTTCGATTCGATTCGACGTCGGCTGACGGGATCGAAGAGGTACATGCCGATGGCTTTGCCCTTGGTTTTCGGGTTCTTGAAGGCAGCGACCGGATCCTTTGAGAAGGCGCTGTCGCAACCGCCGCAACAGAACGCGAACATCGCGCCGTTGTACTCCACCTTCGGACCAGCCATGTTGGCGGCCTCACCCATGATCGGACAGACCAGCTCGTTGCCGCCTGCCATCAATGCAAATGCGATTAAAGTCGAAATCATGATTCGTTCTCCTTACCTCTCTATTGTACGTTCTTTGATCAGTGCTTGATCTTGTCCCACGCGGCTTGGAACGAAAATCCGGGGCTGTGGTCAGGTACATGGCACTTGAGACACGAAAAACGCCCCACCTTTTTCATCGGCATCTCGGTCGGCTTCTCAACATGCTCAGCCCCAGGACCGTGGCAGCTCTCGCATCCGACATCGGTGAGTTTTGGCGTTTCCTTGCGAGAGATGAAACCGCCTTTGGAGGTGAGACCGACGACGTGGCAACCGGTGCAGTCCGGATCACGATCCTGTCCCTCTTTCTCTAGCGTGGCCAAGGCATGAGCGTGGGCGGAGTTCTTCCACACCTCGTAGGCGTCGGAATGGCAAGAGGCGCATGCCTGCGAACCGGCGAAGGGTGCAGAAGCCTCTCTCGGCACGCGATCCAGTAGGTTCTCGCCTTTGACCCGTTCCACGTAGTTCTTGAAGAGGCGCGTCGCCACCACATCGTCCTTGTGCTCAGGGCCGAGTTCGATCACGGTCGGCGTCTGGAATTCCCTGCCCGTCCAGGTGAGCTTGACCAGGAACTTGCCCCGTTCGGATGGACTGATGAGTACGCACTCGTCCACCTTCTCGATCTTCTCGGCCGGGCGCGATGACGCACGGAAGATCAAGAGCTTGAGGCCGGGGGTTTTTGCGGCGATGGTCCGGGCCGCTTCCTCGTTGCCGTCGAAGAGAAGAACGGGCACTTTGTCCGCTTGTTTGGCCTCTTCGACCAGAGATTCGGCGACCTTCTCAGGCGGCACAGGCTGGGTGGAAAGTCGTTCCGCGATCACGCCTGCTCGCATGCTTGCGCTGCCGAACAGAAATGGCCCTTTCTCAAGCGCAATGGGTAGGTCGCTTTGAGCAAGCGAACCCGAAACGAGTTTGTTTCCGGAGAGTCTTGCAAGTGAAGCAACATTGCCGGGACCAAGCTGCACGTCGTCCGCTGTCAATCCGACTGCGGCAACGTTCATGGATTTCAGCGCTTCAGCGAGTGTTTCTGCCTTGATCTCATCTTGTCGGCCGTTAGTTTTGACCAGGGCACCATTGGCGATGAAAACGGCCTTTCCCGATTTGTCGTGCGTCTTGATTGCCGTCGCTAGGCGGCGAATTCCGCCGATCATGGGTTTGAAGCAGCCGCATGGGGAGAGATAACCGGAAAAGTCACCAGCGATGAACAAGTCGGCCTCTTCGTTCCGCTGGCGTCCCGCCGGCTCCGTTGCCGTTGGCGTCTGTTTGCCGGATGCCGGCGGGACGCCAGCGGTACGGGTACGGAGAATGCCTCCATCCTCCCACGGATGGAGGCTCAAGGCCAGGAGAGCAGGGCCGAGGATCACTGGAACTAGGTGCTTGAAGTTCATGCCTGGCACCTCTCCCCTAGCCCCTCTCCTCCGCCGCGCAAGTCGGCTGTGCATGAGAGTCTTGGGGGCGCAGGAGAGGGGGACCGGAGGGACATTTTAGCCGCGCACCAGGGCTTGAACCGGAATCTCGACCGTCGGCTGACTGGGATCGTCCGTGCTCAGGATCATCTTCGCACGAATGTCGCCGAAATCCGAACCGCCAAGATACTGGACGATCAGCTTGTAATCACCCTCCTTGGTTGGCTCGACCTCACCCTTGAAGAACGGATTGTCGCTGTCCACCTTCGTGATCTTGAATGGGCGGCCGGGTCGTGTAACCAGAGTCCAAGCCCGAGTTGGGTTCTTGCTGATTTCGCCGAAGTAGACGACGATGGGCAGCGAGATGATGCCTCGCTGCACCATGAAGCTCGTCCGGATGGCAGGCCACTCAGGATCGTTGGTCTTAACCACCACATTGACTCCAGCCCGCCCAGGTGGGATATCGCCCTTGAGCGAGACTTTGATCCTATAGCCCTTGCGCGGCTGTGCCGCCTCACCCGAGGCTCGATCCGGGAGCGAACCTTCCCATGGCTCCAGGGTTGCCGTGCCATTCACGCCTTCGACAACGGCTCCGGTTGGCACGAGGGGCTTTTTGGGATTGGGAATGAAGAAGACCTCACCCTCGGTCGTTTGGTCGACGTACATTACATCATTCGATTGCAGGCCCAGGAATCGGTACATGGGATCGACACGCATCCTGAAGTTGATCTTGCGAACACCCGCATCGGGATCGTTAGACTGGATGTGCAGGTTCTTTTCGAGGTTGCCTGTGAAATGCAGGGTGTCGATGCCGATCCTCACGAGTCGCGACTCGCCGGGAGGGATGCTGCGATCATACGCCAAGCTGAAGCACGTGCAGTCGGGAATCACGAAGAAGCGCAGTGTCGAGTTGCCCCGATTCGTAACGCTGAGGTTCATGACGAGCGGATCGCCTTGCGAGACTGGTTCGGGCTTGAACTCGGATTGGGAGAGGAAGATCTGCGGTTTAGCTGGCTTCACCTGAACCTTGCGCTTGGTGTAATCCGTGAGTTGCGCCACGACTTTCTGGGTTTCCCGAACGACCTGCATCTCCGGTGTCGCAACCAAGAACGTGCGGCGGTACATCTCCTCGGTCCGCGACATGGCCGCACCAACGCCGGGCTTGCGCTCAAGCCCGAGGTAGGTGCCGATCGCATAACCGACCTCGTTGGTGACCTCCTTTGATTCGATGGAGAAACGCTGCTCCGTTCTCACCAAAGCAATCACCCCTTCGACGGCGGGGTCCTTGGGGTCATTCGAAGTGAAAAAGACGGCGCCGGCAGGTCCAACGGTATCGGGATTGGGAGGCAAGTCAGGAGCAAAGCTGATCTTGATGCGACCCTTGGCTGCGATGGTGACTTTGACTTCGGGAATAGCATCCGACCACAGCTTGATCGCTTCGTCTCGGGCCTTGGCCAACTCCGATCGACGGCCGGCAGGGACTGCCTTGTCGTCCCATTGGAGCGTGATGTGGGTCGTCGGCAAGTGGACGAGTGCCTTCTGTGCTGCCGCCCAGTCTTTGTGATCAAGCGCCTCGCAGACTTCCTGGCAGTTCCTGAGGAAGGTGCTGTTGGCACCAGGCGGTATCTCCGGAGCGACGACGGGGCCTTGGGCGGCCTGAAGGATCAGTAGAGCAGCGATCATAGGCGAACTACTTAGTTTGACGCCCCAGCGCCGTGTTCATCACACACCGACGCGTGCAAGGCGCTCTGCCATCACTTTCTCACTGAATGCGATAGCGTTGTACGAGCTTCGGATGAACGGGCCGCTGGCGACGAAGGCAAATCCCATGTCCTCCCCAATCTGCTCGTACTCCTTGAATTCATCGGGATGGATGAACGAGACGACCGGCAGGTGGTGCATGGTCGGGCGCAGGTACTGGCCGATGGTCACGGCATCAACCCCGACCGCGCGGAGGTCTTTGAGCGTGGTAAGAACCTCGTCGCGAGTCTCGCCGAGGCCGAGCATGATGCCGGACTTGGTGTAAATCGTCGGGTCCAGTTCCTTGACCATCTCAAGCACCCGCAACGTACGATCGTACTTGGCCTGGGGTCGGACGACCTTGTGGAGCCGCGCGATGGTCTCGATGTTATGGTTGTAAATCTCGGGGTGCGCGTCGGTGACGGTCTTGACGCAGTCGACTTTGGCCTTGAAATCTGGGGTAAGGACTTCGACGATAATGTGCGGGATGTGCTTGTGCAGCATCTCGATCGTGCGGGCGAACTGGGTCGCGCCTTCGTCCTGAAGGTCATCTCGGGCGACGCTGGTGACGACCACGTGCTTCATCCCCATCTTCTTGGCCGTCATCGCGACGTTGACGGGCTCAAACGGATCGAGTTCGAGGCCTTTGCCGACCTTGATCGCGCAGAATCCGCAGCTTCGCGTGCACGTGTCGCCAAGGATCATGAAGGTCGCCGTCTGCTTGCTCCAGCACTCGGGGAGGTTGGGACAGCGGGCGCTCTCACAGACCGTGTGGAGGTTCTTGTCCCGCATCATGTGCTCGACCTGTTTGATCTGTTCGGGTCGAGGAAGCCGGATCGTCAGCCACTCAGGGAGGCGCTGGGTCATCGGGGAAAGTATAGCATTTTGAACCCAAGATGGGGTCTATCGAAGGGATAGGCCCGATACGACCTATTTGACCTATAAGACCCACTTAGGTCAGTCCAAAACCGCTTCCATCTGGTCCAGGCGGCGCTCGATGCCTTCCGAAATGCAGTCCACACCCTGCGACTCCTCGTAACGTTCGCGGAAGCGTTGCCAAGCCAGAGTCCCGACGACGCCGCTGAGGAGACCGAAGAAAAACCACCCGAAACCGCGATTCACCGCCTCAATTTACCCGCAACCGCGCAGGCCCAAAGGACCGTATTCACCACCATGGACCCAAGCCAGCACTCGTCACTCGATCGGTTCATCTGGGATCGGGGGTCGATACTCAGCGGCGCAAATGTGGGGCCGCGTGGCGGCTTGCTTGCCGTCTCGGTCAACTCGGTCGTGCAAGGCGCGATGGCGCTGACCTTCTTTGGGCTGGCGACCTTCTTGCAGAAGGGCAATATCGGGTTCATCATTGGCGGCGTTACCTGCGGCATTACGTCAGTCGTCCTGGGTGGGGTGGCTTTGGCTTGGAGGCGCCGACTGTCGCGGGAGGTCAAGCCGCAGGTCAAGCTCCGGCCGGAGGGACAGCAACTCATGATGAGGCTGATGCAGCATATTGGGTGGTACGGGCCCAGCCAGACCCAGGGGCTTAGCGGCTTTGGCTGGAAACGCGAGCAACGGACGTGCTCGCAGGTCATCCACCCTGTCGCCTTTGAACTTTTGGAAGCGGCAACCTTTCAGTACAACCGGCTCAATGGGCTGATGCGGATCGAAGGGTCGAGCCTCGGCAGTCCGGCCATCGAACAGCTTGGCCCATCCATCCAGACCGCCATGACCGACGCCATCGTCTCGATTTTCAACCAGGTGGGCGTCTTGCAGAAAGTGCCGGAGAGTTCGGCGGCCATTCGCACGAATGTGGAGTCGGAGATTCAAACCCTGCGCGAGCTTGCTGACCGCGTCGAGTCCCTGCGCAACTCGATGCCGACGCTGACCGATCAGCTCAGCGGCGGAAGCTCGATCCGGACGGTCCTCGAACAGCTTCGCATGGAAGAAGTGGCGCGCGGCGAACTGCACCGGGCAACCCAGGACGAAGTCACGCCGCCCCAGACACAATGACCGCGTGAGTCACTTCGACACGATCGTCGCCCCGATCACCGGGCCCTCGCGCGGGGCCGTCGCCATTGTGCGATTGTCGGGTGATGAGGCGTGGCGGATTGGGCGCGTTGTGTTCCCTTCCTTGCCTCTCGAACCGGAATCGCATCGGGTGGTTTACGGGCACTATGTTCACGGCGACGACGGCTTGGCCCTGCCGTTTGCGGAGGGGCACAGCTATACCGGCGAGGAGAGCGTTGAGCTGAGTCTCCACGGCTCGCCCGCTTCGGTGCGACTGCTGATCGAGGCATGCATCGCGGCTGGGGCCAGGCTTGCTGAGCCGGGCGAGTTCACGATTCGCGCTTTCATGAACGGCCGAATCGACCTGATCCAAGCCGAGGCGGTGCGCGATACAGTCGAATCGCTAACGGACGCTCAGCTTCAGGCCGCCAACCTCTTGCGCGAGGGCAAACTGTCTCGGAAGGTTCGCACTATCCGAGACTTGCTGCTGACTTCGCTCGCCACATTGGAGGCGCACGTTGACTTCGAAGAAGAGATCGGTCCGCTGGATCGAGATCAACTGACACAAGCCATGACGGAGGCCGTCAATCGCTTGGACCGCCTCCTCGCTACCGCGCGATCGGGGGCGATCTTGCGTGAAGGTCTCCGAATCGCGATTGTCGGGCGACCGAACGCGGGCAAGTCCTCGCTCATGAACCACCTCCTCGGCCGCGACCGCGCGATTGTGACCGCCATCCCTGGCACGACTCGCGACACGCTGGAGGAGACGGTCGACCTGGGCGGCGTTCCCTGCGTGCTCATCGACACCGCCGGACTTCGCGCGACCAACGACGAGGTCGAGTCGATGGGGGTTGAGCGGACGGTGGCGTCAGTCAAGTCCGTTCACGCCGTCTGGTTTCTGTACGATGGAACCCAGGGCTGGACGCGCGAGGATCAGGCGTTGCTGGACGGGCTTGAGATCGAACCCGAGCGACTGCTCAAAATCGCCAACAAGGCTGACTTGGTGGAGACGCACGGCGAGGGGATGTGGATTTCGGCCCTCACCGGGACGGGTTGCCAGGGGTTGGCGGAATGGGTTCAGGATCAGGCGGAGATCACCGAAGTGGGCGACCTGGTCGCGATCAACGCCCGCCACGAGCCCCTCCTGCGCGAGGCCCGTTCCGCCCTGACCCAAGCTCTTGACACGCTGACCCACGGCGGTCCCGATGACCTGATCACCGTCGGCCTCTCCGCCGCCATCCGCCACTTGGGGGAAATCACTGGCGAGACGGCGAGCGAGGACATGATCGACCGCATCTTCCACGACTTCTGCATCGGGAAGTGATGGAGCTTGGAAAGTTGGAATTCCCGACGAGGTCATGTAAGATAGGTGGTGGAAGAAGGCTATGTCCCTCAGATTGTCTGCCCTGCTTTGCCTGATCGTCGGCTTGATGACGGCGGCCCATGCCCAGTTCGAGATCCAGCGCGCGAACTTGCATATCCACACGAGCAGCAGTTGGCGCGGTTGGACGATCATTCCCTTTGGGGGGCTTGGGGACCACGAGTTTTGCGTTAACCCGCTGGACACCGTGGCTTGGGCCGATATACACGGTCTGGACGTGGTCGGATTTAGCGATCATGCTGAAAGCCTCGTGCCATGGGAGTGGAATGAGCTCGGGCAAGTCGCAAACAACTACGGCGGATTGACTGCCTTGCGCGGCTTCGAGTGGACGGGCAGCGACCACGTCAATGTATTCGGTACGGAAAGTTGGTGTGGAAACGGCGCATTCACCGGCCTGTTCCCCATCGAGAATGGTGCCCCTCCCAATCCGAACATTACAACGGTATCCAGCCTCATGGCATGGCTCCAGACGGCCCCCATGTCGCCCGGCTACGGCCCGACCCCCGTGGCGCAGTTTAACCACGCCTACCTCTACAATCACTTTGGCGGCTTCCCGTACGATCCCGTAGCCGATCGGTACTTCCGCCTCATCGAACTGGGCTCGGTGGACGCAGAGGAGCCGCTGACCGGCGAACTCTACCATCCCATCATCGAATCTCAGGCCGAATATCATCAGGCGCTGGCGACGGGATGGCACGTCGCTCCTTCAATCGGCGCGGACAACCAGTTGCCCCCAAAGTGGGCCGATCGCAACCGCCATACCGCCATCTACACCCCGGTTGGGGGCGGTCGTGAAGGGGTGATGCAGGGGCTCCGGGCAAGACGCGTCTTTGCCAGCGAGTCGCAGGATTTTCAACTTGACTATCGCTGCCGGGTCGAAGGGCAAACCGGATTCCCGCACTGGATGGGCGAGCAGGTGTTCCTGCCCAACGGGAAGTCCACGACCCTCTGGATCGTTGCACAGGACCTCGTCGAGATCGACTACGTCGACGTGATGACGCCCTTTGGCCAGGTCCGGCGTTACGGATCCATCAACGACACCTACTTTGCCACCACCCTTACGCTCACGCCGGCTCAACTTCGGTCGTACGGAGTCACTGCCAATGACGAGGCTTGCGTCTACCTGCGGATTCATTTCGAGAATGGGAATGACGCTATTTCCGCGCCAATATGGTTCAAGGACCGAACCTATGTCAGCGGTAGGCAACCCGAGGATTGGGTGTGGACAGAGGATCGAAGTCCGTACATCATCAACGGAACCTTCACCATTCTCGCTGGCCGGACTCTGACGATTGAGCCAGGTGTAGTGGTGAAGTTCGAGCAATCAAACAGCTACGAGTGGAAGGGTCGAATCGATCTACAAGGCACACTTCGAGCAATTGGAGCAGAAGGATCGCCCGTCACCTTCACCAGCACAAACGACAACTCTGTAGGGGGTACTACAGGAACCGGAACTCCTCAGGTCTATGATTGGCTAGGGATTCAGCCCTATGGATCAGGACTTGTGGAACTCGAACATTGTGTCCTTCGCTATGGAAGTTCTTTGGTGAGTGGAAGCAACGTCAGCATCACGACCCGTTCGACGCTTTTTGAAAACTGCTACGACGGCGTCCAAGGCAATTCCCTCAGCCTCAGTGTCACCGGCTGCACGTTCCGACACTGCAGCGCAGGTATCAACATCGGAAGCACCGCTGGTCCCGTCATCGACAACAACGTCTTCGATGGCAACGGTTATGGCATCGCGATGGGTTCTTGTACGGGAGTTGGATTCGACGGGAATCTCTTCCGAAACCAGATCGTCTATGCGGCATCACTCTCCAACTGCAGCGGCGACCTCACCTTTGAAGGACCGACAGGATCTGGAAATGCGAAAGGTCTGTACTTGGCTCAATGCACCACGACCGCAGATACGGCCTTCAAGACCGCCAGCGGTTTTCCCCACATCATCATCGGGTACAGCTTGACCATTCCCGCGGGGGTCACGCTCACCGTCGAGCCGGGAGTGGTCGTCAAGTTTGAGAACCACGTTTACAGCGAATACCAAGGCCGGATCGAGGTTGCTGGTACTCTGCGCGCGACCGGGACGGCCAGTTCACCCGCGATCTTCACAAGCATCGATGACCACTCAGCCGGCGGCAACACCGGGACCGGCACTCCCCAGGTCGGCTCGTGGCGATCGATCTACCCTGTCGCCTTAGACGGTGCCGTGATCGAACTGACGCATTGCCGGGTCAGCTATGCCCAACAGGGCGTCTCGGCCAACGTCCATCGGACTTCTGGCAACTGGTACAGCGCAACCGTAGTACTTCAATCGTCAACCTTTAGGGACTGCGGGACGGGGGTGGAGTTGGACAACTACTACGGAAGCGCCACCACCGCTCAGATCACCGGCTCCACCTTTGAAAACTGCTATGTCGGGCTGCGCTTAACTCGCATCAATGCACCGATCGTGAACCAAAATGTGTTCGAAGCAAACCGGTATGGCCTTGAGATGGCCCAGTGCGCGGGCGTGGGCTTCAACGGCAACGTCTTTCAGAACCAGCGCGAGTATGCGGCTGTACTCTCCGGTTGCACGGGCGACCTCACGTTCCAGGGATCGGCTGGCAGCGGCAATGCCCGCGGACTATATCTTTCAAACTGCACACCGACCGTCAACACCACGTTCCGCACCGCCAGCGGTTTTCCCCACATCATCATCGGGTACAGCTTGACCATTCCCGCGGGGGTCACGCTCACCGTCGAGCCGGGAGTGGTCGTCAAGTTTGAGAACCACGTTTACAGCGAATACCAAGGCCGGATCGAGGTTGCTGGTACTCTGCGCGCGACCGGGACGGCCAGTTCACCCGCGATCTTCACAAGCATCGACGACCACTCAGCTGGGGGGAACACCGGAACCGGTACTCCCCAGGTCGGCTCCTGGCGATCGATCTACCCTGTCGCCTTGGACGGTGCCGCGATCGAACTCTCGCATTGCCGGGTCAGCTATGCCCAACAGGGCGTTTCGGCCAATTATCATCGAACAGGTGGCAACTGGTACAGCGCGGCCGTAGTACTTCAATCGTCGACCTTTAGAGACTGCTGGACGGGAGTAATGGATAACTACAGCCAAAGCGCCACCACCGCTCAGATCACCGGCTCCACCTTTGAAAACTGCTCTGTCGGACTGCGCTTAACTCGCATCAATGCACCGATCGTCGACAACAACGTCTTTGAAGGCAACTCCTACGGCATTGTGATGGCCCAATGTACGGCGGTTAAGGTACGCAGTTGCACCTTTGCGCATGACGATATTGCCCTATACGCCAGTTCTTCAACAGGCGACTTCGCCGCCAATATCCTCGCCTATTCCAGAGTTGCTATCCAGGGGCAGGGCTCGGGGATGGAGTGGGTTGGGAACGTGCTGTTCGACAACGAAACCAACTACGAGGGCGTGACGCCTGGCAAGGGAGATCAGTACATTGACCCTCGATTTGTCGACGCCGAAAGCGGAGACCTCCACCTTCGCTCGGATTCCCCCTGCATCGACCTGATCCCGCTCGAGTGGATTTCCCCCGCGATTCTGGATGACATCGACCACCACAAGCGACCGGTCGGCGAAGGGTTAGAGCCAGGTGCGGACGAGGTTACGGACGCGGTCATTGTGTTGCCGAGCGTGTTCCAAGTGGCACCGTGGCGGATCGAATCGGGTGGCTTGTCGGACCTATTCGAGGCCGACGAGAATCGGCTACTGCTCGAAGCGGCCCGCGTGCGGGGTTCGAATGACGACCTCATCCTCGCGATCGAGGGCATTGCCGAAAACCCCCATCCCCTCGACCTTCGCCTGCTGTTCACCCTCGCCGCCGACGTGCCGGGAGCGACCTATCAGGTGGAGTTCTTCAACTTCGAATCTCAGGGCTTCGAAGTAATTCGTTCCACCCCGTGTCCCCTCTCCGATACGTCATTCGAGGCCGGAGAGTATGTCAAAGCTGGGCGGTTTGTCGAACCGGGAACCGGACGCGTCAAGGCCCGGCTTCGCTTCCGCCTCGGGGGAGGAGCACCTAAGACCGGCTGGCACGTCCGCCTCGATCAAGCCGTGTGGCGGCTCGGTCAGCCGTAGATCCAGGAGGTCTTTCATGCATGCATCCACCCGTGGAAGGGTGGATGCATGGGTTTGGCTCGACCCATCTGCAATGAACACTCCGTGCCCCTGCCGACACGTATCGGCATGAAGATGCATCATTGGATTCCTTTGTCGTTGGCTGCCCTTGCTCTCGTGATGGGGGAGGGGTGTAGTCGGGTTGAGGCGGCGGAGACGAAGTCGTTGCCGACGGGCGCGATTCGGGGCTCGATCGAACTCATTATCTACGCGGCGGATTTCGGGCAGGTCCGCGAGACGCGCGATGTCAAGCTGGAGCAGGGGCGCAACCTGGTCGGCATCACCGATGTCAGCAAGACCCTCGATCAAGACACCGTGCTCTTCTCCTGGCTGGAGGGCAAAGGGGCGAAGGTCGTGTCGAGCACCTATGACCTCGGCATGAACGACACGTCGCAGCTTCTGAAGCGCTTTCTCGGACGTGAGGTCGAGCTGGTCTACCGGGGGGAGAATGGCAAGGAAGGGGACCGCCAGAGGGGCACTCTGCTTGTCGCCGATCCCGGGAATGTGGTCGTGAAGGTTGGGGAGAGCTACGTCATGAACCCCAACGCGACCATCGAAGCCCCCGCGAATCAGGGCATCGTCACGATTCCACAGCTTGCGGCGGAAGTAGACAGCGGCGCCGATCAGCAGGCCCGAATGAACGTCTCCTACATGACCACCGGCCTCTCGTGGAACGCCGATTACACCGTCACGCTGCGGCCTGATTCGGACGTGGCATCGCTGGAATGCTGGGCAACGGTTCTAAATCGGACGGGCGTGGACTACCCGAACGCGCGGATCAGCTTCGTGGCGGGCGCGCCGAATCGGGCGGTGCGGAATACGGTCAGCGAAGTCGCCGCTGGTGCTCCTGCCTCCGCTGACGCCATGAAACTTAAAACCGAAAGCGAGGACTACCGACTGTACGAAGCCCAGCCACAGGCGATGGGCGAACTCTACGCCTATCCGTACACCGCCGACGCCTCGATCAAGCAGGATCAGGTGAACCGGGTGCGCATGATGAACGCGGACGAGGTCAAGATCCAGCGCGACTACGCGATTCGGCTCCCCTACGAAGGCTACGGCTGGGGCAACCCAAACCAGCGCTTCCCCGCTACTCTAAGTTTCAACATCAAGAACGACAAGGCCTCCGGCCTCGGCGATCCCCTCCCCGCCGGCTCGCTCCGAGTCTACGAACCCGACAAAGGCGGTCAGCCGCAGTACATTGGTGCCGCCACCATCAGCGACTCGCCCAAGGACGCGATGCTGAACGTGACGCTGACGAACGTGTTCGATGTCTATGCCACCGGTCGGTTGGTCGAGACGATGCGGATCGACAAGAAGCAAGTTTCAACGATTTACGAGGTCTCGATCCAGAACCAAAAGAACCGCCCGGTCTCTGTCCGGCTGGTGCAAGGCTTCGGCGGCAACTGGTCGATCGCCCAGGAGACCCACCGAAGCGTGAAGCTGAACGGCAATTCGGCGCAGTGGACGATCGATGCGGCCTCGGGCGGTGAGACGTTGCTGCGCTACACGGTGATCCGCAAGAACTGACACTGACTTATGACTCGGTGTCGAACGACCTGGGCATCCCATGCCCAGGGCGTCATTGCATTCAGGGAAAGATCGCGAGCCAACGATCCGAGAATTCCTAGAAGGCTAGGAATCAGCATGCAAAGACGGGTAAAAGGAACATGATGCAACGGATGGCAACGCCGAAGCGGCGACTCCTGTCGAGCTTCGCGCTCTCCGCACTTTCGATTGCGGCATACGGAAATCAGTTCACTGGCGACGAGATCTTCAAGATCGTCGCGTACTGGAGTGCGGACGACCGCTATACGGTTTCGTGTCCGCCTGAGGCCCTCAAGAAAGGTCCGTTCCAGGTTCGACTCACCCCCGAGGGTTCGTTCTGGCTCTGGAATTACAATAAAGCCCGCGGATTGGGCAAAGTCGCTCCGACGACCGATGCGGGCGCGCAGAACAGCGAGCAAGTCGCCTGGGAACGCTGGATCGACGCGAAAGTTGCCTACGATCGGTTCCTCGCTGCCGTCGATGCAGATGCCCTCAACGAGGAGTTCCTCAACACCGAATTGCCCGACGACTTCAAGGCTGCATCGGATCCTGGCCCGATCCCGGAGGGTCTGCGCCGATTGGCAGGTGACGCGCCCCGATTCGCCAGCGCCGTGCAACCCAAGCTTCATACCGTGACTTTCGACGACGGCATGTCCCTGGCCCTTACCGACAACGTTGCGATGCGCCCTCGCTATGCGTACTACCGGTTCAGCGATGGCGTGATGAGCGGTGGCCAATCCGTGCGAAAGATGCCCGCAGCCGATCTCGACGCGCTGTTCAAGCGAGCGGGAATTACGGCCAGCGAGCAGCGGGTCATGAAGGCGGTTTCACTTCTCGAAGGCGGGTTCGACAGCATCAATACGTATGACACCGGATTCGTCAGTGTCGGCTTTATTCAATTTGCCTGCCTGAGCGCGGGCAGCGGTTCACTGGGCCAGGTGCTCAAAGCGCAGAAGGAGCGGGATGCCGCCGCCTTCGATCGCGACTTCCGAGCATTTGGCTTGGACGTTACGCCTTCGGGTTCTCTGGTGGCCGTTGACCCAGCCACCGGAGAAGAAACTGTCGGGCCGGTTGCCGCCCAAACGATCATCCGCGACAAGCGCTTAATCGCCGTGTTCCAACGCGCCGGACGCATCAGCACCCCATTCCGTGTCGCGCAGCTGCGGGTCGCGAAGGAGCGCTACTACCCGGCTGACGACATGGTGACCGTGAACCTAGGCGGCTCCCCAACCCGTTGCCGAGTCTCCGAAATCGTTCGCTCCGAAGCCGGAATGGCGACCCTAATGGACCGAAAGGTCAACACGGGCAAGCTCGATCCGCTGCCGCAGGTGCTGGCGAATGTGGTCTATCAGAACGGCCTCGGTTCGCCACGCGAAGCAGCGAGTTTCGAATACCAAGTCGTCTCCGCACTGCGCTGGCGCAAGGACTACCTCGACGACGATAGCCTGTCGCAGCCTCGCTTTATCGTGAGCCAGCCGGTTTCGCGTAGTGGTCAGCGGCCGAAGGCGAAGCCGCCGGTCGCGCCGGTGGTGAAGCCGAAGGAAACGAAGAAGGCGCCGGTCAAGAAACGCGGATCATAGCCCTCGCAGCATGTCTCAGCAGCTAGCCTCGCCTTGCTAACAAAGGCCGCGGGACCAACCAGATCATCCGTGAACCGGGGGTGTCGCCTCAGCAGCTTGGTTCGTCGTCATCGGATACGGGACGAGCATAGCTGCTGAGGCATGTTACGCGAAGGAATCGGAGGCTACTTCTTCAGTACCTGCTCCAGGCGGTCGAGTCGAGCTTTGAGTTCGGCATTTTCGGCCCTTAGCTGTCGCATTTCAGCACTCGCATCCGCGGTGGCGGCACCAAAGTACTTGGGCTGGATCATCACCATGATCTTGTCTTTGCCGCCATCGCTGCCCTGCAGAGCGATGCCGATCGAGTGACCGGGTCGGGTCATGGCCATCGCATAGCCGGGGATGTTGGACGCAGTGAGGTGATCGCCTGCGTTGACGACTCCCGTCACCTTGACCGGAACGCGGCCCATGAATGCGACGGGGCGATAAGCCTGGAGGACCAGGGCACGCATCTGCTTCGTCAGCTCTTTCTCCAATGCTACATCGCCACGGGCCCGAGCGGCGTCGCGCTGGCGGGTGAGATCGGGGTTCATCCGATCTTCGGCGTCGAAGCTCATGCCGGCAACGAAGGCCGGCTTGGTCGAAATGACCCCGATGACCGCGTCATCATAGGCTTTGTAGGACCGGGAGATTTGCTCCGGGCCAGCGTTGATCACGAGGTCGCCCGCTTCGAGCGTCGAGTCGCTGATTTTGAAGGCCTCTGCATAGTCGATGCCGTTGGCGGTCACTGCGCCGTCAAACAGCGTAGCGGCTTCGTCGCCATCATTGATCCGCATTTGCTCGATAAGGACACCATTCGTGAACATGCGAATCCAAGAGTCAGTGCTGTCGTTATCGAAGTCGTGGTCGATCAGCCAGTCGTAGGGAGTCGTGAGGCGGGTTTCTCCGTCAACGCCTGCGGACCTAAACCTCAGTTCCGCAGATCCCGTAAATCGGGCCGTCTCGGTGAAAGCCGTGCTTCCGCCGTAACCAAAGCCAATGGAATCCGTGTTGGTCGCCGCCATGATTTGGAGCAATCCACCTTGGACACCGAATCCATAGTGACTCGTTTGACTCGTCCCCCAAAGGCTGATCTTGTTGCCAAGAGTCTCAGCGAAGTCGAGTAGGAATGCCGGTGAGTCGCCTGCCCCGATGCTCACGTTTCCATTGAAGATCGCTTTCTGGTTAGCCACGAAGGCAGGGCCACTGCTCGTGTTATAGGCGAAGATTGCGGGTTGGGTGGCTGAACCAGAGCTCGCTTGAATGCCCGTGCCGAAGTCCGAACTGACAAGGATGCCATATCCTAGACTCCTGTTGTAAGCTTCGATGGCCGAGGACTCGCCGTTCGTGGAGTCCGTTTGAGCATAAATGGTCGATGAATGGACGTCGTTTCCGGTCTGGTAGGCCGCCAGAGCGCTGGAATAGAACCCATTGGTGGTGTTCGAGAGTTGAATCAAGCCCGAGTTCGAATTGCCGGAAAGAATGAGCGGGTTGGGCACGGCTTGCAGAAACGCGGTGCTGTTGATGCCGTCGAGCAGGTCGGCGTTGACCCCGGTCAATCCAGCCCCGTTGCCGGTAAAGCTATTGGCGGCATTGTTGAAGGTGAGGGCATTACCATAAGTTCCGGTCAGGCGTCCACCTGGCACCGTGCCCGATCCGAGGTTGCTGGCATTGAGTGCAGTCAGACCCGTGCCGACCCCTGTGAAGCTGTTCGACGGGCTGCTAAACCCGTTAATGCCGGTCCACGTGTTGTTGTTGTTGAGCAGGCCGTATTGGTTCGCAGCGAGTCCGCCAAGCTGGCTGGCATTCACGCCCGTAACGCCCGCGCCGCCCCCCACGAATTGCCCGGCCCGGACGGTCCCGTTCACGTTCGCGTGGCCAACCTGCGCGGTGCCCGGCGTTGTCGCCTGCAGGACCACGACACCTTTGGAGGTCTGCGAGTCGGCGCTGGTGACAAGGAAAAAAGTGAGGTAGCCAGCCGCTGCAACAGCGCCGACCGACCAAGTCGTTCGTTTTAGGTTCATATCCTCTCCACGGCAGGATCATCTGCCAGCACCATCATATCACGCATTTCCTGCAATTCCACCTGAATTGCGACGAATGACCGCAGACTTGCCGGGTGAGCCCGACATCATCCCAGCCAAGGACCAAATGGGTAGCCTGCCACCATGACCGAGTACGGAAAGCCGTGGCGGGATAGACCCGTCCTGAGCGTCGGCTGGCTCCATCGGCGCAGGCTGCAAGGTGACCCCGATTGGGACAGCTTCATGAAGGACTTCTCCGTGATCGACGAGAGGGGATATCCGCGATGGCGGACCTTCGAGGAGGCTCAGAGTTTCATGCTCACTCCTGCCTTCCACGGCATCGATTTTGGGTGCATCCATGAAGAACCGCTCGCCTACTATCTTGGCGCCATCATGGATGCCTCTCTGCAAATGGAGGAGGGATATCACGGAGAGTACGTCGATCGATTCCTCAGCTATCTGGGTGAGCCACATTCGAAAAGAGTAATGCGACTCCTCTCTCCAGCCGAGCGTGACAGCGTGCGGCAGTGGATGGCCGATTGGCGCAGGGATAATCCGGACACGCATACATCAAGCGAGCGGATCTTAAGGCTGTGGATCGGGCAGAGCATGGAGGGGTTGGAGGAGCCGGACAAAGAATTCTGGAATTGGGACATGGAGACCGAGCCGAAGGTGCCCGCCGAGTTTCTCGGGACTTGGTTTAATGGAGATTGGAGTCGGGGTGACCGCGGGGAGCGGATTACCCTCAATCCGGATTGGACATTCGAGCGCTACGTGAGATTTGACCCGGACTCTACCGCAGTGGGAAGGTTCGCCCTTAAGGGCAAAAGCGAACTAGTGATCACTCCGCAATACTACGCGGTTGACGCGCAGCGAAGCGGTGGCTCATCGCCGCAAGAGTTCACCTTCGCAAAGCGATCACGCACCACCTGCCTCATTCGAAACGGTATCGTTTACTGGCGGGAAGGCATACCGCCAAAGGGGCTCTAGGTCTCAAACTGATTCTTCCGTGGGAGCCAGGTCTACGTATCCCCGAAAGCGTCGACCGGGCACACTGGAACTAGCTGAGGCCCAGAGAAATGATTATCTTATCCGAGTTCCCTCGAATCTGCGGTCGGACTCGGCCCCATTGCTGTGTGGTAAGACCACGGCAAGGCACAAAGGAAGAGAAGGAAGTGCGGGCATTACGAATCGCCCAGGCATTACGAATCAGGATACCACCAAAATAGACTGCATAGGCAAGCATTATTGTAATAAGAGTTGCCCGCACGATCCTGGACATCGAGTGCATAGAGAGGATGGCAATGCCATATGCCAGCAACACTATGCTGAGGGCCCACGGAGAGAGATTGAAGGCGTCCTCATTTTTAATATCCGGCACCCACAAACGATATAGGCTGACCAGCCGAGTTCCTGCGATAACTAATGCTAACGCGAAGAAGCCGACAACCTCGTAGCGGTGAATTGGCGTACGGCCCAAATTGCTCACGTGTTAGCTCCAAATCTGTTATGCCTACAACCCTACCTTACGCCTCAACTCTCTCCAAAGGGTTGAGGCCGGACTCCCAGTCTCTACGAAGAGTGTTCGGTCGCTCACATTTATCACCGTACCTCTTCGGGGTCGCCGAAGGCAAGACACCAAAGGCAAGTTCCCGTGGCACCCCGGAACCGTCGCCTTCGCCCGTCCGATCAGGCGTAAACGTCAAAGGACGTACCGATAACGCCGTGAGGACTTCCGCATTCCTGCGAAAGAATGACGTCACCTGGCGAAAGGAAACGGCATTCCAGTGAAAGGAAGCCGCATTCCTGCGAAAGAACGCGGCATCCCGGCGCAAAGAAGCGGCATTCCAGCGGAAGGACGCGGCATTCTGGCGAAGGAATACGACTTCCTGGCGCAAAGATACGGCTTCCTTTCACCGGAATGCCGTAGATTTTTTCAAAGATTTTCTTTCCTTGCCCTCATGATCCACCGTTTGGGTGCCGACGATCTGAGATATGGCATACATAACCGAAGAACGAGCCGATACTCTATTCAGCACCGATTGCGCGACGTTTGTCGCCAACGCGACCGCCAATAAGACCACGCTGGGTGTAACGACCGAGCAGTTGGAGGCAATGGCGACGATTATCGATGCTTATTCGGCTTCGCTGACGGCGGCGAATGACGCAAAGGCCGCCGCACGTGCCGCGGTAAGCGCGAAGAACGCCGCGAAGAGTGCGGCCCATGATGAAGTCATGAATTGGGCGAAGGTATGGCGTGCGGATGCGTCGATCCCCGACAGTATTCTCGCCGATCTTTTGCTGCCACCGCATGTGACCCCCGGTACCAAGACCGCACCGTCTACACCGACGAACTTCACCTTTACCATCACCCCCGAAGGCGTGGTCCAATTGAGCTGGAAGCGCAACGGCAACCGATCGGGCACCGTGTTCAACATCGAAGGCTCGTCGGATGGAACCAGCGGCTGGACGGTCGTCGGTACGACGACCAAAGCCAAGATTGCTCTCGCCGGATCGCCCGGAACCACCTGGTACCTCCGCGTGGTCGCCATCCGCGCCGGACAATCTGCCACCCCCACCAACCCCGTTGTCGTGTGGCCGACGCAGTCATTCGTTTCCGGCCTGCAACTCGCCGCCTAAATCGGGCTCACCAAGGCCCCTGGCCGATGCCTCCATCCGCCCCTCGGATCGTGGCATCGGCTTTCTTTGGCCCTCAAACCCTTAGGAAGTTTCTCACGAAACCTCGAGGTGAGCGTCGTGCGTCAGATTGTTGGGTGGACGACCCAAGGCCTGAATCCCGGATGATGCCGACGAAAGGGGTCTGTGACGCGCTACAGACCGTCCACTAGGAGATGCGACTGGACCCAGTGCAGTTGACACAGGGACCTGGCAAGAGCCCAAGATGAACCATGGAGCCGCAGATGGTGGGAAGTTAGATGAACGGTTTGATTTTGGCCTTGCTCTTCAATGCTCGACCCGGTCCTCCACCGCTGTGGGCCACCTGTCCGCGCTACGCGCGGCTCGTCTTCTCGACGGCTGGGCCTGAGATCGGCTATCACGATCTCGACAAAGGCACGGTCGTTATGCTTGACAAGCAGGGCAAAGTCATGCGCACGATCAAGCTGAAGGAAGGCGATGTGCCGTTATGGTTCACTGAGAACGAGTTGCATGTCGCCATCCAACCGAAAATCACCTCGATCAACGTAAAAGGGCGCTCAACGCATGGGCCTGTCGCACCACGTTTTTTTGGAGTTTCCGGTCACCTCTTTGTTGAAACTGCTGATGTTACGCTGGTTGACGAGTCGCGGTCGATTTCTTTTCAGGGCTTCGACCAATGGGCAGGCATCGGCATCGATCCGCCCGGGAAGACTCTTGCATACATAGAAATGCCAATGGATGTTGCATTCGTTTCCGCCGCCCGCTTTGTTGATGACTTCTGGGCGCGCGATCCGAGAAAGCTCACACCCTCAATCGAGAAGGTAGGACCCTGTACGCTCTTACCGGGCTACCGCGATGTTGCAGTGCTAGATGCTGGGCACATCGCCTTCCTTGGTTGCTTTACTCAGTGGTCTGGCGACTCCTCCACGTGGCAGAAGACCCTACAGGACTGGTCTCCCCTGGCGTTAAGCGAGGGTTTGCCAAACAGCGGCAAGTGTTTCCTCTTCGTGATGCGTCTAAGTGACGGATTGACCAAAGGATATTGCATGATGGACGTTGGAGTCAGTCGAGAACGAATGGGTCCATTCGGTGGAACGCTCTGCTTGTCACCGAGCGGTGATGCCGTCTACGTCAAAACGACAAAGGGCCTCGTCCGCATTCCCAGAGGGGAACTACTGACCTTGGTGGATTGAAGCCAAGTCGCAAAATGCGGTACGGAACAACAAATGACGACTTGGCGAGATCGCGTACGAGAAGCCTGGAAGGACTTGCCTGAGATTCCAGATGGGATGCAAGAGATTAATATGATCTCGGGCAGAACAGAAGAGCTAGGTCCGGGGATTTTCGCTATTAGCCTGCTGCCGACGAGCCGTAAGGACGACATTCCAAAGCGCAATCATGTATCTACCAGGCCAGGTGATCCGACATGGCCGTGATCACAGTCTTCGAGCGATCCGGAGAAACTCATGCTCTCATGCAGTTGGGTCGTGGCACTCCTTCAATCTGCGAGAGCTTCGGGGCACCGGCTGGCGATTTGTTTTCTCGAATGCCGCGCGAAGAGTTGAAGAGCTTGCAGATTATTGGCGAAGTGCCCTTAACGCCGGAGCTCTCGCTGCTTGTGCAGAAAGCGGCTGCCCTGACCATCTCTTATTCTTCGGCGAGCTATGTCAATGCGTGCCTGAGCGTCGCTCCCTCTAAGAGATTACTCACGCTTGATACCTGTGACCTGAGTGGCGTAATTGACGGCGCAGCGAAGGTTGGCAATCTGCATCTGCGTGCTTGCACCGGAACCGCGAATGCGATAGGGCTCCAGCCTCTGAGCTTGACACTGCAGATGCCGATGCTGGAAGGTCTCTCCGAGGAACTCCACCGCAACTGCTTGCTGTACTTCTTCCGTGGCGAGCCCGATGATAACTCTGAGGATTACAGATTGGGAGAGCTTCCCGAAGGCTTATCGATAGGTCCGCGTGCCCAGTTTTGCCAGGTAAGCGACTTATTGGTCACTCCACAACAAATCGCTTGGTTAGCAGGAAGCGGCCTTTCCACGCTAGAGTTCTATGCTTGCTGCGAGTTGGGTGGCTCTCAAATCGATTCTCTTCCCGCCATCCCAAGCTCCTTGACAGAACTAAGTCTAGACATTAACTGCGCTGAACAAGGAGTCATTGCGCACATTATCCGCTCGTCTGTCGACCTACGAATGCTCCGTCCTTTCCGCGTTAATGTTAGCGCCGAAGTGTTGACCGCTATCTCTACTCTGAAGAATCTGGAGTGCCTTGATCTTAGCGATTGCGGTCCAATCATCTTTGGACAGCTGAGGTTTCCGTACATAAAGGGGGTCAGGGTCAGCCCGGAGCTGGCACGGCGGCAAAAGCGGGCCCTTGCGTCGAGATTTCCTAATGCTGAGGTTCAGATTTGCTAATGATGTCCATCCTGACTAGACCCCTCCCGAATGGGTTGTGGGTTTCGGCTTCCGCTACCTGTTGACTTAGGTCTAAGGAACTTTCGGTAGCACGGTATCCTTGATTAAGGAGGGATGATGAGAGCGAGTTTGCGGGCGAAAGTGAGGAGATACAAGGTCCTTTATCCGGCAATCATCATTTGGCGCATATGTCCGTGCTCCTTCTACGCGGGTGAGTCGCAACGGGCCGCTGGCGAGCTCCTCGGACTTCAGCCCTTTATCGGCTTCTGGATGGGTGGCTTGGCTTCAGTGGGCTACAGTCTCTGGTTCCTGTTTCCAGATCAGACGCCCGAAAAGGCGGCCCACTGGACTCTCTTCTCCCTTGGAGTCTCAAATGGTCTCCTGATGGTGTACGTGCTCCTGCCTGGCGGAGCGTGAGGTTATGACAAACCATGCAATCGAGTAGTCAACGATTCGACCGCATTGCGATATGGTCGGGGTCGGTTCGCGATTGTCTCGTTGGTGGTTGCCGTGACGATCGGATGGCTCGCCCGTTGGGACGCGCAGGCTTCGGCGGTATCGCTGCCCCTCATGTTTCTCTTCATCGCCGGGACCATCGTTTGCACGGTGATGAGACTGGTCGCGGTGAGCCAGCAAGAGGGAATCCATAGGTCGAGCGTTGCCGCCATCTTTGCCCTCATGGCCATGAACCTCGCCGCTCTTTGTCTAGGAATCGCCTTGCTTTCAGGCTACCGCCCTCCTGACTGGGTCGATATTCCCAAGATGCCACGAGATAATCGCTCAGGTGCTGTGGATGGACCCCAATGAGGAGCAGGGAAGAGTATGAAGATCAGCGAGCACGCTTGGCCCTTTGGTGTGGCGCTACGGCCGCACCTTGTGCCCTTCTTGCCTACCTAATCGGCAAGGCTATTAACTGGGATGCACAGGGCTCAATCCTTACGATTCCGTTTGTGGGTTGGTTCTGGTTTGGGAGTCTTATGGCTATCTGCCAAAGCGCGACACTCCTCGCCTTTTCACGTCCCCGGCTGAGCAAGAGCACCCAACATAAGCTTATCTTTGTACTGTGCTTCAATTTGCTCGTACACGCGCTTGGACTGTGCCTCTTCCTCTTCTACAGATCAACGCAAAGTCCAAAGCATCGTAGCGAAAGTAATCTCCCCACGCTCTCGTGGTCTTGCAGGTACGTGTGAAACTTAAGCCGTGGCTCACCGAGATACTGCACGCCAAATGGCCATGGTGGCTCCAGTGCCTCGGGCTCATCCTCGCCATGATCTGGTTGGTGTGGCTAATGGATGCCTCTTGTGCCTGCGATAATTGGGAGCTTCCGCGGCAGTTGGGAGGTTAGCCGGAACTACAGCTAGAGCTTAAACGTCCCCCAACCTTTCGTCTTCGGATCGGTCTTCGCACGAAGCACCCGCCCGTACTCATCGAAAACCGCCAACCGCGCACGTCCCGGATTCAAGCCGTGCTTGACCACGCCCATCGCGACGACGGCTTGCTTGCCGTCAGCCAAATCAACTACGGCAGCGGCGGCACCTTTGCGGAGATCGATCGTCGTGCCATCGTAGGTGAAGCTGTTGCCGTTCACCTTGAAGCCCACTCGCTCGCAAAGGAGTTTTGCGGCCTTATCGGTCGAAGGGTGGGCGATCCAGACGGTGCCGGCAACTTCGGTCGGGCGCTCGGTGGTGCGTCGCCGCGAGGAAACGAGGTCGCCCCAGGCTTCGCGGCTCGGCTCGATGTAGGTATTCAGGCTGCGGAAGGCCCTGGAGAGGCTCGTAGGAGACTCGTCATTCCCATAGCGGCGGAGCAATTTGCGCCAAGGATCGACCGAAACGGTGCTGGGCTTCTTGGCGCACGGGATCTCGAAGCGGTAGCCATCCCCTACTTTGGTTTGGGTCGTATCGAACTTTGTGAACACCCGCGAGCCGTCCGCGTAGCTGAGCATGAGTTCGCAGTTGATGCGATACGGGTCGCCGACGAACTTCACGTCGCCGGACAGCTTGCCTCCGGACCACGCCATGTTCGAGACCTCGAAGTCGGCCCATCCCGTGCGGCGAAGCCATTGGTCAAAGAACCAGCGCATGTCGCGACCGGCCACGTTGCTGACGACGGCTTCGTATTGCTCCCACTCGCCGGGGGTGCCACGCTTATGAGCGTTCAGCCAACCTCGCAGCGTGTCGGCCATCTTATCCTCGCCGAGTTCCGATTCGAGCATCTGGAGCACGGCTGCGCCCTTGCCGTAGCCGAGCGAGGAGGCTACGAAACCGGTCTCACAAGAACCTGCTGCACAGGTACCCGCCTTATAGGAACTGTCCGGTGTAGCGTCGGATACAAACGCCTGGCGTCGTTCGGTGCGGTACTTTTCGTTGAACCCGGGAGGTCCTCCTTCTCGGGCATAAAGGCCCTCGGAAAACACGGCGAAGCTCTCGTTCCACATGCTGCGCAAATACGTGTTTGGAATCACGCCCCCCCACCACGTGTGAGCGGGTTCGTGGGGGTCTTCGGTGGGGATGGATCCGCCACCATAGGTCGCGTAGCTGTAGGCCTCGAGGGCTCCGCCTCCGTAGGCTGGGCTTTCGAGGGTCCCCCAACTGGAGAACGGGTACGGGCTGAACGCTCGATCGTAAAACTCGAGGATCAGCGCGTTGAGTTCCGCTTGGATCTGCATGTCCTCGTCAGAAGCATTGATGGACCAAGCAATGTACGTCCTTCCGCGAATCGTCTTCTTGACCTGCTTGTATGGGCCGCACGAAAGACTGAAGACGCTAGTAGGGAGGCGCATGTCAAAGGAGGTGACGCGCTCCGAGCCGTTCTCCTCCATTTTGGTCTGAGTTCCCTGACCGATGGTGGTCCAGCCCTTGGGTCCGTGCACTTTGGCGGTGAATGTCGCCGGTCCACGTGCAATCTGGGGCCACCAAAAGTCGTTGGTGAGGGTGGCTTCTCGCGTCGAGATCGAGGCGGCGAACTGGGGCAGATCGACGATGCCGCCGTAGGTGACGGTGTAGTCGATCACCTTATCGGGCGGGGCCACGACGCTGACGACTCCACCCGCCTGGCTAAACCCAATCTTCTCGGTCCCGTCTTGGATCGAGTCCACGATGTAGTGCGGCGAAACTCGAAACTGGAAGCTCTTCCCGTTGCCTTCGAGCTTCCCCAAGAGCTTGTCGACGATTCGAACCGACTTTTCCTCTGGCTTGAACCAAATCTCGAAGTCGTGGTGAGCGACGTCTGCCCCAAACGTATGGAGTTCGGAAATCTTCTCGGTCAGTTTCGAACCGTCAAACCGAAAGACCTGGGCTCCGAGATCCTCGCCGGTGATTTTCGTTGTGAAGACAACGTAGTCGCCCTGGGACGCCGCATCTTTGAGGAGCAGGGCGTTCCAACCAAAGCGTCCGCTCCCATAAGCTCCGCCGGTTCGGAGAAACTGGAGGGCGGCAGCCGGGTCCTTTATGCTCGGCGAGCAATGGGCCAGGAGCCCTTGAATATCGCGCGACTTGGCCAGAGTATCGATCTCAGCGACGGAAGCGCGCGGCAGAAGATAACCCAACGCAAACAGGGCGAGCATAGGCCATTATGCGCCGTCCGGAGGCGGGAAGTTCCCAAAATAGTGAAGGCGCCGACCAGACGCCAAGGGGAGAGCAAATGCGCCGGCGAAGCCTCCAATGGAGACATTACCATAATCTCTACAAAAATGTCGGGTTGACCAAATCGAATCCCCAAAAAAGTTCATTGGCCGGAAATGTGCATACGTTTAGGTAGGCTCTCACCATGCACGGACGCCACATGGAAGCCGAAATAGTAGCGCAAGCTGAGATTCTTGCCACCCGCGCGGACGACTATGAGCGCAATCTTCGGCGCATTCTCGACGGCCGCAGATTCGGGATGGTCCTGCTTGCCGCCCGTGGTTCCTCCGACAATGCGGCTCTCTACCTTCGCTACCTTATCGAGATTCACTTGCAGATTCCGGTCTCGCTGGCAGCGCCGAGCGTGCTAACCCGCTTCGGATCGCACGTGCGTTACCCAAACTGCCTTGCGATTGGCATTTCCCAGAGCGGTGCCGCACCCGATGTCAGTGAGGTTTTGTCCGAGATGCGTTCCCAAGGCCACGCCACTCTTGCGATCACGAATACGCCCGACTCTCGGGTGACCGAAGCGGCGGAATTCAGTCTGGACCTGGGAGCGGGAAAAGAAATCGCAGTCGCGGCGACGAAGACGTACACCTGTTCCCTGCTCGCGGGCTATCAGCTCGTCCGCGCCTTGGGGGGGCTGTTGCCCGATCCGAAGCCGTGCCTGCCCGACGCCCGTTGGATCGAGCGCTGCCAAATTGCGGCTGAGGCCGGCCTTGGCCCAATTATCCGATTTCCGACGCTCTTCGCCCTAGCCAGGGGTTACAGTTTTGCCAGCGCTCAGGAGACTGCTCTCAAACTGATGGAGTGCGCGCTGCTACCCTGCAAGAGCTATTCGACCGCCGATTTTGAGCACGGGCCGAAGGCGCTCGCCCAATTTGGCACCGCCGCGATCGTCTATGGAGCGGTGCCAGCGAGCTTGTCGAAATCAGACTGCGCACTGGTCCAGCCTGAGCCTGCGCCCGAGGGTCCGTTGGCACCGCTCTGGGAAATTGTCTTTGGCCAATACCTGGCGCTCATGGCAGCGCGGGCACGGGGCCTCGACCCTGATAGTCCCCAGAATCTGAGCAAAGTGACCCAGACCCTATAACGGAATCGGGGCACCAGCCTTACGGCTCGTGCCCCGATTCCGAACTCAAGAGAGAGACTTACTTTCCGCCGCCCATGCGCTGGCTGGTCTTGCCACCGGGAGGGCCCATGGTGGTGCTGGCGTCAACGTCCTTGGGAATAGCATCCCCGATTGCATCCGACTTGTCGGACTTCATCTCCTTGCCGAGCTCCTTGACCTCGTTGGTTCCGGTTTCACCGGAGCAGCCGCTAAGGCCGACGACGAACATGGCCGCGAGTGCTGCCAAGATTAAGACTTTGAAGTTCATATGCACAACTCCTTGGGCCAACTAGCCCATCGCTGAAGAGATTACCTGCTCAGAAAGTCAAAACCGCCAAAAACGATCGGTTCGGCTTTACTTTCCGCCCTGGGGCGGCGGACCGCCCATGAGGATCGCGTCGTTCTTGACTTCACCCTCTTTGATCTTCTTGCTTTCGTCCCGCGTCATCTCGGCCACATTGCCATTGATGTCCGATTGGGTGGTCTCGCCGGTATCTTCTTTGCAGCCCACCATGATGAGCCCGACGGCAAGGAGGAGGGAGAGTTTCCAGAATTGTTTCACTAAGGGTGCTCCATTAAACCAAACGGGGTTGCGCCCAGCCGAAGCTGGCGCGCAACCCACATCGTACCGCTAGGATCTTAGCGAAGGTCCCAAAGATACTTGTCTTTGTCGAAGATGCGTCCGCCCCAAGCGTCGAGGACGTTGCAGCCCTGGGTCAGGTTGGAAACGCGTCGGATCGAAACGTGACCGTCAGCCCAGCCGACGACAGCGCTGCCGCTGTGCCACGGCCAAGTTCCGCCGAAGACGTTCCATGCGTTGGCGTTGGACGGAGTCCATCCACCCCACCACCAGCGAGCCGTACAGCCAGCCGGAAGCGCGGGGAAGCTGTCGGTGTTGTCCTGGTCATAGCGGCAAGGCGGATCGACTCCCCAGTTACCACCGTTGACCGGGCGGCCGCCGACGCGGTCCCATACGGAGTTGGTGTAGATGATCGTCTCAGCCTTCTTCTCAACAAGGCTCTCGCCCGTGCCGGACGGCTTGAAGTTGTTCGTTGCTGCAGGCGTACAGTTGGCGCCCATAACGCAGAACATCTGGGTGTTGTAGCCGTAGTCCGACTTGATAGCCAGGTTGAAGTCGCGCTGAGCGGCTGCAGTCGCACCGGTCGGTGCGGGCAGGTCGGCCATTCGCTGAGCTTCGGTGGCGGGGTCGCCAGGAGAAGCCAGGATCTGCACGTTCTTCATGTAGGGCTGAAGAAGGATGCCAAGGACGTTGTCCGGCGGGTTGCTGGACACGCTGTAGCTGTTCGTCCACTGGATCAGCACGTAGGTGCTGTCGTAGTCGGGCAGATACATTTCCTGGGCAAGGACGTTCTGCTTCGCGTTGGAAACGCAGCTCGCCTTCTTAGCGGCGGCCTTGGCCTGGGCGAATACAGGGAAAAGAATGGCCGCGAGGATCGCGATGATCGCGATGACGACCAGAAGTTCGATAAGAGTAAATGCTTTACGCATCGTATGATTACCTCCAATGATAGAGACCGTTCTATCATACAACATGTTTCGTCGGAGTGGAGACCAATTTTGGCCTTCGGCGAAAAAAGTTCCCGCATTATTCAGGCCGGGACTTTGGGCCCACGAAAAACACCGCATTTTTGCGGTGCTTTGCGACCCCCTGTCACCGCTGCTCCTCCTCCGGAAACGCTGGCATGTCGGCGGGCACGTCAGAATAGGGCATGCGGCCCGCTTTCCTCATCCTTGTTGCCCTGCTTGTCCTCGGCGGGTGCGCGCGGTCCACGTCGGTTACCGAGATCCGCCAGGACGGCTCATGGCAGCGCAGGCTGACCTTCGTGCTTGCCAGCCAGACCGGCATGAGCGACAAGGAGCCGAATATCGAGGACGTGTTCGTCGTGCCCAAGGGGGCCGGTTGGAAAACGCAGACAAAGAAAGAGAACGACGAGATCATCTTTACGGCCAGCCGAGAGATGAAGCTCGGCGAGATGCTCGAAGGCGATCTCAGCGTCATTGCCGACGAGAAGGTTGCCCTCGTCAACGAGGTCCAAGTGAAGGAGGCCGACGGGCGATTCATCTACCGCGAGACCTTTCGGTGGAAAGGCAAGCGTCAGCAAGAGCTCGACAAGCCTATCCCCGAACTGATGAAGACGCTGGAGGGCGCGTTGCCAGCGGCAACGAAGGAAGATCGGGAGTTCCTGGCCGTAAAGCTGCAGGCCGAGATTTGGCGGGTGCTGATGGGTCCAGGCGATCCGATCTTGCTCCAGATGCTCCTTCAGCCAGATTACGCCGAGCGCAAGTTGCGGCAGCGTCTCGGCAAAGCGGTTATCAGCCTGCTGGTGCAGCGTCTGGGCGACAAGCTCACGGACGCGGAACGCCGAACGGCCGCGCAAAGCCTGATGAGCATCGACAAGATCAAGGACGTGTTCGACCCGAAGGAGAAGGTCGACTCAGAACAAAAGTCCGAGAAGAACAGCACGATGGTGACGATGGCGATGATCGTGAAAATGCCGGGAGAAATCATCTCGAGCAACGGCGAAGTCGATCCGCTGACCAACGAGGTTTTCTGGGCCATGTTGCCCGAAGCAGCCGCAATCGGTGACGTTACTCTCGAAGCGATCAGCAAAAAACAGTAGAAAATCTGACGATTCACGCCGCAGCGGCTTGGGATTCCTGGGACTTTCCTATATACTGGAAAGGTCATTTCGTGGCTGTGAGAGCCTGAGGAGGAGTCTTTGTTAGCTAGCCTTGTACTGGTGTCCGTCGCGACGGCCGCCTTCCCAACCGATTTGTTGCCCGACATGATTGTCTGGCAAGCGGAGTTGAACTGGTCCGTCGGCGTGACGAGTTCCAGTGAACCACCCGCCGGTCGCGCCGCGATTCGCTTCGACACCGCCACCGCCAACATTGGCAATGGCAACCTCGAACTGCGGGGCCAACCGTCGACCGGCACTACGCAGCCCGTCAACCAGCGGATTTATCGGTCCGACGGAACTTTCTACGATCGCTTGGCGGGCAACATGATCTACCACCCCAGCCATGGGCACATCCACTTCGAGAACTGGACGAAGTTCCGCCTGAAGCGAGTTCTTCCTGGCAACGGCGTAGGTGAAGTGGTTCGCGAAGGCTCCAAGACCAGCTTCTGCGTCCTCGAACTCCGAACCTATAACAGCTCCTTGCCCGGATACAACGGTACGCCGTCGTATGGAGGCTGCGGTCAGGTGCAGGGCCTGCGACCCGGTCGCGCGGACATCTACAGCAGCGGCCTAACCGACCAATACATCGACATCACGGGGTTGCCCGAAGATGACTATTGGCTGGAAGGCGAAGTGGACCCCGATAACCTCGTCCTCGAAACCGACGAGACCAACAACGCGGCTCGTGTTCTCGTCCATGTCGGCACTCCGGCACCGCCTCCTGGCGACGCATTCGAAGACAACGATACCAAGGCGATCACCGACGGTCGCATCGAAGCGGCCACCAACAGTCCGAATCTGGGTCTCGTCAACGCCGTAAAGACCGTGACTGGCCAGACGATGGACGACGGTGCCGACTGGTACAAGTTCCGTCTGAATCGCGCTGGTGGCACGGACGACTTCGTGCGCGTCAGCTCCTCCAGCACCAACGGCGATCTTGACCTCCGCCTCTACAACGACGCCGGAACGATGCTCGCCCAATCGACGAGCAGCACGAACACGGAGACGATCACGCTCAACGGTCGACCGGCAGGTACTTACTATGCCGTTGCGGTTCCCAAGAGCGGGTTCAACCCGAACTACACGCTAACGATCGATCCGGCCGCCAATCGGCCGCCCACATTCAACTTCCTGACGCCCAATGCGAATCAGTGGGTGGAAAGTGCGTACGAGACGGTTGGAGTGACGTGGTATGGCGGTGACCCCGATGGCGACGCCAAATTCGTGAGCTTCTGGATGGACCGCGTGGCGACGACGGGCAACAACAACATTCCCATCGACGGCTACCAAGGCATCCCGGGCTCGGACTACTTCTGCAACATCAACACCGCGCAAATGCCGCTCGGACGCTGGTATCTCCAAGCTCGCGCGACGGATGGCGGGGCCGAGACCATTAAGTGGAGTCCGTATTGGTTCACCCTGTACAAGAAGGGCGACATCAACTTCGATGGATGGGTCAACTGGCTCGATTACTTCGGTGCCGAGTATTGCGAAAGCCTGCCTCAGTCAATGTGGCCGGAAGGTTGGACCAAGATCCTCGACTTCGACCGCGATGGCGTTGTCGATGTCCTTGATTGGAAGGAGTTCAAGACGCGGACCGGCAAGGCCTAGCATTCGAAGCATCACGGCCCCAGCATCGTTGATGCTGGGGCCTTTTTGTTTCCAAAGGGGAATGGTCCGGCGACGGCAGGGGTATAAACCCGTGATGCGCACTCTTTCGACCTTCCTTGTTTCCGCGTTGGCTTTCGGCGTGCTTTTCGGATGTGGAGGTGGCGGGGAAATCCCGTCGGGAGGCTTGCACGATGTTCCGCCAACGCGCGCGGATAATGCCGCGATCCAACGGCTCATCGCCCTTCGACCTCTCCGAGGCGTTGGTTTTCAGCCCGCTCCGAGCGATTACAAAGGGGATGGAAAGGGGCAGTATTTCGACTCGGACTTCTATAACGAGGACTATAAGCAACTTTGGGGACCGCAGGGACGCAACGACATCGGCAACCTCCGCGCCGCCGGTGTCGGCTTCATTCATCCCTACGACTGGAATCCCACGGGTCGCAACCACAAGCCGTTCCTCGACTACTGCGCCGCCCAGAACATGTGCGTGGCCGTACCCTTCTCCAACTACATCATTACGCAGATGAAGAACGGCAACGGTGCCGTACAGGGCTGGATCAACAACATCGTCGGTGAGGTCTACAGTGGCGGCACGCGAAATCCCTCCGTGATCCTCTGGACGCTTGGCAACGAATGGGACAATACGGGCGGCTTCTTCCAGCCTGCCGACATCGCTCGGCTCGCGCAGATGATCATCAACGCGGAGGATTCTCTGAACATCAAGCAGGAGGATCGGATTGCGTTCACCTGCCCCGTGACCTTCGGCGTCAAGTTCGGCAATCCGGTCGAGGGTGCTGGCGCGACATTACAGCTTCGCGACGGGTTTGCGGCTGCGGGAATGTCCACTGTGTTCCAAAATCGATTCGTCGCCTGCGTGAACTCCTTCAATCCCGGCAGTGACCTCGGCCCGTGGGCCGCGACACGCTTCCCGCAAGCGACGAACAACATCCCGTTCATCATGTATGAGGTGGGCAAAGAAATCGGCGGGGTGGTCAACGGTACTTATAGTCCCGACTACGGCGACGTTCACGACGAGGCTCAGCAGGGAGGTTTCTACGCAGCTCAAATCGCCGCCCTCATGCCGTCGACGAAGACCGGCCCCTTCCTCGGATTCTCAATGTTCTCGACTGTCAACGAGGCGTTCAAGGGCGGCACCGAAGCGACCTTTGGCCTCTACAAGATCTCGGTTCCGAATGCACGCCAGGGCCGAACGACGAAAGGCGAGAACTTCCCGATCGATACGTGGGCCGAAAAGCCGAGCTTTACGGCGATGAAGAACGCGTTTCTGAGCAACTGAGGCACCCATGCTATTTTCGAGTCGCCGTTTTTAGAAACAGCTAACCCGGCGACCCGATCTGGCTTCCGCGTGCGGGCCCCCTCCCTGTCCCTCCCCCACCGGAGTGGGAGAGGGGACGCACCCAAACTGTTAACACGAACCGTAGGCAACTAACAGCGGGAACCTCCAATCGCGTCCCCTCTCCCACTCCGGTGGGGGAGGGACAGGGAGGGGGCCCGCACGCGGACGTTTCGCAAACACGGGCTCAGGGCTCGCAAACAACCCGCATTCCGATATGCGGACCGTCCGAGAGCCACCATTTGCTCTTCGGCACGTGCGCGTCGGCTTCCTGCCACTTCGGATCGTAGGACTTCTTCGACGTGTACGTGACCAAAGGCGCTTTGTCCATGTACGATCCGCCGCAGACGACGGCCTTGCCATCGAGCGTCGTCACCCATTCCCACGTGTTGCCGAGCATGTCGTAGAGACCCCAGGCGTTCGGCTTCTTCTTGCCAACGGGATGAGCGGCATCGTCGGCGTTGTCCCAATACCAGGCGTAGTCGCTGAGGGGGGAGGGGAGGTCTTTGGAACCGGCGCGGGCGGCGTACTCCCATTCTGCTTCCGTCGCGAGGCGGAACTTCTTGCCGGTCGCTTTGCTCAGCCATTCACAGAAGCGCTGAGCGGCGTTGTCGGTCATGCCGAGAGCGGCGAAGCCTTTGTGACCGAAGCCTCTGTCCGGCGCGCCGTAGGGTTTGCTCGGTCGGACGGTGATGTCGACGCCGCTGGCTTGCTGTTCTTGCGTGAGGTCGAGGCGGAAGGCAAAGATGTCGTAGGCGTCCCACGTAACCTCGGTCTCAGCCACCCAAATCGGCTTGATCTCGACCTTTTTGTCGCCCACCGAAATGCTGCCCGCGGGCACTTTGACCATCTTAATGCTCACCAAACTCCCCGGGATTTTGACCTCGGTCTTTTCGGGCGTTTGGGCTGGCGCGAGGGCGGCGGAGAGCAGAAATGCGAGCGTCGTCATAGAAAAGTACCTTCAATTATGGGCCACATCGGGGAAAATGGAGCGATGGGCAGGAAAGCGGAGACCTTTGAAGTTCAGACGACTGTGCCGGTGGTTGTTGACGCCCTTGTTTTCGCGTTCACGAATGCGCCGGGCTGTCAGTTCTTCGGCGTCGAGCCCAATGGCGTCGTCCGTGGCGGCACCGGCCTCAATCTCGCGACCTATGGCGAGGGTTTGCAGGGCTGGGGAGAACCGATCGCGGCGGATCGGACACGAGTGACGATCATCGTCGAGGACAACATGCCGCTGCAGGTCGTGGATTGGGGCCGGAAGAAGAAGCTGATCCAGAAGATCATCGACGCGTTCAACTTCCGCCTCGCCAATGCCCCTCAGCAGCCGCAAGGCCCTCCGGCTCCGCCAAGGCTGTGATGACCGTCAGGCGACTTTGAAATCCAGCGAGGGTGGCCGGGGTGATGAAATCGTGCACCCCGGTTCGACCAAGCAAGGACCAGCCTCCGGAATTGGCGGAGCCGGGGTGCACGATTTCATCACCCCGGCCACCCGACCGCTATTCATTGCGTGGAAGCGCAATCCCGTCGTTGCGATTCTCTTTGAGGTTGCAACGTTGGACCGTGGGCAGGTGAGCGGCAGCCCTCCGGGTCTGTGGCGCGGCCATCCTGCCCGCGCTCGTCCTGATTCCCACTCGGCGCTGACAGCTCGAACTCGACAGTGGATCTACTCAGCGTTGATAGGGTTCACGCGCGTCAAGGCCTGGGATTGATCGGCAGTGCTTGAGATTGAACGTGAAAAGCGTTGCTTTCCGGTTCAACGCTTGGGCGGCGATCATGAAGTCCGGGAGTCCCAATCCTGACGACAGGACATGTTCGCCCACCAGTTCACGCACCAGGGAAGAGTCGTTGCCATCGAGCTCTTCCACGTCGAAGCCTGCCAGGAATCTTCTGGTGCGATCGAGTTCGGCCCGGTTTCGCGCGCCGAAGAGTAGCTTCAAAGCGACGACCGCAGGCAGAGCGATCGCACCGTCGATAGTCCGCAACCAATCAAGGCCATTTTGCCGACCGCGCTCCACCTCGATAAGGACGTCGCTGTCGAGCAGGATCACGGTTCAGCGCGTCTCCATGCTCGCTCACGAATCTCCCGGGCGAATGAAGCGCTGTCAGCGATGTCGACTCGGTCGGCCCACATGCCGACGATTTCCGAATTGAGCAAGTCCTGCGCAGTGCTGTGCTTCCGGTCGGGAACACCTTCAAAGAGCACGATCACTTCGGCGCCCTCGGGCAACTTGGCACCCGGCTCAAGCTCAATCTTGCCGTCCCGAGCGACTCCCTTGTATCGATGCGGTTCGAGTGCCATTTGATAAGTGTACGTGAATTCTGGGTTTCAGTTCGATGGTCTACGTCAACAGCGAGGCTTGGCGGCAGCCGCGCTAAGTGAAGCGTGAGTTCACTCTTGATTGATGATGAGCGGCTCCCTGGCAGGTCAGCGAGCGCGGGCAGGATGCCCGCGCCACTCTACGCGGCAGCCCTCAGACTCGATGCGGGAAGACCGGCGTAGACGACGGCGACATTGCTCACCGCACTTTGAACACTTCCCCGCTTCGCAACCACCCGGTAGCGGATTTCGACGCCTGGGGTGCGGGGCGAATCGACATAGCGCGCCTTCGTGGTGACATCGACGAACTCCCAAACCCCCGATCCGGCGGTCTGGGCTTCGATCACGAAGACCGTGCCTTGGGCGTTGCCGCTTCGGTTCCAAACGAGCCGGTTCTCGCCGTTGCCGAAGCCGGTGGCGGAAAGCTCGGAAGGCGTCTGAACGGGGCCGAGGGAGGCTGGACCGACCTTCAGGCCCAGTTCACCGCGAAGAGTGGCCGGGATGGCGGGGTTGGCGGCGAATTGGCGCGCGAAACGCTGATACACCAGCAGGCTCGCCTCGCGCTTCTCGTCCTTGGTCGCGATCGCGCCGCGCAGTTGCCGCTTCGCTGCTTCGCTCTCGTCGTACGCCACGGCGAACTCGGCAGCGACAGCGTCGATCTCCGCGAGTTCACCAGCATCGAGGCCCAGCGCGACCGCGTTGGCGCTGCATACCTGGGCAAAATTCTCGCCCCAATCGGCGAAGAGAGCGTCTTGAGTAGGAAATTGACTCGGCATGGTTCTGGGGTCGCGCGAGCGGGTTTCCAAGTGAAACCCCGCGCCCACAAGAGTTTTCGGTCAGGTTTCCTTCCTTCTAGAGGTGGTTTTCGCGGGATATTCCCCGGTTTCCCCAATTCCACCCGCAGATTCCCAGGCCCATCCTGCGGATTCTGTCGGTCCTTCCGTGGGAAGACGGAAAGAATCTGTGGATTAACACCATGAAATCGTGGTTTCTTGGCAAGAAACCACGATTTCTTCGGGAGAATCCGCTTTTGGGCGGGTGGAAACTGGGATTTCACCAGGTTTTCCCTGCAGGTTTTCGCAGCGCGGGCGGGACGGCCGCGCCACGGGCAAGAGGTTAGCCGAGCTTGCGGACGGCGGCGAGAACGTCGTTCTCGTTCGGAATGCACTGGAGTTCCAAAACGCGCGAATAAGGCATCGGCACGTTCAAGCCACCCACGCGACCGACCGGGGCGTCGAGGTCGTCGAAGCAGTCCTCGCCGATTCGAGCCGCGATTTCGGCACCGAATCCGCCCGACTTCCAGTCCTCGTAGACCACCACTGACCGATGCGTCTTGCGGACCGATTCGTAGATCGTCTCGGTATCGAGGGGGAGGAGGGAGCGAACGTCGACGACTTCGGCATCGATGCCGTCCTTCTCCAAAAGCTCGGCCGCGTGGAGGCAGACGTGGACCATGCGGCTGTAGGCCACGAGCGAGATGTCCTTGCCTTCCTTCACGACCTTCGCCTTGCCGAACGGCACGGTGAAGTTGGGGTCGTCGGGAACCTCGCCCTTCATCGCGTAGAGGCCGGGGTTTTCGGTGAAGATGACCGGATTATTGTCGCGGATGGCCGTCTTCAGCATGCCGCGGGCATCGGCAGGAGTGCTCGGGGCCACGACCTTGAGGCCGGGGCAGTGCGCGTACCAGCCTTCCATCGAGTGGCTGTGCTGGGCGCTGAGCTGATTCGCCGCGCCGCCGGGACCACGTACGACGAGGGGCACCGTGGCTTGGCCGCCCGTCATGTAGTGGATCTTCGCGGCGTGATTCATGATCTGGTCGAGCGCGAGGATCGAGAACGACATCGTCATCATTTCGACCACGGGTCTCAAGCCGGTCATGGCCGCGCCGATCGCGATGCCGACGATGCCGGGCTCGGAGATCGGGGTGTCGAGGACACGGCTCTGCTGGAATCGCTCGAAGAGGCCCTGGGTCACGCGGAAGGTGCCCTGGTAGCGGCCGATGTCTTCGCCCATCAGGAAGACGTTGGGATCGCGCTCGATTTCGTCGATCATCGACTGACGGACGGCATCGCGGTAGGTCATTACGGTCGAACTCATTAGTGGCCCACCTCCGGCGTCATGTCGGAATACACGTGGTGATAGACTTCTTCGGGATCGGGATGCGGCGAGGCGTCCGCTTCTTCAGTGATCCGCTCGGCCCATGCCTCGGCTTCTTCCTGAATCGCTTCCATCTTCTCTTCGGTCATCACGTTATTGTCGCGCAGGACCTTTTCGAGCAGCGCGATCGGGTCGCGGAGCTTGGCTTTCTCCACTTCTTCCGGCGTGCGGTAGAGGCTCTGGTCGTTATCGGCGGCGCCGTGCCCGGCGAAGCGGTAATTCATGATCTCGACGAGGTACGGCTTCTGGTTCTTTCGCACCCAGTCGACGATGCGCTTGGCGTCCTCGCGGACTTGCAGAACGTCCATGCCGTCCAATCGCTCGCTCTTGATGTCGAACGGGAGGCCGCGCTTGTAGAGTTCGGTGTCGGCCGCGTGGTACTCGATGCGCGTTCCCATTGCGAACTCGTTGTTCTCGATAATGAAGATGACGGGCAGATCCCAGAGGCCGGCCATGTTGAGGGTCTCGAAAAAGACGCCCGCGTTCGCTGCGCCGTCGCCGAGGAAGCAAAGCGTGACCCGATCTTCGCCGCGATACTTCGCGCCAAACGCGAGTCCCGCGCCGAGTGCCGTGTGTCCGCCGACGATGCCCCAGCCGCCGAAGAAGCCGCGCTCAATGTCGTAAAGGTGCATCGAGCCGCCCTTGCCATAGCTCAGTCCGCCCTTACGCCCCATGATCTCGGCCATGGTCGCGACCGGATCGGTGCCGAGAAGGAGGGGGAAAGCGTGGTCGCGGTAGGCGGTGATGATGTAGTCATAGCCTTTGCGGAGAGCGTCGACCCAGCCGACGGCGGTCGCTTCCATTCCGATGTAGACGTGAAGGTATCCGCCTGCCTTTCCGGACCGATAGATTCGGTTGCACTGGTCCTCGAAGCGCCGAATCTGGAGCATGTCGCGATAGAACTGCTCGAGCTGGGCGGGGGACGCCGATAATTTGACGTTCGCTTGTTTTGCCACGAATTCTTCTCTTCCTTTTTCCTTGTGAAAAGGGGATGAAGCCCGGGGTGCAACGTCATTGGTGCGGTCGCAGGCCAGCGCATATCTTACCTCTTTGAGGTTATTCGGGGATGAAAATATGCGCGTTTGCGGTGAATGTACGCCGGCCCGCTGGGCTTCCGCCTCCGGCCCCCTCCCTGTCCCTCCCCCACGAGAGTGGGAGAGGGGACGTGTTTGGGATTTCCGGTCGCTGATCGAGCAGTTCCTGGTTGAGCAGGTCGGTCGCGTCCCCTCTCCCACTCCGGTGGGGGAGGGACAGGGAGGGGGCGGCCCTACTGGCCTGGCGGGGGCGTCTTGCTCTTGTCGGGATAGGCAGGCTTCTTGATTTCCGGCCATTTCCACGTCTTGAGCATCTTCATGACTTCCTCGACCCCGCGCTCCAACTGGGAATCTCGGCCTTGCCGCCAGAGGGCAGGATCAAGGTCCAATTCGATGTCGGGCGCGACGCCGTGATTCTCCACGTCCCACGTGCCGTCTGGATTGTAGAAGGCAATATTGGGAGCGGTGACGCCTCCGCCATCGATGAAGGTCGGGAATATGAGGATGCCGACGAGGCCGCCCCAAGTTCGGGTTCCGATCAGTGGTCCCGCGCCCGCCTTTCGGAACACCCACGGGAAGTAGTCTCCACCAGAGCCAGCGTAGGCATTGATCAGCAAGGCCTTCGGACCATAGACCATCGAGAATGGACTGGCAAAGTCCTTGCCGTAGCGTGACGTCCACATGCTGCGCAGCGGTCGGGTCATCATCTCGGTCATGAAGTCGTCCACCTGACCGCCATGGTTGAACCGCTCGTCAACGACCATGCCCTTCTTATCGAGCTGAGCATAGTAGTAGCGGTTAAAGTTGGTCCATCCACCAACGTTGGTGTCGGGGATGTGCATGTAGCCGAGTTTGCCTCCGCTCAGCTTGTCGACCATTCGTCGATTGTCTTCGCGCCATGCCATCAGCCTGAGTCCGGCCTCCGAGCCGGTCGGTACCACGAGGGCTTCTCGCGAGCCCGTCCCGTCGGGATTCGGTCCGACCTTCAACATCACCTGCTTGCCAGCACGGTTCTGGAGCGCCTCGTAGATGTTGTCCTTGTCGGTCAGGTTCTTGCCGTCGATAGCGAGGAGATAGTCGTTCACGCGGACATCGACGCCCGGCTGCGTTAGAGGAGCCCGCAGTCCGGGATTCCAGTTCTCGCCGTTGTAGATGCGCGCGAAGCGATACCGTCCGTTTTCGAGAGTGTAATCCGCGCCAAGCAACCCGTTCGGAACCCCTTGGGGTCCGGCTGGAATGTCGCCCCCGTTCACAAACATGTGACCGACGCAGAGTTCGCCAAGCATGTCCTCGAGGAGATAATTGAGATCGGCTCGCGAGACAAGGCCCTCGAGGAAAGGCTCATATCGGCGCTCCAGGGCCTTGAGGTCCTGGCCGTGGAAGTTCGGCGCATAGAAGAAATCCCGCTGAATGCGCAGGGCCTCGTGGAAGATCTGCTTCCATTCCTGTTTCGGGTCGACCTTGACTTGCATCGTGCTCAGGTCGAGGGCGCCTTGACCCGGAGCGGGAGGTGCCGCCGAGGGGACGATTTGCCACGAACCACCTCGGAAGAGCAGCAGCTTCTGGCCGTCGGGAGTTACGTCGAGCGCATTCACGCCCGTCGCATACGGAGAAGGTGTGCGCGTGGCCAGATCGAGCTTCCACAGCGTCGTTCGGGGCGGATCGGTGATCGTCGCAAGGGGTGCGACGTCGAGGGCGAAGACCGAGCCGGCTGCGCCAGCTTTAATTCCCACGTAGTTCAACGCCGGCATGGGCAGCGTTACGATCCGCTGGTCCAAACCGTCCAAATCGATCTTGAACGCTTCTTCCTTGGGCTTCTCGGAACCGGGCTTTGCGGGCGCAGCCTCATCGTCGCTCTGCGGGGCGAGCGGGGAGGGCAGATCCTTTCTTAGCACTGCGCAGTAAAGGGAGGCCGTCCGGTTGATCGATCGGTAGCTGGAGAGGTCCAGCCAAGCGTTACCCGTCGCCGAGTTAGTGCTGGCGCCAAAGTACAGGTACTTTCCGCCCCGGTCGAAGCATGGCGAGAACGCGTCACTGAGTCCGTCTGTGACCTGGGTGACCCTGCCGGAGTCCAGTGAGTACAGAAAGACGGCGGTGACATGGCTGTCGAGATCGCGATGGTAGGTCAGCCACTTGCTGTCCGGCGACCACGAAGGATTCATCGTCAGCGCTGGGTTTTCATAAGGTGTGGTGTCGACCTTGGTGTTCTTCTTGGTTGCGACATCGAAGATCCAGATGCTGTGGCGATTGTCGGTGTAGACCAGCTTCTTTGAATCCGGTGACCACTGCGGTGAATAGTAGTAAGCAGGAGAATCGCCAAGTTCGTAGTAAGTCGGTTCTCCGCCCTTCGAGGGGACTATGGCAAGTCGATACTCGCCGCCCTTGTCGCTCAAGTACGCGAGCGACTGGCCATCCGGAGACCAGGTTGGCGCGCGATCAGCTTCCCCGCTGCTCGAGGTAAGGTTCCGGATATCTCCCTTGCTTGCCGGTACCGTCCAAATGTCGCCACGGGCCTCGAAGGCGGTGCGCGCCCCGGTCGGCGAGATGGATGCTCCGGCAATCATGGTGCTGGCATTCTTGAACTGCTCCCGCACTTCAGGGAAGTCGCCCGCGATGCTGATCGGCACGTCCTCGAGGCGTCCTTTCGCTGTGTCGTAGATCTTGATTGACCCGAACTGCTCGACCACAATGCCGCCCGGCCCTGCCGACGCGCTCTTCATCTCGAATCCGGCGTTCTTGACCAGCTCGTTGGTCTTTTTTGTCGCGCGGTCGTAGCTGAAGAGGGTCGTGGGTCCATTCCGATCGGATAGGAAGTAGATCTTGTCGCCGACCCACATGGGCTCGGTGTCGTTGCTGTTCCGTCGCGGCAGTTCGGTCACCGTCGAATCCGAGAGTTTCGCGACCCAGATCTTCGACGTCTGTCCGCCGCGATATCGCTTCCAAGAAGCCTGCCACTTCATGCCCGGGTCGTAGGCGATCATCGAGCCGTCGGGCGAGTAACATCCGGTCGAGCCGCTGGGCAGCGGGAGCGACTTTGGCATTCCTCCATTGAGATCGACGGTGAGGAGCCGCGGCAAATCGGTGGCGGAAAGCATGTTCGACGTATACAGCACGTTCTTGCCATCGGGAGTCCAGCCCTTCACGAAGTCCCCGCTGGGAGCGAACGTCAAGCGCTTGGGCACCCCGCCGCTGACCGGAACGATGTACACATCGAGGTTTCCCTCGTACTCACCACTGAAGGCAACCGTCTTGCCATCGGGTGAGAATCGGGGGACGTTTTCGACGCCGGGCGAACTGGTCAGCCGGGAAGCGGCACCTCCCGAACGCGGAACAGACCAAAGATCGCCCGCGAAGGAGAACACGATGGTCGTCGCGTTCATCGTCGGGTTCTGCATCAGAAGCGGGGTTTCGTCGCCAAGCGACACGGCCCCCGGAGCGACCGTCATCACTGCAAAAAGAGAAGCAATCACGCCCGGAGTCTACTGTCGGCGTGAAGCCTGCGTTTCGTTTCGGGCCCAGAGGGCCCACTATTGGCTCACGATGTCAGGACGAAGTCTCGCGGTGCCAACGAATGAGGTCGGTGTCCTCGAAGTCGTCCCAGCCTTCGGCTTGGGCCAGCCCCCGGAGCTGCCCGCGATGATACGTGCCGTGGTTCACGACATGCCTTGCGATCTGCTCGACGGTGTTGAAGTAGGGCTCGCCCTTGAAGGTGGTGTAGGACACGAAGGCCTCGGGATCTGAGATACGGAGGAACTCGATCCAAGCCGCGTTCATTGATTGAAGCCCTTCCGTGAGGTCGGCGGGGAGGTTCGGTACTTCTTCAGCACTCAGTGACCGAGTGAGCCATACGTGCTGGGCGTTGAGAACATGTCGAAGCACCGTCTCGGCCCGCTCACGATCCTGGAATCGGGGGAGAATATCGACCCACTTCAGGTTTGCCCACAAATCGTATCGAAAGCCATCCGCCAATTGATCGCGCATGGCGTGAACTATATCAGTTACCGGAAATCTTCGGGGCGGGCGGGCGCAGGTCAACTTCGGGTGGAAAGTTCTCGCCAGTCTTGTTCGTCACCAGGTCGGCGGGCAATCCGTAGACTTTGAACGGCAGCATGATCGTGACCCGCCGGTTCTCGGAATTGTAAGGATCACTTGGAATGCGCAGCTTCCGATCGGCGTTGCCGCGAACTTGTAGGAACTGCTTGTCCGAAACGCCTGTGGTCTGGAAGAGACGCCTCACCGCTGCGGCGCGGTCCGTGCTGAGGTCCCAGTTGTTGTAAGCGGGATTGTTGAGGGGTCGCGAGTCGGTGTGGCCATCGATCATCATCGTTCGCTTCGTTGCCGCCAGCACTTTCCCAATCGTGGCGACCACTTGGCGCGCTTCCGGCCGAATGACGGCGCTACCTATCTCGAAGAAGGTGCGGTGCTTCTCGATAAACTCGATTTGGACCCCTTCGTCGGTGATGGTGATCTCGACGCCCTGAAGGAGGGCCTTGACCTCGTTGTCGCCGGCTTTGCCTTCGGCGCTCAGTTCGCCCTTGAGCTTCCGTTCAAGCTGCCGAGCGGCTTCTTGCTTGCCCTGGACGTCCTCGCCGTTCTCTTTGCTCGCCGCCTTCTTCGAGGCCGGCATTCCGGCAACCATGATGTTTTTGGATCGTGGCGGGTTCTTCATGAATCCTGCCGGATCGTTGAAGTAGCCCTGAATCTGCGCGCGGGTCTGGTCGGACAGGCCCATGATCCACATGACCATGAAGAACGCCATCATGGCGGTTACGAAGTCCGCGTACGCGACCTTCCACGAGCCGCCGTGGTGGCCATGGCCGTGTGCCTTTTTCTTCTTGATGATGATCGGGGTGCCGTCACTCATCGCTAGGCCGCTTCTTTCTCCTTAACCGCCTTTTCCATTTCCATGAAGCCGGGTCGAACCGCAGGCTCGATGTTGCGGCGGGCGAACTCGACACACGTAATCGGCGACTCGCCACGCGCGAAGCTGAAGAGCGCGTAGCGAATGCAGTTCATGTACTGAGCTTCGCTGTTGAGCCGAAGTTCCATGGCGCGGGCCATCGGGGCGAAGATGCCGTAGGCGAGCAAGATGCCCAAGAACGTACCGACAAGTGCGGCCGCGACGCTCTCACCAATGGCAGCCGCGTCGCCCCCGATCTTGCCCATCGTGATGATAACGCCAAGAACAGCGGCAACGATTCCGAATCCAGGCATCGCGTCACCAACGGTCTGGACCGCTTCCTGCGGGATCTTGGCCTCTTGGTGGGCGACCTCGAGGTCGAGCTCCATCATCTCCGAGAGGTCATGCGGACCGACTGCGCCGGTGAGGATGACTTTGAGGGTGTCGCAGAAAAACGGGCATGCGTGGTGGTCTGCGATGAAGCGCGGGTACTTCTTGATGATCTCCGATTCGGCTGGGTTCTCGATGTGCTTTTCCAAGCCGAGCAAACCTTCTTTTCGCGCGACGTTGAACAGCTGGTACATCATCTTCAAGAGATCGAGATAGACCGGCTTTGTGTAGGGGTCGGGCTTGAGCAATCCCATGACCCCCTTGATCGCTGCCTTGAAGTTGTTCATGCCATTGGCGGCAAGGAACGACCCAAGCCCGGCCCCACCCAGAACGACGAACTCGTTGATCTGGATGAGCACCCCGACTTTTCCGCCGTGCATGGTGTAGCCCACCATGGTTGCAGCGAGAACGATGACGATGCCGATGATGACGAACATTGGGCTGGTCTAATTGTCGGCAAGCTGATTCGCTTTCGCGAGGGTTACCCGGCTCGACCCTCCTTGGCCGTGAAATCCCACGCAACTGACCCAGATTGACCGAAACCAATGATAGTATAATTGCGTCTACCTATTATGCAGCTCACTCTTATCGAGCCAGAAAAGCCCTCAACGCCGCTGAGCCTGAATCACGCGTGCGAAGTGAAGTCGCGCCTATCCAAGTCGATCCTCGCCCGTGGCAATGGGTATACGCGCGGCTACGACTTCACACTCAACCCCTATGTTGGCTGCCAATTTGGGTGCGCGTACTGCTACGCGGTGTTCTTTGTGCCCGATGTCGAGAAAGCTCAGAACTGGGGTAAGTGGGTCGAGGTCAAGGAGAATGCACTGGCTCTCCTTCGAACTCACACGGGCTTGGCCGGCAGCAGCATTTTCATCGGTTCCGTCACCGACCCCTACCAGCCGATTGAGCGCCAAACACGGCTCACACGATCTTTGCTGGAATTCATGGCAACGGTCCACCCGCAACCTCGAATCGTGATCCAGACGCGTTCACCCTTCGTGGTCGATGACGTCGCGATTCTCCGGCGCTTTGCTCACTTGCGGGTCAACATGAGCGTGACGACGGACAGCGAGGTCATCCGCAAGCGGTTCGAGCCGAACTGTGCGAGCATCGACCGCCGACTCCAGGCCTTGACCCACCTCAAGGCCCAAGGCATCCGGACATGCGCGTGTATCAGTCCGATGCTTCCGATCAACGATCCAAAGGACTTCGCCCGCCGCCTCATCGAAACGGGTACGGACCGGGTCGGAGCAAGCTACTTCCACCGCGGTGACGGCAGGCCTTTCGCCACGAGCACACGCAAAATCGGTTTGGAATTGGCTGAGGAGTACGGCTGGACCGCCGAAAAGTTCGTGGAGACCGTGCAGCAGCTTCGCCGCTACCTTCCCCAATACGAAGGAAGCGGGATGGCGTTCCGTCCGGAGTAGCTCAACAGAGTTAATCGTGCTCATTTTCATCTTATCGATTCGTGCGGGCACCACGGCGACCGGGATTTCGGGCTAGGATTCGGGAATGGTTCGTCTGTCCACTCGTTCGTTGTGTCTCGCTGCCGTGCTTGCGGCGACGATGGGAGCGTCTTCGTTCGTCGGCGCGCAGCCTCCGACTGGCCCTGGCGGAGGTCAAGGTCCGCGGCCGCCGCAAGCGGCTGCAAACAAGCCCAAGCCCTATGAAGAGGTCATCACGAAGGAATTCAAGACCCAAGACGGCGTCTTCAAGGTGCATCGCAAGGACGATAAGGTGTACTTCGAGATACCGAAGAATCTTCTCGGGCGCGACTTCCTTTGGATCACCGAACTCAAGGCAACGCCGGTCGGCGGTTTCAACGGAAGTTCGGTTAACGACCTCGTGGTCGGCTGGGAGCGTCGCGGAGACAAGATCCTTCTGCGCCAGCGCAAGTTTGGTATCCGAGCGGAGAAGGGAGAAGCGATCAAGGTAGCCGTCGACAATTCGAACGTTGCGCCGATCGTGCAGACCTTCGATGTCGAGTCGAACGGCCCGAACGACTCGGCTGTCATCGATGTCACCCGGTTCTACACGACTGACCCGGCCGAGATATCGGTGGCTTCAGCGATGGGGGGAGGCAGTCTCGACGCAAGCCGCACCTTCCTTGAGGACGTTTTTGCCTTTCCGACCAATATCAACGTGACGACCTTAATGACCTTTCGTGGTGGCGGCGGTGGAGGAGGCGTTACCCTGAACCCGTTCGGCGGAGTTCAGCGTGGTGCCAGCAACACCGGCCTCGTGCACTATTCGATGGTGCTTCTTCCCGAAGAACCGATGATGGGACGCCTCACCGACTCGCGCGTCGGCTACTTCTCCGAGGGATTCGAAGACTATGGCACCGACGAGCATCGGATGGTGGAGCGAGAATTCATCACCCGTCATCGTCTTGAAAAGAAAGATCCCAGTGCGGCGATCAGCGACCCGGTGAAGCCCATCGTCTACTACGTCAGCCGCGAGGTCCCGGAGAAGTGGCGCGAGTACGTCAAAAAGGGCATTGAAGACTGGCAGGTCGCGTTCGAGCAAGCGGGATTCCGCAATGCCATCATCGCCAAGGACGCTCCAACTCTCGCGGAGGACCCCTCCTGGAGTCCTGAGGACGCCCGCTACAATGTCATCCGATGGGCACCAACCCCCACCGAAAACGCGATGGGTCCGAATGTCCACGATCCCCGCAGTGGAGAGATCATTTCGGCCCATATCATCATTTGGCATAACATCCTGCAACTCAATACGAAGTGGTACTTCTCCCAGGTCTCGCCGCTCGACAAGCGAGCGCAGCGCCTTCCCTTCCCCGACGACTTGATGGGTGATCTCGTCCGATATGTGGTGGCTCACGAGGTTGGGCACACGCTCGGCCTGCAGCACAACTTCAAGGCGAGCGCCGCCTACACCATTGCCCAACTTCGCAGTCCTGAATGGACGAACGCGAACGGCGACGAGGCCAGCATCATGGATTACGGTCGGTTCAACTACGTCGCCCAGCCTGGCGATGGCGCGCGACTCATCCCGTTGGTTGCGCCCTATGACAAGCACGCCATCGAGTGGGGCTACAAGCCTATCCCCGGCGCGAAGAACCCGATGGATGAGAAGCGCGAACTCGATGCCCTTGCCGCCAAGAGTGCGAATAACCCGCTTCTTCGTTTCGGAGCAAACCCGAACTTTGGCAGTGACCCGAGTCAGCAGAGCGAAGATCTCGGTTCGGACGGCGTCGAAGCCACCCGCCTTGGGTTCAAGAACCTCGAGCGGGTCATGAGCTTTATCATTCCTGCCACCACCAAACTCGGCGAATCCTATGACGACCTCAACACGATGTACGGGGAGGTCTGGGGGCAATACAACACCGAACTGGGGCACCTCTTGCCGATCGTCGGCGGTTCGGTGATGGTCAATACGCATGCCGGGCGCGGCGGCAGGGTTTTCCATCCGGTCGCGAAGGAACAACAGCGCAAGGCGGTCAATCTGATCGGCGACATTTGCTTCCGGACACCAAAAGCCTTGCTCAGCGAGGCCGTCTTGAACAAAGTTGGCCCATCCTTTGGCGGCAGCCGCCTCCTCGCCTCGCAGACGCGCATGATCAACGGGCTGCTGTCCGAAACCCGCCTTGCGAGAATGCTCGACATGGAGTCGAAGATGGGCGGCGGCACCTACACGGTCCGCGAGATGATCGCCGACATGCGCGGCGACATCGTGGGTGAACTGGCCGAGAAGAAGGTCGTGGTCGACGCGTTCCGCCGCCCGCTGCAGCGCGCGTTCGTCCAGGCGCTTGGGGCGAAGATGGACCTGACGAATAGCCCCAGCCGCGAGATCGCGATGGCGGAGCTCAAGTCGATGCGTGACCAGGTTCGCAGCGCCCAACGTCGTGCCGGCGACCGGGCAACGAAGGAACACCTTGCGGGCCTTGATCGCCAAATCTCGGATGCCTTGTTGCCCAAGACCGTCATCCCTGGTGCCGCCCCCGCCCCAACGAACCCGTTCGGGCGTGGCGGGATCGATGAGGGTCTGCCTCCGGTGGGTTGCTGGGGCGACCACTAGACATGGCGAAGCCCCCATCCTATCGGCGTGGGGGCTTCAGCCCATCCCTAGACCTTTCGAATCGTCACGGTTCCTGTCTCGAACCCCATTCGTTCATAGAACCCGTGCTTGTAGGTGAAGAGAAAGACGAACGCGCCCGGGGAGGCCTGGCCGACGAGCTCGAGGGCTTGCTTCATCATCGTTTCGCCAATGTGCTGGCCTTGCCACTCGGGCAAGACCGCGACGTCCCAAATGCTGAACCAGCCGGGGGCGTCGTGCATGATGCGCACGGTCCCGATCGCTTCGCCGTTCGGTGACAGGGCGACCACGCCGCCCCACGCCTTCTCCAATACACCCGGCGGAATGCCGTCGCGATAGAATACTTCGCCCGCCACCCGCTGAAACTCTTTTGCGGTAGGCAAGCGCGGATGGATCTGGATATCTTCTGGTAGTGGAGTCGACTTCTTGGCCTCGTGGGAGGGCGTGCCCGCAAAGCGCAGGTGGTAGCCGCTGGGATCCTCGACAACGTATTCGCGCATGCCCCACGGCTTGTCCTCGATGGGCGAGATGATCATCGCCCCTCGCTCTTGGTGCAGGGCATAGAGTTCATCAACATCTTCGACCCTGAACCAATTCTGGTGACCCTGCACTTTCTCGGCGAGGTCGGGCTGCAGATTGAACATGATCTCCACGCTGCCCCACGAGACGCACCCAAAGCTCGGCGGCTCCCCATAGGTCCAAGAGCTTTCGAACCCAAGCACGTCCTTGTAGAAGGCGATCGTGGTGAGCACATCGCGAGTCGCGAAGATCGAGGTTGAGCGGGTAATCACCCTGCAATCTTACGCGCTGTAGCCGAAACTGTGTACAAAGAAGCGGCCCCGTAACACAGCGTAAGAGGAGCGTAGAATGAATCGGAGAGCTTGACCAAAGAAGCTCCCAAGGAGTTTGAAATGTCTGCCAAGACGTTCCTCGCAATCCCTGCGGTTCCCCGCAGTCTCGTCGCTCTTGGCTTGCTCGTACCGACGCTGATGATGTTGCTTGGCATGACCATGCCTGAGGCATTCGTCCTTACGAACAGCCCTCCTGCAATCTCCAGCATTGCCTATGGCACTCTCAACAACTTTGATTGCGTCAATGACACTGGGGTCGAAGCCCATGGCTTCGAAATTGAATTGGACGATATCCGTTGCACGGATATCTCCTATACGTATGATTACAACCACTACGGGGTTCCCAGGATCACCGAAGACCTTTCTGATCCGGTGCATCCGCGAGTCTTTGTGCGCTATGCCAGCACCAAGCTCCCCGATGGATCGTGGGCCGCTTACACGGCAATTCCTTCTGGTCCGATCAGCCCAACTGATGGCCACCAATTTACGAATCCTTCCGTCAATTTCGGCGGCGAACACTTTGGTGTAGGATACAATGCGAATCCATCAGCCGTAAAATACAACTGGCTGATTGACGATGGATCGGGCAATTTGGTTCACGGGCCACCGGTGCAAGTTTCGACGCCAACATTTACGTATTATCCGCCTGCAGGTGGCAATCCGGCGAATGTCGTCGCCGCTATCGTTCCCCCGCCTCCTCCTGCCCCACCCGTGATGCAGTTTGGCGATGCATGCTGGGTCAAGTCGATCAAGACCACAACCCACAATCCGAACAAAGTTCGCCTGCAAGAACTCGTTAGTGATGACCCAGGAATGCCTGAACCTTGGGCTAACGGAGAACCGGCAGAAGTCGAGGTCGAATGGAAACTTCTTCAGACCCACTTCGGTGCCCCCGGCGGAGGCGTTAACGGCGAGTTGGAGGGCGCACCCGAAGACCTGCCCGATGGTGACGAAGTCATTACTCGTCGATACGAGTTCTACAAGTACACCGGCCCGTTCGATGCCGAATCGGGCGAGGCGATGGCCGATCAGGTAGGCCCAGACGATCTCCACGGCGTTGGCGAAGTGACGTTCAACAGTTACTTCGATCCTGTCCTCGGTGAGTGGGTCACAGAAACGGTAGACCTTACGACGGTGGTCGTGGTCGGCGAGTTCTTCGGAGCCCAGATGTCCGGCTTCGACGTTGCCCAGGCTCTCGGCATGATCGACAATCTGCAGGACGGCGAACTGAACGTACCTTACACCGATCGGCGAGTCGTGATCCAAGGAACTACCCCGTTCTTAGCGGCTATCCATATTGGAAGCCTTCCTCCCGGTATGTCTTTGGACGGTTACAGCGGAGTGCTTTCGGGAACGCCGCTACTCATTGGAGCTTATACGTTTACCGTGGAGGCGTTGGACCTTGGCGGAGCCTACTTATCGCACGAGTATACGCTTACGATTACCTCGGGAGCGAATCCCGGATCCTACAACATTACGACTGCGTCGTCACCCATTGCCGGTGGCACGACCAGCGGTGATGGTATTTTCCTGAATGGCGATGAGGCGACCGTCACTGCCGTACCCAATGCCGGATACTACTTCGACAACTGGTCCGAGGGTGACGTTCACTTCTGCTTTACGCCGGTCTATACCTTTACCGTGACGGCGAGCCGAGATCTGGTTGCCAACTTCCTCCCGGACAACGTCGCCCCAATTACCGGTCATTCGCTCGCAGGATTGCTCGGGAATCACGGTTGGTATCGTGGTCCGATCGAAGTGACGCTCAATGCCACCGACAACTTGTCTGGAGTCGATACGACGAGCTATCAGATTGATGGCGGTGCTGCCCAGGTCTACTCCGCTCCCTTCACGTTGAGCACGTTAGGCGCCCATACGCTTCAGTACTGGAGCACCGATACTGCTCAAAACGTCGAGGCCAAGAAGTCGGTGGCAGCCAACATTGACACCGTGTCCCCTGGGGTTACGGCGTCGGCGGCTCCTCCGGAGTTGAGGCCTGCTTACGGACAAATGGTAACCGTCACCGTGTCTGGAAGGATAAGTGACGCGACCTCTGGAGTAGACCCCGCTAGCGGAGCCTATTCCGTCCAAGACAGCTACGGGCTGATCCAGCCGTCAGGCACCTTTGCCGTCGCGGCTGATGGCACGTACTCCTTTGCCGTACAACTCGAAGCGAGATTGGCGAAGGGACTGAGAATCCCTCGGTTCTACAAGGTCAACCTGACGGCCTTGGATATGGCAGGGAACTCGAAAGGCCTAACTGTAACAGTGACCGTGCCTTTCAAGAGATGAGTCTGAGTCTCGTCTGCGTGTCCGACCACACCTGCGGTGGTCGGACACTTTTTTCTGCGATTTGGGCTAGAGTCATTTCATGTTGCGAGGCGTGCTCTTGGCCCTTTGCTTACCCGTGGTTGCACGCGCTGAACCTTTGGGCATTGTTGCGCACGATTTGAGATGCGAGTTCAGAAGCAAGCCCATGGGTGTTGACACCTCTCAGCCGCGGTTAAGCTGGGTCTTGAAGGGAAGCCCTGAGCAAAAAGACCAGAGACAATCCGCCTACCGCATTGTCGTCACCAGCCGCCGAGGCACGCTTTGGGACAGCGGCAAGGTCCTGAGCAGCGATCAAAACAACGTCGAGTACGCAGGAAAGGCGCTGATGTCCGGCGAGGTCTGTACCTGGAAAGTTCGGGTTTGGGACGGTGCGGGCCGTGCGCAATGGTGCAGGCCATCGCTCTGGGAGATGGGGCTTTTGCGCCCGCTGGATTGGGTCGGCCAATGGATCAACGATGGGAAGGAAACGGCAAATGCGGACGCGGAGATGTACCTTGACGATCCCGCCCCCCTTTTTCGCAAAGAGTTCGCCACTCGAAGTCGGATCGTTCGGGCCAGGCTCTACATCACCGGACTCGGATACTACGAAGCCTGGCTCAACGGTTCACGAATCGGCGATCACGTTCTCGATCCGGGGTGGACCGATGTCGACAAGCGCGTTTACTACAGTGTCTTCGATGTTACCAAGATGCTGAAGTCGGGCAAGAACTGCTTGGGTGTCATGCTCGGGAATGGCTGGTTCAACCCCCTACCGTTACGGCTCTTCGGATCCTTCAATCTTCGCCAGCAGTTAACGATTGGGCGGCCAAGGCTCATTGCACAGATGCGGATCGAGTATCGGGATGGAACCTCCGAGATAATCGCTACGGACAGAAGTTGGAAGGTCAGCGAAGGTCCGATTCTCCGTAACAACATCTATCTCGGTGAAGTTTACGATGCCCGCAAAGAGCAACATGGTTGGGATAAGCCTGGCTTTGGCGATACTGCGTGGCGAAGGCCCGCTCTGGCAAAGGAGAAACTCGGCCGTCTCGTCGCTCAGCCTCTGCCTCCGATTCGTGTAACGGCAAAGTGGAATGCGGTTAAGGTCACTGAGCCAAAACCTGGCGTGCTGATCTATGACTGCGGGGTCAATTTTGCTGGATGGGTCAGCCTCAAACTGAACATCCCCGCTGGAACTGAGGTCCGCATTCGCTATGGCGAGTTGCTGCATCCGGATGGCTCGCTCAACCCCATGACGAGTGTCGCCGGACAGATCAAGGGCAAAGGAACGGGAGGGCCCGGCGCGCCCGATATTGCGTGGCAGTCCGACACTTACATCGCCCGGGGCGGGAGCGAGACCTACACGCCGCGCTTCACGTTCCACGGTTTCCGGTACGTGGAAATCACGGGGCTCCCGGCGCCACTGCCTCTCTCGTCGGTAACGGCGATGCGCCTCAACTCCGATGTGAAGAATGCCGGGGCGTTCGAATGCTCGAACCCGATGCTGAACCAGATTCAAGCCATGTGCCGCCGCACATTCCTCTCCAATATCTTCAGTGTTCAATCCGATTGTCCGCACCGTGAGCGGCTGGGTTATGGCGGAGATATCGTCGCCACCAGTGAAGCGTTTATGACCAACTTCGACATGGCGAACTTCTACGCCAAGACAGTAAGCGATTGGTCGGATAGCGCTTTTCCGGACGGCATGTTCACCGATACCGCGCCCTTTATTGGTATTCAATACTGCGGAGTTATCTGGGCAATGGCTCATCCCCTACTTGTCGATCAACTTCATCAGTACTATGGTGACCGACGAATCACGGTTGAAGAGTATATGGCAGCAAAGAAGTGGATTGAATTGGTCCACAAGAAATACCCGAGCGGCATCGTGAACGATGGGCTAAGCGATCATGAAGGGCTTGCGCCCGCACCGTCGCCGGACATGGTGACACCCCTCTACTTCCAATGCTTGAAACTGCTTGCCGCGCAAGCGAGGAGGCTCTCTCGCAAGGCCGATGAAGACCGCTTTCTGGAGCTTGCGGAGACAGTTCGCAAGGCTTACCTCGCACAGTTCTTCGATCCACTGACCGGAAAGGTGGGTCCGGGAACCCAGGCGAGCCAAGCCATCGCCCTCTATACGGATATCGTTCCCTTCTCAGCGCGCCGCAGGGTTCTCGACTACCTCCTGGACGACATTCGCGCTAAGAAGGACCACCTTACGACGGGAATCCTCGGTACGAAGTTCATGCTCGATGTCCTTTCCCAAGAAGGTTATCCCGGCGTCGCCTATGCCATCGCAACACAGTCCAACTTTCCCGGATGGGGATGGATGCTGAAGAACGGTGCCACGACTCTTTGGGAGCATTGGGAATTCAGCGACAATACGTTTTCGCATAATCATCCCATGTTTGGTTCGATCAGCCAATGGATGATGCAATGGCTTGGAGGTATTCGGCCAGTTGCCGGCACCACTGGTCTTGCCGAAATCGTGATTCAGCCACAAACTCCCAAGGGGCTTGATTGGGTGAAGTCGAGTCAAGATACGATCCGCGGACGAATCATCAGCAATTGGTCTCGCCAAGGCACTCGCTTGAGGTATGAGGTAACCATCCCGATCAATACACGGGCACGGGCCATCCTCCCTGAAGATGCGACTGAAATGAGAGCACTTGTCAGGCCAAGGAGGGTCGGCAAGAACTCGGTCTTTGACCTTGGATCGGGGAGCTACGTGTTTTCAGCAGATCGCCCGTAGTTGGGTAACTTTGCAGCGTGCCAGAGATACCCTTCCAGCTTCTGACGATTGTCCGCCTAGTGAATCCAGCCGTTCCCGCACCCGATTCTCCTGAGGACGAGACGATCCAAGCTGCACATATCCGCTACCTGGGCAGTTTGGTTGAGCAGGGTCTCATTCTCGCTAATGGACCGGTCCGGCGCCGTGACGACCAGACCCTGCGCGGAATGAGCCTCTACACGGTTGGTCCCGAGGAGGCCCGCGCGCTAGCGCTACAGGATCCAGGCGTGAAGGCAGGTTGGTTCGATCTCATCATCGACCAGTGGATGATCCCGGTTCGACCAAAGACGATTGCCGATCGAACGGACCTCGTGATCGACCTCCCCGACTAAATTCAGCAAAAATGAACTTGGTGGTTTGAGGCTGCTCCGCTATAATGAACCCGAGAGGAGCCCATGAACTTGCGAACTTGTCTTTCCATTTTGGCGCTCGGGTGTGTCGCCTTGGCCCATCCGTTCAACGCCACCATTCAACTTGACACCCCAAACGTCGTCATCGACAACCTGAACGCCGGCCAGCTTACGGCGACAATGTCCGGCACGATCCAAATCAACGAGCCGTTCGTCAGCTTCGTGCTGTGGATTCCGTACGCCTACCACGAAGACGACATGCAGAATCGGAACGACTACACGCTCCGAAACGAGTTCCTTCAGTGGATCCAGACGCTCGTGGGCCAGCCAGGAATGTATCACGGCCCCATTTTCGACATCCAAATGGACCCCAACGATAAGGGCGGGCTCTACAACCATGTCTTCGGCAGTTTCACTGTGCAGCCGCTGATCTATCTCTACAAGAACGGCAATTCGATGGATCGGTCCAACGAAGTTCCGTACACGATCCAGTTCATTCAGCCTGGACGGATCACAGGGACGGTTACCCTGGAGGATTACGAACCGGACGAGGAATTCCAGTATGTCGAGCTCGTGATCCGCAAGGACGGAACGGACCACTTCAACTTCGTGCCGCTCGGGCCGGGGGGTGCGTTCGAACTGGAGACGGGGTTCGGCGGTCCTGCTGAGATTCTCGTTAAGAACTGGCATTGGCTTCGAAAGTCGAGCGGACCGATCACGCTGGGTCAGCCGATCGTCCTGGACTTTAGCCTGACCAACGGCGACTGCGATGGCGACAACGAGGTGGGAATCGGAGACTATGCGCTCATTTCCAGCAGTTACGGCTTGGTTCCGGGCGACGAGAACTACCTCTACGAGGCCGACCTCAATGGCGACGAAGAAGTCGGCATCGCCGACTACGCGATCCTCTCCGCCAACTACGGCATGATGGGCGACGAGTAGACGTATACTTGGCTCATGCCACTGACTCGGCGTGAGTTTCTGGGCCGAAGCGCGATGTGCGTTTCGGCCTCTGCTTTGGGAGGGTTCGCCCTCGCGGGACTTGACCAGAGCTACGATCTGGTCGTGCTGAACGGCCGTGTGCTCGACCCGGCGACGGGACTCGATAGCGTCTGCCATATCGGCATCGACGGCGGCACAATCCGGGCGATTTCTAACCGCGAACTGCGTGGCAAGAAGGTGATCGACGCGAGAGGCTATTGTGTCGCTCCCGGTTTCATCGACCCGATTTCGCACGGCCAGAACCTCTACAACGACCAGATTCAGGTTTTCGACGGCGTTACGACCAAACTGCAGATCGAGAGCGGTGCGGAGGATCAGGACCAGTGGCACAAGGACAACGCGGGCAAGCGGATGCTGAACTACGGCGCGAGCGTCAGCCACACGCGGGCACGGCGGGTCGTGATGGGCGAGGACGATGCGAACACCAAGGTTGCGACCGAGGCCCAAATTGCCAAGATCCTCGAGTTTCTCGACGCGCAATTGGCCAAGGGAGCCCTTGCTGTCGGATTCGGCCTCGAATACCAACCTGCGTCAACCCATCCGGAAGTGTATCGCGTGTTCAAGGTTGCGGGCAAGCATAAAGCTGTCTGCACGGCTCACATCCGTTATGGCACTCTCGCCGACGACCAGAGCGCGTTCGCGGCGGTCCAAGAGATGATCTCCAATGCCCAAGTCGCGAAGATCGGGATGCACATCCACCACGTCCCGAGCATGGCTCTTTCGACCGCGCCGGTCGTGTACGATTACCTCACCGAGGCGGCCAAGGCGGGGCTCGATGTCACCAGCGACTTCTATCCCTACACAGCCTTTGGAACCGGAATCAAATCCGAGGTCTTTGCGCCGGGCTGGCAGGAACGTTACGGGCTTCGTTACGAAGACCTCGAACTCGCCCGTACCCATGAGCGCCTCACCCCCGAGACGTTCGCCAAATATCGCGAGGAAGGCGGCATGGTCATCGCCCACTGCATCCCCGAAGACGCGATTCGGGCGGGCATGAAGTGCGATTCAATGGTCGGCAGCGACGGCAGCCTCACCGACGGCGTCGGCCACCCACGCTCGGCGGGTACCTACGCGCGGGTTTTGGGTAAGTACGTGCGCGAGGAGAAGCTGGCGTCGCTCTTGAAGACTGTCGGCAAAATGACGATTCAGCCTGCGCGACGGTTCGAGAAGCGGTGCAAAGCGTTAACCAAGAAGGGCCGGATCGCCGTCGGGGCCGATGCCGATCTCGCCATCTTCGACGCCTCGCGGGTCATTGATCGGGCGACCTTTGCCGAGCCCGCGCTGACCTCGGTCGGGTTCGATTGGGTGGTCGTGAACGGTGTACAGGTGGTGTCGGAAGGTCGGCTAGTCGAAGGCGTGAAGCCGGGAAAAGGGTTGCGAGCAGTCCTCTGATCTCGTTGATCAAAGACGAAGCAATTCGGTCTCGTTGTTCGCCCCGGCGGGGCCTCGCATCTGCTGGGCTCTTGATCTGACAATGTACACTGCAAACGTGGGACGAAAGATTACTGAAATTCCACCACCTGATGGCAAACTCCGCACCACGCTAATCCGATTGGCGGCTTTTCTCGTCACGATGTTCGTTGGCTACTTTCTTCTGATGCTCGCATTGCCCATGAGCGCACCCCTAGAGAAGGGCTTGGTGCAGGTTGTCGGGGCGGGCGTGGCGGCTTCGGTGAGCTTGACGAATTGGAAGGAAGGAACCAAGGTTCTCGCATTCTTGGGTCTGGTCGCCCTGGCGTTCACCGTCCTTCTATTGATGTAATCTTTACTGACAGCTTCCTGCGCTATTGAGTCTCGGACGACGTGCCCGCCACGATCACAACTGAATCTTCGCGAATAATGGCAAGAGTGCCCGGCAGCGACGTACCGATGAAATCATTGAGGTTAGGCAAAAGCGGTATGAGAGACTCAATTCGCGAGTTAGGGGCTGAGAGAACTGCAATCCGCATTAGGCGACCTCTGTGGTTATGCTGGTAGAGAATGCCTTTGTCCATCGTGAGAAGGAGATCAAACTGTCCCTCAGCAAGTCGCAAGAGCTCGCCGTTTCGAAGCTCAAGCCAACCTTGACCAGCTAGCGTCTTGGCTTGCGGGAGAACCTCCGCCAATTCTATTGGGAGGTTCTCATCTAGCAGGATCCTCGGCTCAGGCAGCTTCAAGAGCCCTCAATAGACCAGTCCGAGCCTCGTCGAGTACGGCGATTGCCATGCTTCGGGATACGCTCGGATAGGAATCCAAGAACTCTTCAAGCGGCGCACCGGCCTCGAGAAACTCGAAGAGAAATCGAACCGGGACGCGAGTGCCGTAGAAGCAAGGCTGACCGCTCACCCGATCGCTATCCTGCCAGATGAGGTCTTTGTAAACTCGTGTGGCCGAGCCGCTCATGATCTGGATTGTACATGACAACGCCGCTATTCGAGGAAGTCTGTCCGCACCGTCTTCCGCAGCCGCCGATCGTGGCGCGATCTCCACTGACCCACCTTATGAAATCTCCCATTCGCGCCGATCCGCAAGAGGACGAGGTGGATGCTTGAGTCACCACCCATTGTCCGGTAACGATCGTAGTCGTCGAAGAGCCAGTCGTCGCGGCGGCCCTTGTAGTTCACCGGTCCGTTTGAGTTGTTTGCCGGTGAGCGCCCAATGAGGGTCAGTCTTTGACCTCGGATTCCATAGAACATCGTGTCCCAGTGGGTGCCCAAACCAAAGGCACCTCGAACCGCGACGACCTTGTCGAAACTCGATTTGACAGGGACCCGAACCGCTTGGAAGTAGCGCCCCTGCGGCTCCCAGCTCTTTCCGCTGTATCCTTCGATCCGCTTGACCGGCTGGCCATCGAGAAAAAACACCTCAATCGGATCATCCTTGAGACCACGGTTCAGCAAGTGGGTCTTCACCCAGAGATGCCGAAACTCCCACACGTGCCCCTCAGACCTGATGATCAAAGGCGTGTCATCCACTTCGTAGTCGGAGAGGCATCGAGGCTGGCTGAGAAGAATGAGCAAGTGGAAGACGAACATCCTTAACTCTGATAGTGCCAAGCCAGAATAAGGCGACCATGAGCGTCGAAGGCGATGGCCAAATAGTCGCCATCGACCTTGAACCCGCTACAAGCACCCACCGGGAAGGTCCAGACCGATTGGACCTCGGCTGGAAGCCCCCAGTGCGTGGTATCTGCCTCGGAGTGCTCCCCTAGCAACTGGGTGACATCCTCTTTCCGCATCCCCTTGTCCAAGTGCTCGTCGATCAGGTCGTCAACCATCGTCCCACGGATGCACTCGCCATTTCCGTCAACGCTGAGCCACAGTTTGCGCGAGAACTTCGCGTCGTCAAACGGATATCCGAATGGGCTGAGCAAAGACATCCCCCGCCAAAACCCGAAGGTCATGGCCAGAACAATACACACGAAGAACAAGGAGCTGCGCGTCTTGGCCCACATCGATTGATACGCCCGAGCTTACCGCCCAAAGTTGAACGACAATTCCAAATCAAAGCCGCCCGAACGGTACGCTCCGCTCGTGATCGTGGGGTCTAGGTTCTTCACATCCCGGAACCGATAGCTGAGGTTCAGGGCGAGGTTCTGCCAGATTTGATACTGGTACGTCACACCGTAATCGAAGTCGTCCTGCGGATAGTAACCCCGAGTCCGACCCGAGCTGATGTTGAAGTTCAGGGCTTGGCGATTCGCAAACCGATACGTCAGACTTGCTTCGTAGGCATGGCTGTTCTGCTTGAACTCGCTGTTGCCGCCGTTCAGCAAGAAACTGGCGCCAAGGCGGTACGACCATCGACCAGCCGGGTTTGCTTGGAAGTAGAGGTCCCAATTCGTGGCGCTCGACGTGAGGGGTGAGTCAATGAACGAGGTCTGCGTCCGATCAATGCTCGTCGCGAATGTGTAGCCCTTGCCGAAATCGAGCGTCGCGGCAAGGCCGAAGCCCTGACTGTCACTGTTCGAACTCACCGATCCTGATTGCTTCGTCGCGCTGATGCCAGCGGTGAGGTTGATTCGGTCGGTCGGGGTGTATGACGTGGACAGGCTCCACTGCCGAAGGCTCGTCGCGCCCGTATTGGTGTCACCGGTTACGCCACCCGAGAACCCGTTGCCACCGTAGCCGAGTCCGAACCCGTTCTGGAATGAACCCAGGGTAGCCAACTGCCCCGAGTCGCTCATCGCGTATTGGGCATTGAAGCCGAGGCGGTCGTTGGGTTGATAGATCGCGCTGATCGTGGTATCGCTGCCGCCGCCGCTCTTGCCGTTTGCGTTGACCGCACTCAAGCTCGTCCGGCCCTGCAGCGTGAGATTTCCCGCCGGGCTGTAGCCGAGGCCAAAACGGATCGTATTCAGGTTGAGGGTCCCTTCCTCGATAACCCCGCCATTGGTGACTGGCCCAATGCCGGCTTGTCGCTGAAGCTCGATCTTGGTGTCGAGCCGCCCGAACGACTTGGTGGCGGCCAGGCTCGTGGTGTCCAGTCGAGTTCGATTGCCGGAGTAGTTCGATTCTGTCCGCCGATGGTCGAGCGTCCAAGGCGTCGTCGCAAAGCTCGGCGTATAGGAAACGCTTCCCTGAAGAACGGTGAACCGAGCCGGATAAAACGTAATCGTGCCGTCAGACTGCGTGACCCGATTCTCGACCCGACTGTTCAGCCCGCGCAGGGTGTACTTGACGGAGCCCTTTGGTTTGTAGTTCAGCGTCCAATCGCTCGCCTTCTCATTGCGCCCGAAACCTCGCGTCTCAACCGCAACGTACGTAGATGGAATCTCGCGCACCGTCCCCCGAAACTCGATTTTGCCGGTCCGATAGTCCAGCGTCGCCCCGCGTGCCACGCCGCTCATGGGATTGGACTCAGACTTGAGACGCCCGGTTGCCTGACTAAACGTCAGCGACCCGTTTTGGCCCTTCGTGCCGAGCGGAATCCGGTAGTCGATTCCAATGTTCTCGCGGTCCCCGTCGGCGGTGGTAGTCGGGCGAGGCGTGTACAGGACATCGACGTTGCTGGTCGGCGGGATGAAGCGCGTGAAATAGAAGATGCTCTTGGTGGCCGTGTCGAAAACGTAATCGATGCCGAGTGTTTGCTCAACTCCATCGACCCTCACGGTGAATGCCGAACCTTCGAGCGGCTCGAACTGCAGGATGTAAGCCCGCGACGGCTCTCCGAAGCCCTGAAACTTCTCCAGCCGCTGGCTCAGCCCGGTCGTCCCGCGAGCCTTTTGCTGCATGCCAGTGAGCCCAATTCGCCCGACCTTGCCAAAATCGTAGGTCATACCCGCGCCCTGGACGATGCCATTCTGGGCGTTGAACCCGAGCGCTTCGAAGCTGACCACGATCGATGAGGTCGGCGAAACGATCTGGTCGATAAAGGTGATCGAGCCGAGTTCGTAGTTGACTACGTAATCGGTGCCGAGCGTTTTCTTGACGCCGTCGACTTGTACTTCTTCCGAACCCCGCACGATTTGGCTGACTTGGAGGTAGTACGGCCCAGTCGAGTTGTTGCCGTTGAGCGTTACGGTGCGGGCGCTACCCCGAGCCTGACTCTGGATGGCCTTCACTTGAAACCGCCCCGTTCGATAGCCAACCGACACGCCCCGCAAGGTCTTGTTGAAGGCGGCAAACTGGTTCGTGTTGAGGAGGCTCCCAAAAATATCGCCCGCGTCGACCGTCACGCCATTTCGAGCGTAGTTGAGGCTGAACTTCTGGCCCTGAGGGTCGTTGAACCGGCTGTCGAGGATCGTTGCCTGAAAATTGAAGAGCCCAAGCACCTTGCGCCCGGTAATGTTGACCGCGCCCGTGTCCGTCAGTTTGCGATCACCTAGGCCGGAGTACTCGAGCTGGTCAAAGGCCTCGCGGTCACCTCGAACAAAGTGGTTGTGGTAGCCGAGCTTGCGATAACCCGTAATCTCGATCTTCTTGATGACTTCTTTGTCGAGCCACTTGTACCAAGGGGCCTGAGCAGGTGCCGATGCGCCCAGAACGACGGCTCCTATCACGGCCAGCCACCGATTTGCCCTCCAATTCCGCTTCGACGAACGCACCAAGGTCTTGATTATGAAGGTTCGACGCGCGGACCGTTGCCGCGTAACGCCTGGCTCGCGAATAAGCCGGATTGCCAGAATCGAACGTTCCCCTCTCCCAAAACGTGTGATAGGATGGTAGTCATGATCCTCCGTGTGCTTGCTCTGTCCAGCTTTGGTGCGCTCTGTTCGGCGAGCTTTGCCCAGTTCTTCGCCACTTCCGGTTTCGATGCCAGCGCCGAAGGCTGGCGAGGTGACACGTGCAACGGTGGGTTCTCTTGGCGATCTTCAGGCGGAAGTCCTGGCGGCTATCTGCAATGGGCTGAACCATGCAGCAGCACGTTCGTCGTCGCACCGATCCAGTACCTCGGTGACTGGAGTTCCCTGATTGGCACCGGTGCGATCGACTTCGATCTACGCATCGACCATTGGCCCTCGAATGGCTCGCCGCTTCCCTATGAGGTGAGACTCAGCGGCCCGCTTGGGAGTGCCAAGTGGCTGGGCGCGACTCCGACATCTGTTCATGGTTGGCGACACTTCCAGATTCCGCTCAGCTCTTCGGCATGGCAGCTGACGAGCGGCAACTGGGTCGATCTCATGCATGGGATTGGTCGTTTCGAGATCCGCATCCGTCAGTTCAGCAACACAGATCAGACTCAGGTGACGGGTCTCGACAGCGTGAGAATCGGCATTGTACCGGAGCCCGTGACGCTTCTCGTTCTCGCTCCGCTCGCGGCTTGGGCCGCTCGTCGCCGGACACGTTCCCATTAGCTCCGATTCCATCGTATACTAGCCGCCGTCAGGAGGTTTTGCGATGATGAATTTGAAACGATGGACGCAGTGGGCGTTGGCTGCCTTAGCCGTGGTCGTAGTTGCCGGATGTCAGCCCGCCTCGGACGCCAAGACCGGCGATGGCGGCACGACAGGCTCGGCCTCGGGCGGATCGGGCAATACGTCCGGCAAGCGTTACAAAGTGGGAGTTTCCATTCCTGCCGCCGATCATGGCTGGACGGCCGGCGTCAAGTGGTGGGCCGACCAGGCGGCCAAGCTGAACCCCGATATCGATTGGATTATTGAAGACGCCAAGGAGCCGAGTGAGCAGATCAGCGACCTCGAGAACCTCCAAAGCCAGGGCGTCGATGCGCTCGTCATCCTCGCCACCGAGAGCGCTCCCATCACCCCGATCGCCGAGAAGCTCCAAGCAGCTGGCATCTTGATCGTCAACGTCGATCGCGGGTTCACCAAGCCGGTCGCCGATCTCTTCATCGAAGGCGACAACAAGGCCTTCGGGCGCAAGTCGGCAGAGTTCATGGTCGAGAAGCTCGGGGGTCAAGGCAAAATCGTCATCCTCGAAGGCATCCCCTCAACCGTCAACACCGACCGTGTCAACGCCGCGCTCGAGGTCTTCAAGAAGAGCCCCGGCATCCAGATCGTCGCCCAAGACAGCGGCATGTGGAACCGCGAAAAGGCCGAGAAGGTGATGCAGAACATCCTCGTCGCTCAGCCGCAGATCGATGCGATCTGGGCCAGTGACGACGACATGGCCCTCGGGGTCGAGAACGCCCTCAAGGCCGCTGGCCGCGACAAGAACGTTTGGATTCTCGGCGGAGCCGGCATGAAGGACATCGTCAAGCGTGTGATGGACAACGATCCGCTCTATCCCGCCAATATCACCTATCCGCCCTCAATGATCGCCGTTGGTATCCAAAACGCTGCCGGCATGCTCCGAGCGGGCAAGGATAAGGCCAAGCAGTTCATGCCCAAGCACATGATGATTGACGTCGACCTCATCACCCCGGACAACGCCAAGGACTACTACTTCCCCGACTCCGTGTACTAGGTTCGGAGGTCCCGTGGGGGATCGAGTCGCGAGGACCGAGCGCGCCTGATGCGGAAGTTTTTTCGGGCAATGACCGGTAGCGGTCCAAATTCGAGCCCCCTCCCTGTCCCTCCCCCACCGGAGTGGGAGAGGGGACGTGCTCGGAGTTTCCAGGCGTTGAGTGCGGGCGTGTCGATGTGTGAGATCGGTCGGGTCCCCTCTCCCACTCCGGTGGGGGAGGGACAGGGAGGGGGCCGGCGGGCGGAGGCTAGCGCCGTTCCTTCAGCCAACCGAGGAGGATGTCGATAATATTGGGGTTGAACTCGCTGCCGGGGCGGCCCCACTTGGCGGCGCTATCGGCGAACGACGTGGTCTTGAAGAACCCATGGTCGGACTGCGGGACTTTTACGAAGGTGCCCTTGTCACCAACGATCTTCTTGATCATCTCGTGATCTTCCTCGGTCGAAATGAAGTCGTTTTCGCCCCAGAAGGCGAGCGTCGGTGCCTTGACCTTTGTCCAGTAGCCCGCCAAGTTGTATCCGGCCAACTCCTTGAAGAACGGCAAGCCGACGCCGGAGTACGTTTTGCCATCTGGGACCATTCCGCGCACGTCGCCAGCGAGGTCAGGGTGGTCCTTGGCGATTTGATCGGGCGTTTTGCCCTCGGTGAACAGGTAGTGAACAATCGAAGCGAGTCGCATTTGGGACGCTCCGACGTCTCCGAGGCTGGCGCCGCTGAGCAGTGACTGCCGACGGGTGTTCTCGAGCATGTACTCGGTCCACGTCTTCGCAATCGTCCCTCCCACCATGATTCCAGCGAGGTCCGTTTCCGCTCCCAGGATGGGACCAAAGGCGCCACCCATGCTGTGGCCAAAGATAAAGATCTTGTCCGGGTCGATGCCTTCCATCTTCTTGAGGGCTTTGAGGGTGTCACGGTACGCCTCGAGTTCGACGTTGAAGGTGAGGTCACTGTAGATTGGCCCCTCACTGTCGCCCTGTCCCGGCTTGTCGATGCGCGCAGTGGCGTAGCCCGCCTTCGCGATCGGACCCATGATTTTGCCGTACGCGACATTGGGGAAGTCTCCGTCGACGCTGTACGCACCTATTCCTCCGATGAGCATGACGACGGGATGCTTGCCGCCACCGCTGGGCCTGGTCACAATCAAGCGGATGCGCTTCCCGTTGGAGACGACTTGGTCATAGACGACCTCGAAACCGTCCGGCTTTTGGCGCGGCCGCTCTTTGAGGGCGATGGTCTTCTTGTCGCGCTTGCCTTCGCGAACGTACTCCACCGTAACGGACTCGCCACCGTTCTTTGTCCGGAAGACGGCGACGCAATCAGCGGGTGTCCCGACCTTCTTGCCATCGACGGCGATCAGAATGTCCCCCGTTTTGAGTCCGGCAGCCTCGGCCGAAAGCGCAGGCAGAACATTGCCCAGCGTCACACCTTCGCCCTCCTTGAGTCCGGCCTTGCTCCGTTGCTCGGGGGTGGCCGCGAGAAGTTGGGCACCGAAGGCAGCCTTGCGTGGCAAGGGCTGTGCCCAAGCCATCACCGAGACAGCCCAGAGGGCGGCGACGAACAAGAAGCGGCGATTCATCACCTGCCATACGAAACGAAGCCACCGTACCGTTTCGGGCAGGCGGACATCTTGTGCGATTCAGGGGAAGTTGAGTTCGGGAAAACGCCCGAGCAACTCAGCGGACCAATTCTCATCCGGCAACGGATCGACCACCAGATTGCGGACCAATTGGAGCCAGTGGATCCGCGCTTTGGTCTCAAGAAGCGTCGAAGTAGTCGCCAGAACGCCGTAGTAGTCGCCCAATGCCTCGTTTTTCGGCAGGAGGTCTCGACAGCGCTTCAAGAACGCATGCAGATCTTCGATGGCGGCGTCGATGAACGCCAATCTCGTCGCTTGATCCACCGCACCGAGGAAGAAGAACCGCAGGCGCAGGAGGTCGGCGGAGTGGGCGACGTCTTCACGCGGGATGGGAGGTGTCAGCCAAGCCTGGAGTTCCGCAAGTCCGGCTGACGAGATCGTGACGCTGCCGCTCTCGTCTTGATCCAACAGCCCGAATCCGACAAGACGCCTCGCAATCGAGTACGCGGTCCCCGCTCGAGACTGATGGTAAGTCGATTCGGACTGGGAGAGCTCCTTCATGATGGCGTACGTGGTGCACGGCCCCCGCAGCCACGCATAGCCCAGCACGGTGTACTCAAGTGTTGAGAGATTTCGCCTCATTGGTCGAATCCTGGAACCAGCGACGACCGGAAGTCATGTATTACAATTTGTAATATGAACATCCTCGCTGTCAGTCTCGTCGCCAACGCCCAGTTTAGCCAAGGGCTTCCCGTTCAAGCCGAACCGCTTCCCCGACGCGGTGCCTTGGGACTCTCCTTCTCGCCTGCCCCGCCCGAAGTCGTCGCCGCACACAAGCTTGCCTCCGGCCAGGGACTCGTTTGTCAGGCGCCGATCAAAGGACTTACCGCCGAAAAGATTGGACTGAAGGCGGGCGATATCGTCTTGACCCTCAACGGCAAACCGGTGAGCGCCAGCATGATCGGTTCGACCATTCGGGAGACGAAGAGCGGGTCGACGTTGAACTTTCAAGTGGTTCGAGACGGCAAAGTGATCGACGTTGCCGGCACCCTGCTGGAAAAGCCCCGCGATCCCGGCACAGCGGACTACTCGGTCACCTACAGCCATGTCGTGAGCCATGGCGAACGTATGCGGACGATCATCACCACCCCGAAACGCCCGGGCAAATTCCCGGCGCTCTTCTTCATTCAGGGCTTTTCGCCGATTTCGTACGACTTCACTTTGGAGGGTTCGAAGGGCGACGTGACCACTCTCGATGGACCAATTCTCTATGAGTTCGCCAAGAGTGGATTCGTCACGATGCGCATCGAGAAGCCAGGCGTTGGCGACAGCGAGGGCGGACCCTTCCCGCAACTCGACTACACCACCGAACTCGATATCTACCGCCAAGCCCTAAAGCAGCTCAAGGCACTCCCCGAAGTCGATCCGAGCAATGTGTTCATTTTTGGCCACAGCATGGGTGGAGCCTTCGGACCTATGATTGCCTGCGAGGAGCCCGTCAAAGGCATCGCGGTCTATGGCACCGCTGCACGCACTTGGTTTGAGTACCTCCTGGATACCCTGCGCTATCAGGGCATCTTGGGCGGCGATTCGTATGAGCAAGCGGACGAGTTGGTGCGCCAATCCAGCCGCTTGATGGCGCTGGTCTTCCATGAGGACAAGTCGATTGCCGAAATCAAAAAAACGCATCCCCAACTCAGCCAATTGGCCGATCAGCTCATGCCGGGTGGATTCTTCAACGGCAAGTCCCTTAAGTTCTGGGACCAACTTTCGGATACGAACTTCCCCTACTACTGGGCGCGCTGCAACGCGCATGTCCTCGCTGCCCGGGGCATAAGCGACTTCGTGACCTACGACGCGGACCACCGCCTGATCGCCGACATCGTCAACAAGAAGAACCCGGGCTGGGGTCGTTTCGAGTCGGTCCCGAACTCAGATCACCTCTTCCATGACTTTCCGACCGAAGCAGACGCACTAAAAGGTTATTCGAAGGGCACGTTCAATCCCGCCTTTACGAATCTGCTCATGAAATGGGTCCGCGACGTGATCGCCGACAAGGGGTCGAAACCGGGCTAAACTGCGGGTCATGAAAGCGATCGCAATCCTGCTGACCCTCGTTGCCGCCTCGCTCGCTTTTGGCCAAGATTGGGCCAAGAAACGGCTTGCCGACTCCCCTCGTCACCAAGAGTGGGTTGAACTCAAGAACGGCAGCCGAGTGGTGAAGGCCTTTGTTGTCTATCCCGAGGTCAAGGGCAAGGCTCCGGTCGTCGTCGTCATCCACGAAATCATGGGACTGACCGACTGGGCAATGAGCGTCTGCGATCGGCTTGCGGAGAATGGATACATCGCGATCGCCCCCGATTTCGTGTCCGGCCTTGGCCCGAAGGGCGGACGCACTCCGGACTTCGAAGACGTGGGCAAGGTGCGCGAAGCCATCAGCGGCCTTCCACCTGCCCAAGTCACGGGTGATCTCGATGCGGCCTGCGACTACGCCAAAAAGATTCCGAGTTCCAATGGCAAGGTCTCGGTTGCCGGGTTCTGCTGGGGCGGGACGCAGACGTTCCGCTTCGCGACGCACCGACAGGACCTGTCTGGTGCCTACGTCTTTTACGGAAGCGGTCCGACCGAATCGGCCGAAATCGCCAAGATCAAGTCCCCTGTTTACGGGTTCTATGGGGGAAATGATAACCGCATCAACGCGACGATCCCTGAGAGCGAGAAGCTAATGAAGGACGCCAAGAAGACGTTCGATCCAGTGATTTACGACGGTGCCGGCCACGGCTTCATGCGTGCTGGCGAGCAACCCGATGCGACGCCCGCCAACAAGAAAGCTCACGACGAAGGCTGGAAGAGGTGGCTGGGCCTGTTGAGTAAGTCGAAGTAACCCATCAATACTGCTGCAACACGTACAGCCGCTCTTCGCCTACCGTCCGACCGTTGCATACGACATCGAGGCGGTAGGTTCCCGGGCGTTCGAACGTGAGGTTCTCCACAGCGAAGTCCTGCAGAATGCGCACGTTGCGGCCCACGGGCGGCTGGGCGACGGGGAGTTCTTGCTTCACGCCAAAGAGGCGTTTGCCATCGTCATCGACGAGAGCGACATCGAGATCGACTACGCCCGCTTCGGTAGGATCGAACTCGATTTCCAGACAAATGTGGAAGGTGTGGTGGGTCATCGGGAACTCGCGGCTGCCGATAGTGTCGAACATCCCGATCACCGAACCCTTGCCCCCTTCCAGCATGCAGGCGAAGTCGCAGAACTTGCAAATCGTCACTCTCATCGTCGTTCTTGGACCTTACCCGCGTTCGGGGTACTCGGGAAGACGTGGAGATTGCCGACCTCATCCGTCACCCTTTGGAATGCAACGCCATACGTCTCTTCCAAACGCGAACTCTCCAAGATCGCAGGCATTGCCGCGTCCAGAACGAGGTGTCCCCGGTCCAACAGGAGTCCACGGTGGGCAAAGGTCGCCGCCCAGTTCAAGTCATGGACCGCGACAAGAATGCCGTACCCCTTCCCTGCCAAGCCCCGCAAGAGGTCACCGATCGCAAGTTGGTGGGAGACATCGAGGTGCGAGGTCGGCTCGTCGAGAAGGAGCAGGGAGGTCTCCTGGGCTAGGGCGCGGGCAATCAGCACGCGCTGGGCCTCGCCACCACTGAGCTCGGTGACGGGACGGTCGGCAAGGTGCAGGCAGTCGGCATCGTCCATGGCTCGCACTGCCGCGCGATGATCGCCGGTCGTCTCGAAGAGAGAATCGGAATGCGGCAATCGGCCCATCAGCACCACCTCGCGCACGGTGAATGCGAAGACATGGCTCTCCTGCTGTGGCACATAGGCCAAGCGCCGACTCAAGTCTTGGTACGACAAGCGATCAAGCGATTCCCCCGCAACGCGAACGGAACCGGCCAGGGGTGGAAGGGATTTCGTGATCGTTCGGAGCAAGGTGGACTTGCCACTGCCATTGGGCCCCAGAAGCGCGACGATTTCGCCAGGACTGAGCTTGAAGGCGATGCCCGTCAGCACGGTCGTCCTGCTGTAGCCTGCGCTCAGACACTCAACATCAAGCAGGAAATCGCTCAAAGCTCACCTGCGAGCAAGCCACTGGTGAACGCGCGATACATTGCGGCGTAGGCCCCATCGCGCTCCATGAGTTGGGTGTGACTCCCGAACTCGATGACCTCTCCCCGACGCAGCATGAGGATCTTGTCCGCTCGGGCGGCGGTGGTCAGGCGATGCGCGATGGTAAGGCTCGTGCGGTTCTGCATGATCTCATCCAGCGCTTCCTGCACCGCCTTTTCGCTGACCGCGTCGAGGTTGCTGGTCGCCTCGTCAAGGAGCAGAACTCGGGGTCGGCGAATCACGGCGCGCGCAATCGCGATGCGTTGGGCCTCACCCCCACTCAGCCTGACGCCGCGTTCTCCAAGTTCGGACGCAAGCCCCTTGTCTTCTCGGAGCACGAACCCCTCGGCATGGGCGGCGCGCAGGGCTTCTCTAACCTGTTGGTCGTCGGCTGTGGGCGCGCCGAGCCGGATATTGTCCAGGATCGAGCCGGAGAAGAGGAACGTCTGCTGCGGTACCACCCCAATTTGGTCGCGCAGCCAAGATGCCTTCAGGCGCCGCACATCGATGCCATCGAAGAGGATAACGCCCTCGGTCGGGTCATAGAAACGAAGAAGCAAATCCGCGATCGTGCTCTTCCCGGCTCCGCTGGGTCCCACCAAAGCCAGACTCTCGCCCGGCTCGATGACGAAGCTAACATCGCACAGGGCGCGATGGCCATCAGCGTAGACAAAGCCGACATTTCGAAACTCGATCCGACCAACCGGCTCCGTGATCTCGATCGCGTTCTCGTCGTCCGCGAGGGACTCGGGAACGTCGAGGATCTCCGAGTAAATGCGGTCCGCAGCGGCCTGAACTTGCTTGTAAGTGTTGCCAAGCGAAGCAAGGTTCTTAAAGCCTTGGTTGATGACGTCGAGCGCCATGATGAATGCGCCGAGTTGGGCTACGGTGAGCTGCCCCGCGTTCACGAGGCGGCCGCAAAGGTAGACAACGATGGCAAGGGCGAAGGCTCCGATCAACTCGACCATCGGGCGAAGACTGGCAACGCGACGGGTCGCCTTCATCTGGCTTTGGAAACTCGACTCCACCAAGTCGCTGTACCGATCCGCCACTCTCTCTTCAGCGCCGAAGGCCTTGATGATGCGGGTTCCCTGCAGCGTCTCCTGCGTCATCGCGTTAAGGTGCGAAAGGCTCTCCTGAACTTCTGCTTGCGCGACTTTCATCCGCTTGCCGTTGCGCTGGATGACGACCACCATGAGGGGCAGCACGGCCATGGAGGCCAAGGCGAGTTGCCACTGAATGAGGAAGATGGTGACGAGCCCGGTGAGGACTTTGATCGGTCCGTCGATGGCATCGCGAACAACGGTGATTGCGCTTTGGTAGACGCCGACATCGTTGGTCAAGACGCTCTGAATTGCCCCCGCTCGCTTCTCGTTGAAGTAGCTCATCGGAAGCCGGAGAAGCTTGCTGAAGAGGCGGACGCGAAGGTCGGAGGTCAGCCGCGTCGCCGCCTCGCTGAGGAAGTAAGTCTGCCCCCGGGTGAACCAGTACTTGACGCCGAACAGGACGATGACGGCGAGGCTTAGCCAAGCCAGCCGCTCTGAGTGCCCCTTCTCGACTGCGTCGAGAATGAACTTGACGAACCAAGCGGTAGCCGACAGCAACGCCGCCGACGCGCCACTGCACAAGAGACCCTTGATGATGGTCTTTCGCTGGGCGGCAAGTTCGCCGGTGATGCGTCGGTCGGGGCGGAAGCTGCGCTGCAAGTCGATTCTATTGTGACCCCTTCGGTAGTGGCGCGGGCATCCTGCCCGCGCTGGCAGGCCTTGCAGATTCAACGCTTCCTGCAAATCAGTAGCCGTCGCGGCTTGCGAATCGCGTTAGGGTCAGACTCGGTTGTCCAGCCGAATCTTCATCCGGACGGATTCTGGAGCTACCTTAAAGGCAGCTGAGGTGTGGATCGTATCAGTGTGGCGCGGGCATCCTGCCCGCGCTCGTAAGCCTATTGGAGGTAAGGAGGATACTCCGATAGAGGGTGCAGCGCGGGCAGGATGCCCGCGCCACTCTGGGGAGGTCTAACTTTTCTTCTTTCGATCAAAAGGCTTGCCCTTCATCTCTTCAAGTTTCTTCTTCTGATCCGCCGTCAGAAGATCCTCGATCTTCTTCATCGCACTTTCGCGAATCTTGCGCATCTCCTTCATCGTCCCCTCGTCTGGACCGCCTTGCATCAGATCAATCATTTCCGCGCCAGCTTTGTCGGCAATCGACTCGGCTTTCGTCACCACCTCTGTTGAAATGCCTAGGGTCTTTGCGATCTTCTTATCGAGTATTGCGGCCGCTCCGGCCTGCTGAAGCCAGATTTCATCGAGCCGCTTGACCTGGTCGGCGTTAAGAACCTTCAGGGCCGCTTCCGACATGTCTTCCATACTTGTCGTACCCGAAATCTGGACCATGATCTTGTCGCCGTCGACTTGAACTTGGCCCTCGAACGCGTCCTGCATTTTCTGATACTGTGCAGGCGTAATCTTCAGTTCAGCGCGAGCCGGCTCCGAGAAGGCGGTGAAGATCTTCTGGCCGAGAAGCATTTGCTTACCCGAAGGATGCTCTTGGGCAAGACCAACAACCGAAGCAATGGCTGCAGTGACGACAAGCAAGGCGCGAAGCCAAAATGAGTTCAATAATTTCATAAGATTCTCCTAATCGTTAAACTTGAATGGCGCACCCTTCAGGGCATCGAGCTTCTTCAATTGGTCGGCCGTAAGGACCTTAGCAGCCTGCTTGATTCCCGTCTTCCGGGCGCTGCTGGTGCTCTCGGAAGTGAGGCGAATCTGGTTGCCTTCCCGCGCTCCTTCCATCATGTCGTGCATCGTATCATCGATGATCGCCTCAATCTTCTTGATCTGCTCCTTGGACACACCAACCTTTGATGCTAGCGTTGCATCGCAAACCGCGAGGGCTCCGTTGCGCTGAATCCAAATCTCATCGAGCCGCACCCGCTGCCCCGAAGTCAAGATCGCAAAACACTCCGTTTCCATCTTGCCAAAGTCGGTTCCTGGGCCCATTTTGACCCGAACCTTGCCGCCCTCAGTCGTCGCCGCTCCGCCGGTAGCCTTCTGGATCTTGGCCGACTGGTCCTTGGTGATCTTCAACTCCGCCGTCACTTCGGGCTTCAGCAACATGAAAAGTTTGCGGCCAAGCACGATGTCTTTCGATGGCAGCTGAGCCGCCATGGCCGTGGTGATCACGATCCCGGCCAGGATCGCGCCGATCGTTCGTAGGGTTCCTCTGTTCATCGGAAACAATTACCGAAAGTCTTCGTACGAAGTTTCTCGTATTCTATCTTTCCGTGCGCTTTCGGCGAAATCTGCCATAATCTGCCTGCCGCCATGACAGCCCATCCGCCCGTTCGCGCGTCTTACCCCGGTCCCGTTTCCGAAGCCATGATCACCGAGCTTCGGCAGTATGTGATCACCGACCCCCAGCCCTTCGCGCTCGACCTCGCGAAGTGCAACGGCATGACGCTCGTGACCGTCGATGGCCAGGAACTTTTCGACTGGGCCGGCTACTACGGCTCAAAACTCATCGGCCACAACCACCCCGGCTTGTACGAGCCAGACTACGTCCAACGGCTGACGCTCGCCGCCAACAACAAGGTCGCGAACCCCGATTTCCTCACCCGCGAGTGCCTCGATTTCTACCGCATGCTCCATCGATGCGCCCCCGAGTGCATGCGCGGTCCTAACCTTGAGGTTTACGCCGTGAACTCAGGCGCTGAGGCGGTCGAGAACATGATGAAGTACATGGTCTCGAAGTTCAACGCCAAGCGGTTGGCACAAGGCAAGCTGGTCGCGAATCGGCGCTTCGTGTACTTCGACAAGGCCTTCCACGGCCGCACCGTCTTCGCCCTTGGCGTTACCCAGACCATCGACACCGTCGCCACTAAGGACTTTCAGGGCCTCGCCAACAGTGCCAACATCAAGGTCCCCTTCCCCAGCATCGGCAGCGGTGACAAAGAGTCGGCGCGGCTCGCGAAGACCGAAAGCGCCCTTCGGATGATCGAATCGGTCGTCGAGCAGATGGCGGACGAAATCGTCGGCATTATTGTCGAGCCCATCCAAGGCGCAGGCGGACAGCGCGTCGCTCTCCCCCAGTTCTTCCGTGGCCTCAGCGAACTCGCCTACCAATACGATGTGTACCTGGGCTTCGATGAAGTCCAAACCGGCTTCGGCCCAACCGGAAAGATGTTCGCCGTCGACCACTTCGACCTCCCGCACCCGCCACTGGCCGTCGCAAGTGGCAAGAAGTTCGGCAGCGGCGTCCTGTTCATGCGCGAACCCCTCGACGACATGGGCATTCTCGATTCCACCTGGGGCGGCACACTGGCCGACATGGTGCGCGTCGTCCAAGAGATGGCAATCGTCGAGCGCGAGGGACTGATTGAACGGGCAGCGGTCAACGGCGACCACCTGCATCGCGGCCTCCTCGCGCTCGCCGACAAGCACCCGACCTGGATCCAGCACGTCCGCGGCATGGGCCTCTACCAAGGCTTCTCCACTGGCTTGCCGGAGCGCAAATCGGCGCTGATTTCCGCCGCTCTTGACCGGTTTGATCTCCTGCTGCTCGGTGCCGGCACCATGTCCATCCGCACCCGCCCGAACCTGAGCGTTACCGCCGAAGATGTGGATCGGTTCCTTTCGTTGCTGGACGAGTGCATGACAGACCTAGGTTCCTGAGGCCGTTTTCTGGTAGGATGTTGACCGCCAGCCGGCGTAGCTCAGGGGTAGAGCAGCTGTTTTGTAAACAGCGGGTCGCGGGTTCGAATCCTGTCGCCGGCTCCAGTGTTTGAAGGCCTTCGGAGCGATGGCATCTGGATTCGGAGCAACAAACCAACCTACGGCGCCATTTTCACACGGATCGCG
>JAIBBE010000036.1 GCA_019694835.1 Fimbriimonadaceae bacterium | reverse complement strand
CTATCACCGCCGCCGCCGCCAGGTCAGCCTCGGACGGTTGACCCCGATCGAATTCGAAGCAATCATGACCACACCGGCCGATCAGGCCGCGTGACTAACCGTGTCACCTGTTCCTGCAGCAGACCCGAATCATCCTCAGCGCTCGTCGTATCAAACACTATCGTGGTGAGCCCGACATGATTCCCAGTTTCAAGCCGGAAGACAGCCTCATGGGCCTGGGCAGCGGAAACAGCTTGCACGCGTGACTGACCGAACCCCGCCCGCTCGCATGCCGTACCTGCAACCCGGACCGTATAGGTGGTCTGTTCCTCAAGGACGACTCGCATGAGGTCACCGTCCTCATTGATAGACATCCCTGTGCCGTAGAGAGATACGACTCCGCGCCAACCTGCGGCTAGCGGCACGCTCTCGTCCCAAGACTCGCGCCCCTCGGGGGCGACTATCGTTACGATCACCCCGTTTCGCTCACGACGGAGCGCGGAAAATCGCAGCATACTCATTCGAAGAAGCTTGCGTAGCCCTCGTCGCGAAGTTGCAGCAGCATGCGTGCGATCTTTCTGGCAGCGCGCGGATACCGCAACTCATCCATCCGAAGCGGCCACGGTCCAGACTTCGGCGTTGCGCCGGAAGTTGGGAAGCTAGGGGGTTCCCCTTGCGTAGAACTTGTAGTCCTATGAGCCGCGTCTTCGTTCTCAAGGTCGAGTGAATCATAGACGTTTCCGGCGGCAGCTTCGATTTGCTCGACTGCCGACCAACCATCGCCACCGACGATTCCCTCGAGCGAGGTGAACAGACGCTCGGGGTCATCCGCAAGCAAGCGGACTCGATCAGGGTGGCGCGCCCCAGGTACGAGACAGACGGCGAGGAGTCCACGCAATGGCCGCTCAAGTCGCTCGCGGGAGCCCGCCAGTTTGGGAAGGACTTTCTGGAGCAGCTGGAGATCAAACGCATTGCGTCGGGCTTCTTCTCCCTCTCCGAGTAGTCCCCCATCTCCTGCTTGCTCAATGAACGCGAGTACTTCATTGCGAACGCGATAACCGAAATGCAAGCGGTCGCGTGCGAGCACCGCATTCACGGCGACGAGCTCGGTGAGCCACGGTGTGCCGAGGTTTGGCTCAGTCAAATCGAGGAACCGACCCCCTCGAACAAAGTGGTTTCGTACCTCCCGTCGCTCAGCCGCTGAAACGGTCATTGGGCCAGCGCGCCCGCTCTTCGTAAGATCGACATCAAACAGCTCAACGACATTCGCGCGGTCGAGGACCTTTCGGCTGAACGGATGGGTTGTCTCATCGATGTTGACAGTCCCGATCAAGTAGACATTCGGCGCGAGGCTCACCGTCGGAGGGACGGCACGGCCGTCGCCGCTGGCGGGGAGACTTCTCCCCATTGAATGGAGCACGATTGGATCGCTAGTGAGCTGGCCGTCGTGCGCGAGCCGCCGCGACTCGAGCACGCTGAGGTAGTCGGCGAGATAGTGCTCGACACGGGCGAGGTTCATCTCGTCAAGGAGGAGGAGATACGGCCGTGCACTAGGACCCTTGGCGTTGAACTCTGCCTCCGCGTCAAGCAACAAGTGCGCTGTTTCGGTCATGACGAAGGTATCGGTGAGCAGGTTGTGGTAGCCCAACAGGCTCTTGCCGTCTACCCAATCCGGACGAACCGAGACGAAGGCACGAGTACCACCGTCGGTCAACAGATCCTGAAGCGCAAGCGCGACCTTTGTCTTGCCCGTTCCCGACAGCCCTGTGAGGATCAAAAACGGCTTGGTGCGGAGTGCGAGGTAAAGATCCTCCAGCACCCAGGGCTCGAACCAGAGACCCGCGCTCGCAGCGACCCTGCGTAGTACACGAGGCACCATAGACATATCCCCCGATCTCACCTGCTCGCTAGGTCCTGCGCCTATGAGTGATAACAGTCGCGATGCAAGGTTCGGGGGCACTGGGTAGTTGGTGCCGTTCGCGAACTTCAGATTCGGTAGATTGCGCAGGTCCTCATCGCCGAGCAGCGTGTCACGCTTGACCGGTGGCTCGACGATGTGATCTATGCGAAGCCAAACTCTGGTACCACTAACCAATCCGGAATCGCTCACATCTCGCCAGTAGACGAGATCGCCTTCAGGCTCGGACATCTCCGAAGGGTCGGACTCAACAGTGGCAAGCGCAATGACCGCTGCCTCCTGACCGGTGCGGTAGAGGAACACGCGATGCCCAGCTCTAATCCTCGAAGTGTGCTGGCGCGTAGTCCAAGTCAGGCGCTTGAGCTCATTAATGGCACGGTCGATGTCATAGCGATCCGGATTCGCTTGAAACAGCCACCACGGTCCGCTGTCCACACCCGCCGGAGAAGTATCCGTCGATTTCATGTCGAGGACGCGCCAATACAACCAATCGATGTCTGAGAGGGATCGCAGCCCACTCTTGGCGAGTAACATTTGCCCACGCGCCCGGACCTCTGACACTAGCGCTGTAGGTCCATCCTTACTCAGTGGCCAGCCGAGCTTCTCGTACGCCCCGATGACAGTTTCGTTGACCGCCGGCTGCTCCCAGTCGCGAATCATGGCATAGAAACCGGTCCATACCGCTATTCCGAACCCACGAACGCGACGATCGCCACCCAGCAGAGCAGCGATGCGGACATCGAACGGAACCGATTCATCAAGAAGCCAGTTGACGGCAGATCTGATGGCAGGAACATCGTTTCGCTTGCTGCCTACTGGTCGAGCAAGTCCGGTCCAATGAAGGTTGCCATGGGCGGTCGCGCGGCCCTCTCTTTCTGCGACACGAAGTTCAACCTCGTTGAGTGGGGCCAACGAAGCTTGACTGTAACTCTTCCCATCGATCTCGACATACCCAAACCTCAGAAAGCGGTCTCGGAGACCAGACCAGAAGGCATCATCGGTCAGCGTCTCTCGTTGCTCCATCCAGGTGGCTAGTTGCCGGCACGCCAACTGATGCAAGTCACCGTGTTCGAGGCGCTCACGCGTCAACTCGGCTACAGCGGCATCGAAGAGGTCGTGTCGGAATGTAGTAGGGACTCCTGCTGAGTCATCGGCTTCCAACGACGACTTGGCCATACCGCGACCAAGAGTCTGCCCATCCGTACCGTCGCTTGAGTACACACCAACCCCGTTCGCCGATAAGGGACTATATCGGGGTAGCCGTCTACTGCACTCGACATTAAGGGGCGAAGGCGCCTCAGCGCTGATCAAAGGACCTCGTCGGGCCGAGCAATACAACGGGAGGACGCTCGGGTTTGGCTCGCGTTGATCGGTACAGGATCCATTCGTTGAACCCCAGACACCGCCGCGCCAGCGAACAGCCCGGCCTCGACCACCAACTGAACCCCGGTGGTTGGGCCTTGGCAATCCGCGAGGAGATTCTCTGGGAATCCGAGGACGTTGCTGAGGAGAAAAGGTGAATAGCATTCAGGCAGAAAATCCTCAGCAGCTCCCACGCACGCGTTCCCTGAGATCGGTCACAACACAGCGTCTGATCCTCAAACCCTTCTGACTGACTTATGCAACTGAGGGCAGTGCAGCCGTACCGAAGAACACAAAGCTTTAAAAGACGATGATGATTGATGCTGAAATCACCTGGACTGGCTGCAATCCACCGCTTATCGCCAATGAGCATTGATGTACTGCAGCGCCTCGGCAGTATTGAGAAGCCGCGTTGAGTTGTTCAGCCGTACATAGAACCCACCAGCGGCTTTCTGCGCATGGATGAAGATTGGGGTCGCCGAAGGCATCACCTCGACTCGGCAGACGTCGTTGCCGTCGATGCTCGCGAAAGACACAGTCATATACGTGGTCGCAACTTTGCCGAGCATTTCCGAGAGCATCGATGTAAGCCAGTTCTCGTATCCGTCAGCATCTTGACGACTCTGACTCGCCAAGCGAAAGTCGTCCGTCAATCCAACGGCCTGGCCACTGTCATTGACGCCAATGAGCAGCGTCCCTCCATGGGAGTTGGCGAATCCTGCGATCGTCTTAGCGATCGCGAACTCAAGATCCTTGTTCTTCTTTCCGGTCTCCCGATCGAAAGTTGCCGAGGACTTGAACTCCACTCGTTTGGTTTCGCCTCCCGCGATCAGCGAAGGTACGTCGATGTTGCTCTCCAGCTGCCCGCCATCTTGAACGGCGTCGACTTGTGCAGCTTCCTCTTCGATCTCGGCATCTATTTCATCGGGCTGCTCGGGAACTTCGACCCAATATTCTTGACCGGTGTCTCGTTCGACATATGAGAACGACGTCTTGGCATAGTCGTGCGGAGCGAGTTTCTTAAGTTGCTCTTTGACACGACGACGGCCCTCGAGCGCGAATTCGAGATACTCGCGAAGCTCGCTGCGAGTCCACTCGTCATGGGGGTGTAACAGCTTGATGAGCCCAGAGACAGTCTTGCGGACTGACTTCTCGTCTCTAGCACTTAGGTGGTCACCCAGAGCAAAATCGTTGTCGATAGCCCGCACGTAGGTACGCTTACGAAGCTGTCGGAGCGCCTCGGAAAAATAGTCGGATACAAAGCCATAATGGTTGGTGAAGAGTCGCTGCTCCAGCTTTGGAGCCTCCCATCCCGGCAGATAGAAGTGCAGACGGTCGATGAAGGCCGGATCGATCATGGCCTTGGGTAGATCTGCGAACAAGTGCGCCGTTCGGATGAGCTCTTGATGCGGCTTGCTCGTGTTTCCAATCAGGACGATCGATGCCTCCGCCGGCGTTTCCTCCTTCCCGCGCGCGAAGGACCCTGACTCCATGTAGTCCTTCAGCATGTTGACGACGGTCGAGTCGGACATCTCGAGCCCGGCGACCTCGTCGAACGCAACAACATCCCAGGAACCGAGCAAGCCAACCCGTCCTGTTCCCATGTGCACGAATAATTGGGCCACCGTGACCTTGCCGCCGGAGATCAATATGGCGTTGGGTGATGCTTCGCGGTAGACGAAGGACTTGCCAGTTCCCCAGGGACCCAATTCGATGAGGTTGTAGTTGCGCTCGGCCATCGGGATCAGTCGAGCAATCGCGATCAGTTTGCCGCGGAGATCGTATTCCGTTGGTTCGAGACCAATGGTGCGCATGAGCAGGTCGAGCCAGTCATCTCGACTGAAAGCTCGGCGGCCTTCGATGTAATCGTCCATCGAGAATGCTGCAACTTGAATGGGTTTGAGGGCCCTGATGAAGAAAGGTCTCTTCGTGGCTTCGTCATCTGCTGCGTTATAGATGAGATCGAGCTGGGACCACACCCCGCCCCCGAGCATCCGGTCGTACTTGTAGACAAGGTCGTCAGGAATGTGAATGAACTTCTCACCGAAGTTCGAGAGGTGGGCCCAGTACTTGTCTTCGCTCGCCACTAGGCGAACGTCGACCTTATCGATCAACCGGAGCTGGCCCCGCTGCTTCAGCTTTGCTTTGGCCTTTTCTGATTCGTCGGGCCGAATGAAGTTCTCGACGAGCGTCTGCCTGACCACCGCCAGGCCAGTCTCTATTGCGGCGGGATCGTCTGTCGCGCAGTATTTACCGAGAAGGAACTCAAGCACGTAGACAGGTACATTAGCCCCAACCTTTACTTGCCGAACGAGATCTTTGCGGACCACTCGACCGGCGAAGATCGAATTTGAGCGACTGTCGATTTCGTCCATCGGATTGGTCATAGCTCATCCTCCACAACGACAGATGCAGCTACTTTCGCAACCGATCCAGCAAGACGACGACCGGTACGAGCATCGAGCACCTGTACTTCCACTTCGGCATCGCGCTCGAGGTTCGAGATCACCTGAAAGGTCAACACGGCAGGCTTGTCCTGCGTGACTGTCACCGAACCTGATTCGCTGTCATACCCATCACCGGACACGACGCGAGCCACCGGTTCCTTTGAGGCTGCCCCTCGGGCCACGACTCGGAAAGTAACGGTATCGGTGAACAGATCACCAAGAAACAGAACCGTCGCGGCAAACACACCCGTGGCAATCCGGTCGCCTGCAATGTTGACATTGATGTCAAGCTTCTGCGTTTCCTGGGTCACCTCCAGGTCGACGACGATAACGGGGATCACAAGTTCCTGCGGCGACAAGCCTCCGTGGAAGAATTGCTTTCCCCCTCCTGCCTTGAAGACAGCCAGGCCTCTTGGGACGATCACGTCGAGGTCGCTGCGTATGCCGAGCGCCGCCAAGGAGACGCGGGCTGTTCCTTCCGCGGTAGTGCCGCCTTTCCCAACCCATGCGCGACGATGCAGTTCTCCTTCTGCGCCGATCGGGGCATCGATCGTGCGCGGATCACCGACTGACTGGCTCATCGCCAGGAAGCCGTGGTCGGCAGAAATAACAACTCGGCGGATTCCGACCTGGCCGAGTTTGGCAACCGCATTGGCAAGGTCTTGTTTCGTGGCCTCAAACTGCGGCCACGCGGTGTTCAGGAGCCCAGACTCCCCCGCGGCGTCGATCTCTTGACTACGGACCAGGACCAGACTTGCACCCTTGATCACCTTGCTCAGCTCTTTCTCGCCTTGCTGACTGACCGTTGCGAGATCGAGGTTGGCCACCGCTCCGTGGGCTGCTCGAAGCAACTCGACTCGATGCTCGACGGTAGACACCTTGCGTTCACCCACAGAAACCGAAAGTTTGCCGCCGTCGATTGTTTCGCGGAGCTTTTCAGCCGCAGCGGGAAGGAGATTGGCCATCCCCACCCGGGTGATCGTCGGGACCCCCGCTATCGCTGCTTCAATTGAGACATGCTGGGTGATGTCAGTGCGGATCGCGTCAGCGAGCTCCACACCCAACTCATAGCGCAGCGCGTCGACCCACACATAGGCCGTCGGCCCTTCCACGTCCTTGATATGCCGGTCGTGTATTTCCCCTTGAGTAAGCTGATCGACGCCAGCTAGGCCGTCCGTAGTGAGCGCTGCCGTCGTAGTTCTCAGCAGCTGATCAACCCAATGCTCATATCCGGATCGAGCTGCGGTCAGGTGCTGTTCGAGCTCACCGTGAGAAGCTAGAGCCCCACGGGCCAGCTCGAGCCTGCGATGAGCGCCATCCACCTGATAGCCCTTGGCAACATACCAGTCCAGGAGTTCGGCGATACCAGCGTTCGGAATAACGTTGGCGTCGACTAACCGGCGAAGCTCCGCTATCGCTTTGACAACCCGCCACCGGTCGCTCCACCTGCTGCTCGACTGGGAAGCACGTTCGTCTCGCCAAGGGTTTGCGTCGAGGAGTCGTTCCTGGGCCAGCACGAGTGCACCAGATTGATCGCCCTCTTCCAGCCGCCGGACGGCTTCCGACATGCAGAGGCCCTCTATCGCCGGCGCTGAAAAGCAGGTCTGGAGACCATCGGTCCAAGTGAGAGCGGAACTGAGACCCAGCCGCGCGTCGATTCGTGTAGCTAATTCATGGTAGGTACCGCTCCATTCGGGCGCGTAACGCCACACTCGTAGTAGTTCTTGGGTGCGACGCCTCTGCTCACTGGTAGGCGCCATCCACGCGTCCGACAAGACGTCGGATAATTGCCCGACAGCGGTGGAGATCTCGGTCAGAAGAACCTGTTGAGCGAATAACTCCCTGAGCTCACCCCGTTCACCGGCGATTAGCCCGCCGAAGGCGTCGGACAGCATTCGAGAAACATCCGGCCATGCTCGTTCGGCATCGATAGAGGAGTCACGGCTGGCGTTGAGGACGGCCAAGGCCATCTGGACGCTGTCACCGGTACCGAGAATCCCGACGAGTCGCACTTCCGCGGGAGGAGTTCCTCCTGCGGCAGCCTCAGCTTCTTCCAAAGTTCTTGCCTCGCGAGCGATCTGCTCGATGCGCACCGCGGCGAGTTGTCCGTCAAGTGCTTGGCGAATCAAGGTTGCCAGACGTCGCTTGAATTCCTTACCTGCGGCGCGGATCTCAGCCAACGGGTCTTCTGCAGGGACTGACGCGGGAGCATAAATCACTAGCTCGGGCGCTCGTTCACCGCCGAGACGGGCCTCGACCTCCCACCGAAGGCCAAACCAGCTGCCATCAAATGTAACCATCGGAACATCAGTCGGACAAATCGACTGTGCTGCGCCGATGTACTCCTGGTGCTCGTCCTGCCAGATGACAAGGCCGGCTTGTCGCACAGCCCTGGCAAGCTCCGCAGACAGCTGTTCACGCAGTCGGTTGCTCATAACTGATTCGCCCAACGTGCGACGGTCGCCCAATCGTATTTGCCCGCTCGGAGTTGTTGACGCAATTGGGCGAGTTCCCTCCAGGCCGGGAACAGGTCCGCGAGAGGTGCCGCACACAAAGCGATTCCATCGTCAAGGTTCGGCTCCCAGCCCAATGCAGCAACTCGCTCCGCCTCTTCCCGAAAGCGCCGCAGTTCTTCGGCTAGCGAGCGCTCCGCATCGAGTGCACGGTCCAACGCGCTCGCACTGCGCCCGCCACCGCCACTTGCTCGATCGCGTTCCAGTCGCGTGATTTCCGCACTCGCATGGCTTTCCCTACGCAGCGCCTCGGCACTCACTGCGTAGAGAGTTTCTCGGGAGATGCTGGGGGCGTAAACCCAGACTCCCCATCGGGCAGAGGGCACGGTCAACGGCCAATAAATGGGCGCTTTCCGCCGAGACGCGGTGTACTGAGCCAGGTGATTCTTGAAGAAGTCACGGCGCAGGTAGTCACGGAGAGAAGACCTACCCACGATTCTCGTCAACTCCGCTACCAGAGACTGGCCATCGCTAGCTATATTCCCGATTACCGACTCAATTCCCGAGACTAGATCCCAACGGTATCCGGGCTCGTCCACCAAAATACCCTGTAAAGGGAACTGAAGTGGGTAACCAGAGGGCGGCTCTCGGACCGGCAACCCATCGGCCCCTTTGAGGGCACCCGGTGCAACGAGGAGCAAGGGAGCGAACGGATCTCCCGCCGCCCCAATGTCGTTGGCTGCCCGGACGTCCCAGCGGCCGAAGGCACAACCCAACAAGTAAGAAAGCAGATCCCGGGCTGACCGGCCGAGTGCATCTGGTGGAAGGCATCTGGCTTCGTTTAGTGCCGAAAGTACTGCGGCGGGATGAACTCGGAGAACACGGGCGATCAACTCGATGCGCCGATCGGCAACGTAAGATTTCGCGACGACGGATCGCGAGCCGCCGCAACGATCTACTGCTTCCTTGACAAGGTCGGACATCGGCATTACGACTAGTCGAAAAAGGTCATCTCGTTGTCCAGCGTCGAGGCCGACCCGCGGGTAGACGGCCGCACTGACGGGCGCCTCGTCGTCGAGGAATTCCGCACTGTCGTCGGAAATTTTCAACGATGTTGACAAGACACCGTCGACTTCGTGCGCCGCATCGACCGACTGCACAATCTGCGTGGACTTCTTTACCTGGCGGTCGTAGACCGCATCCTCTAATGAGCCGCCGTTGAGACCTGGGATGACCGGAGCAATAAATGATCGTGTCGTCTCGTCCGACTCGTCTTCGGAACGGCGGAATTGCACGAGTTGCGTGCACAATGCGGCTAGCTTCTCACGTGCGTGATCATCGAGATCCTTCGGCCACGGAACCCGCTGGACAACGCCGACATAGTAGTGCGGGCTTCCTACGCCGCGGGCTTCCTCTCGTCCGCTCACCATGAGGTCGGCAAGCGCGCGAGCCAGTCGGGAATTAAGCCAGGCCAGGCAGACGAAAGGATCGTCGAGTGGGAAAAGGCCCATGCCGACGTGAGAGAAGACGCATCCCTGCGGGAGGATGCGAGGGGCCAGGGTTGTCGCCCGATCGGGCCACGTGAGACCTGGTCGAAAGAAATACTGCAAGTTCTGGGGTCTGGACCCTGGATATTCCCTGACTCGCTCCCCATCGTTCTCCCAATCGATGACGAGATTAATATCGGCCCAATACGGACTATATTCACCGCCTTTGGCAAAGGGAGCCCAGCGCCTATGCCGTGTGTCTTCACGCGATGTTGCGATCCGCTTTGGATCGACCTCCCAGATTGTTCGGACAAACCTAAAGTCGTCCCCAGACTGTAGCCCCACCCGTGCTTCTGCACCGTTGCCTTCCAACGATGGCAGCTCTCTGAAGAGTCGACGGATGGAGTCAGTCATCCAATAGGCCAGCGGTTTTGACGGAATCGCGTCGAACTCGCTCAGCTGAACCTGATAGATACGAGGATCATCGCTGGCAGTCCGAACGGCGGCAGCGACAGAGTCCAGCGCCTTCTCGCGGTCTCTGTCCCGCAGCAGACGAATGAAGGTGGCCACATCGGCTGGGGCTCCGCGCTCGGCTCCTATCACGTAGGCGGCCGCTTCCACCATTGCTTGTTCCATCACGCCGTAGCCTAGGTCAGCTAGCACCAACAACCGATGGCCGAGCAGAACGTGTTCACGCCAGGGCTCGAACGTAATCTGAAACAGGCCCGCCCGGGAGGTGATGGCTCCGGTACGGCCGGCCGCATTGCAAAGCTCTAGGCCTCGTCCGACAAAGGCAGCCAAGAGGTTGTAATCCCGGGTGGGAATCCAGGGGTAAGCAGCCTTGAGGTATTCCTTTGTATCGGCGACCGGCTCACCGAAGGGGGGATTCATCAAGACCGCGTCGTAGCGCTGCCTCATTGCCTCAACGAATCGGATCGCATCCTTGGCCTCCGCGGCGAATAGTCGCTCTGCCGGGCCGGAAGTAGCGCTGTCAGCAATTCGTTGAAGGAGATCGAGCACCTCCTTCTCTGCTTTCGCGAAAACATCCTGGCCTGCACCATCGAATCCGAAAAGCGTTGAGGGGTCTTCAGATGCGTTCGGTATCCGGGACCGAATCTCGCCGGCGATTAATTCTTCTGCCTTGAGCAGTGAGCCGAGGACTGATGCCTGTTTGAGGGCATCGCGGATTGCTGTGACAAGTTGACGACGATCGCTCGACAGCGCTGCCAACACGGCGTCCCACCCCTCCGCGGGTTCCGGGAGGGCACGTGCAGTGATGATGTTTGGGGGCGGGAGTGGGTCGTTCGTGCAGTGACGGCGAGCGCGAAAGATGATCGCCGCAGCGGCGACCTGGGCGCAACGGGCATCGATATCAATTCCCCACAGGGCGGAGATGATTTGCGGCGCAGCCTCTCTGGCGGACACACCTTTCAGCTCCCACGCAGCCTCGAGGATGTCATAGGCGCCGAGAAGGAAATGGCCCGACCCGCAGGCGGGGTCGAGCACCCGAACTTCGTCTAGCGCCAAGGGCTGACCGGCTACAGTGGGTGGGTCGATAAGTAACGGGAGTCTGTCCAGCAGCGCGGAAGTCGGATCTGCTTCTAAGAGTCTCCGTCCCAGTGCGTTTTGAACAAGGAAGTCGACGACATATCGAGGGGTGAAGAATTGGTTTCGAACTGCGAGTTCGCGAGAGGTCCGCGGGGACGCCGACTGCTCGCGCATTGCTCTACGTTCATCTGCGCTGTTAAAAAATTGATATGCCCATCCGAGAGCGTCGGGCGCAGCCCAAACTTCGCCTAGTTCAGTCGCGCCGATCATCTCAACAAGGTCGTCGATAGCCCCACCCGTGGGCGCCAGCTCCAATAGCGGGTTGCGCGGGTCGAATAGCTGCGGCAGGTCCGCAGCGAGCTCATCGCCGCACAGACGTAGATAGGTCCAATACCCGCCGGGCGAATCGTGGGCTAAGAGCGGCGCGACCTCCACGAGTTGCCTGTAGCCTTCGGATGCCGGACCCTTCGCTAGGGATTCAGGTAGCAGATCGATTGATTCGGCAATCCGGATGGCGATCAGGCGGTTCAGGTGGGTGAACGCGGCCTCACGGATCAAGCGCGCAGCAGCTTCGACTCCAGATCCTTCTTCTCGACGAAGGTATTCGAGAACTTCCGTTATGTCGCGACGGGCTGCAAGACCGGTCGGATCCAGATGCAGCCCATCTTCATCCTCGATTTGACCATCTTGGATGTGAATTCCGAAGCGCCCCTCGGCTTCCCGCGCGAGATCATCCTCAAGCAGCCGCCGGGCACGTTGGATAAATTGATCCAGGGCACTTCGGGCTTCGTGATCGAGAGCGAGTGTCATGCCAAACGCACCTGATTGCCGTTGGCTAGCTCTGAGGCCACTGCTTCTCGGATGCGGTCTAATGCAACATTAAGTTCCTCTTCGCTGGTAATCGGCCTGCTAACAAGCTCTCCCACCGTCAAATGGGCGATTCTGCCCTCAGTGATGATCTCATCGAGTTGCCGCGCAGCAGAACGTACCCGAGTGTCGACAGCCTCGAGCTGGGCGGCGAGTTGTCCAGCCTCCATTTCGGCAACCCGGTCCTCAGGCACAAGTTCGTCCAGCGGCCGCAGCGCTTCTTCTAGGACGGCGTCGCTGACCTCCGCGTATCGCACCCGCAACTGCGCTGTCTGTTCGGCGACTTTGGCCTTGAGCGCTTCGGTTGCGGCATCAGCAGCTGCAGCACGTGCATCCTTCAGACGTTGAGTGATTGATCGAATCTGAGCGATATACTTCGGAATATCTTCACCGCCAAGCAGATCGGCGAGTTGATCACGCTGCGCGCGAAGTTCATTATCCAGACCGTCCTCGCTCGCGGTGACCTGCCGCTGGGCCTCACGCAACGTCGGTAGATCCTGCTCCAAGACGGTATCGAGCCCCGCAAGCATCTTCCTGCCGGCGAGGAGATTGAGCCAGGATTGGGCCGTCGTCGTAACGACTTCAGGGTCTCCATCGTTCTCGATGCGATCGAGGACTCCCGAGACACGAGCTACCGGCTCAGGTATCTCCAACCCAAGTGCGCGCAGACTCGCGCTTACGCGGCTTGCGATTTGGACATCACTTGCGAATGTGGATCGGACAAGAGCGGCCAACTGGTCGGTCGCGACCGAAGGTCTGGTTCCTAGCATCTCCGCGAGACGCTGGGCAAGCTCGCCACGTACATTCAGATCGACTTCCTCATCGGCAGGCGGAACGAACGATGCCGCGCGAAATTGAGGTAAGGCTCCAAATACACGGTCTAGACGTTGGTCTGCACTTCCGCGAATTCTCGCACCTTGGTGAATCACGTCGATGAGCCCCGCCCTGATGCCGGCAGCGAGCACGGCCTGGATGACCTCTACCGGAGCGCCATATGGTGGCCCTGAAAAGAAACCCTCGAGATACCGTCCTGTTGCTTCGTTCCCGTAAGCAGCGCGCTCCTTGATCTCATTGAGAACCGCCAAGAGTGGACCACGGTCGCTTACGACCTGTTCGCCTTGCTGTGTAGTGCGCGTCAGCCCGATGCCCTCCTCGCGGAGATCTGTCGCAATCCCATCAAGATTGTCGGCGTGCAGTACGGCTACCACATCCTTGCCCGTGACGTTCGCCGAGAAATCATCGATGTTTTCGTAAATCTCATCGATGTAGCCGGAGATGACTTGCTGGGCTGCAGCCCGGATTGTGCCGCCGGGCGCCTCTTCGATTCGACCGTGAAAGATTGTCTGGCCGGCTGACAGGTCGCGACTGAGTCGATCCGTGAGAAGCCGTTCCCACCGCGCCAGCCGAATTCGCTCCTCCCCGATTAATTCGACCTCCGCGGCCGTCTTTGACGCCGTGTCTTTCCGTTCAATCATGGAGCGACTGCGATGCGTCTCAAGCAACGCTTCGTAGGTCTCGTCAGACTGTTCGAACACCCACGTAATTCGCGACTTGGCTGCAGCCTCACGCGAAAGATTGCGAAGGTCGGCGCGACGCTGCTCGTCAGCTTCATCGATGTGAAGAGCAACGTCGCCGTCCGTGAGTTTCTCGCCTTGGACAGTCACTTCGACCTTGAAGGCACGGCCCCGATTCACTGTCAATCCCGCCAGACTCTCCTTGATCGCGAGCCTACGGAGCCGGATGGCATCCGCGGGCCGGACGTCGATCTGCCGGCGGGCCTTCTCCCAGTCCTTCTGTTCGGCAGACTGCAGTTGGTAGCCATCATCACCGAGCCGAATCCGGTCGTCAGCGACCAGATGCTCAAGGGCCTCACGCACTTCGGAGACTATCGATTCCGCGCTAATCGCTGGATGTAGCAGCACCGCAATGTTTTCCGGGGTGAGCGGTAAGGCTCCTACATCGCTGCAGAGCGCGACGGTCTTGATCGCCCGCGCCTCGCAACTATCTCCTCCGTACTTAGCGCTTACCTGTTCCACTTCGCTCTGCCAAGAGGTCGGTATGACGCTGTCGAGAAGGTCGTAGGCGCGATCCAATGTGACCAGATCGCCCACTGGGTGCTCACCTAGCCCGAAAGCGGGATGGATCACCAGTTGTTGAGCGAGTTTGATGATCGTGCGATTGGAGCCTCCCAGGATTGGTGATGCGCCACCGTGGGCGCGCCTGGCCGACACTGCGTCGATGAGAAGTTGTATTTGGTAAGGGACAAGCGGGTAGAGCTGGATGATGTCGTCATCAGAAGGTTCTTCTGCGCGGGTGGCCGAGCTCAGTCTGGTATTGGCCAAGAACTTGTTACGACTGGGCTCTATCCTTTCGCGCAGCTGATCACGTCCTGCAGTCGTCTTGTCGAGGACTCGGCGACCGGTGACCTCCTTGATGTCGCTGGGCTTCAGGTCAACCTGGATCGGGAAGCGGTCTTGGACTCGAGCGAGTTCGACTCGCTTTCCTTCGAGGCTGTCGACGACGTCTTCAAGTTTTTCCTGGGAAGTGACGACGAGCCACAAAGGGCCACGGTGCTTCTGCATGGCCTCCGCAATTCCCTGCAGATCGAGCATGCGTGTGATGCTCCGGGCTACGTACTGGCCAACCTCATCCACGATAAAGACAAGTCGCTTGTAATCAGATCCCCGGCGCTCCAGCAATCGCAACGCACGTTCCGCGAACCAGTTGGCGGTCACCTCCGATGGATCTGCTTGTTTGGCCCATGAATCGACGGCGGGATACTTATCTGGCCGCAGTAGGTGCATGGCGTGGCTGGCTTCGCTTTTCGCGAATCCGACATCGCGACGCTCCTGCCATGTCCGATTGCCTTTGGACACTTCTTGAAACTTCTCTTCGAAAGCGGTGAGTTCTCCGTCGCCCTCAAGGTCGAATTCCAGCTGTGCCAGAATCAGATTCGTGGAGTAGCCCAGTCGTTGAAGCAGCGCGCGGTACATCGGAAGAACAATGCTTTCACCCTCGCGGGCCACGTTACGAGCGGTCGACATGTCCAAGAACACACTGAGAGCGGGCGCCTGGCTATGGGCGACGTTCAGTAGAGCCTCTACCGTCGGAGCATCGACGCGGTCGGTGAACCGTTCTAGGGCGGTCTTGCCTCTGATGACAGGGTTCTCGGCAAGGTATCCCAGCATTTTCGCGAATGACGATTTGCCAGAACCAAAGAATCCGCTGACCCAAACATTCGTGTCCTCAGACGGGCTGAGGATCGTATCGCGGTAATCGGTGATTACTTTTTCGAACTGCTCGCGAATATGTTCAGTAACCACATACTCGTCGATCTCATCAGCGATTCCACTCTCGGCATCCACGTGAATCACTTCGGGAATGTCGCGATCAATGTCACGCCGGAATAGCTGCGAGACCTTCACTCTTCGCCTCCTCGGGGAACGATCCGTGCGCGGTAGCCGTAGGCGGGTTCACACCGCCTCATGAAACTCAATCCAAAGTCCCCGACAACGCGGCCCGGATACAACAATGTCACCGGGAGACGCAGGTCGGTGCGCAGATCATCGAGGAGTGACGATGTCCGATACGCGGGGTACAAAGCACCAGCCCGATAGAGGAATACAGCGGTGCGTTCATCGACATCAGCCAATTCAGCGCGCACGCGATCCGGCAGAGTCGGCTCATCTCGAAGAACCTCGCCAACAGCGTCATAAACTTCGGCGATGGACGCAGTGTCCCGTCCTGCTGCCTTTTCTGCAGCAATCAGTGATTCCAGCCAACCGGCGTCGTCAAGTGCCGCCCAAAACAACTTCGCCAACGATACCGCAGCTACGTTGACCCGTCGGTCGGCAGCACCAAGCCATAACCGCAGCTCTGCGAATTCGCGCCGCACCTCCCACTCGGCAACGGGATCGTAGACGTACAACTGGAATGGAGGGTCACCCCCTTGCTCGAAGTGCTCGACGATCCGTTCACCAATACCGAGCAACGACTCAGGCAGCGGCATCCACAACCTCCTGAAGGGTCGCAGCATTCCAGTCGATCCTTACGGCGCTTCCCACTTGGGAGTGGCGCAGAACTCCGATACGGTCCGCCTTTGCGAGCAGATCAGCAACCCAGCGATCATCTAGAAGCCAGCGGTGCCAGATCGGGCTATCGACGAGTGCGCGGGCGCCTGCACCTTGTTGAGTCTCGCGGAACGCGACATACGCGAAGCCCTTGGCGGACATCCCAGGCGAATTGAACTCCTTGCGTATCGTGCCCCTCAGTATGCCGAAGTCGCGCAGGGCAGCAAGCAGCCCGCGGGCTACCTTGGTTCGCACGGTATCGGTCAACTCCTTGAGGTTCCCTCGGTCCGTCTGGTCCTTGAGCCAGATCTTGACGTCATCTACCGCTACCCCAATTCGGCCCTCGCTGTACCACGTCCAGATGGGTCCTTGGGCACAGGCGGCCAAGAGCCCGTCGTCCCGAGCGGTCTCGTAGAAGCAGGCCTCCCGGAATGCCCGGGGTTCATCACGGAGAGCTCGTAGGGCCGGCACAACATCGGGTCCCGGATCAACAAACCGTGGCACCAAAATGCGCAGCAGTACGTCATCCGAGCGCTTCCTCGATGTTTTTCCCAGCAGGTTGCCATCAGCAATCCGACGAATATTGGCCGCACTATCCAGGCTGGTGTCCCACGCCTCGAGAAACCGACGCGTGTCGTCGAGCATCGCGCCGCCTTTTTGGATATTGCCGGTGAACGTCACTGCTTGAGGTCGAAGTATGGCGGTCGAAGATCCGCGTCTTGATTTAGATAGGCCGCAGCGAGAAGACGCGCGTAGGGCAGTAACCGATCCTGTTCGTTCAATTCGGCCTTCGCGACCTGTCCAAGCAAGAGCCCTTCGCCCACGCGCTCGCCTTTTGGATCGTCACCAGCCGACCTCCTCAAAGATTTAAGCGCGCCGTCAAGATCCCAACCGGCCAGCTCTTCGAAAAGCGGATCGGGCGGAAGTGTCTTCTGCTCAGCCAACCAAGCTTCGGCCCACCGGCGAAACGGAAATGCACTGGAAAAAAGATGCAGTGCACTAGACCGCTCGAGGAGGTCGTCATGGCGATGCGCTGCGGAAAGAATGTCAAGTTCCAGAGCAACCGGCAATTTTGTACGAGGGAATGCGCTGCCCAGAACCCACTGGCCACCCGTGCCAAACCCCTGTGATCGCCACCAGCCCCGCAAACCCTGTTCGCCCAGCCGAGCAATCCCTAAGACAAGAACGATCGCCTGGTCAATATCGGCCTTCGCGTCACCGGTTCGAAGCAATGATCGATCCCCCAGATCCATCGGTTCAGTTCAGCGGCCCACGGGCCGAACGATGGCGTATCGAGAACGCATCGCCAAGATCAACTTATACCCGACCCGTCCGACGAAAATTGGATCTTCGCGACCAACCCCAAAGCCAAATCGGAACGAGCGAATCGACCACCGCTGAAGGGTTTGATCACAGAGCAGCACATTAGATGGCATTCGACACGTCATCATGTCCGCGACACGACCGCTCGGCCCGCTCCTCGTCCAAGATCTTGAGCTGACGCCAGCGGGCGGCGCGCCGGACGAGATCTTCATCCGCATATTGATCTTTCGTCGCAATGGCTGGCACCTGGCAGGACGATCCGCAGATCGAGACGGCTCGAGGGGCGTGAGATCGGGCGACCAACTACACGAATCTCAGGTCATGCCCGAGCATGCGCGAGAACGCGTCGATCGAGGCCTCGCGGCCCGGTGGCCATCGCTCTTGCCACTGCTGGAGGGGGACATCGGCGAGTGGGTCGAAGGCGCCGGCCAGTCGGGGGTACTCCTCGCGCTCCCACGATCGCAGGCGGTCATCTCCCATCGAGAACGCCTTGAGCCGGTCCAGTTGGTCCCTCTGGACCTCCGGCGGCGCATCGAAGCGCACCGCGATTCCGTTCATGAAGCTGTGTCGACCCAGTGCGAAACCGCGCACTCCCGGCAGCCGCCTCAGCCTCTGATTGACCGCACGGCAGTCGGCGCAGGCGAGCCACGAGTATTTGGACGCACCGCCGGCGGTGGCCCGAAAGCAGATGATGCAGAGGTCGTACTCGCGGGACACATCGGCGCCCCACCACTTCAATGGGTGGTCTTCGCACCGGCAGGATTGCCACAGCCGGGGACCGCACGTCCGCGGGGGGACTGGGCCGCGAATCTGCCCGCACGGAATGTGCACGCAAAGCTTGTGAAGGCGTTGGCGCACTGCTGCGTCGGTCGCGCTGACTTCTTGTTCGTCCATGTGCTCGCCGTTCCGGCGGCGCCACCCTCGGGCACCCACCACTTGCACGCTTGCGCGTGCCCGCTCTTCCCCTGGGGCACCGTGCGGTGGTTGCGCGGTTGCCGGGACGACGGGCCAGGTACCCGAACAGTCGTCCGCTCGTGAGCTAACGCAAGTGTAGCGGGACGATCCGACAGGCGAGGATGACGCGCTATCGCCCTGTTGGGTGCGCTTCGCCCCGTCTTCTGCGCCGGAACAGCTCGGCCGGCCGACCCCGGGTTCCCCTGGACATCTCCCCAGTGCCGATGAGCCTCTCCTTCATCTCGCGGCGGAACATGTCGCGGTCCAGAGGCTTCCCGCCTACCGCCTCATGCAGCTTGCGTAACTCGAGGACGGTGAAGGTCTCCCCCAGCAGCCGGTCAGGATCAGGCTCCGCCTCGTAGCGAGACCGGATGTGTTCGACAGCCGAGTCGATGATCAGCCGGTGGTCATAGACGAGCCGGCCCGGGCTACCGACCGGCACCAAGCGCGTGTCGGTCTCAAACCGTGAGGCCAGGCGGTCGGGGCGCACGACGGCCCAGTGCGCCACCGACAGTACCCAGCCGCGATCGTCCCGCTTCGGATCGTCGAACACCCGCAGTTGGTGCGGCGCGAGGCCCTCTACCCCTGCCTTGGTCCGCAGGGAGCGACGCACCGCGTCGGCCAGCCGCTCCCCTTTCCACAGGAACGTGCCGGGCAGTCTCCACCCCGACATTGACTCCCGCTTGACCTCGAGCACCAACAGCCCCTCGTCGGGATCGGGTGTCAGCAACGCGGTGTCCACCGCGACCGAAGGTCGCGGGTAGTCCTCCAGCGTGCGCCCCGTCGAGTCACGGAATTTTTTGTCGGTCATGACAGTTAGCATAGCGGTATGAGTTCCGATTTTACGCGTTGGCGTCTCTAAAGATTTGACGGTGACATCTCTTTAAGCGTAGAATCCTCTCTAAATACACGAGTCGGGGGAAGGATGTGGTCGCCATGGCGTCACTACATGATCGGATCGAAGGTGTCCTTTTGGGCACCGCAGCGGGGGACGCGCTGGGCGCGCCGTACGAGTTCGGGCCGCCACGCGGCCCCGAACTCGAGGTCGCCATGAAAGGCGGGGGGCCGTGGGCGCCGGGGGAATGGACGGATGACACCGCGATGGCCATCGCCATCGGCGAGGCTATCGCGACGGGCGGCGACGCACGCGACGAGGCCGTTCAGGACACCATCGTTGCGCGCTGGCTCGAGTGGAGCCACACCGCTAAAGATGTTGGGATCCAGACCCATTCGGTGCTATCCGGGGCGGCCCGCCGGGGAATCTCTGCCGAGCGGGCCCGCGCCGAGGCGGCGAACGTTCATCAGCGGACGGGTCGCTCCGGGGGCAACGGCTCCCTTATGCGGACCGCGCCGCTCGCGCTGGCCTACCTCGACGACGAGCAGGCCCTCGTCGAGGCCGCCCGTGGGATCAGCGAGCTCACACACTTCGATCCCGACGCCGGCGACGCCTGCGTGCTCTGGACGCTCGCGATCCGCCACGCCGTGCTCACCGCCGAGCTCGACGTCCGGGTGGGGCTGCATTACCTTGATCCTGGCCGACGCGAACTATGGTCGGAGCGACTGGACGTCGCGGAGTCCTCGCGTCCCGCGGACATCGCCAAGAACGGGTGGACGGTGGCAGCGCTGCAGGCCGCATGGTCGGCGATTGTGCATACGGTGCCCGGCCCGGAAGGGCTTCGTGCCGATCATCTTCGGCTCGGCTTGGACGCCGCGGTGCGCGCTGGTGATGACACGGACACCGTCGCGGCGATCGCGGGCGGTCTGCTGGGGGCGGCCTACGGCGCCTCCGCGGTGCCCTTGGAGTGGCGGGTGCCGTTGCACGGCTGGCCCGGGCTGCGCGCGCACGATCTGGTCAACCTCGCGTCGGCCATCGCCCGCGGAGGCGAGCCAGACGGGTTCGACTTCAGCTACTTCGACTCCCCGATCGACACTGTCGCGGTCCACCCGCACGACGACAAGGTGTTGCTCGGTGGGATTGGGGTGCTGCGCGAGCTGCCGGACGGTGTCGACGCGGTGGTCTCGCTGTGCCGTCTGGCCGACGAGGATATGTGCGCCGACATCCCGCACGTCGAGGTCCGGTTGATCGACCGGCCCGAGCACGACGAGAACCCGCACCTCGACTTCGTGCTGACCGATGCGGTTCGCGCCGTGGAACGGCTCCGCGACGAGGGTCGCACCGTGCTGCTGCACTGCGTGGGTGCCTACAGTCGCACCCCCACCGTGGCCGCGCTCTACGGCGCTCGGCGATCAGGCATCAGTACCAAGCAGGCTCTGCGCGAGGTCCAGTTGGTGCTGCCTCGCTCTCATCCGAACCCGGCGTTCCGGGCCGCGTTGAAGCGGCTGGATCCGACGATTTATGAAGGGAAGGTGGACCGATGACCAGTTCCACAGACACCAAGACCGTCATCGTCCTGGGCGATAAGGACACCGGCAGCCGTCTCGAGATGCTCGAGTCCAGGGCCGCCGAATGCGGGGTCTCGATCACCGAGACGCACACGTTCGAGGGCAGCGAGGCCGCCCAGCAGGACAACGTCGCCGACATCGCCGCCGCGTTCACCGCGCTGTGCCACGCAGTGCGAACCCAGACCAATATCTGGCTGCCGTTTCCGCTGGACCTGATCCGTGAGGAGCACGCCCGCCGACTCAGCCTGGTGCTGCAGCGCCACGGTCTGGAACTCCTGATCGGACGGGCCATGTGGTCGTGCCCGCGCGACAGTGGAGTCAGCGAGATCGACGGCGCATTGCGCCGGGAGGTTCGGGCTGTGGATGACCTGGACCGGGCTCTCCTGGCGGCGCTCGGCGGTCTGACACTCACCGACGAGATCGAATCGATGCTCCGGGCGGACGCCGCGGGCCCGGTCGTGGAACACCCGGGAGAGCAAATGCTGGATGTCCTGCAGCGGTTGGAGATTCAATACGGACCTCACCCGGGGCTGCCTTCGACTCGAGCGGCCTGGGCGGTGCGCCTGCAGGGGCTCAAGCTCTTCGCCAGGTGGCTGGTTAACGAGTGCGAGATGACTCGGCCGCAGGCTGCGGGTTTCCTGAACGCACTTGGCCACCGCACGCGGAGCGGACGGAGCTGGCAGCGTTCGTCGTTGTCCAGCCTGGTTAGCGCTAACGCGACGGGCCAGTCGGCAGTCTGATCGTCCGGAGAGGCCGCTCCTTGCGTGAACCGACCTCCTAGCAGTCTGACGCGATGGCGCTGCAAGCCCTGACAGGTCCAAATAGGGATCGCCTGCGTGCGCGGAAACCGAGGACACCCTGAGCGCTGCTGGTTAGTGTTTCACCAAATTAGGGGACCTCCATGAACGAACGCTTGATAACGCCGACCAAGATCACCGCGTGGTTGGACTGCCCGCATTATCTGACGTTGCGCGGTGAGGTCGACGCCGGCCAGCGCGACGAGCCGGACCGCACCTTCGGCTCTTTTGCCCAGCTCCTCCAGCGCAAAGGCGAGCTTCATGAGGATGAGTGTCTGAGCGAGTACGAGAAAGCGAAGAAGGTCCACCGCGTCCCGGGGAAAGGCAAGCAGGAATCATTCACGGCCTGGGTCAAGCGGGTAGGCAACCCGCTAGCCGACGGGTATGCCGTTATCTACCAGATGCCATTTGTCCACGATGGAATACGCGGTGTCGCTGACTTCCTGGAGCGGGTTGAGCTACCAGGTGGCAGTTTCGGCTACGAACCTGTGGATGCAAAGCTGACACGGGTGGCCGCCAAGCCCGGTCACGTTCTGCAACTGTGCTTCTATGCCGACGCCATCAATCACCTCACCGGCCACGATCCCGCGCACATGCACATCCTCCTCGGCTCCGGGAATCGGCAGTCTTTGAGAGTGAACGAGTTTCGGCCGTACTGGCGGAGACTTCGCGGCCAGCTTGCCGCCGCGGTCGACGCCGGGCCCGAAGCTTCGACCACACCCGAAAAGTGTGCCCACTGCGAATTCTGTGAGTTCTTCGCCATCTGCGACAAGCAGTGGCGGGATGACGATTCCCTATTCTTCATACCAGGAATCAGGCCAGCGGAGCGCC
>JAIBBE010000142.1 GCA_019694835.1 Fimbriimonadaceae bacterium | reverse complement strand
AGGAGGGGCATAGGCCTCTCTCACGATCTCAGTGTCCCCGAGGTAGGTCACCTCAAACCGAGTCTCCCCAGACCGGGACCGCTGCGTGATCAACTCTCCATCTGCCCCGTAGCGGAAGCTCGACTGATTGCGCTGCCCATCGGAGATGCTGGTAACCCGTCCCTCAGCATCGTAGGCCAGCTTCTTGTCGCCAAGCTGGACCATGTTTCCGGATGCATCATAGGAAAACGCCGACTTGGCTCCGTTTGAGTCCCGCAGGCCGCACAGCGTCCTGGTTCGCTCGCTGTCGCAGTACTGGTAAGTACCGGTGTTTGACTTTTGAAGGATGTTTCCAAGCGGGTCGTAGCTGACCATGATGCGCTCACCGCCCAGGACTTGCGCAGCACTTGTGATGCGGTTCAGCGTGTCGTACTCGAAGCGCTCCGTCTTTTTGTTCGCGCGGTCTGCACGCTGCAAGACATTGCCCACGAGGTCGTAATCCAGCGTGAAGTCCTGAATGGCTGTTCCGGTCGCGCTGCGCGCAGACGACGCCGTCAAACGTCCTGAGTCAACATCAAACGTCTGTGTATTGATGACGCCGTTACCCAAACGCTCCTCGGTGACTCTGCCGAGTGCATCTACATTGAGAGACTCCCATGCGGTCTTCGCTTGGGCCGACCCGGAAATGAGCACGCGGCGCCAGAATCCGTCATTGTCATAGGCGTTCGCTACGATCAAGCCAGACGAATATCTGCGCTCTAGCGGTCGGCTTAGATCGTCATAGCTTTGCTCGATGCGCGAACGGTCCGTCCCCACTTGGAGATCAACAGAGCCCACTCGTCCATAGCGATCGTAATTGATGGCCCGCGTCGCTCCCTGTGAGGATTTGACTGCCACCAGGCGACCGATGGCGCTCGGGCCTTGGTCGAATTCGTAGTTGGCGACGTCTGTCTTGGAGCGACGCTCAACCAAACGTCCGAGCCCGTCGTACTTGAGATTGACCACTTCCCCACGGGCATCGGTTTGTTCAACGAGCTCTCCAAAGCCGTTGTATTTGTAGATCCATCGGCCGAGAGCCGGGTCATCCAGCGCGATGCGTTGACCAGCGAGGTTGTATTCCGCTGTCGAAACGTGGCCAAGGGCATTGACGATGCGCGTCGCTTTGCCTGAAGCATCGAATTCGAACTGGGTGCGCCCCTTCAATGGGTCGACCGTGAGCGAGGTTCTCCCTCGCGCATCCTTCTCGATCACGGTCTCACGCTTGAGCGGATCGATAGCGATGGTCTTCAGTCCCTCATAGCGCGTGGACAAGATGACGCCATCCGGGCGACGCTCTTCGATCTGACGATCCAGCTCGTCATACCGCCGCACTGTTGCTCGCGCCTGGTCCCCTTTAAATCTTGGGATGGTCGAACGGACAAGGCGACCCAAGGCGTCATAGCCGAACTCTACGATCACCGCCTTGCCTTCGAAGCCAGTTGAGGACTGCCAGCGCGGGCGCCCAGCCGCATCATGGGAGGATACGGTGGGAGGAAGTGCTCCGACCTGCTTGGTTACTGTGAATGCCAATTCACCGGAGCCGGAGAAATCAGTCTGCGTTGCCGTTACGACGCCGGTTGCATCTGTCTCCTGACGGACACGCTGCAGCGAGTCGTAGCGAACGATTTGGTAAAGTCCGTTCGGATCAATCCTCTTGGTGATCGCGCCTGAAACCTCATCAAACTCCGCTCGGGATGTGTGGCCTAGGTTATTCGTGGTGGAAATAGGGAAGCGCCCCAGTGTGTCGTATTTCACTCGGGACGTACGCGCTGCTTCGCCAGTCTTGACGGAGGTGCGAGACGCCACCTTGTTTCCGAAGACATCGCGCTCGTACTCGATGACTGACTCTGATGGCGAACCTACGAGAGACACCTCTTTTACCAGTTGGCCAGTCTTGAGCGAGTACGAGAACGCGGCGCGCCTGGTCTGAGAGGGCTTGCCTGGCGAAAATTGTGTGACAGACGAACCAGTGAGTCTGGCCAGATGCCAGTCCACCAAGTTGTCGTCATACCGGTTAGTGGTTTCAGACCCTGACCCATCGGCGAATGTCGTCTTGATCTTGGTTGGGTTGCCGTTGTCGTCGTATGTGAGTTCATCGACCTGACTGCTCAGCCCAATGCCCTTCAAATCAGCGTTCACACTCTCAGTGCGATCAAGCTTGACGCGTAGGATTTCGGGCGAAAAGCCGTCATCGATAGGCGCGCCATTCCTGCGAGAAAGCGAGAAAGCGGATACCGACCGCGATATCTCCACCTCTTTGCCACCTCGCAATCCCTGCACCACTCGCGTGGAGGCGATGTTGCCAACAAGACCGTCTTTCTGAACGAACTCGATAACCGTTCTTCGATTGCGCTCCTGGTCAGTTATCTCCTGGGTCGAGAACCCGTAAGATTTGCCCGTGCTCGTATCGACGCGATAGCCTTTGTACTTATAGGACGACGTGCGCTGAGGAACCCCGGGACCCACTACCTTCAAATCTGTAGCGACGTATCCAGGCATCGGCGGATCGAGAACAGGATACCCTGGACTCCTCTCGTCATTCTGACCTTCCCTTGTTCCCAAATACGCCTTGGGCGCCGCGCCTTCTTGATCAAACGCTATCCCGATGTAGGAGCGGTAGCTCAAAATGGATTGACGTCCGAGGCCATCTACTACCTCGGCTAGGAGATCGGTCTTGTAGGGTCGACTATCAGGTGCAGCGAATGGCTCGTTGATCCAGATGGCGGATGTGGTTTCGGACGCGCTTCGCTTGTAGATCTGCACTAGGTCAACGATGCCATCTCCGTTCAGATCCAGTGGACGTACACCGAGATCCCCCCGGCCTTCTTCAGCGAAGGGCAGAGGTGGGGCATAGGCATCGAGATCTGCGTCCGGTTGACTGGGTTTGCTGATCCACCCAACGCCAGAGTTCAAGTAGACACCCTTCTCGTGCGTTCCGTTGGTGAGTATGCGGTGGTAAACGACATCGACCAAACCGTCCGCGTTGACATCTAGCAGCCTATAGCCTTGGTCGCCCTTGGTATTCTTCATCAAGGCATCAACCGGCAGATCGTAGGCTTTCTCGTATGCCCAACCGGCCCCTGTGTTCAGGTATGTCTTATTGACCGCCTGGGAGCAAGAGCCTTCACAACGCTCTGCGTAAATCAGATCAGGTAGTCCGTCACCGTTAACATCCTGGAAACTAACTTGGGTCGCCGATATTGCACTAGCAGCCGCATCGCTATCGTCAGAGTCGATGCGATGTAAAGGGGTATAGGACGGTGAGAATATCCACTTTCCATTTCGATTCAAGTACGCACCTTGTATCCATTGCTCTTCAAGAGGTAGCGGGCGACCATCCGCTATCCTCTGCTGTCTTTCTTCATCGGTCTCGCTCTTCGGAACCGCAGAGCGGAATCGATAGACGAGATCAGGAAGGCGATCCCCGTCAAGATCAATCAGTTCAACACGATTGTCCCTAACAGATGAAAGGGGACTTCCGGACTCACCGAGATCTTTCCGATACGGACGAACAAAGGGAACGGGAGGCAAGACATCGGCTCCCTTCGATTCAACCCATTTGCCGACCCGTTGACCGGACGCAGTAGTCTCGATGCTATTTAGGAAGACTTTTTGAACAAGGTGTGGAATTCCCTGCGCATCCTCCTCCCTTGATACGACGAGATCAGTTAACCCATCTCCGTTGATATCAACCGCTCGGACGCCCAACGACCCGACACCCTCTTTTGCAAACGGCACTGGTGGAACATATCCGGCGTAGCGTCCTTTAAAAATTGGATCCGTGACACTCTTCCAATAGCCTCCCTCCTGATCAACTGGAATGCTATTTTTGCATTCCCGCATTAAGCTGCAATTTACATATGCCTCAAGTACAGGCGGTTTGGATGAATCTGCAGGCTGATACGCGTACAACAGATCAGTTAATCCGTCCCCATTGATGTCAACAAGAAAGACACCTGTATCCTTGAAATCTTCGGAGAAGGTTGGGCGCGGAATTTTGTATCGAGCGTCCGGTTTCCAAGGATCCTGCTCCCCTGGTCTAAAAAGGTATGCAACTTTGATCAGCTTTCCATCCGCAGTCTTCTTTGTATATGCGATGTCAGCAAACCCATCGCCATTCAGATCCGGGAATCGAACGCCGAGATCGGCCTTGTCAAATTGAGCGATCGTTTCTGGGGGCGTGAGCTGTGCATCAAGGCGCCAACGCCCACCTGAAAATGAGTAAATATTCGGGCGACCTTGATCCTTGAAGAATGCGAGCTGAGTCTTGCCCTTACCGAGAAGTTGAATTGCAGCAAAAGAAGATTGTCTGTCCGCAACGCTGTTGGGCAAAGGCTCCGGGGGAATATACGAATTCTCGGAGACCCATTCGTTCGAGGCAATTCTGTAAGCACCTGATTTCTGCCCAGAAGACGATTGGCCTTCACGCCAAAATATAAA
>JAIBBE010000004.1 GCA_019694835.1 Fimbriimonadaceae bacterium | reverse complement strand
CCCCGGCGCTGCCAACCATTGGAAGCTCGTTGGAAACGTGATAGGACCGCGGTGCACACTTCATCACCCCGGCCACGAAGATCGGCGCGACATACTTCTTCCTTCCCAGTAGCCACAAGGGATTCTCGAGTCTTACTACACCCACATGCAAGGGAGAATCGCCGGGACGGCGAAAGTACATTGACCCCTGTGCTCCCTCTCACCTGTCCCTCATCATCTCTTCGCGCAAATCCTTGAACGCCTGCTCGGCGGCTCCGACCCGGATGAAGCCCGAGCGCGGATGGTCGAGATCAATGACCACGTAAACGGTAAGCGCGATGACCGCCGAGAACAGCATGCGGTGAAACCAGCCGCCCTTCGGTCCGTACAGAGCTCGGCCCGCCAACACGGCACTGATCACTGCGAGGCCTACGAGGAAAGCCGTGATTAGCCAGGGTAGATGGGTCTGCAGGGCGACTGTTCGCGCGGTCCCGCTGTCGAACATCTCATTGACAGCAGGGACGACCAAGAGTGCTGCTTCATTGCTCAGTCGACCCTTCATCAATTCGTCCCAGATCCGCTCCTTTTGGCGGTCAGCCTCCAGAAGGTCAACGCCGAAGCTGTTCTCGTCGCGATAATCCCGATAGATGTTGATGCGCGCATCAACGTAGTCGCGAAACGCAACTCGCATCGTCGCGGCCTGTACATCGGGGAGAAGATCCAGGCGCATGAACGCGACTTCGATCGCGCTCGCTTCCCTCACCACGAGTTCGCGGCGGTGCTCCAAGCGATCCGATGCCGAGCTAAAGGAAAACGCGAGGACGAGGCCGAACAGTGCAAACACGGCTCCTTCCACAGCATTGACGCCTCGCGTCTTGTCCTCTTTCTCGGCCCAGTCTTTGCCGACCCGATGGCCGTATTCAAAGCCGACGAGCATGATGAGGAAGAGACCGACGGCCCCAACCAGAATCTCGGTTTCCATGCTCATGCGCGGATTACCATGCGAAGTCTCCGGACAAGACTCCCCAGTCATTCCCGAAATAGCCAGCCGCGCGCACACCCTTGGTGCCGTCAATGAGGGAGGAAGAGTCAAGCACGAGCACATCCGGGAAGCCAGCGCCGGAGGTGAACAAGGGGAAGCGCTCGGACAGTCTCAGCCCCTTTATTCCCGTCCCACCAAGGACCGCAACACTTGCATTCTCGCTGTCCGGACGAGGCCGAATGAAGGCGATGGCGAGGTCGTCGGCGCTGATCGCCTTGTCGCCGACTTTGACGGTCTTCCGGTTGACGCCGACGGGAGAGTCGCGAAGCAGGAGTGGCCAGGCGGCGTTCGTCTCGGCGTTGCCGTAGAGGAGGACGTTTCGGTCTTTGGTCCTGGCGAGACTGAAGCCAGTATCGGCCATGACCTCGGGTGCTCCATTACCAACGTACCAGAAGGCTTCCGCGTCGTAGCGAGCCTTGGTGAGCGACCATGCGTTTTCGGACGCGTTGCCCTTCGTTCCGTATACGAATACGACCCGATTCTTAAAGATATCTTTGAATCCACCGTTGCGGTGGGGTCCCTTTTCGCTGGCTCTCGGAGGAGGGGATTCAGTCCAACGATTATAGGCGAAACTTAACCAAATCTTGCCGTCGGCCCTCGGAGTGACGGGGACCTTCTGACCGTCAGCAGTGACTTCGATCCGCTTGCCATTGAGGACCGGCGATGATGTCAGGTCGAGGCAAACAAGAGCCGTGTTCGTGGTCGTCAGCCGAATTCGGCCCAGGAACGGATCGCAGTCGGCTTTGACGCGGCTCAGTTCAAACGGCTCGGTCTGTTGCGCGATCGTCACCCAGCCCAAGGTCGACGCAATTCCCGGACTGAAAGTTGAGAGGTCGATTTGACGCCGCTGGGTCGCGCCGGGGATGCGTCGGCGGCTGAACATGTCATACATTGGTGCCCAATCCATACACTCAGCGCCGGGTTCGGGCGAGTTCTCCCACCAGTGTCCTGCCCCTTTCTCTTCCCAAATTCGCCAGTCCTTGTGGAACTCGCCCAGTGCCGCCGCCATCTTGCGTGCCTCGCTCACGGGCACGTTATCGTCAGCGTCGCCGTGCAGGATGTAGACACCCAGGTCGGCTAGGTTCGGCAAGAGTGCCATCGTGTCCGACGGATTACTGGCCCGATTCAAGATCGCCTCAACCGGCGAAGGGCTCGGGTACCGGACTCCGCCGCCGTACGAGAAGAAGGTCGACCAGCCCGCGCTGGGTCCGATCGCTGCGAACCGACCCGGATTGTTCACGCTGACCTGCCACGTCCCGTGCCCGCCCATTGAGTGGCCAGTCAAGTAGATCTGGTCCGGCTGGGGTTTGAGGGCCTTGCTCGCGTGGTCGAGGACTTCAAGCGCATCCAGCCTACCAATTTCCTCCCAGTCAAAGCCGAATGGCCGACGATTAGTCGGACACGCGATCGCGCACCACGACTTGCCCGCGTAGGCGTCGGCTTGGCTCAACGCCTCAACGCTCGCCCCGTGAAGCGAGAGGACCAGGGCTTCAGGGTCGGGTTTCAGACCCGGGCGGAGCGCGTAGTACTGAATGCTCCCGTCGATGTCGCTTCGGAAGGTCCGTTTAACCGTATCTTGGGGGCCTCGCACCCGGATGTCGAAGCTCTGTCGGTCGAGTTCCTTGCCTTTGCTTGTAAGGGTCAAAGTGACCTTGAACGTCCCCGGTTTGGTCGTGGCCGGGACCTGGACCTTGAATCCTGCCTTCCGGCATTGAAGAGGCAAGAAGTAGGGGAGTTTGGTGACCGAAAGCGGTGCCCCCGCGACCGAAGCCCGGATTTCCAGGTCAGCAGCGCTTGCCTCTGTCGCGATGCCAACCACCACCGCGCACCAGATCGGGCTGCGCTCGCCGACCACCACATCGGCCGTCGTCATATCGCCCAGGTTCAGGAAGGCCGGCGTCTTGCTTGGCTGGATGTCCGCGCGCATTCGCCCGCGTCGACTGGAAAACAGCAGTTGGTTGGTGCCTTGTTCAAGCACAACCGGAAGCCGCGACCAGCCATACGAATACGGATCGCCGGGCCTCGGCACGCCGTTCACCCAGACCGCGCTGTTCCCTGCCGCGTTGAGGATCACGATCTCGCGCTTGGGTGAGTCCACTTGAAATGCCGCGTAGCCCCCGTTGAACGGTCCGCCTTGGAACCAGCCATCTTTGTCCGAGTTGACCTTCTGCCATCGGCGCCCACCGACCTCGGTGCCTTCATGGGGATCGAGAGTGGCATCGACGATCATCTTGGCGAGCGGGTCAACCTGAACGGGTGTCCGTCCACCGCGTCCGATCGGACCGATGGCTAAGCCCTCGCTGAGAACGCCGTAGGGGTTTTGGGGAGCCAAGAGGGCCAAGGCAAGTGCAACCATGGGCCGATTATGAATTAGCAAGCAAGACGTGAATCTTAGGAAACTCGACTACACCTGTAGGCGTATAATGCCTACAGGTGTAGTCATGAAGAACCCGACCGGCGAACTAACGGAGATTCAGCACGACATTGTCGAGTTTGTGTGGCAGGCGGGCCGACCGTGCAGCCACGCCGAGATCTGGCAGATGGTGGGCCAGCCGAAACTGGCGGCACGGACGACGATTCAGACGATTGTCAATCGCCTCGTTGGTCGCGGCTGGCTGAAGCGTATCCCGACCTCCGAAGGACTGGCTTTTGAAGCCGTCCAACCGGCGACGGTGGGCGCGGAGAAGGTCGCTCATCGTGTTCTGGAGCGGTTCTTCGACGGCTCGCCGACGCGCCTCATGCGTTCATTGGTGGGTTCGGCGCCGTTCGATGCCGAGGAAGCTCGCCGTCTGCGTACGCTGCTCGATGAATGGGAGGCGCGTCATGCCGAATAGCCTGGCCGAGTGGTCGCGATACGGCTGGACCTGGCTGATCGTCGCGGGCGTCGTGCTTCTGGTTACGGGCTGGATCGCGCCGCGCGTGAGATGGTCTCCAAAAGTCCGCGTCGGATTTGTTTTTCTGGCGTTCGGAGTCGCCCTTTTGCCCGGACTTTCCCCGTGGATTCCAAGGTTCGAAGTTTCTGGGGCCATATCGTCGGAAGCAACACTTATACCCGTGCAGTCCGGCGAACGGGCGGTGTCTCAGAGCGACACGACTCTCGCCGACCCTTCATCGCCCCCAGTTCAGGTCGCGACTGCGGCGGATCTGAAGCCAATCGGGCTTGCCGTGCTCAGCCTCTGGCCGATCGGGTTTCTCATTGGCGGCATTCGCATGGTGGGGGCAGTGCTCCGCATGAACCGAATCGTCCGCAACTCCGCCGCCGACGGCCGAGTTCGTCGATCGAGTGAGATCTCCGGTCCGGCCGTCGCGGGTTGGCCAAATTCAGTCGTCCTGGTGCCTGCCAGATGGCCCGAGCCGTTCACCGAGAGTGAATCGGACGCCGTGCTCGACCACGAGGAGGCTCATCGTCTCGGGCGGCACCTAGACATCTCACTCGCCGGTGACCTGTTGGCCCGCTGGTTTTGGTGGGCTCCCGGCATTCGCGGCTTGACCCTCTCTTTGGATTCGGCATTGGAAGAACTGGCGGATCGGCGAGTCGTCGATTGCCCGTCGAAGGGCCACGCCCTCGCCAGTGCCCTCGTCAAGGCGGCCGAGCAATCGGTCGGAACTCTGCCCCGTTTCTGTCCCCAAATCGCGCCCCGATCCGGTCTCGAGGACCGCGTTCGTCGGCTTCTGGAAGGTGAAATCATGAATCGAAGATCGTTCGTAACCGGCATCGTTGGCCTTTTCGTCCTCGGCGGCACTGGAGTTGCTGTTGCCGTCGTTACCGCGAACGCCCAGGCAGAGGACTTCGGCCTCATCCCTGGCTCGGTATGGGAATACACGATCACGGGCGAGCAGGGGCCGGAGCCCTTCGTTCAGCGAGCTGAGAAAGTCGTGCTCGTCAAGGGCAAGCCCGTCCTCGAATTGACCCAGAAATTTGGCAAGTACAAACCAAACTACCATTACCTGGCAGTCGATGCCGAGGGCTACTGGATGTATCACAACTCGCAGATGTCGGGTCCCGGGGTGGCCGAAGAGGACGCGCCCGAGCCGTTGTGGAGGTTGCCTCTCAAGCAGGGGGCTGAATGGACATGGATATCGCCGTTCCGAGGTCAGATTTCGGGCAACGGAAACGACATCAACATGGCCGACCTCGACAGCAAATGTACGGGGAGGGTGCTCGCGACCAATGTCGAAGTCACCGTGCCCGCAGGTACATACCGCACCTCCCATGTGCGGATCGACCGCTCCTCAAAAGGTATGGGTCGAAGCCAATCCGATTACTGGATTGCTCCCGGCGTCGGCATCGTGAAAGAGGTCGATCGATGGCTGGGTGAGCAGCCTCGCACCAGCGAGCGATTGCTCACGAAGTTCACGGTCGGCAAGCGTTAGTTCCCCCATCCTGCCCGCGCTCGCCGTGCTTGGATTTCACAGCCAAGCCTTCGCTTGCCTGCCTTCGCCCTACTCGGACTTGAGCGATTACTCTTGGAGGGCGGACCCGCGCGGGCAGGATGCCAGCGCCACTCCGGGAGATGCGGCTTGCTAGGGCTGTCGAACGTCTGTTAGACTACCGGTGTTGCGGCGAGGACCCATACGAATCCATAGCGTGTTGCTCTGTGTGCTGTTGGCGATGACGCCAGCGGTAGCGCAGAAGAAGGCGAAGGTCGCGACTCCCAAGGAGCCGCCGAAGCCGACTTCGGGGCTGCTTCCCGATGGGAAGCCGTTCGTCTCCGCCGCCAGCGCGATCGTCATCGACGCGGAGACGGGAAAGGTGCTGTGGAGCAAGGATCCCGACACGCCGCGCTACCCGGCCAGCACGACCAAGATCATGACGGGCCTGCTGCTGCTGGAGAAGTGCAAACCGACCGACGTGATCAAAGCTCCGTCCGACGTGGAGAACGTCAAGGAAGCCAGCATGCACCTCAAGCCGGGCGAGACGCTGACGGCGAAGGACATGCTCTACGCGCTCATGCTGCGCAGCGCCAATGATGGTTGTTACGCGGTTGCGTGTCACATCTCGGGGTCGGTGCCCGAGTTCGCGAAGCTGATGAACGAGCGGGCGAAGCAAATCGGGTGCCAGAACACCCACTTCAACAACCCCAATGGCCTCAACGACCCGACCCACATGACTTCCGCCCGCGATCTGGCCCTGATCGCCCGCGAGGCGATGAAGCGGCCCGAGTTCCGCGCCGTGGTCAAGACCCAGAAACAGCCCATCTCACGCAGCATCAACCGGCAAGACCTGTGGATGATCAACAAGAACCGGATGCTCAAGTACGACCGGACCGTCGACGGCATCAAGACCGGCTACACCAACCCGGCCGGAAAGTGCTTCGTGGGCAGCGCGGTGCGCGGCGGCTACCGGATCATCACGGTCGTCATGAAGAGCGAGGATTGGGCGGCGGACACGAAGGTGCTGCTGGATTGGGGGTTCAACGGGCACGAATGGGTGACCTACTTCAAGCCGGGCGAGATCGTGGGGACGCCGCGCGTGGTGAGCGGGGGCGAGACGGATGAACTGGCGCTCGGGGTGACTAAGGTCGGAAGGGCGCTCGTGGCAAAGGGCACGTCGTGGGAGACCGACTACCGATTCGAGCTCAAGCCAAACCTGACCGCACCGATCGTCAAGGGCCAGCCGGTCGGGACGCTGGTATTCGAGGATTCATCGGGCTTCATGCAGACCTTGCCGCTGATCGCTATGCAGGACGTCCCGGTGCGGGCACCGATCCTGGCGACCTCGGGTGGGCGGCGTGACTTGAGTTTCGGGTTGATCGCCCTCTTGTTGGCAGGTGGCGCCTACATGATGCGGCGCAAGAACGCGGTGGCTATGGCTTCTTCTCGTCCCAAGTGACTTCGAGCTTGACGCGCGGCGGATGAGGGCCGTTGAGGTCGAGATCGAGGCGTTTCATGCGGATTCCGCAGACTTCCTCCGTCGTTTCGTCCTCGTTGATTTCGACGACCTTGGTGTCGCTCTTGCAGCTGACTTCGACCACGGCGTTGCCATCGACTTCGCGGAACCAGAGCTTCGCCCGCCCTCCGCCGACGATGACAGAGCCTCCCAGGGTCAGCTTCGCGGTTTGCGGACTTTTGGCGAAGGCCCCGTACTGCCCGTTCATCGCGACCATGTACAGGCTGAGCAGCCCGACCGCCGGAATGCCCAAGCCCAACGTGAACATCTTTGGACTCATAGAGTTAAGTGTCGGAAGCCTGAGCCCGTCCGTGCAGGTTTCGGGTTCAAACGGGTATCCCTAACGGACCTTGATCCGAGAAGAACTGAGCCAAAAAATCGCCGCCGCCCTCGCTTCGTTGGTCGCTTCGGGCCGCCTGACCAATGCCGATTACGGCACCCCCGAGATCGCTGACACCAAGAACCCCGAGCACGGCGACTACGCATGCAATATCGCCCTCACCGCGTCGAAGAAGGCCGGGATGAATCCGCGCGATTTCGGTGCCCTTTTGTTGGAAGCGCTTGCTGGCGATGCGGATCTGTCGGCTGAGTTAGCCGGTCCGGGATTCCTGAATCTTCGTCTTCGCCCCCAGTTCATTTCCGATTACGTGGCCCGGATTTTGTCGGTTGGCACGTCGTTAGCGCGTTCGCCTTCTTCGGGGAAGAAGATCAATGTTGAATATGTAAGTGTCAATCCTAATGGTCCGATAACGGTGGGATCCGGGCGCGGTGCTGCGTTCGGTTCTTGTTTGGCGAATGTGTTGGAAGCAGCTGGGAATGCCGTGCATCGGGAGTACTACATCAACGATGGTGTGAACAGCGAGCAGATGAGATTGTTTGCTGAGTCTGTAAAAGCGCTTGTTGAGGGCAAGTTGATTCCGGAGAAAGGCTACAAAGGCGACTATGTCGCGGCTGTTGCGGAACAACTGATCGCCGGTTTATCTCACTCTGCTAGTTTAGATTCTCCAAAGTTAATGGACTTTGCGGAAATGGAGAGAGAAGACCTAGGTTTCAACTTATCCACAGGAATTGCCGCAAACATTCTGAGAAATGCACTTAAGGAAGGCTCATCTGCGATTAGGTTCTTTCGCGCCGAGCCTGGAATAACAGCAGTTCTCTTTAAGAAAGAAAATGGAGAATTCGAGCAGACTGGGCAAGTTCCCGACGAGCAAATGGCCAGGGTCTATGCAAAATTTGTGACTTCTGCACGTTTACCACATCGAGACGAAGTGCTCGGGTTATCCGAACTGTCCCTGACCGTATTGTTAGATGGAGAGAAGTTTCCAGTAAAGGTTATTCGAGAACGGTGGAAGACCGACGGCGAGCTACAGATTCTCCTAACTGGCACAGAAGATATTTCTTGGTTCCAGTCAAAGAGCCAGGACATCATGCTCGATAAGCAGCGACTCGACCTCGCCACCTTCGGTGTCGAGTTCGACACTTGGTTCTCCGAACAATCCCTCCACGACCAGAAGGCGGTCGATGCATGCCTTCAGGAACTTCTTGACAAACAAGTCGCCGACGACGAGCCCTATCGCCTCGTCTTGAAGATGGCAAAAGGTGGGAAGATCGAGGAGGTAGAGCGACAGATACAGCCGATCGAAGACGATGACGATAGCCAGGCGGAGAACCCCCTCCCTAACCCTCCCCCGCAAGCGGGAGAGGGGACCGGATCGAATGCCCCTGATCCAGGTTTTTCGTCTCAAACTGGAGTTACGCCGGAACCAGTCCCCTCTCCCGCTGGCGGGGGAGGGTTAGGGAGGGGGGCCGGCGGCACGGTCTGGCTCCGCTCAACCAAATTCGCCGACGATATGGATCGCGTCCTCCGCCGCCGCGACGGACGTCTCACCTACATCGCCAGTGACGTCGCCTACCACCGCGACAAGCTGACCGACGCCTCCGGCGTCCGCGGCACCGGCCCCGTTGATAAGATGATCACCATCCTCGGCCCGGACCATCACGGTTACATAGGTCGACTTACCGCGGTCGTCGCCGCGTTGTTAGAGAAGACCGATAATGTACCGCTGGCGTCCCGCCGGCATCCGGAAGCCTCGGAAGGTCAGGGGAGCCGGCGGGACGCCAGCGGTACATTTTCGGAGATCGACGCGCAGATCTACCGAAGCCCCGAAGAACGAGATGCTTGCATAGCCGCTCTCCAAGAGGCTAAGGAAAAGCTTGAAGTCGTTATCTTCCAGATCGTCCGCTTCGTCAAAGAAGGCAAACCAGCCCCGATGCGAAAGCGCGACGGGAACATCTACGCCCTCATCGATCTTATCGATGAACTGGGCAAAACGATGGCTCCAGAAGCGGATAAAGCCGAGCAGCAGCGGATCGGGCGGGATGTAGCGCGATTCTTCTATCTCATGCGCAGCCACGAGACGCACATGGACTTCGACATCGACCTCGCGACCAAGCAAAGCGACGAGAATCCGGTGTTCTATGTGCAATACGCCCACGCGCGCATCTGCTCGGTCATCGATAAGGCTAAGGATGCGGGGATCAGTGCCGACTATGCCAGTGCCAACTTCTCGCTCCTCCGGGACCCTCGCGAACTCGCCCTGATTAAAAAGATCCTCGACCTGCCGTTCGAAGTCCGCCGATGCGCGGAGGACTACGGAGTTCACCGACTGACCACCTTCGCGGTCGAGCTCGCCCGGAGCTATCACCACTTCTACGATGGATGCCGCGTCGTCCAAACCGACCAACCCGCCCTCAGTCAAGCGCGAATGGCCCTGTGCGAGGCGGCGCGAATCGGGCTCAAGGGTGTCTTTGACATCCTCGGAATCTCGGCCCCCGAGCGGATGGAGCGCAGCGCGGAGCCCACTCCTGACTAAAGTAGGAACCCAATCGTCCGGTTTGGGTTGCTAGAATGTGTCTAGGAGAATTACCATGAGCGAAGCCACCCAAACCAAGACCTTGAACTTCGAGACCCTCGCCCTGCACGGCGGCCAAGACGTCGATCCCACCACCAAGTGCCGCGCGGTGCCGATCTACCAAACGACCAGCTATGTCTTCGACGACACCGCCCATGCGGCGAGGCTGTTTGCGCTGCAAGAGTTCGGCAACGTCTATACCCGCCTGATGAACCCGACGACGGCCGTCGCCGAGGCGAGAATCGCTGCGCTGGAAGGGGGAACGGCGGGAGTCGCTGCCGCCAGCGGCCAGTCGGCGGAACTGCTCTCGATCCTCGCCATCGCCGAGAACGGCGACGAGATCATCTCGAGTACGAGCCTGTATGGTGGAACCTACAACCTCTTCCACTACACCCTTCCCAAGATGGGCATCACGGTGAGGTTCGTCGACCCCAGCGACCCCGACAACTTCAAGCGAGCGATCACGGACAAGACAAGGCTGATTTTTGGCGAATCGGTCGGCAACCCCAAACTCGACACCTTCCCATTCGAGCAAGTCGCGCGCATCGGGCAAGAGCACGGCCTTCCGCTCGTGATCGACAACACTCTGCCGACGCCGTACCTAATGAAGCCCCTGGATCACGGTGCGAACATCGTGGTCCACTCGGCGACCAAATTCCTGGGCGGACACGGAACGACGATCGCCGGGCTCATGGTCGACGGCGGCAACTTCGATTGGAGCAAGGGGCGGCACAAGAATTTCACCGAGCCCGACCCGAGCTACCACGGCCTCAAGTACTGGGACGTGTTCGGAAACTTCCCGGGCATGGGCAACATCGCCTTCTCGATCAAGGTCCGCGTTCAGGGCCTCCGCGACCTCGGGGCCGCGCTCTCGCCATTCAGTTCGTTCCTGATCCTCCAAGGCATGGAGACCCTTCATCTTCGCATGGAGCGCCATTCCCAGAACACCCAGCGCATCGCCGAGTGGCTGGAAGGCCACAGCCAGGTCACCTGGGTGACCTACCCCGGCCTGCCCAGCCACAAGGACCACGCCCAAGCCCGCAAGTATCACCAGCGCGGACTCTACGGCGGCATCCTCGGGTTCGGCATCAAGGGCGGATACGACGCGGCGCTAAAGTTCATCGACAAGCTGGAGATCTTCTCGCTGCTGGCGAATGTCGGCGATGCGAAGTCACTCGTCATCCATCCCGCCAGCACGACGCACTCGCAGCTGACGCCCGAGGAGCAGATGGCGACGGGCGTGTCGGCGGACTTCATCCGCCTCTCGGTGGGCCTGGAGAACGTCGACGACCTGATCGCGGACCTGGACCAAGCCCTCAAAGCCAGCGCGTAGGGTTCGGCTCCCCTCTCCCCGATGAATGGCGGGGAGAGGGGTTGGGGGTGAGGGGCTTCAGGTGCCTTGGGGTCTATCGCTTGCCCCCTGGAGATGACCTGGACTTGGATCCGTCAATTGGAAGCGGGGAGGCCCTGTAGTGGCCCGGAAATCTGTACCACCGCCTTAGAGTGGAAATGGTGTCAGAACGTGGCAGAACCCAAACTCAAGAATCGTCGTGAATTCTCCCCAGACTTCAAACTGCGCCTCGTCGTGCAGATCGTCTGCGGAGTCAAGTCCATGGCCGAACTCAGCCGGGAATACAAGATCAAGGACACACTGCTGGCCAGGTGGCGAGATCAATTCCTCGAAGAAGCACCGCGCATCTTTGCAAGGGATCTGGCCATGCAATCAGCGCAAGGGCGCGTTGCCGAACTCGAAAGGATCGTGGGTAAACAGGTGCTGGAGCTTGAAGTCCTAAAAAAAGCGTCCAAGAGGCTCCCATGACCCAGCGCCTCGAACTCGCCCGTTCACTCGCCTCCACCCACCCCGTTCGGCTCCTATGTCGCCTGCTGGAGGTACCCAGAAGTACGGTGCTCTACGAGCCTGCGCCTCGTGCGTTTCCGGAGTTCTTAGAAGAAACAATCCTCTCTTTTCGAGCTGTCTTTCCTTGTGCGGGCGTGCGGTACATGCACGAGCTGCTGCGAAGGTACCAAGTCCAGGCCAGCCGAAGCCAGATTCGAAAGATCTATGAAACGCACGGACTGCTGGGAAAACCACCCAGACGCCGGATTCATACGACCGATTCGCAGCACCTTCACCCGGTCTATCCCAACAGGGTCAAGGGACTGGCCATCGTGCGCGCCGATCAGGTCTGGGTGAGTGACGTGACGTTCATCCGGGTGGCGTCTCGTTGGGCGTATCTGGACTTGATCCTCGATGCTTTCACCCGGCGGATTCTGTCGTGGGCGCTGGGCTTTGGCAACACCACCGCGCTCTACTGTGAAGCGCTTGAGCGTGCCTTGTTTGAAGGTACGCCCGAGATTCACCACAGTGACCAAGGTCGCCCGTACGCCTCGCCGCGTTACACTCGGATCTTGAGCCGTCTCCAGGTTCAGATCAGTATGGCGCGGACAGGCAGTCCTTGGGAGAATGGCCTAGCCGAGCGTGTGAACCGTACGATCAAGGAAGAGGAAGTGCTGCGCAGCGAGTATCGTTCCCTGGCCGAAGCGCGCCTTTGCCTCTCGAACTGGATCGAGCTGTACAACCATGGACGGCTCCACTCGTCTTTGGCTTACTACACACCAATGGAGTATCACGATATGCACAAGCCCTCAGAACAAGGATGAAATCACCCCAGAAAATCGTCGTCAGTGGTACAGAAAATCGGGCAGGAACACCCCTCACCCCCTGCCCCCTCTCCCCGCCATTCATCGGGGCGAGGGGGTTCCCGGACATCTCCTCTCGATTCATCGGTACGCCGGCAGGGAGGATGGATGCATAGTATTAAGTCCGCACGTACGGATAAGAGATCGAACTCCCGACGCCTTATGCTATTGCCTCAGACGAGATATTTCTCGCGACAAAGGAGGCAACAGCATGAGGATCAAGGGAATTTTGTTTGGACTCACCCTCGCCATCGCCGGGCAGGCGGGGGCGGTTGAGTTGTGGGTCGCCAACTACTTCGGCAACAACGTCAAGCGGTTCGACATAGACACTGGCGTCGAGGTCGGATCGATCAACGGCATCTTAGGGCCGCTCGGCATGACCTACGGACCTGGCAACAAGGTCTACATCGCGGCCGAGAATTCGAACTCCATCCGCACGTTCTCGCCCACCGGCACCGACCTCGGCAACTTCGCGACCGTCGGCATGAACGCGCCGACTGCGATTGCGTTCAAGGGCGGCAGCGCATTCGTGGCCAGTTTCAACGCCAACAGCGTCACTCAATACGACCTCGGCGGCAACTTCGCGGGTACGTTCATTACGGCGGGGTCGGGTGCGATGAACGGGCCGGATATCGGCATGACGTTCGGGCCCGACGGCAACTTGTACGTCCCCAGCTTCTGGAACCACCGGATCCAGAAGTACAACGGCACGACCGGCGCGTACCTCGGCGACTTCGTCACCGCAGGCTCCGGCGGACTCACCCAGCCCCGCCAAATCCTGTGGCGCGACGGCCTCGCCTACGTCACCAGCGACAACGGCAGCAAGGTGCTCCGCTACAACGGAACGACCGGTGCGTTCGTGGACACCTTCGTCACCGCAGGGTCGGGCGGACTCAGCAGCGCATCGGGAATGCTCTTCTACGGCAACAGCCTCTTCATCGCTAGCGGGCGGAATCACCGGGTTCTGCGGTATGACGCAGCAACGGGTGCCTTTCAGGGCGCGTTCATCACGAGCGGACTCAACGGACCGGTGACGCTGCTCGTCGTCCCCGAGCCGGCGACGCTCGCCATGATCGCGACCGGGATGGCGATGATCGCGCGCCGCATCCGACGCAAATAGATGGCCGAATCCGCCGAACGCATCGCAGGCCGACTCCTTTCGAGCCTGGTCAAGACCGTACTCCGCAACCCCTCTGCGGAGTACTCGGTTGAGGCGCTGGCCGCGAAGACAGGCTACAGCCGCTTCCACCTGGCGCGGATGTTCGAGAAGAACCTGCGCGAGCGTCCGTCGTGTTTCGTGCGGCGGATTAGGCTGGAGCGGTCTGCGTGGCTGCTCGTTCACACCGAACGCAGCATCGGCGAGATCGGGGAAGAGGCTGGGTATGCGCACGGTTCCGGGTTCACCCGGGCTTTTGTACAGGCGTGGGGCAACGGCCCACAAGCCCATCGGGAGACGGGGAAGGAGTGGAAGCTGGAGTCTCCAAGCGGCATCCATTGGAACCCACTCTGGGCCGAACCCGAGGACGAGGTCGTTAAGGCGAAGACCAAGCAGTTTCCCACCCTCCTCGGCCTCCGCCCGGCGACCTCGTATGCTGTTCGCCAAGTTGTCGGGAACTATCAGCTTTTGGGTCAGCGATGGGCGGAGCTTGCCGAGAGCGGCTGCCTCCCGATGGACCGCGAGTGCCTGACGCTCTTCATCGACAATGCCTGGACCTATCCCGAAAGCTCGAAGCTCCGCGCCGATATCGGGTTTCTCCTGCGCGATGGCGAACAGGTGCCGTCCGGTTGGCGACGCCTCGATTTGCCGAGCGGCCTCTATTCGACCCTCGCCAACCCCATCCCGCGCGAGCAGCGCAACGAGGGCTGGCTCGTGGCGAGCGGCAAATGGCCGGGGGCGACATGGGCCTTCGACACGTACGACCGGCCGCCGGTGCCGTGGGACGATGCGCTGACCCGCATCTGGTTATCGGCGTTCTAGCTCAGCCCTTGCTCCCGGGGTCGGGTAGATTCAAGTCTGCATGCACGGAATCGACGAAATCGAGAAGAAGGCGAGCGTTGAGATTGGGAGCGCGGGCGACACGCGCGGACTAAAGGCGCTCGAAGCCAAGTACCTGGGCAAGAGCGGAGAACTGACGGGGCTCATGCGCAACTTAGGCACCCTGCCGCCGGAAGAGAAGCCCGCATTTGGGAAGGCGGTCAACGAAGCCAAGCAGCGACTGGAAAGCCAGATCGAGGCGCGACTGGGAGACCTGAAGCAGTCAGAGCGTACCGCCCAGTTCGAGCGCGAGCAGATCGACATCACCATGCCGGGCCGTAGGCCACCGGCCGGTCGCGAGCACGTCCTCCAGCTCACGATGAACAAGATCAAGCGGGTGTTCGTTGGGCTTGGCTTCGAGTACGTCGAGACGCCAGAACTGGAGCAGTTCAAGTACAACTTCGATGTCCTCAACTACCCGCCCGACCATCCGGCGATGGACGAGCAGGACACGTTCTACGTCACCGACGACCTTCTCCTGCGCACGCAGATGACCGCCTACCTCGGGCATACGCTGGAGGCCCGCAAGCCCCCGATGCGTATTTTCACGATCGGGCGCTGCTTCCGGAATGAGGCCGTCGATCGGACCCACAGCCACACCTTCCACCAAGTCGACGCCTTTATGATCGATGAGGGGGTTTCGATGGCGAACCTGAAGGGCACCCTCGGCGCATTTGCCCGAGCGATGTTCGGCGACGACGCGACCGTCCGCTTCCGCCCCGACTTCTTCCCCTTCGTCGAGCCCGGAGTGGACTACGCGATCTCGACGAAGAAACTGTTCAACGGTCGTTGGCTCGAACTGGGCGGTGCCGGCCTGATCCACCCGAACATCTTGGAATCCTACGGCATCGACACGGAGAAGTACAGCGGCTGGGCGTTTGGGCTGGGCGTCGACCGCATTCCGATGATGCAATTCGGTGTTGACGATTTGCGTCACTTCTTGGAGAATGACCTACGATTCCTGGAGCAGTTTCGGTGAATCGTGGTTGTACCGCTGGCGTCCCGCCGGCAAGGCATTCGGATTGCGCCGAGGAGAGGCGAGTCTGAGAGTCCGCGCCCCCTCCCTGTCCCTCCCCCGTACCGGGAGAGGGGACGTGTTTGAAAACTCCGCCCAAATCCTAGAGTCACGGGTCAGCGGAGAAAGGGCAAGCACGTCCCCTCTCCCGGCACGGGGGAGGGACATGGAGGGGGCGCGGACTACCACTCACGGCGGAACTTCGGGTTCGATGGCACGGGGAGGGCGGGGCATCCACCCGTGGAAGGATGGATGCATAGGGGGCATGGGTTCCCCTCTCCTGCGCCCTCCTCATCGCGGTCAGAGAAGCCGACCGTGGCGGAGGAGCGGGGCTAGAGGAGAGGTCCCGCGTGTGACCGAGGCGAGGGTTCCGGATGCCGGCGGGACGCCAGCGGTACTTCGTTGGTTCGCGGGCAGGTTGCCAGCGGTACGAGGGGGCGATGAGCGCGGTCGCGGCTGAACCGGTCATCCGCATTCGCGGACTCAAGAAGGAGTTCATGCTCAGCCACAGCGGAGCAGGGTCGCTGAAGACCGCGCTGCTCTGGTGGAAGCGACGCCAACTCGAACGATTCGTCGCCCTCAAGGGCGTCGACCTCGACGTGATGCCGGGCGAGTGTGTGGCGCTGGTTGGGCGCAATGGGGCAGGGAAGAGCACGTTGCTCTCACTCCTCTCACGAATCTACAAACCAACCTCGGGCTCAGTCGAAGTCGATGGGCGAATCGCGCCGCTTTTGGAGCTTGGTGCCGGATTCCACCCCGACCTTACCGGCATCGAGAACGTCCTTTTCAATGGCATCATCCTCGGCCTTACTCGGAAGCAGGTCAATGAGCGCATGGCCCAGATCGTCGAGTTTGCCGGGCTCGAGCACCATATCGACGCACCGGTGCGGACCTACTCCAGCGGTATGCTCGCTCGTCTTGGCTTTTCGGTCGCCGCTCACGTCGATGCTGACGTCCTCATCGTGGATGAAGTGCTCGCCGTCGGCGATTATGCGTTTGAGCAGAAGTGCTACTCGTATATTGAGGAGTTTCGGAAGCAGGGCGGCACGATCTTGTTCGTCTCGCACAACATGGACTCCGTGCGGCGGATCGCGGACCGATGCGTGTGGCTTAAGCATGGCGAGGTGATGATGTCCGGGCTGCCTGACGAGGTGATCCAGGCGTACCAAGCCGACGGCGACGCGGGCAACATCTAGGCCGCTCCGGTAAGATTTGGGCTCATGTCAAAGAAGCTAAAGATCGGTCTTATTGGTGCGGGTGGGATTTCGGTGGGGTGCCACATGCCGGGGTACGCCTCGATCCCCGAACAGTGCGAAATGGTCGCGGTTTGCGACATCGCCAAAGAAGTCGCCCAAGCTGCGGCGGACAAGTTCAACATCCCCAAGGTCACGACGGATTACAAAGAAATTCTCGCCGATCCAGAGATCGATGCGGTCAGCGTCACGACGCCGAACGCCTTCCACAAGCAGCCGACGATCGATGCGCTCAAGGCAGGGAAGCACGTGCTTTGCGAGAAGCCCCTCGCCATGAACGCGGAAGAAGCGAAGGAAATGTGCCGCGCGGCGAAAGAGAGCGGCAAGATCCTGCAGGTCGCCCTTCAGACCCGCTTCGGTGGCCCCGCGCGGTTCATGCGCCAGTTCATCGACGCCGGGAACATGGGCAAGGTCTACTATGCCCGCGCCAAAGCCCTTCGCCGACGCGGCGTTCCGCACTGGGGCGTGTTCATCGACAAGGACAAGCAGGGCGGCGGGCCGCTGATCGACATCGGCGTTCACATCCTCGACTTCACGCTGTTCATGATGGGCTACCCGAAGCCCGTCTCGGCCAGTGGCAAGACCTGGGACATCCTCGGCAAAGACCCCACGATCGCGAACTTCTGGGGCGAGTACGACCGCGACAAGTTCACCGTCGAGGACTTCGCGGTGGGCCTGATCAAGTTCGAAGACGGCTCGGTCGTCGTGCTCGAAAGCAGCTTCATGGCGAACATGGAGGGCGATCCTTTCGAGACGCAGTTGTTTGGGACGAAGGCCGGCGCGATAGTCCGAGCCTGGGGCGATAATCCGGTCCAGATCTTCAAGGAAATCGACCGCCAGTACTTCGACCTGACCCCGCAGAATCTGCCCCGTGTCGAATCGTCCCACGTTGCTGAAGTGCAGGCGTTCGTGGATGCGATCATCAACAATAAGCCCTCCCCAGTCCCCGGCGAGAACGGCCTGATCCTCAACGCGATTTTCGATGCTTTGTACAAGAGCAGCGCCTCAGGGAAAGAAGAACCCGTCGACGTTTCCTACTGATGCAAAAAGCGAAAGGCGCGGGTTCGTAAATCGAACCCGCGCCTTGTTGCTTCCTGAGCTATTCGCCCGTTAGTCCATAGTTGCTTGACAGAATCGCGTAGTCCGCGATATCAACCGCTTCATCGCCATTCATGTCGGCCTCCCAGAACCAGGTCAGAGTGCCGGGTGTCGAGTTGTAGGCGGAGGAAAGGAGGGCATAGTCGCCGATTCCGACTTCATTGTCCCCATCCGAATCGCCGTTCGTCAGCGCGAAGTTCACACCACCGGCATTGGCCGGACCAACCAGCACTCCGTTACGGTTTTGACCGAGCCAAGGTGCACCCTTGGCATTCACGGTGAAGGTACCAGTTCGGGCCGTGAAGAAACAGAAGTTCTCCTCGCCTGGTCCAGCGGTGTCGTCGAGTTGTACTCCTGACTCTTGCAGCACGCTGCCCAACCCATCTCGCATTTGCATTTGGAACTCATAGTCGAATGAGTCGCCCACGAAGTCACCCAGTTCGATGCGGCCCGAGACGGCCTTGAATCCTCCACCGTTGAAGCCAAGATTGGCGTTCACGATGGAAAGGTCGGTGAGGTCAACGCGACCGTCGTTGTTGAGGTCGGTCTCAGGAACCACGGGAGCATCCATGCCACCCTGGCCGATATCGGCCTGAACTCGTGCCACGTCATTCGGAGTGATTCGATCGTCGTTGTCGACATCGCCATTGCGCAAGTTGAACGGTCCGAAGACCAATCCATCCTGTGCTGGCGTCGTGCAGAGGAAGCTGTTGAACGTATCCCATTTCACCCCGATGCGGAGGGGGGCGTTCTCTTCATACGTCATGATCGGGATGTCGATCGTGTAGTCGTCGGCGACGGGGACGTTCATCATGTCGAGAACCTCACCCGTCGTTTGGTTCGTGACCAAGACATCCGCGCCATGCGTGAATGACGCTCGATCAGCGAGATAGCTGCCCGGGTTCAGCTGCAACCGTATGTGAGGCATGAACGCCATCGCAGCATGCTGGAAGCAGTCTTGTGCCTTGTCGAGCAGCGCGTACAGGAACTGATCGATGTTGACCGGATTCGGGAAGAGCGGGATCTGCTGACCCGCGAGTTGGTAGGCATCGGCGGCCCGATTCAGCTTCTGGGCAGCATGCTGGAAGCGCGTGCCGTAAGTCTGAATCTGACTTGCCATCTGACGGAGGCCAAGCTCGATCTGCTGGCAGGCGGCAACCGACGGGGCTCCGGCGTCGAGTTGGACGGCCAAGGTTTGGAAGCCGTTCATGAGCATGTTCAGGCCAGCCTGAACGCCACCGAGCGGCGAAGCGGGCTCGTTAGCCAGAACGTCGTTGATCTCGAGCATCAGCGGCTGGAGAGCTAGTGCCGCATCGTGATATCCCGGTGCCATCCGGTCCCAGATCGCAAGGTAGTCAGGAAAGTCCGGGGTCCCCTCATCCGTGATCTGCAGGCTATCGAACACGTCGAAGAACGACTGAATGAAGTCGCTGGACGGTTGCCAGCTGAGGCCGGCGTCATCCGACTTGACGAGCGTCAGTCCATAGCTCCACGGAGTCGCATAACCCGGGTTGTTCTTGCGGTGGTTCTTGGGAGCGCCAAACGGGTTGCCACCCGGCGGGTTGCTCCAGAAGCGCCATCGGTAGCGCGGTCGTCGGAAGCCGTCGTTGCGCCACGGTCCGACTGGGAAACAGAGTCCGGTCTCAACGAGGCGGCCAAATCGCGTGGTCATGAAGCAGATCACCGTTCGATACTGGCGTCGTCCCCGCGGCATGCAGCACCATCGTGCCCAGCAGAATCCTCGTCGCATCCAAGGCGTGTATGTTGGCTGGCCTCGGCCCACGTAACGCATGATCGTCTTGTAGACCCATCGCGGCCTTGGCGGAGGAGGCGGTGGAGGGGGCAGGGCAGGTGGCACGACTGGACCGCAGATCCTGGCCGGACCGACGTTGATGCCACCAAGCGTCCAGTTAGCGGATGCGATCCCAAGTGGGCCATTCGTCGTGTTCGCGATAAACGTCACGACGGTGCCAGGTCCGATGCAAGGGACTCCCCAATCGATGACGGCCGTGTTCGTTACCGCACCGTTTGAGGGCACGAGCGGAACTGGACAACCGGGAGCTGTAACTGTGAGTGGCGGAACCGTGATGTTCCCGCCCGTACCGGTGAACGTCACATGGAGATCGCTAACCGTAGTTCCGGTCGTGTTCATCACGCAGACGACGACCGAGTCAGCAGCCCGAGCCAGCGACGAGACAAGAAGGAGAGAGATCGCGACCGCGACCTTCAAGCAGACTCGCTGCGGGGCTAGTGGCCTCGCAAGCCTTGGAACGAGAATCATCTTCGACTCCTCTCTGTTGCCCTCTAACGGGCAATTCGGCTTTTCACCGTAAGGACATTATACAGACGATTTTCGGAAATCCCGGCGGGAAGTGAAAAAAACACCAGAAGTTGGCCGGACAACTTTGTCCGGCCAACTTCTGGTGGCTACCCTCGAAAGCCAGCAAGCGCGAGCAGGATGCCCGCACCACTATGAATAGTATTAGCGTCCGCCTTGGGCCTTGGCGATAATCTCGGTCGCGATGTTCTGGGGGACTTCCTCGTAGTGCGACGGCGTCACGTTCGGGGTTGCGCGGCCTTGGGTGAGCGAGCGTAGCGTCGTAACGTAGCCAAACATCTCCGACAGCGGAACGTGCGAGTTGACGATCGTCACGCCGCCCATCGCTGGCTCCATGCTCTCGATTCGTCCGCGTCGTCCGTTGATGTCGCCCACCACGTCGCCGACATTCTGCTCCGGCGTCGTGACTTCGACGTGCATGATCGGCTCCTTGAGGACCGGGTTGCCTTTCTTCATGGCTTCCTGGAAGGCGATGCGACCGGCCTGCTTGAACGCGTTTTCGTTCGAGTCGACTTCGTGGTAGCTACCCTCGATGACCGAGACCTTGATGTCCACGACCGGATAGCCAGCGATGACGCCGCTGAGCAGCGCTTCGCGAACACCCTTTTCAATCGCTGGGATGTACTCCTTCGGAATCGAACCGCCGACGACCTTGTTCTCGAAGACGAATCCGCTGCCGGCCGGCAGTGGCTCCATCTCGATCCAGCAGTGACCGTACTGACCCGAACCACCCGTCTGGCGGATGAACCGGCCTTCGGCCTTCGACTTGATGCGCACTGTCTCGCGATAGGCCACCTGAGGCTTGCCCTGGTTGGCCTGGACTCCGAATTCGCGGTTCAGTCGGTCGACGATGATCTCGAGGTGAAGCTCACCCATTCCCGAGATGATCGTCTGGCCGCTCTCGGCGTCGGTCTGGACGCGGAACGTCGGATCTTCCTGCGCCAGGCGCTGAAGGGAAGAGCCCAGCTTCTCCTGGTCGGCGCGGCTCTTCGGCTCGACCGCGATCTGGATGACCGGCTCGGGGAACTTGATGCTTTCCAGCGCGATCGGGTGATCTTCGGTGCAGATCGTGTGACCCGTGTTGACGTCGCTCAGGCCGATGACGCCGATGATGTCGCCCGCGTACACCTCGTCGATGTCGTTGCGGCTGTTGGCGTGCATCTCGAGGATGCGGCCGATCCGCTCGTTGCGCGAGCGGAACTCGTTGGTCTGCGGATCGCGGTAAGTCACGATGACCTGGCTGCCCTTCTTGAGGGTGCCCGAGTAGACGCGCAGGTAAGTCAAGCGACCGACGTACTTGTCGCTCATGATCTTGAAGGCAAGCGCGGCGAACGGAGCCTTGTCGTCGGCGGCTCGCGTCTCTTCCTCTTCCGTTCGCGGGTGAACACCCGAAACCGCGCCGACGTCGAGCGGGGAAGGCAGGTACTCGACGACCGCATCGACCATCGCTTGGACGCCCTTGTTCTTGAACGAAGAGCCGCTGATGATCGGAACGATCTTGTTCTCGATCGTTCCCTTGCGCAGGGCAGCCCGCAGCTCGGCCTCGCTGATCTCTTCGCCTTCGAGGAAGCGCTCCATGATCGAGTCGTCGCAGTCGGCGATGGACTCAATCATCTTCTCGCGCCACTCGGCAGCGGTGTCGACGAGCTCAGCCGGAATGTCGGTCTCTTCAAACTGCTTGCCGTCGTCGCTGGTGTAAACCGTCGCCTTCATCGTGATGAGGTCGACGTATCCGCGGTACTGGCTCTCGGCCCCGATCGGGATCTGGATCGGCGTGCCGTTCGCGCCAAGGCGCTGCTTGATGCGCTCGACGACGCTAAAGAAGTCCGCGCCGAGGCGGTCCATCTTGTTGATGTAGATGATGCGCGGAACGCCGTACTTGTTGGCCTGTCGCCACACCGTTTCGGACTGCGGCTGCACACCACCGACCGCGCAGAAGACCGCGACGCAGCCGTCGAGGACGCGCAGCGAACGCTCGACTTCGACCGTGAAGTCGACGTGGCCGGGCGTGTCGATGATGTTGATCTTGTGCTCGGGCTTGTCCTTTTTCGAACCCGACCAGAAGCACGAGGTGGCGGCGGACGTGATGGTAATGCCGCGCTCCTGCTCCTGCTCCATCCAGTCCATCGTTGCCGCACCATCGTGCACCTCACCGATCTTATGGGACTTGCCGGTGTAATAGAGGATGCGCTCGGTCGTGGTCGTCTTGCCCGCGTCGATGTGCGCGGCAATACCGATGTTACGGACGAGTTCGAGTGGATGGCTTCTAGGCATGATGTTCTCTTGCTTTCTCTTTTGACTGCAGGCGGACGCTTGCTGGATTCACCAAAACGCCCCGGCATCGTCGGGGCGCGTCTTCGGTCTCAGATGATGTGATCGGATGGTTAACTGCCGATAAATTCTCCTCGATGCTCCTCTTCCGCGCCAAGCGGCCGCTCAATCAGAGTCTATTTTGACCGTTTCGGAGTCGGAATGTCAAGGCTGTTGGGAGCCTGGGCCAGGCTAGCAGAACCACCTGAAGTTTTTTCAGAAACTTAACAAAGTCCGATGCATACTATTTCTATGCTCGATCGTCCCCCCCCCCCCCCCCCCCTCCC
>JAIBBE010000192.1 GCA_019694835.1 Fimbriimonadaceae bacterium | reverse complement strand
CCTGCCGAAACCAACAGCAATGCCGAGCCGAGGCGCGAAGTTATTCCTGTCAGTCCGGAATCGGCGGGAATACTCGAATGGTGAGTTCTCGTTCGCGCTGGGCGGCCTGTAGAGGTCGTAGCGAAGCCCGTACGTGAGAGTCACATTCGACCGCGGCCTCCAGGTGTCCTGGGCGTAAACCCCGCTGAAGAGCGAGTTGTACGACATTGCGGGTTCCCCGAGCGTCTGGATGAAGTTCAGGTACGCCCGCGGGTTCGCGCCGGATTTCGCCGCGAGATATGCCGCGACGTTCGGGAACGTGTAGTTGGCAATCGTCGGCTGAACCTGCGTGTCCCGAATCGACCGCATGCTCCCGCCGAACTTCCAAGTATGCGAACCCCGGTTCCAACTGAAGTTGTCGGTGAGCTCCGGCGTCATCTCCTCGAAGCGGAAGCCGACATCAAGCGAGTTGCCGAAGTGAGCGACACCGGGAATCGTGATCGAGGGCCCGGTCCCCGTGGCCTCGAACCGGTTCTGCGCCTGGCTCCGGAACGGAACCAGGAAACGGAGTTCGTTGACGCTGTTCGGCGACAGGACGCTCACGAGCTGAACCGCACCCGCATGAGACCGGTCGACAAACTCGAACGTGCGGTCCACGAGGAACTGGCCTCCGATCACCGAGCTGTTGTAGGGCGAGTTGTTCCGGTGGCCGTTGTAACGCATCGAGAGGCGATGAGCCTCTGAGATCTGCCAATCTACCTTGCCCAGAAAGAACGTGACGTTCTGCCGGAAAGGGATCGCGTTGCCGAAGCTGTTCGGAAGACCCAGTTGCGCGAGAGTCGCGGCTGGAACGGTCACTGGCGCCGGCAGGTCCCGAGTGACCCGCTCCGCGCCCGCGAAGAAGAACAGCCGGTCTCGGATCACCCGCCCGCCCAGATTGCCAAAGAAGCTATCGACGTTCACCTCCGGCGTCGGCGCACTCTCGGGAAGCAAAGCCGGCCGGGCGCTCATGGGTGTTCGACGGAACAGGTATGCACCCTCGCCGTGGTAAGCGTTCGTGCCCGACTTCGTGACCGTATTGAAAACGGTTCCCACAGTGTTGCCGAACTCGGGCGCGAAGCCATTGCTGACCGCCTGAACCTCCTGAATCCAGGTCTGCGAAATCGGCAGCAGCCGAATTCCCGCGCGATCGCTCTGCACATTGTTGCTGCCATCGAGTTGGTAGTTGATCCGCCCGTTGAACCCGTTCGCGTTCACCTTTCGGGGGACGCCGAACTCGGTGTTGCTCCGGCCGCTCACGCCAGGCTGCTGCAGGATGAAGTTGTACGGGTTGCGCGAAACCAGCGGCAGGTTCTGGATGGCGTTCGACGACAGCGTGCTGCCCACGTCGGTCCGCCCGACGTCCACCACCGGAGCGCCGCCCTCAACGAGGACCTCTGTGGCGACGCCTTGAAGTTGGAGGCTGACGTCAATGGTGGCGACCGCTCCGGCGCTCAACACCACCCCGGTGCGCCGGTGCGGCGTGAACTTCTGGGCGTCAACCCTGACGGAGTACTCACCCAACGGGAGAAGCGGGAGCTGATACTGGCCGCTCTCGGCTGTCGTGGTCGCCTGCTGGTACCCAGTTTCAGCATTGACGGCTTCCACCCGAGCCCCAGCTACGGGTGCACCGCTCGGATCAGTGACCGTCCCGGAGATCTGGCCATTGATGGCCGCCGACTGGCCGAATGCGACGGCCCCTAACAGACCGGACAAGATGAAGACACGGAGAATGGATCGCATGAAACCTCCAGCGAGATGAAGCCGGCCCGCGACGGGACTTTACGTGCGCCCCTGGTCGAGTGTGGGGTTCAACGGGACTTTACGTGCGCGGCAGGCCGACGAAGCGCCCTCTCTTATCGAACGCAAGAAACCGACGGGACTTTACGTGCGCTGTGGAAAAGTCCTGTTGGAATCGACGTGCGTCCACGGGACTCTACGTGCTCCTGAAGGGCCGTCCGTCGGGACTTTACGTGCGGTCCGTCGGGACCTTGCGTGCGTTCTCTATATATCCTGTAGATCCAAGTAGCGGTCCTGTAGTCGTTGGCCGAAACCTGTCGAATTGTGGGAAACCAGGAACCGCGCCCCTGAGGCGGGGAAACCAGCGCTACTCTGGACCTATGCGGCATGCTCCGTCAGTACTTGGTGCCATCCTCGTCGCGGTCTCTCTTTTTGGGCAAGACGTCGTGTCGCCGAACGATGTAGCCCGCGCTGATTTAATCATTGTCGGTACCCTGAATTCAAGCTTTCGCTTCCCTTGGCTGGACGGTTGGAACGAGCGAGGCAACATTGTCGTTAAGGAAGTCGTGAAAGGCCCCGCCAAGACTGGAGACGCACTGCCCTTTGGTTGGGAAAGAGATTACGGGGCAGGCGGGTGTCTCACGAAGCCCGATTCGCGTGGCGCAGTTGGCCAGCGTGGAGTGTGGTTACTTTCCAAGCCAAGCGGACAGAGTCGCTATCGTTCACCCGACTTGTTCGTGGGATTCAGACCATTGGTCGACCTCCCGCTTATCAAGCAGATGCTCGCAACTGCGCAGCAACGGCAGTTGGTCCCTCTTCGCTCGCTCCCGTGATTAAGCGTGTGCCAGCGATAACGCCTCGTCGAGTGCGAGGTCCCTCTCGCCGGTGCTTTGCCCTGCAACCACGTCTGGATGCACGCCGTGCCCTTCCAACATCTCCCCGCCCCACGTATACCAAGCCCGCGCCGGAACCCGCACGAAGTAGCCATGCCCCACTTTGTAAGTGCTTGAACAGATCAGCCGACCCGCGGTTCGAGTTCCCACGATGGTCGCCCGCCCGCGCTCCTTCGCGAACGCCGCGATCCGCTCGCCGGCGCCGGTAGTTGTCTCATCCACAACGATGGCGATGCGTCCATGGAACGGCTTTGGCCCGAGCCCCTCCGTAAAGATCGCCACGGAATCATCGCGGAACCCGAACTTCAGCGCCAATAGGTACAGCTCGAGCTTCCGGCTGGGGATTAGATCGAATACGGTCAACGATTCCTTCGTGTAGCCCGCCTGAGCCCGAGCCCGCGTCACGCTGTAGCCGACCGGCACACGGTCCGGCGTCAAGTAGCTCATCACACGGAGGAACGCGAGCCCGCCTCCGGCGTTCCCGCGAAGATCAATGATCAGCCGATTGCAGCCACTCAACTGCGCCATCGCATCATCGATCTGCTTCGCAATATCCATACCCACTGCGCCGGGGAACTTGGTCACTTTCAGCCAGCCGACGCCATCGGCCAGCTTCGAAAGGAAAACGTCGCCGGCTTCGGACGCCTGCGTGTAGGCAGGGGCGCACTCGTTCGGCTGACAGTACTGGAAGCGAGCGGCGATGCCCTTGGGCACCTTCTTACGCGTGCTCTCGTGGAAGAACCCCGAATCGGACGTCCCCACCGAGTGAACCAGCTGATCCAGCGTAGAGACGAACTCGTCCAGGCTGGCCCCCACCGCAGGTCGCCCGACTTGCTCGACCTTGCTCCTCCACGAAGCCACATCGAACTTGGGATCGTAGAACCGCTTCTCGACGGTGCTGGTGACGTTCTTCAAAATCGCTTCACGTTCGGCCTTGCCGATCTGTTTCATCATCATTCTCCTTCAAGAGTTCCATGTGGATCGCCGACCAGTCGGAAGCCGGCCCACATAAAGGGCTGGGCGTTCGATCCATACTTCGCGATCAGATCTTTCTTGGCAAGCGTCAGCGCCTCCGCTTTGTCAGCACCTGCTCGCAAATGGGAATAGAAGAGCCGCATCAACTCGGCCGTCGCGCTGTCTTCCGCCGGCCATGTACTCGCAACGACTGACCGGGCGCCTGCCGTGAGGAAGGCGTGCACCAGGCTGTTCAAGCCGGCGAGCCCTTCGACGCGCCCGCTTCCTGCATCACAGGCCGACAACGTTACGAGTTCTGCGCTCAGCACCAGACCGATCACCTCGCGCGCCTGCAGGAGTCCATCTTGTTTGGAGGCCGGTTCACGTGCCAGGCGAAGCGCCGAGCGATCCGGAAACTGCTCGTCGATACTGGCGTGGACAGCGAAGTGGACGGCTCGGTATTGGGTAAGATCCGCAGCCTTCAACGCGGACTCCGTCGCTCTATCGCCCCTCAGCGTGTCGACTCCGCCGTTCAGCAGTGGTGCAATTTGGGCGATCTCTTTCCCGGAACCCGGCAGTTCTGCCAGTTCGGTTGGAGCTCCAACGTCGAAAAGGCTTCCACCTCGAAGAGCCAGCTTCATTTTCTGTATTGGCGAAGACGGTGTGTACCGCACTCCTCCGACCGCAAGCAGCGCCCTCGGCTCCTTCCCATCTATGCGACGAACTCGGGAGAGGTAAAGGTTGACCGACGCCGATGGAGCGTACGAGACGACGGTGCGTGAGAGCAAGAACTTTCCATCACCATCAATCAAGCTGTCGAACGGCAACGCGTGGAGCTTGCCATCGGGAATGATGACGAGCCGCTTCGCCAGTTGGGTACCAGAGACGGGCGCCAACAGTTTGGCGTATAAATCCTGGGCGAGTTGCCGAGTGTTCTGGAGGGACGTTGCAAGGTGAACGTAGGAATCAACCGCGGATTCGATGTCCCGTCGGCATGGCAATGGATACGCCTGAACCCGGGCTCGGCCGATCTCGAGCGCATAGGAGCGGGTTTCGCCAAGAACGTACTGGATCACTACTTCATCAGCATGCAAAGTCCGCTGAAGGTCGCCAAGGCGAACGGGCGCGGGGCGTGCAGCTGCAGCCGAGACATTCTCAACGGCCCGAAACGACCGGACTTCAGTCTCCCAAACACGATCGATCAAGGTCTGGCGACTTTCAGGGTCCACCTCAGTTCCCAGCTTCAGGTGTAACGCCACGAGATCTTGGCTCACCTCCGACTCGGATCTCGGTCCCAAGCTAGGGCGGTGGCGTAGAGCCTCCATGAGGCCGCGGGCCCTCGCCGATTCCAGGATCGCGAAGGCCTTCTCAGGATCCTTCAGCCGTTCGACGGCAAGTTGAAAATGCCCTCTGAACACGCGATCCATCGTGCCAATCAGTGTGCTCTTGTCCTTCGGGTTGGCCAGAGCTTGGAGCAGGCCCTCGATCATCTGCGTTGCCCGCTCAAAGGTTGCTTCCGCAGTGGCGGTGTCGCCCGCTGCCGAGAGGGCTTCCCCGAGAACTGCTAACTTTTGCGGCATCGCGTACAGATCGCCGGCACGCTCGGCGGCGTCCACACTCCTTTGCGCAAGGGGCAGGGCGCCATCGGGCCCGCGAACTTTCAGAGCCACATTGGCGAGGCTGGTGGTCACATCGGATTCAATTCGGAACATACCGGCGGCAGCCGCCAGGTTAGCCGCCTCCTGCAGCAAGCGAAAGGACTCTTTTGGGTTGCCAGCTTTCTCTTCGAGCGCTGCCAGTGCAGCTAGTAACCGCGTCTCGCGTATTCGGAAGTTCTTCTGCCGTGCTTCGACCAAGCCTTGCTCCAGCATCGCTCTCGCTTCCGTCAGATGTCCGGTTTCTGCCAGCAATCGCGCCTTGCCGACATAGGCCGTGAAAGGGAAATACGCGCCTGGCGTCGACCTGTAGATCCGCAACGCACGGTCAAAGAACCGAAGGGCGTCGGGTTGGCGACCGAAGTTGGCAAGCCCTTCACCGAGGGCGGTGCTCGATTTGATCTGCGAGACGACGTCGCCGTTGGTTTCGGCTCGTAAAGCAGTAGAGCCTACCAGGCGCACCGCCTGTTTGAGGTTCCCATTCAGGAACGCGATTGCGCCAAGTTCGCCCTCGCTCCGTGACTTCCACAACGAATCGCCCGCCTCGTCCGCCACTTGGTAGACCTGATGCCAGACTGCTTCGGCACCCTGAAGATCGAACTGGAAGAGGACGTCGCCGAGGGCAGACATCACAATCAGCCTGAGTCGGGCATCCGCCCTAGCCTCTGGCATCTCTAACAATTGCCGAAGTTCCGAAGCGGCGGACTGCAGTTGACCTGACTCCACGCGACCTCGCAGTTTGACTGCCGAGCATAGGATCCGAGCGCGTGAACTGTCGGGGACAAAGCCGCCAGCTTCGAGCGCGCGAAGAGCCTCGGCGGCGTCAGCCCAGTTGTTGAGCCCGATCAGACGTTGGATGTGATCGAACGAGTTCGCATCGGCGAGTGGCGGTGGAGATTGCCGGTTGACTGCAACCAGAGCTACGAAGGCTACGGAACTGAGGGCTGCGACGGTAACGGCGCGTTTGGCCGGTCGGTTTGACATCGATACTGCTCCAGCCGACGGGCCGGTTTCCTCGACCCATTCTAACGGACGCCCCTTCAAAAGGGCCACACATTTGGGCCACGCCTAGCCGCCTGTGCCAGGGAGTTACTCCAAAATCGTCGGGAAAAAGTGCCAGTCCTCACCTGATCGCCGCAGGGCTAGCCGGTACCGGCCAGGTTGCATCCTACCCAACGAAACGCTTGTGCGGATCGCGACCGTCTGATCCTGGAAGACGGCAGCAGCTTTGTCGTCCAAAACGGCCACGGCAAGGCCGGCGTCGATCAGTCGCAACTCGTAGTCCCCGGGCTCGAATCCGACGGGAAGAAGGATCTTGAGCTCCGCGTCGTGGCGAGACAACTTAAACGGCTCTCGACCATCAGGGACAGTACCTCGGGTGACCAGGAAGCCGCGCAAGTCCAGAACCGCCACCGCATTCGTCCGGCCAGACGATACGACGGCGCCGGCCCCACCGTCGGTGTGTGTAGACCACAGGTACAGGCCACCCGCCCCTGCCATCATGGCGACTGCGGCGGCGATCGCAACCACACGCCGAGTGGCTTTCAGAGAACTCCCAGACAGAGAGGACTGCGCCTGCAGGCGTCGAAACTGTTGGTAGCAGGGGGAGCAATGTGCCAGATGCTCGTAGCCGGCGTCGCTGATCGGACGGCTCCTTCGGGCGAGGAGCCCGAGTTCGTCCTCGGATAGGCATCCCACGCGCGCAGGGTTGGGGCTGGCGTTCGCGAAGAACCAGTCGACCTCTGGATCGGCCGGAGTACGATCCCGATCGCTATCGTCGGTGGCCATCGATGCCGTCGCCGCCTTTCTGATTGCCTGTCCGCTCGGAATGATCTCTGCCATTATAGATTCCGATCCGCTGGGAGCTTTGCGTCGGCCTTCACCGATCCATCCGTTCCTGATTGAGCAGCTTCCGCAGTTTGTGCCTCGCGCGGAAGTAAACTTGGTCTACGGCCGCGGGGGTGGTTTTCAGTTCACGCGCAATTTCTTCCGACGTGAATTGAGCAGTCTTGAGCATCGTCACCCGGCGCTCTAGGTCCGTCACTTGCTGCAGGGCCTGATCGATTGCGAGCCGCTGTTCGATTGCGTGCGACTCGTCCTGATCGGTTTTCACTCTTGCCATCAGAATCTCACCCTCCACGGACCCAATCGACCCCATCTCGACTCTCATCCGCGAACTGCGGATCTCCGAGGTCATGAGGTTCTTGAGAACCGTCCACGCGAATCCATGCAACCTTACGATCGGGCCGTCACGTCGCTCCTTATCCACGATCCGCTCGCCTGCACGTTCAAACAGGCCGGTCACAACGGCTTCATCGCGGACCATGGGGAACCAGCGATTGAACCTGGGGAGTAGGTCCTGGAGGACTCGCTGGATGCGCTCGGGCAAAGGGTGGCCATCAGGGCCGACCAGCGGGATCTTGTTGCGCGACTTCATGGTGTATACAGCTCACCTCTACGCTCGAACGAGCCCGACCGGACCAGTATAGACCGAGTTGCCAATTTTTCAACTAGGCGTAAGTTTAAATGCTCACGCAGCGTTCAGTCATGTAGGGAGGGCCAGCGATGGCGTTCAATACGAATCACGTTCTATCGGAATTTCGGCAGGAAATGGAGCCGGTACTGCCGGACATCGAACTGGCGCCCGGCATCTGCGAGGTCATTAGCGTCGGCCCTTGCGATGAGTTGCCTTACGTGTTTGAGATCAGCGGCGGTCAGAAGTTATCGTTCAGTCTCAGTGCTTCTCATGAAGTAGATCTTGTTCTCTGTGATGAGAGCGCGTACGACGAGTGGGTTGATGGTGGCTTACAGTCCGAGCACCCCGGCGACTGCATCCTTGCGCTCCGGCATGCCCGTCAGCACTCGCTGGAGTATAGGCCCGATCAGGATACGACGCTGATCGCCATCATCATCAACTTGGGCGGCAATCCCGTTCAAGCCGTGGTCGCGGCTCACGTGCCCGGATGTGCCTGTTAGGTGCTGCATAACGCTTCGAGGAATGGCAAGACGATCTGAGACCGATACTGCAGGCTCTTCCTAGATTGATAACGGCCGCCGGCGGAGTGAGTGTCCACGCCGCGACTTTAGTCCCGTCCTCGACGGCTCCGGAACCAATTGTCCAGGCTCTGTAGACAAATTGCGCGGTCGCTTCCGCAGTAACGGATGCCCGCCTTCACCAGAACTAGCGTCAGGAACATGCCCGCGAGGGCCGCCAATGTCTTCTGCGACGCCAGGTCGATCGACCCACCCACAGAGGTAGTGTTCCGCAGGGCGATGCTGACGACCAGTCCCGCGAGCGCAATGAGCGAGGCCAGGGCACCAACGACAAGATCCCACCGCCTTATCCTCGCCCGGCTCATGACCCACTCCTATCGCAATCTCAGTGCGCCCTTCTGGGCCAACCAGTGCGCGAGCGCCGTGTTGACAAGGATGTTCATCGAAGTTTCACGCTCCGTCGAAATCTTCTTCAGCTTTTTATGAACGACCCTCGGAATTGTTATGGTCGTGTCGCGCACCATCTTCTCCTCAACGCTGACCAGAGTGACGGTGCCCAGATCGACGGTCGTGAGCGCCTCAATCGCCATCGCCGACAGATCGCCACGATACCGGATCAGTCCGCGCAAAGCGTCATTCACGCCCTCGTTCAGACGGATTGCCAGCTTCAGGGTATGCTCGACGGCACCCGCGCTCTTCTTCTTAGTCGGCTTCCCCGACCCGCTTTCCAGACGGACAAATCGCGATTCCATAGGCTCCGCTGCACCACCGAGTGATGTAGATCGTACAAGACATACCGTAACATCAATCAGTTGCGCGCGGAAACCGAGTCAACACCTTACATTCGGTAAGGACGGTACGGCCCCTCGAAGAGCAGGTCCCGGTTCACCCGAACGTTGAAGCGGAAACCCACCGGCACCTTGATCGTCGGCTGGACATTCAGGTTCCGGCGGGTAACGTCGGCGCCCAGCCTGGATAGTTCCGATCCCACGGCACTTCCTGCGGTTTCTGCGGCGGATGGATACCCCAACACGCTACCCCGACTCGACTGCGAAAGGCGGAACGCCGCGCTAAAGCCGCTGGTCAGGAGAGCGAAGCCGATCAGTCGTCGATAGTGGTTGTCCACGTCATGCCGCAATCCGGCGCGTCCTTGAGCGTCTTGCCCGGCCATTCCTTCGAGGTTGATGGACGAGCCGTCCGGGAAGATGACACGTTTCCAAACGACGGTAACCGCATCCTGCGCGTACGCGATGCGGGAATCATAGATGCCCACGAGTCGTGAGCCTTGTGGAATCAGCAGGTAGTTCCCGGAAGCGGTGTCGTACACGTTCTCCCTAACCAAAGCGCGGATTTCACCAGGAAGATCGGAGTTCAGCGCCTGCTCAAGCACAGCCGGGATATCCCAACCGGCTTTGATCTCGAACTTGCTGAGCGGCCGCAGACGTGATGCTTTCGTGTAGTTGTCTTTCGAATCCGCACGAGCACTCGCCAGAAATGCGGACTTCCGGTCCTGCATGTTCTGCTCCTCATAGTCGTCATTGTTCGAGTCGCCACCGGCTGCACTTGATCGGATCGCATTGCTCACGCCAGCAATGTCGACCGCCGCCCGCTGCCCGGCCGGACCTTGCATTGCCTGAAGAAGCGCCCTCATTTGTTCGATGTCGCCTTCGCGGCTTGGGAGCGCGCTGCCGCCGATCCGCGGAGCCGCGTAGGACCCACCGCCTGTAGCAGTAGGCGCCGCCAGCGCCTCGAGTTCCTGGCGATAGGCGGCCGCCAACGCCTTTTCCTCGGGGCTTAATTCCCGGACGGGCGGTGGAGGCGGAACCTGCGCATACTGGCGCATCGGGGCAGCACCACCTGGAGACACCGCTTTGGAAGGCGGTTGCTCTGGCGCCTCAAGCTGCTGTTCAGCGGCAATCGGTGGAGTAGCCGTCAAACTGATGCCCCGCACCGGCACCTCCGCTGCGATCACTCTTCCTGCCTCACTTGCGGCCGTCAGTTTCGAAGGATCCGACCGCTCGATTGCAGCAGCCGTCCGTTGCCGTCGAGTCGCAATGCCGTACCCCACCAGCGCGACTACGGCAGTTACGATCACAAGACCGATGATGCCGGCCCGCCTGCTCAGCCGAACCGGGTTGGGTGGCTCCGGATAGAGGTCAATGCCACTGGGCGAGTGGATGTCCTTCATTTCCGCCCCTCCGGCCGCGTGTAGGGGTCCCCCTTGACCTTGCCCTTGAACGTCCCTCGAACAATCTCTGCCTTGCGAGCCTGCTTGCCAGCTCCCAGGATCAAAGCCCCGCGTTCAAACAGCCGGTCGACGACGTACATGTCGCCCTTCACCCGGTAGTTCACCATCTCCGGTCCCTTCGGCCCCACGATCACCAACGTGGGCAACTCGCGGGCCGCGGCATTCGGTGTCATTTGCAGATACGTCTTTCTGCCATCGTCCACCACGCGGATCGGGCGCATGTTCTGATCCCCACCAATAATCCGGTAGTCGAAATAGAGCGCCTCGATGGATTCCACTGGAGTGATCTGAGAAGCCTCGAACTCCTCCTTACGTCTTGCCTCCTGTTCCACCATGTGGGCCTTCCACCGGTTCACTTCCTCTTCCGGATAGGCGAAGGCAACGCGCGCAAGATAGTCGTCGGGTTTGGAAACGAGCCGCAAGTAGTACGCTCGCCGATCCGTCGTAATCAGCAGCGTCGTGTCGAGACCTGCCTGCTTCGGCTTGATCACCAGCATCGGTGTCTCCTGCCTGCCGCTCCCAGCCAGAGCCGGGGAGATCACCCACCGCACCGAATCGCCGACGTGCGGCTCGCCGGAAAGATGCTCGCCTGCCTCGAGCTCGACGACGCAGACACGCATCGGTGCGCACACTACCGTCGGCATGCCAGCGCCATAGGTGTACAGGACGCGGCCATCAGCACCCGGCGCGGGGGCCTGCTTCTCGGCCATCCAGCCTTTGGCGACCGTCAGGGCGGATTGGGCAGCTGTCGGAAGCGCGATGTCCTTGGCCGGTCGATAGTCGGCCGGTACGTCCGACCTAGATCCCGCTGTCGGTGCGGCGACGGCAGAGCTGCCCGGAAGGGTCCCAGTTGAGACCGAGTCAGAGCTGAGCGTCTGGATGAGCTGACCGAAGGGATACTGTTCAGGGTTCGGAACCGCTGCCTTGGGTGCAGGTTGACCAGGCGGACGTCGCTTGACCACGGGCGGCGTTCGGCCGTCTTTCTTCTGAGCGGAGACCTGCACGACCGCAATGCTGAGAGCCATCGCGGTGAGGCCAAGAAATCGTCTGATCATTGTTGTTCCACCTCTCACAGCACCTTCGACCAACTTAAACTCGTGACATACAGTCCGAGAGGATTCACACGGGCCAGTCGCTCATCGGATGGGGGATTTACGGCCACCGTGAACGAGCCTTTCCAGCGCTGCTCCGACTGCACATCTCCCGTAAGGCCGCGAGCGACTTCGACCCATTCCAGTTCCCATGTCTTGTCGCTGCTCGAATAGACCGCGTTCACATCCACGCTCACCATCTGGGTTTGCGCCCGCTTGTATGGCGGATCGTTTCGGTAGTATTCGCTCACCTGAACCTGGGCCGGAGTTCCTCGGCCGATCATCGAGTACACGCGGTCAATCGCCTTTCGCTGCGCAACGCCGTCTGTCGTGACAACTCGCCAGTCGCTGACCCACTGCACCAGCGCGGCTCGTTTGAGCCGGTCATCCGCGGCGGATACCTGATCGGCTGTGCCGGAAGCGACCACCCGATCCAGGCTATCCACGGCGACCACGAACGGCACCACCTTCGAGCGCATCGACAGGGCAATCAGACCACCGGTCTCGATCACGGCGATACCGAGCGCGAGGAAGGCAGCCAAGCGCCAGTTCCTCGCGCGGGAAATCAGGTCACCATAGCGTTCGTCCCACTCACGCCTGGCTGCGATATACGGATTCAAACCCGTTTCCGGTTTCGTTGTTCTTGGGGCGGCCTCGTTCACGCTCTCGATCTCGGGCGTATCGACCGTAACAAGCCGCTGTACTGCTTCTGAAGCCACGTTGCCTCTCCTTGTCACTCTTCACCTTCCGTTCGCAGCGCGGGCGGCGCGCTATGCGGAGCGTGATCCGGCGGAATGGCGGAGCGAGCCATGCGCACGAACTGTGTCCCCACGGCCAGTCGCCGCGAAAGTTCACTTGAGGCATCGCTCGCTTGAGCCATGCGCCCCGGGCGCCCGCGTCGCGATTCCGCACTGGGTGGGCTCACCTGACGCGATGCGTCTGAGACATCCGGACGGCTTGCGTGCGACGAAGCGTCGTTCCGTTGGCGGGAACTCGACTCGCTCGCCGAACCGCTCGATTCCGAAGTCGCCGGTTCCACGGGTCGCTGCGCGCTGTCACCGGCCTGAGTCGAACCCCCATTCGAGGGCGGAGCGAGGTGCCCGTTGGCTCCAAGGGAGGCTGCAGCACCTCCGCCGCCGCCACGAGGCTGAGGTCCGCCTCCAGGAGGAGGACAGTTCACTCCGCCAGGCCCAGGAGGCCCAGACCCGCCACCAAACCAGCCAGCCGATGAACCTCCCGAGCCAAGTCCGGCGGCTTGACTGGTGCCCATCGCCCCGCCCTTCGCCGCCAGCATCTTGGCTCCGAGCGCAACGCCTCCCGCTGCAGCAGCGCCTACCAGTAGGGCTCCCTGAGCCAATCCGCCGGCAGTGCTCACCGCATCGCCTCCGGTGAACGAGGGCGATCCGCCCAGAACGCTCGCGGCCAGCTTAGGCGCATTCCAGCAGATCATCAGGAGGATTACAGCCGATGACGCGATATCGAGAGCATCAATCGCTGGAGATGCGCTTGTGGGGATAGCCATGGCCGCGCCTTCCCAGGTGTTGGTTAGGGCCATCCCCGCCCCTAGTAGGAGGTAGAGCACCATCACCTTCACACCGGTTGACACGGCAAATGAGATGTACCGCTCGACGTACGGAGCCGTCCACCGTGAGCCGCCAAAGCCAAGGAAGATGAACCCCGCGCCGACTACCAGGTAGCTCTCGACCAGTGTGACAACAAGCTGAATGGTCAGCCCCAGAAAAGCCAGGAATGCCAAGAGTGCAGCGAAGACAAGCGCGAGAGCCGTCCCAAAGGAGCTCATCCAGCCGGAGTTCGCAGCCCCTGTGAGCAGGTTGCCAGCGATGTTCAGTCCGCGGACGAGAACGTCGGTCGGCGCCAACGACGACAAGCCGGACGCGGATTGTCCCACGATCTGAAAGCTCTCGATAATGCGTGGGATCCAATCAGCACCGAAGTTCAGCAACGCAAAGAACGCGCCGATGAACATCATCTTTCGGATCAGCGCGGCCGTCCAACCTTGAAGGTCAGTCCGCTCCAGCACAAGGATCGCGCCCGTCCATGCGAACTCAATCAGCGCCAGGAGACCGAACAGACGATTCGCGTAGGTCGCCGCTGTCGAAAGCCAAGTGCCGCGAACGGCCCGGTATTGGTCCAACATCGCACTCGGCGACGTTTGCGCGAACGCCGACTCGGACGTTAGCAGGAAAAGAAAGCCGAACACCGCGAAGAGAGCCAGTGGCCGGACGACCGGTGGGTTACTTGCCTGCCTCGAATCCGCGCCCGTCGCCTTTGCGGGGCGTGAACTGGAAAACCGAAGCCACGCTTGCCGCTTTGCAGACCCGTCCCTCGGTGCTGTCGCCCCAGGTGGCAGGGGCAGTTGGTTGAATAGGCGCGCATCGACCCTTGATGTCGTTCGCAAGATCTCGGTGCTGACGGAACCACTGCTCCAACGACTCCTGAGAAGCCGAACGAACATCTCCGGCACCGGCGTTCTGAACGCGCTGCACGATCTCACTGGGACGCTCCTGCGTACAGCCCGCCAGCAAAATAACAGATAGCAGAAGGCACGTGCGTCTCATTCCTCCATCATCGTCTGCCGGCTTCAAAGCCGCGGCCATCTCCAGCGCGACCGTCGAACTTGAAGTAGCGCTCTGTACCTGCCTCTTCGGCAGCCTGTTTCTGAATTTGGGCAGCCTGATAAGCCTGCTTGCTCTGCAGATCAGCCATCATGAGTTGCCGCAGCTTCATGAGTTGTTGCACCTGCTGTTCGAGAATCTGGTTCGCCACCTGCAGAGCCTTCATTCGGCCGTCGCTGCTCCGCGCCATGTTTCGCAAAGCAGACAGGACGGCCTCCTCACTTTGCATCTGTTGACTCTGCAATCCCGCCGCGCGCAATGCCCCGAGCGTTGTGTCGAGACTGGTTTGCGACCAATCGCGATAGTCTCGAAACCAGGTGCGCGCGCGATAGCCGTAGCCGCGGAAGCGGTTGCTGAACTCCGCATCGAGATTCGCCATCGAATACGCCAGGGCCCTACCGCTTTGCACGATCGACTTCAGGCCGTTCAGGTCCTCCATAATTGGGGCGAAGATCTGCATGGGCAACTCCGCGGCGTTCCTCGCCATATCCGTCACCATCAGGATCTTCTGCCTAAGCTCCTCACCCTGGCGGATGTATCCGTTTACGAGTTGGAGGTTGTTCATGAGTTGCGTCCACTCCGTTGCGAGTCCCACAAGAACGCCGGCACGGCCACTCGTGGGTATGGCGGCACCACCAAGCATCAGCAGCAAACCTCTTCGAGTCATAAAGCGCTTCCACCCTCCTTCAATTTCTGTTCCAGGTATTCTGCCCAGTCTGACAAGCCACGCATTCGCAGCCACTCGGCCGGCCAACTGGCGCCGAACCGATCGATGACCTCTTCCAACGTCGTTCGCTCCTCGCGCCCGTTCACTCCCACGAAGGAGAGCGCTACCCCACCCAGGCCCAGGGTGATCATCCGCCTGCCAACAGGCGAGACGACGTAATACTGGCGCTTCGGGATGCTCTTCTGAACCATCTCGATTTCGCGTTCATTGAGGCCGATGGACTCGTAGAACTGGCGTGAGGCCGGGTTCACCGCTTCCGCATTCGGCAGAAGGATCTTCGTCGGGCAGGACTCCAGAACCACGTCCCGGATCGGGCTGTTGAAGATATCGGATAGGTTCTGAGTCGCCAGCAGGACCGCGCCGTTGAACTTGCGCAGCGTCTTCAACCAATCCCGCACCCGCTCACGAAAGAGCGGATGCCGGAGGTAGACCCATGCCTCATCCAACGGCACCAGAGTCGGCGATCCATCCAGCCTCTTCTCGATCCTGCGAAACAAATACAGCAGCACCGCGACGACAGCCTTCTCGCCGAGGTTCATCAGATGCTCGGTCTCAAAAGTTAGGAACCGACCCTTGCCGAGCATGTCCTCGTCGGCATCCAGCAGGTGTCCCATAGCGCCGGCGAGCGTGTAGTACTGAAGCGCCTCGCGTATCTCGGTGTCCTGAACGTTCGCTGATAGCTCGGTAAGTGTACGCGTCGGCGAGTGCTGAAGAAGCAGCACGGCATTAGCGAGGGCGTTGCGCTCGCGGGGAGTCACCTTGAAGTCCTGAAGCGTGCAGAGCCCTTCGAGCCAATCGACCGCCCATGCGACATCTGACGGCGTGTCGATCTCCTTAAGGGGGCAGAACGCCCAGTGCGTCTTTTCTCCGCCGATGTCGTAGAACTCGCCGCCGGCTGCAGCGGTCAGGGCGAGGAGCGAGTATCCCTTGTCGAACGCAAATACCTGGGCGCGCGGATACCGGAGCCACTGCGCCGCAAGAGCTCCCAGGAACGTGGACTTGCCCGCGCCGGGAGGCCCGACCATAAGAGTGTGCCCAAGGTCGCCCACGTGAAGGTTCACTCGGAAGGGCGTAGCGCCCGTCGTGGCCGCGTACATGAGCGGAGGGCTGCCCCGCGGCATCAGCGGTGATGGATTCGCCTTCGAGCCAGCCCAGACAGCCGTGATCGGCATCATGTCGGCTAGATTCAGCGTGTGCAGGATGACGCGTCGAGCATTTCGATACCCGTCTCCCGGCAGACTTCCGCGCCAGGCATCGAGCGCATTGACCGACTCGACCCTACACGCGAACCCAAGATTCTGAACCGTCTTGACTACGAGTGCAGCAGACTCGTCCAGCCGAGCTTCGTCGTGATCGAAGCAAAGGATCAGCGTCGTGTACAGACAGAAGTGGACATCACCGGAGGCCGCGACGCTCATTGCCTCTTCAGCGTCAGCCGCCATCTCCTGGGCGAACAGGTTTACAGGCCCGGTTTCCGTCCGGAACAATTGATCCTTCCAGCCGCGGATCTTGGACCGCCACTTCCGGCGCGTCTTGTCGAGCAGCCCACGCGCTTCCTCAGGGTCCAGCAGGATAGCTCGGGTGTGCCAGCGGTATTCAATCGCGAGGTTGTCGAGCGCCCCCAGAATACCGGGGAAGCTAAGGCGAGGAAATCCGTCAATCGCGACCACCCGGAGGTGCTTGTCCCCTATTTTCGGGGCGATACCTCCGACCAGGTCCTGCGAGCCAAGAACGTCACATAGATAGGCCGGAACCTCGGGTAACGCAATCGGGTGGTCAATCATGGTGACACAGCGATGCACGTACCGAAGAAGGCCATCATGGGTCTGCGGGAAGCCCGCGTCGTCGACGAAGCTTTTCGCTCGCAGCCGTCGAACCTGAAAAAGAGAGCTGAAAAGGTCTTCGAACGAGGCCACTCGGCTCTTGAAGTAATCCAGCGCCTTCTGTGCACCCGACTTGAACTGCCGCTGACCATCGAACAGGAACCCTTTCGCCCGCTCCTCGGTTTGTTCAGGGGGCAGGTAGGTGAGCGCGAGGAAGTACTCGCTTTCGAAATGGACGCCCTCCGCCATGAATTGCTCACGGCGTTCATCGTCGATCAGGGCAGTCACAGGATCCGGGAACGCGCCTGCCCTCGGATACCCGGGGGCTTGCGTGCGAACCGCATCGCATTGAATCATCCAACCGCTGCCCAACCGCAGCACGGTGTTTAACCGAGCACTGAGCGCCGCCATTTCGGCGTGCGTTGACGACGCCATGTCCGGCCCCCGGAAGCTCCAGGCAGCGAGCAGCGCTCCGTCCTGAAGCAGAAGCACACCATCGTCGATCATGGAGTCGTAGAGCAGTAGGTCGGCAAGGCCGCGTATTCCCGTTCGGTGTTCGGTTATCTGCATGCTTCCTACCTCCAACTTCGAGGTGTTGTGACCGGTCGACCGTGGACCCCGCCCTTTGCGGGATAGAACGGCCGGTACCGCAGGTGGCGTAGATAGACGCGCCGGAGGAGGGGATCGGCCTTTCCCATGCGGCTCAGTACAGCAACTGACAGGAACCAAAGCCCGATGCCCGTGGCAACGGCCCACCATGTCACCAGTGCAAAGATCAGCATTGCCGAGAGCAGGGCCGCGAACAGCACAAGTTCCCGGTCTCCGCCAAGCAGCAGGTGCGGCCGATTGGCGCTTTGGTGAATCACAACCTCCCGCGGCTTTTCCATAAGGCCTCCTAAATCACCGATGCCCCGCCGACGCCGAACAGGCTGGTCATGAACCCGGCCCCGAGTACCAGAAAGGCGATTGCCAGTACCGCCACGCAGGAGCGGCGCGCAAACTCGCTCAGTTCACCGCCGAAGACGAGCGTTCCGCCGGCCACCATCAGCGCGATGAGCGAGATAGATAGCGCAACCGGGCCGGTCAAGGACTGCGCAACCATGTTGAGTGGCGTCTCCCACGGCAAACCACCGCCACCGCCGCCCGCCCAGGCAGACTGGCTCATGAGCGGCAGCAAGGGAACCGGCAGGACTCGCCTGAAAAGTGAGTTCATTCGTACCTCCAAAGGGATTCAGTCAGACATACTCGACCTGGTACCGACCGTCGTCATACCCGGTCACAACCAGCAGCTCCCGCACCTTCCGGCCAGCCGCCAAACTCGATTCCGCGTCGATGAAGACCACCAGATCGACAGCTTCACCGATAAGGGGTTGCTGAGGAGCCGAAGTCGCCTCAGCCACGAGACTCTCTAACCGCACCAGGCCACTGAGCGCATCGTTCGCGTGAATCGTCGCAACGCCTCCGGGATGCCCGGTGTTCCAGCTCTTTAGCATCACGTGAGCTTCGGCCCCGCGAACCTCGCCGACCACGATTCGGGTCGGCTTCAGACGCATGCAGGCGCGCAGGCAATCGAGCATGGTCACGCCAGCCACCGCCCGGAGGTCCACATAGTTCTCGACCGGGCACTGGAGCTCCATCGTGTCCTCGATCGTCACCACCCGGTCGCACGGGGAAGTTCGGGCAATGGTCTCCAGAACTGCATTCACCAGCGTGGTCTTACCTGACCCGGTTGAGCCGACGATCAGAATGTTTTTGCGCTGTCGTATCGCCGCCCGGAGGACCTCCGCCTGGCTAAAGCCGCGGACGGTCTCGGAAAAGGAGCGTCGACGACGCTGCTGATTCCGGGGATCTCCCGCCAAACTCAGGATCTCCTCCGCCTCGTAATCCTCCAGTGTGAACACCTTTCGGGGCCGAAGCCGGATAGCGAAGGATGGTCGCCGAACCACAGGAGGCACGATGCCTTCGAAACGACTCCCGTCGATCGGCAACTCCGTCTCGAGGATCGGGCGGTCGTAGTTCACCACGGTCCCACGCTGGGCTGCAATGGTTCCAATCGCCGCCTGGGCCTGAGCCGCAAACATCGCGCCCGCGTACGAAAACCCGTCCCCCTGCCGCTTCACCCACAACCGGCCATCTGGGTTCAGCACGATGTCTTCGGTCTGGGGATCGTTCAGAGCCGACAGCACGGAGTCGCCTAGCTCCCGCCGGAGCTTCGCATCCAGCCGGGCACGATGATCCGCGCATTCCAGAACTGACCGGCTGTTTACCGCTTGACTGCTCATGCTAGCTTGTACAAGCTAGATTGTCGACGCACTCCGGTGCGCTTGTCAACCGTAAAACGCGAGGAGGTACCGAAATGAATCGCCTGACGCTGGATGCCGTGACCCGGCAAGCAGACGCCATGGGCGTCGAGGTCTTCGAGGTGGGACTCTACAAGCCGGCGGTCGAAGGAGGCCCAAACGAACCCGAAATGCTCCCCCGAACTTGGGATAAGGCTACGTTGCTCAAATCGGTCGGCTGGCTCAAGTATCAGAACAGTCAGGGTCGGAACATCTACATCCGGCCCAAAGGCGAGCACCCGCTCAGTCTGGTCGATGACCTCTCCGCCGCGTCCGTCCAACGGATGAAGGCCGAAGGCTTCGAACCGGCGGTGGTCGTCGAAACCTCGCCCGGCAACTTCCAAGCCTGGCTGAACCACGGCCGCATTCTGCCGAAGGCGGAATCGACGGCGACCGCCCGAGCGCTCGCCGAGAAGTTCGGCGGCGACAAGGGTGCCGCCGACTGGCGACACTTCGGGAGATTAGCGGGCCTGACCAACCGTAAGCAGAAGTATCAGGAGTCGGACGGTCGCTATCCGTTCGTTCGTCTGATCGAGGCGAGCGGTCAGCAATACGCCCAATCCGAACAGTTCCTGGCGGAAGTGGCTGCAAAAGTTCAGCGTGCCAGGGTGCCACAAGCGATTTCGCAACGTCCCAGCCAACGAAATCGAACCCGCAGCGGGCTGAAGTCGATCGAGTCATTTCGGGCCAACCCCGTCTATGGGGGTGACAACACCCGCATAGACTTGGCGTACGCTGTTTACGCTTTGGCCCACGGTACTCCGGAATCCGAGGTCAGGGCCGTTCTCTGCGCCAGAGATCTTCGACACAAGGGGACTGAGAAACGCCAGGCGCAGTATATCGAAAGGACTTTCAAGAAGGCGTACGACGTCCTCAGTTCACGCGCGCGGTAGTGACCGGCAGCCCCCGGGCTCCCCGACGGCGAAAGACATCGAGCGACTTCGGGCGCCACAACTCCAGAACCGGTGCTGGGGCACAATTGAGGCTGGTTATGGAGCCGGCGATAGAACTTCTGGGCGTGTACAGGGTTCCCGGGTTCGACAGCGAACCGCGCCAGAGCCTGCAAGATTTCTACCTTGTTGGCCATGCCTATTCCGACACATTTACTTCGGTGCTCGACTACATCGGACGGTGCATCCCGTTGGTGTTGTTCGATGTCGTGGTGAGCGGCGCTGATGAGCGGTTCCGCTTCGACCATTTCACCCAAGAGATGGAACAGGCTCCGAGCAAAGCGTGGCAGGTCGCGTACGATGAGGCGCTGCTGGACGTGGATGGGTGCCGGGTTCTTGCTCGCGGTCTAGAGTGCGGGCGAAAGGGCTGCAGTTCGGAAGGGCAGCCTTCTATTTCCACTACTTCGACCCGCAGCGGCCAATGCAGTGGTCCTATGGCTGGTTCAGGTGCCCGGAGGTCCAGCCGATCAGTGCCAAACTTGCTGCACTGCTGCCGTACCGGGAGGTGGGCTCGTAGGCGGTAAGGAGACCCCATTCGTTTCCTGAGAAGTCGGCTTGTACGGGTCGATCCCGACCGCCATCGGCGGCGGAAAGTACGGGAACTGGGACTACAGGAGCGAGTCAAAGCGTCATTGACATCACAAGACCTATGAGCACCGCCAGCAGCACAATTCCGCCGGCGTAGAAGCTTACGAACAGCGCTGCCCCGAACCGGGGGCCGAAGAGGCACGCCAGGATCAGCCAAGGTCGAAAACTCACAAGTACCTCCCGCCAAGCAGAAAGCCAGCGATGAACAAAACCAGTCCGACCAGCAGGCCGACAGCGACGACGCTCCCCGCCATGGTTGGCCTGAATCTGGTGCGGGGCGACTCACCGTGAATCAATTGCCGACGCATCAACTCACCGAGCGTCACTCCGAGCCGTGTCTGCAAACGCTCGGCTGCCGCCTCGTGGTCGGCGATCGACTTTCGAACCGCATCCACGAACTCGACCTGTGCGTCCCGTAGCGCGATCTCAGCGATGGTCACCAGGAGGAACGCCGGATCATCCTCCTCCAAGCGGACCCCATGACGGGCCGCAACCTCGCCGATCACACGTTTCCGATCCATTGTGCCGTCCTCAAATCACCAGGTCGTCCAACTGCTCGAACAACTCCCGCTGCACGACCTTGAGCCGTTGACGAACCATGATCGGCAAGTCGCTTCCTTCCAGCGCCTGCCGGAACGTCATCTTGCGCCGAAGCATATCCTCAACATCGCGGCCAAAGGTATCGCGATTCCTCCGTGGGATCGCGACCGAGCCCCAGATCTTCTCCACATGGTCGCGGTAAACCGGCAATTCGCTCAGCGGACGCCCATCCCGCTCCACCTTGCCGAAGTACTCGTTCACCCAGATCACGATGTTCTGGTCCGGGGTCGTCTCTGCCAGCTTGGCAAATCCCGTGAGCGTATCCGTTAAGGCCTGCCCGCCGGTGATCACGCTATGCACAAACAGGTTCCTCCCGGAGTCCCGCAGCACGTGAACCAGGTCATTCTCCAGGATATAGTTCCACATCGGAATAAATGTGGACGCGCCGTTGTCCACGACGAACAGGCCATCCTCCATCAGCAGCCGTTCGACCAGGCCGTCGAACGCCCGCTGATCGACCGCGCCATCCACCAGCAGATCCAGTCGCTGCACAGCCAGGTCGCGGTACTGAGCAAAGGTCTGATTCACCGGGTCGGTGTCCACGCAATGCGCGTTCCGGTTGCGTTCACGAAAGTACTGGCCGAGGATGGAGGCGACGAAGCTCTTGCCGACGCCCCCTTTACCCTGCAAGACGAAGTGTACGGCGCCGGTGGCCATCGCGCTCCCGGCGGCGGGAAGACCGGCGACCGCACCGTTTAAGGTTGTCGTTTTCATTCTCCGAATAGCTCCTTTTCAGACATCGTGCCCGGATAGCGAAATCCGGGCGGCTTCTCCTGCGTGAGGCGGCGAACGTTGGCAAGCGGGTCCCGCGGCCGCTGTTCCAACCGAGGCGGTTTCTCCTGCGATCGCTGCGCGGTTGAGGGCTCTGCGGCCGCCGGCTCGCCCCGCCGAAACTCAGCCACATACCTGCACAGGCTCGGGTAGCTCAGTTCAATTCCGTCCAGTCGAAGTTTGTCCAGCACCTCTCGAACGGTATGGCCGACGTCAAGCGAGGCCTTGATCTTAGGCCACAGCAGCCGAACCAGCGCCCGTTTGCATGCCGGCCGATTGCGAGCGAGCGAGTCGAGGTTCGGGGAGGCAGGAATCGCGTCGTGTTGCATCGGTTCTCGTCTCAGATCGAGTTGTAGCAAAGCCTGGCAGACAATACAAGCTAGCTTGCACAATCTCTCACCGATTCTCACCAGTTCTCAGGCAGTCTCACATCGTTTACGCCACCCAGTGCCGTAAACCCACGCGACCGCAGGCCAGAGCTGATAAACAGCGACACAGGCTGGTAGTGGAACATAAAGGGGAAGCCGTCTGGTGCGCGCTTTTCTCTTGTGTTACCGGCCTGTTCTAAGTAGTATGGCCATACGGCACAGGCTAGCCTGCCGTACGGCTGAAAGCCGTATGCCGAGAAAGTCTGAGACTTCATGCAGACTCGTGAGAGGTTCGAACTTCGGCTTCCGGAATCCCTGATGGCTCAGGTACGCGAAGCAGCAGAGGAACGCGGGTTCGCCAACGTCACGGCCTTCATCCGCGCCGCCCTTCAGAACGAATTGCGCAGCGGCGAAACGGCCCTGGACCGGACGGAGCGAGCGGTTGCGTCGAGCATTGATCGCGTCTCGCGCGATGTACAGACCCTTCATACGACCCAGCAAGCCGTCTTCGCCCTCACCGACAGCCTGGCTCGCCTGTTCCTGACCTGCGTTCCCGAACCCCAACCGGAGGTTCTGGACCAGGCGAAGCGCAAGGCCAGACTCCGGTACAGCCGATTCCTGAAGTCAGTCGCCCAGAATATGACCGGCGACTCACGGGCCGA
>JAIBBE010000079.1 GCA_019694835.1 Fimbriimonadaceae bacterium | reverse complement strand
GGCGCCCAGTTAGTGTCGGGCGGCCGAGAACGTTCTCTTCGACGACGGCCTCTCGGTAGCGTTCGTGGTCCGCGTCCGCAGGGACGATTCGCAATAGCTCAATAAGGTGAGGGATTCCGATCGTGTGACTTGCTGTCGTGCGAAGCGAGCCCAACGTGAATGTGTGCCCATGGTCGTCGGGAAGTGTCATCTAATAGTGAACGCCCTTCGTACCTTGGCCCGGCGAGCTACTCAACCCACCCGGGCATGGTCATGTTGTTGTCGGACACGTTAACGCAGGGTAGGGACGCACGAATCAAGTCCTGCCAACGTGGAGAGTCTGCTGCAGCGTGCGGATTGCTGATGCCTAGGGCAGACCTTGAACTACTTGACTAAGCCAAACCCGACGAGGGGCACAAGGGCTAGGTTGCAGATGATGATGGCAAGAGATGCAGGACCAAACTCCCACACCCTGAGCCGCAACTCGCGGTGCCACTCAACGCCTTTCTTGATGATTAAGCTCACCGCGGCGATAACGGCGATCCACCAGATCAGACATAAGATCCCCATACCCGGACCGGACCTACTTGACGTTGCAAAAATTGCAGCGGTCACGAGCACTGCATTCGTAAGCAGCATGGCTACATCGCGTGACCAAGAATAGACGGTGGATATTCGTTCCGGCTTGAGTTCTGGAGTCAGGATATCGTCATTCTGTGTTCCGTCCGGGACGTCTAATTCCACACCTGAGTACTGAGGAGTTACTTTGCTGGCCGAAATCTTCTTGAGTTCATTTTCTGCAAAGAAGTTGCCAATACCTGAAAACAGTGTGGCGGCCACCTGTACCAGAGCTGACGTGAAGAATGGCGCGGCTAGGATTGGGTCAAAATGCATCGCGATGTTACGCGCAGTAGAACTCGTCATAGTTCGGAGCATCGGGATCATCGTAGGGCACGGTACGCCCCGTCTTGTCACCCCAATGAATAGTAATTTCCGCTACGTGCGGAAGCTGCGCGCAGCGTTCATTTTGTGGGCGATGCTTGAGCTTTGCATCGAAAGTTTTATCAAGGTTCAACGTCAAGCCCGACCGAACATTGAAGACGAGTGCGCCGTCTGGCGCTTTCTTCCCCTCATAGTCCACTGCTGAGTCGCCTCGAAGGTGTAGTGCAAGGTCATAACGAAACGGCCGCGCGTATTCAGCCAGCACTCGGACTGAGTGACAACTCTCTCCTCCAAGGGCTATCGACGCGGGAGTCAGGGTAGATGAGACGACAAACTTTGGCTTGAACCTAGAAGCTTTCCGCGCCACTCAGTGCCCTTCCGCAGGCTCGAACACCCCATGAGGTGCTACAACGTGTAGTTGGCAATCACCTTAACAAGATCGGGCAACGCCTTCGCCACGTAGTTTCTCACGTTTTCTGTCCCAGTGGTTTCAATCGTGACGATGACTGGTCCTATGTCGCCTGTGCGGAAGACGATCCCGCCGGTGGCATCGCCGCGGCCGCTATCCGCCTTGTCGTCGTTTTCGCGTCCGGGAGCGGGGTTTGCATTCCAAAGGATGGAATAAATCCCGAAGTCGACCCGGCAAAACGCTATCTTGAGGGCATTGTTACGGACGTACTTCAATAATGATTTATCATCAGCGGCGAACTCGCGAAGTTCGCGTTTTGGCCCGTCAAGCCTAACGGCTGCTTTCTTACCCTCCGCGGGTACGCCTAAGGCGTCGATGCTGCGAGCTACGAACTCATCTACCGAGGAGAATGTCGACCATTGCGCTGAGCTTAAGCCCGCCTCATCGTCGTATACTTCGAGGTATTCACCTCTGTTGAACTCTACAGAAGCTCCTCCGAGCTCGGGAATCGGTTCGATGTCGACGCTCACTTCTGACCTCCAGTCAGAAGACTTGACCGCCATTGGGTACGGCGTACGGATTCGATATACATCGACTCCGACGCCAAGCACGCGTAGGCGCCCACGAAGGTTCGGGTCGATCGAACTCCCGAGGATAACTTGGTTGTACTTGCGCAATCCGAGATCTCTTGCGATCTTTCTCCGCTTTTTGTTGAGATGGACCCGCCCTTGCCGCAGGACGACTGCAATATCGACAACCAACTCATGGGTTCCTGCCCATACAGGAGCATCGACGACGTCCTCCCGGCGCAACTTCTTTGCGCGCTGTGGCCGATCGTGACGATTAGTGGGATGCCCCTGGACGTGCATTCGCCCCCCTTCAAAAGCGCGATTGATCCGCCGTGCTGAGATGCTCCGGCTTCGACCCGTGGTCCATCACCATATAGACGAACAGCAGGACCGCTGTAGTCGACTGCGTATCTCGTAGGTTTCCGGGCGGGCGACAGCAACCTGGCTGAGTTTGCTGCCTGCAACTTAGATGAGGAATCGCTGGCAAGGTCGCGCATCGCAGATCGGCGCATGCGGCGATCACCAGGGAGGGAACTGCCGGGGCGGCCCAGCGAACCGACCAAGTCGACGCTGGAGTCACCAACCAAGGGCCTTCTCCCGTGTGCTTTTCGGTTCCGACCGGACTTCACCATCATGCCACTCTGGCGCTGCACGGCAACCGCAACGTAGATGGGGGATTCCGACTGCACATCGGAATCGGTGGTGTCGGCACTTGCGGAGCGCACATGGCCCTCTCTTCCTGCAAAGCTCTCCACTTCTCGCCAAGAGTAAACAACAGTCATGTAATTCGCGTTCGACGCGCCGTCGTCGTGGAACACGTTTCTCGGTGATAAGCAATCGCGCGGGCAAGCAGGGAGGCGAAGTCTGGTCCGTCGTTCACCAGCGCGTAACCGCCGGCCAAGCCGCCTTGGTTGCAAATGACTCGCCGTCGCCGCACTCGGCGATGCGCCACGATGCCGGTTCCGCGGTTGACGCGGGGTACTTGGCGCGTGGTGGTACGTGGAACCACGACCGTTGGGAAGCGGCTGCAAGTATCGCCGTACACCGCCTGGTTGCGTGACCAGCGCCGGACTATCCGGCGAGCAGCCAGGTACGCGTCCTGAGCGACCTCGACCACCGCGACGGCCTTCCTGAGACCGTACACACCCCAGAACCGGCCAGGGCCGTGACCAGGCTGCCGCCAGAGTTCGGGCACGATGTGTTGGTATTCCTTGTCGCCGTGCAGGTTTGGTGATGAGTGCTTGGTGAAGTAGATGGCCAACCGTTTCGGATCGCAGGCGCGCAGACCGTTACGAACGTCGATGGCGGTGCCGGCCAGTAGGTGCCGCGCCTTCTGCTCGACGTCGGGATGGTCGACAACTTGAGCCCACGTCTCGGACAGCCATTGAGCGAAGCCGCGACCGGAGCGGCCCGGCGAGATCGGCGGCGCCATCCACATGTGAATGTGCGGAGCACCGCGTCGCTGGAACTCCAGCTTCCAGATGTAGCGTGCTTGCTCGCCGTACTCACGTTGAAAACGTTTGCGCCACAACACTATGTGTCGCTTGACACTGGCTCCGTCCGGCGCAACGACTTCCCAGCCGCCGGGGTAGGTGAGCGTGACCATGGCGGGTACGCGACCGGATTCCACCAGCGGGCTGTAGTCGAGTTCGGCGAAGGTGCGGCACATCGCCGACCGTGATTTCCGGGACCACTCAGTGATGACACCGCCAGTACCAGGCTGGTCGTTTTCCGTAGGACTCCGTCGGATCGAAGACCCGACGGCCCGATCACCGTGCCCGACGTTGCCTTCGAGGTCTTTTCTGACATGGAACTTCACGTCGTCAACATCCCGTTGGTGATGGCTGACTGCCCGTTCGGCGGCCTTCTCGGCGCGAACAGGATTGGTCCACCCGAGCCGCACAACACCAGGACCGATGGATATGCGAAACCGTCCGGACTCAGGTTCGGCGCCGCGACGCGCAGGACCAGATGCCCACGGTGCCGCCGGTTCGAACAGGGCCGCGGCCGCGGTGACCATCTCGGGACTCGGGAACCGCAGCCCCAATGCGTCGATCGCCCGCAGCTCGCCCGTCGCGATACCGTCGTCGACCGACTCGCGGACATTTTCGGCACATATAACAAGCCCGCCGGCCGCGGCCGGGTTGAGGCCGGGTGCCTCGGTCGACATACGGCCGACCGCTGTCGCTCTCCCGCCCTGCGGCCTGGCGGCCTCGGGCGCTCGCGACCTCCCGTCCACCGAGGCAGCCGAAGAACCGGGCCTTCGTATCGGGCCATCAGATGCAAAAGTCGAGCCTGCCGATGGTGTCGAGTCAGTGGCTGATGATGCGATGCTGGGCATCGGGGTGCCTGCTCCCCGGAGCCCCCGATGCCGCCCGCAACGCAAACGGCAGCGTCGAAGCTCCTGGTCAGGAGCGCATGCACCGTGTCCGGTTTATGTCCGTTCGTCGGACTGACTGAATACGTCAGCGCAGCTCAATGCGGCGCATACGACGCACAGACTTACATAAACCGCAGGTCAGTGGCTTTCCCGTCCGCCTGAAAAGCGGAAGGTCGCCGGTTCGATCCCGGCCCTGGCCACTCAAGGTTCGTATGACGGGTTCTCCGCATCGACGGAAATCCGATTCACGCAGAATTCCGGTCGGAAGCCGCGCCCC
>JAIBBE010000025.1 GCA_019694835.1 Fimbriimonadaceae bacterium | reverse complement strand
CGTGTTGCTTTCTTTGCCATAACTCCTCCCTCGTGGTTAAAGGAACCATGTTAGCTATTCCTGACTCTCCTGAGCAAATCCAATACCACACCAGAAACCAAGGTAATCGATTCGACCAATCCATAAAACACTTGTGATTAATTACTGGAGAAATTGACGGACTTGTGTGTCAGACCAGTACGTCATTGCGATCAGAACTCTAGATACAGCGCGTGTCGCTAGGATTTGAACCAGGTCCCGATCCCATCAGAAGGACTCCGAAATTGGCTCGTGATCCATCGATTGGAATTCATCGCCGTAATCGCTTATGAGTGAATCTGATCAGATACAGCTTGTGTATCAAATCAGATTCAGCTGCGTCACACTAGTACACGTGTAGACCATTCTCAACCATATCTGACCCAGCCATATGAGAGGTGTCTCCTTCGTTTGGAATGTGCGATCGCGTTGTTGCATGCGTACTGACACCGTAGCATCGATCTTGCTGGTAACCGAACTGACTGCCGGCTTTTTCTAGGGAAGGTCTGATTTTTTCTCCTCGCGAGATGTGCTAAGGATAGCGCAGCACTGAACGGGAGACGTATCCATGCCGCAACAGACATTTGCCGAGGTGACGTTCGAACAGTATCGCAAGCCCACCCGCCGGGAATGGTTTCTCGAGGAGATGAATCGCATGGTGCCGTGGACGCACCTGGTGGCTGTGATCGAGCCGGTCTATCCCAAGGCCGAAGGCCCCGGACGTCCGCCGGTGGGCGACTCCCCCCAAAACGATCCCGCGCCAACGAATTTCCAACAGAGTACCTGTATTGATCCAGTCAGGAATAGAGTTCTTCGTGCAAATGTGAACAAATCAGCCATTACCTAGGTTTAATTTCATACGTAGGTGGTGTAGAGGCCCGCGCAGAAGGCCGGTCGTTGTCCGATGGAGAGACGGAATGATAGAGCCTCGGCGTGACGGACCTTCAACCGGCCAGCCGCAGCAGAGAGTCATCCCTAGTATCACCTCGCCATTCGTCTCCGCGTCTCCCAAAGACCCATTTCAAGTCTCGGCTCCCGCGATTGTGTTACCCGAAGGGCGCTGGTGCCATCTAGGCATGGGTGAAAAGTTTGCCGCGAATCAGGTCACCGCTGCCGGTTCCATGACCGTGCCGGTCGCGTGCATCGAACGCTGGATGAATCACACAAACCGGACTGATGGCTTCTTGCCATCGATTCTGCGAGAAAACGCCTCCACTTGGTACGGCAAATTCCCTGGCTTTGCGCAGCTCGGCTGCGTCACGGTGCTCGGCAAACAGTCGAGGGATAGGTCCTAGAATGATTGGGTTTCGAGAAACAAGCTTGGAGCAACTCGCGGTCGAGCACACGATCGAGGTTAATGCCATCACAGGCTCGGCACGACTGTCTGTGCCGATTAGGACGACTTCCGGTCGTGAGTCTTTCGGCCCGACACTCGCGCTCGGATACGGAAGCGGCGAAGGGAATTCAACGTTCGGTGCAGGGTGGTTCCTGGTTGGCATCCCAAGCATTGGTGTTGACACAAGCCGTAGCCTGCCGACCTACCAGGCAGGCAGTGATCGCTATTCCTACGCAGGCGGTCAGGAGCTTGTGCCTCATCGCCGAAAGCAGGGCGCTCAGTGGGTTCCTATCGTGGAGCAGCGAGGCACTTACCGAGTCGAGCGATTCCGCAGCAAGGTCGAGCGTTCGTTCGAACGTTTCGAAAAGTGGACCGATGTGGCAACGGGCCGACAACACTGGCTGGCTTACGCTAGGAACGGCGTCATCTCCGTCTTCGGTAAGGCCGTCGACAACTCCACGAGGATTGCTGATCCAAGCGACCCAGTTCACCGGACATTCCAATGGTTGCTGGAAGCCCAGTTCGATCCGAAGGGCAACGCGATTATCTATGAGTACAAGTCTGAGGATGGCGTCGGCGTCGACCCAACGTTGAGCTTCGAGAGTCGGCGCCTGCGCGCAGGGAGTGGTTTCGCGCAGCGCTATCTCAAGCGAATCCTGTACGGAAACAGCCGACTGCTTTCGCACGCACAGCCGTTGGATCCCGCCAACCAGTGGCGATTTGAGGTGGTTTTCGATTATGGCGAGCACGGCGGCGCAGGGCTCCCGACACCCTCTGATGCGGCCGCCTCATGGGGCGTGCGAGCGGATCCGTTTTCCACCCACCGGCCCGGCTTCGAACTTCGAACGTATCGCCTGTGCCGCCGTATCTTGATGTTCCATCGCTTTCCCGAGCTTGGCGGCACACCTTGCCTCGTCGGGGCCACTGAGTTTGGACATCGAGCAGACCCTGCGGGCACAGTCCTCGAATCGATCCGCTTCCGGGGATACCGCAAAGACCTCGCGACGGGCACAACGACGGACCTTGCGGTGCCCCCTTTGAAAGTGAGCTATAGCGTAGCTCGAACAGATTCCTCCTTCGCAAGCGCCGAGCCGGCCGAGAACGTACCCTTGGGCCTGGATGGAATCTTGTATCAGTGGATCGACCTCAAGAACGAAGGCGTGCCAGGCATTCTGCACCGCCAGCATCAGAGTTGGTACTTCAAAGAGAACCTTGGTGACGGACGCTTCGGGCCCACAGCAATCGTTGATGAAGTGCCGGCCGCAGTCTCGGCCGCCTTCCAGTTATACGACTTCGATAATGACGGCGACATCAACCTCGTTGGGTTTGAGGGTCGAGAGGCGGGCCTATATCGACGCGACCGCAACAGTGACCGGTGGGAAGGTTTCCAAGCTATGCGCGGTCTCCCACGAACTGATCTCGCGAACGCGCGTGTCCAATGGGTGGACCTCAACGGCGACGGCCATGTCGACCTGATCGTCGATCACCTCGACCGCCTCGTCTGGTACCCGTCCGAAGGCGCCGATGGCTTCGCTTCACCGATTGAACTCGCAAAGCCTGATGTTTCGACTGGGGGAGCACCGACCCTCACACAGTCTCAGAGGCTGCACACGTTCTTTGCTGACATGACCGGCGATGGGCTGCCCGACATGGTCAGAATCGAGAGCGGGCGCGTCGAGTATTGGCCGCACCTGGGCTGGGGGCAATTCGGGCCGGGTGTGGTGATGGAGAGCGCCCCCGTCATCGACAACTTCGGCGAAATGGACGCCACCCGGATTCGCCTGGTTGATTTGGATGGAAGCGGCACCGCTAGCCTCGTCTATGTTGGTAAGGGGGAACTCCGTTACTGGATCAACCAACGTGGCAATCGTTTCAGCTCCGAAGTACAGCTCGGCAATCTTCCCTACATCGACAACCTTTCATCGGCCCAGGTGGTTGACTTTCTTGGCGACGGTTCTCGATGCCTTGTGTGGTCGACGCCGCTTCCATCGCACGAAGGCCACGCACTGCAGTACCTCCGGCTGACGGGGAATCTGCCACCGCGAATGCTCGTGTCCGTGTCGAACAGCATCGGGCGCGAGACGCGGATCGCCTACCGGTCGTCGGCGCGCGATTACCTGCGAGACAAGAAGAGCGACCGTCCATGGCGCACTCGGCTGCCACGTCATTCCATGGTCGTGGACCGGCTCGAAGGCATCGATCATGTTGGCGGCACCAGAATGGTCACGCGCTACGAATACCGGGATGGCTACTTCGACGGCCAGGAGCGCCGTTTCGTCGGCTTTGGACTCGTGGACACCTACGATACCGATCTTCTCAGTGCCACCGGCACCGTTGCTCCTGAGGAGGTAGCGCCGCCGTCGCTCGTCCGCAGTTGGTACCACACTGGTATCGACAACGGCTTCGCCAAGCGGGCAACGGATTTCTATAGCCAAGATGCCTTGGCCGTGCGACTCCCCACTCCAGCCATTGAGGGAATTTCGGATCTGTCCTCCGAAGAACAACTGGATGCGTTTAAAGCGCTCGCCGGTGTGCAGTGGCGTCAGGAGTTCTACACCCTCCGACCAGATGGCACACGTGAGCCCCATCCATTGCGAACGACGGAGTTCGGCTACCGCATCCGCCGCCTGCAACCGATCGAGACAGAACGTGACGGCGTGTTCACCCTCCTGCAGAGCGAGCTCCTCAGCCACGAGTACGAGCAGGACCCTAACGATCCGCGCGTCACTCATGACCTGCTCGTCGAGACCGATGCCTACGGAAACGTCGGCAAGCGAGTGACGCTGGCATACCCAAGGCGGGCGGTCGGCCCCATTGTCCACCCGGAACAGCGTCTACTGCACCCTGAGCTCCTGCAGCGCACCTACATAAACATCGATACGCCCGCCCGTTTCGAAGTTGGAGTTGAAACTGAGGAGCAACGGTACGCCCTGACCGGTCTGACCCCGGGAGAGAACGGCGCGTTCTTGCGCGAAGATCTCCTAGCGCAACTCGCGGGCGTGTTGGCGAACGTGCTCGCGTTTCATGAGGTACCGGGTGGTGCTGCTCCCCAAGCACGTCTCATCACCGTGCGCCGAAACATCTTCTGGAACGATGCGCTCACGGCCGCGCTTCCCGCCGGCCAGGTCGGTGCCGTGGCTCTGCTGCATCATGTGGAGCGGGCTGTGCTTCCGGACGCTGGGGTTGCAGCGGCATTTAGCGGCCGCGTCACCGGCGCATTGCTGTCCGGCGACGGTCACTATCACAATGCGGATGGGTACTGGTGGGCGGACGATACGATGTATCGGTATCACGGTGCTCCCGCGTTCTATCGTCTGGCAGAGGAGTCGAATCCTAGCGGTAATCGACAGACCTTTACCTTTGATGCGCATTCCCTGCTGGTCACTGCGGTCGAGGACGTTTTTGGCAACCGAGTTGAGAGTAGTCCGGACTACCAGGTGCTTGCCTCGGCACAAGTCAAAGACGCCAACGACAACCTCTCCGAGACCTTGTACGACCCGCTCGGCGTTACAGCCGTGACCGGTGTTCGCGGGCAGCAGCTAGGCAGCGACGGCAATCCTCATCCAGTGGGTGCTGACAATCTCGCCACGTACGCCATCCAAGTTGGCCACACTGCCGCAGATGTCCTGGCAAATCCGGCACGTTTCCTCCAAAACGCCAGTCGCTTCCTTTTCTATGACCTCGAGGCGTTCGACCGGGGTGATGGCCCTCCGCGCAGTATTCATCTGGAGCGCGAGCAACACGCGCACGATGGCGAAGGCACTGCGCCAGCACCAAGCCGGATCCGTGTAACGGTCAGCTACATCGACGGCTTTGGACGGCCCATCCAGACGAAGGTGCGCGCGGATGCGGGGCTGGCTATCCAGCGGGATCCGGCCGGCGCCGTCGTGGTCGACGCCACCGGCGCCCCCGTACTGGCCAGCTCGGCGACACGCTGGTTGACCAGCGGACACGATGTGTACAACAACAAGGGATGGCTCGTCCGGAAGTACGAGCCGTTGTTCTCGACGAGCTCAGCGTTCGAGTCCGATAACGCGCTGCGTCGCTACGGTGTGGCGACGCGAACGCACTACGATCCCATCGGACGGATCATCCGACAAGACCTACCGAACGGCACGTTCACCTCCAGCGCCTACACCGCGTGGGAGAGGCGACAGTCCGACGCCAACGACAATGTCGTGGGGTCAGCCTACGAGATCGCGCGGCACCCGTTACTGGCTACCGATCCTGAAAAGGACGCGCTCACGAAGGCACACGCCCACGCGCGCACGCCGACGATCGTCGAGAACGATGCCCTGGGCAGACCGTTCCGGCTCCGGGAACTTGGTGAAGGTGGAGTTGAGCGTGTCACCACCACGACCTACGGTGTCCTCGGCCTACCTGACCGTGTCATCGATCCGCGTAGTCTCACGGCGTTCACCTACCGCTACGACATGCTCGGCCGCACGCTCTTCGAGCAAAGCATGGACGCTGGCGACCGCTGGACGTTGTTCGACGCCCACGGCAGAGCGGTCCATCGGTGGGATAGGCGCGGTGTTCATCTGGTGCACCGCTATGACCAGAACGGGCGCCTGACCGAAACTCGAGTTGACGGGGCGCTGGGTCTCAACAATCTCGTCGAGCGGATCGTCTATGGCGACAACTCCGCTGTCCCTCAGGCTAAACTCAAGAATGCCCGTGGCCGTGCTGTCGAACGCTATGACGATGCAGGTGTGGTGCGCTTCGAGCGGTACCACATGGATGGTCAGGTTATCGACACGAACCGCACCATGCGCAGTGGCGTTGCCGCGTACAAGGTCACCGTGGATTGGTCCAATCCGCCGGCGGTGGGATTGGAAGGGGTGCAGCATCGGTCGCGCAATCGGCTCGATGCGCTAGGTCGTGTCGTGGCCCAGTCCCTGCCAGACGGGACCACGCGCGAGTATGATTATGCAGTACTGGGACATGTGGCCGAGGTACGCGTCACCACAGCCGACGGCCAATCCACTCGCAAAGTCATCGCTACGAATATCGAAACCAATGCCCGAGGCCAGCGCACCAGCATGCGTTTCGGCAACGGTGTCGAGACCAGCTACGAATATGACTCCAGCACCTTCCGGTTAGAGCGTCTGCACACCAGACGTGTGGTGGGAGCACCTCGAGACTACCTCGAAGTCAAATATACCTACCTCTGACAATGTCAACCTGGCTGCGCCGGGTGTCCACCTGCCGGCGTCGCAGGTTCGCACTCCTGGCGGGTGCGCCGCGGGTGACGATGCATCACGCGGAGACTCGTGACGAACTGGTGGACGGCTGGGTCGAGGGCCAGCACCCGCGCCTCAGCGTCCGGGATCGGACCGGGTGCGGGCAGCCCTTCCTGCTGATAGACCGTCGCGAGCGCCGGGATGCCGCGTGTCCGCTGTCCCGTGCCATATGCTGTGGAGCGGGGACGGCCTGCGGGCGGGCCGGTGCGGCGGCGTTCGCCGGTGGCCCGTCGTCGGAGTCGGGCGAGTTTTTCCTGGGTGGCTCGTGGGAGCGCGTAGCGGTAGGGTTCGCCGGTGCGGAGTACGTGCCAGGCGAGGGTGACGAGTTTGCGCGCGGCCGCGACGATGGCGATGCTGCGATTCTTCCGGCGCCGGAGTTTCCGCACGAAGGCCCCGAGCGGGCCGGGGTGGCGATCCAGATGTTGAGCCGCCTGGACCACCAGCCACCGCACATGGCTCGCCCCCTGTTTGGTAATGTGCCCGGTATAACAGTGCTGCGCCGACTGACGCACCGACGGCACGAGCCCCAGATAGGCCGCCAAGCGAGCGGGAGTCGGAAACCGAGTCGCATCCCCGATGGCCGCCAGCAGCGCCGTGGCCACGGTGACATCGATGCCCGGCAGCGTGAGTAAGAGCCCGACGCGCGGATCGGCGGCCGCGTCGACGACCTGCGTCTGCTCCAAGGCCGCCAGTTCCTGGTCGATTCCCGTGAGCAGGCGGCCATCGGCGTCCACGGCGGCGCGCTCCGCCGCCGGAAGCTCGACCGTGGCCAACCAGGCCAGGCCAGCGCGCGAGAACAGGTCGGCCACGGGACAGGGGAGCAACAGCTGGTGCAATACACTGTGCACGCGATTCTTGAGCCGCGTCCGTTCGGCGACCAGAACACTGCGCCGCGTGGTCAGGCGGCGAGCCGCCAACGTGGCCGCATCGGGGATCCACACCGGGGGCAGATAGTCGCAGCGCAGCAGTTGCGCCAAGACCTCGGCATCTACTCGATCCGTTTTGATCTTGGCCGTGGCAATCGCCCGCGTGCGCAGCGGGTTGCTCACGACGAGTCGCGCCGGGGTCTGCTGCAGCAGTGCCACCACGGCCCAGGTATTGGTGGTCGCTTCCAGTGCCACCGCATCCTCGGCGGTGAGCTGGCGCGCCCAAGCCGTGAGGGTGTCGCGGGTCAGCGGAAAGCGGTGTCGGCCACAGACGGTGCCCTGGGCATCCACCACACACACCGCCACAACGGTCTTATGAATATCCAAACCAATAAATCGAGGCATATGCCCTCCTTTCGGGGTGAGCGCAGGCGATGGCGTGGGGCTCCACTCGGCAACTACCTCTCCGGCCTCGCAGGCCAATCGGGTGGGCCGCAGGGGCGGTCAGATACGATCGCGGGCTCGCAGCCCATAGGTGTACACGACCGGCCCCAAGCGACGTGGTCCCCGCGCTCCTGTCGCCACCTCGCTTGCCCCGACCCCCGATGCCCTGTCTGTACGCGCGGGCTCGCTCCACTGCAAGCGGGCGACACCGTCTGCTCATTGTCATACCCGATACGACCTGGCCGGCAACATCCAGCGTATCCGCCACCAGGGCGTCACGCAGAACTGGACCACCGAGATCTGGACATCGCCCACGTCCAACCGGTCACTCCCCAAGAAGGACCTGAACGGGATCGATCTCGTCAATCCCGAGTCGCACTTCGATGCGAACGGCAATACCATCCACTTACCCCACCTGCGGTCGATGGACTGGAACCACTACAACCGACTCGCACGCGCGGTCATCATCGACCGGTCGGCAGCTGGTGGAACGGACGACGCCGAGTACTACGTCTATGGCGCTGATGGCCTGCGGGTTCGCCGCGTGAGCGAGCGGCTGGTGGCGGGGCAGGTCGAAGTCACCGAGACGACTTACTTGGACGGCTGCGAGATCCGGCGTATCTCGACAGCCGGGAACCCCCGACTGTTGAGGACGACCTCGCACATCACCGACGGCGCTGCACGGCTAGCGACATTGCACCAGTGGAGCATGGACCAATCAGGACTTGAAACCGACAACATTGCGGAGGAGAAACTCCACTACCTCGTCGGCAATCATCTGGGGTCGGTGTCACTCGAGCTCGATGAAGCGGGGGATGTCATTTCGTACGAAGAGTATTTCCCGTTCGGCGGCACGAGTTTTCTCGCCGGAAAGAACGCGCGTGACATCAAGCTGAAGGAGTATCGCTACAGCGGCAAGTGTCGCGATGACGCGACAGGTTTCTACTGCTACGAGTACCGCTATTACGCACCGTTCATCGGCGGGTGGTTAAGTCCAGACCCGCTGGGACCGGTGGATGGGCTGAACCTGTATCGGTTCGTCCACAACAACCCGATTCGGTTCGTGGATGCGGACGGGTTGCAGACCAGTGGCAAGGTTGGACCTGAGACGGATATTGCCGAAAGACGGAGGGTTGACACATCTCTTACAAAAGAAATTATAGAGTCGCGAACTCCAGATGCCTACGAGGCCGTTAAAGCATGGGTTCAGGCGAAACAACTTGACGTCACCGTTGCTTGGCACACCGGTAAGCAAGAGTGGTTCTTAGTGGAGGGTGACCTGCCTCCGGAGGCAGTCATCCCGGATCCAAGCTTCTTTGATGAACCAGGCGAATCGGATTCCAGCGAAGGGACCGGTGGTGGTGAGGGCTCTGGCGATGGGTCAAAGACTGGAGGCGAAGAAAGTCAGGACCGTGCCAAGGAAGGAGGCGGTGGTACGGACGACTCGGGTACCGGAAGCGGTGGCGGCAAGAAGAAGGAAAAGGGCGACGGCAAAGGAGGCAAGGGCAAGGATAAGACCAAGGACAAGGATCAGGATTCTCAGGGTACCGGAGGAAAGGGCGACAAGGAACAGCCGGACAAGCACAAGGGTAGCGGAGAAAATAGTGGTGCCAACGATAGTCCTCCGATTCCTCCTGGTGTTCCGACGGGCGTCGATGGTATTCCCTATTCGCCGGACATGCGGTTGCCGGAGGTCATGCCCGAGTCTGGCACGCCGATCACCAATCTGAGCCAGATCCGATCCGGTACTGGAGGCCGCGATGTTCGTGGTGAGCCCGGATCGGAAAATGGTAGTGGCGTTCGGCCAGGTGGCATTGCGGGTAGCGCGGAAGAAGGAGCACCAGGCGGATCAGCAGAAGGTCGGGAAGGTGGTGAGCCGGGCGGTGGAAGTGGCGGTATCCGGGGTGGAAGTGGGTGGCTGTCGCTGCCCTCCTGGCTGGCCGCACCAATCAATGCGGTGCTGGATGTCGCTGCTGCTGCTGCCGATGTTGTTCAGTTTGGACTCGACATTGTTGGTCTCGTTCCTGGGCTGGGAGAAATTGCAGATGGTCTCAATGGTCTGATTTCTCTTGCAAGGGGAGACTATGCAGGAGCGGCGCTCAGTTTCGCGGCAATGATTCCTTTCGCAGGGTGGGCGGCGACCGCCGGAAAATTCGGAAGACGAGCGGTGAACGCGGTCGACGCGGTCGCCGATGTCACCCGAGCGGTGACCAAGTACGGCGATGAGGCCGCAAGTGTTGTTGGTACCGTTTCTCGAAACGCGGATGAGGCGGCGCAGTTTGCTTCTAGGAATGCTGACCAACTGGCTAAGGGCGCACCTCTCCCCGACGAAGCTGTAGTTCACCGCATTGGGGGAGGCTCGCCAGAGAATCTGTTATTGAAACCCCCAGAGACAAAATTGAACCCACCCGGCTTTTCGGTGTTACAGGGCGGGAGTCCTCAAGCTGCGAGGCAGCAGATGCTGGAGGCCTTTCCCAAGGCGACGGAGCTCCAGAAGCAGGCAGAAGTTGTTGGCACTGCAACTGTTAAGGAGATTCGAGAAGCGGGGTTTGACGTGATTCACGACCCCACACGGAAGTTCACCAATCATGGACGCGTTGTTCATCCCGAAGGTCTTTCAGGGTGGACGAACGAGGCGCTTGAAGGGCTGTCGAAAGCCTTCAAGAACACCTTCTTGGGAGGCGCTTGAGCATGCAAATTCGGCTCTACATTCCTAACACTAAGAACGAAATAGTCGTGAGCGACGTCTCGAAGCACGAAAGGATGTTCGTGGGCAAAGTGAGTCATCTGTGCTGTAGCGGTGAGCTCCTTGCCCTATTTCGCCATCTCGAGATGATGGCAAATGACAACATAATTCCAGAAGCGGAGAGAATCACTTTGCAGATAGATCGCTTCGGCTTCGTCGCGCAATGGCCAAATCGACCTGAGCCGCTACCAATCTCGCGTCTCCAAATCATGAATGGCGACGACGTTGCATTTGAGGCGGATTTTCCTCGAGAAACGGAGTTGAAATGAATAAACAACAACTACTCGAACTCGAAAAGAACGCGCACCGCAGCATTGCTGAGCTGCGTAAGGCGCAACCTACTCTCACCAGGCCCATTGACGATCGCTTGGAGGACCGAGTCAAGCGAACAGCCGTGGCGAGCCTTGCCGGTGGGTCGGAGAAACTGCGGAAAGTGGCCGAAACGATCAAGCTTCCGCTCGGCGCCACTCCCGACAAGACCAAGCTGCGTGAATCCGCGTTGAAAGCCCTCCGGGAAGCCGTGGCGAGGGACCGGCAACTCGCCGGAGATGCGGAGCTCAAGAAGGAGCTCGACGAGTTAGAGAAAGCGACCACGCAGCCCGTTACCCCCGGCCGCAAACCGGACGTGACCCTCGCCGAGTCGTTACGTTTCGAAGACCCGATCGCCTTTAATCCTGAATTCCGGCGCGATCTGGATGCCGCTCGGCTCTATCGGCTGAGCGATGCCTTTGGTCTGGGCGACAACACGGCCAAAGCGTTGATCGATCATGTGGGCTCGGTGACGGAAGTCACCAGCGAGAGCCTCGAAGCGCTGGTCAAGGAAAACAAGCTCAATGGCAACGACGCCAAGGCCGCTGGTCTCGCCAGCTCGCTCTACCATGTCCTCGACGAGCGGCCGGAGTTGGTTGCTGCGGTGAAACCCACCGTCACCAGGGTTCACGACCTGGTGAAGAACGACAAGGTTGCCTGGGTCAAGATCATTACGGACAGCAAGGCAAAACCCCCTGGCGGGATCTCCGCGGATGCGTATGGTGACCTGCTGGTGAAGAAGATCTCGCGGCTGTTTCCGACCGATGCGCTGGCTCATCGACTCAGCCAATTCAAAGTGGCCGATGTCTTGCGGGACCACGCCGGACTTGCCGAATTGCGCAGGCTGAATGCGAATACACCAGTAGTTGGCACTCGTGACTTCGGCGTTTTGAAAACGGACGGCATTGCTGCGGCCGAGGTTCAGAAGCTCAAGGTCCGTTACGAAAGTGCCGTGAAGCTTGTCAACCGGTATCCAGGCATGCGCCTCGCGGCAGTGCTGGATGACGGGGCGCTCTCCGATGCGAAAAAGGAGGCTGAGGTCACCCGGCGAACGACGCTCGCCAATGCCTTCTTTATCGCCAACGCAGAGGTCCTCGGCGCCGACCTGACGCATGGGAGCGACGACGTGAAGGCGCTGAAGTTCCCGGCTGGCACGTCGGACGCCGACAAGGCGATGGTACTGGCCAACGCCCGCACCTACCAACGCGCAATGACCCTCACCGAAGACATGGCGGACGCTGAAGCCCTTGTCGTGGGGGGCTATCGCTCCGCGCTGTCTGTCGCAACAAGCCAACTCGATACCTTGACCTCCAAGACCGGGCTTAAGAACGAGATCGCGTTTGGATATCAGGAGAAAGCCAAGAGCATCGCATCGGGTGTCACAGCGCACGTCGGCACGATCATCGACGTTGTGAAAGGCGGTTTCAAAGATCTTGCCGTTGGGAATATCAGCTCTACGCTCGCCGGATACCTGAAGGAGATTCCCGGATTTGCCGACTTCTTCGGCAACCAGGATTACTGTAACTGCAAGCACTGTCAGTCAATCCTCAGTCCGGCAGCCTATTTCGTCGACATGATGTGCTTCCTCGATGAGCATGTGACGCAGCGGTTCTTTGCGACCAAGCCGAATCATCCGTTGAACCTGAAGACCCGCAGGCCGGACCTCTGGACCTTGGAGCTGACCTGCGAGAACACCAACAAGCCGATCCCCTATCTCGTCATCATCAACGAGATCCTGGAGAATGCCGTCGCTAAGGATGTCGGATTTGCGGGCAACTTCGGTGATCGGGTGGCGGTCGGCACGAAGGTTTACAAGGACACGCTTCCAGACGCCGTCCATAGCTTTCGCCAGCCGGTCAATCTCCCATTCGAGGAACTGCGCACCTATCTGCAGCACTTTGAGCGTACCTTGGCTGATGTGGCGGAAGCCGGCAACGCAAGCGGTGATGCCCTGGCACGCCTACGTCTGTCCCTGCCGCCCAAGGATCATCAGCTTATCACGCAAGTGAACGACGGTCTGCCGTTCCTGCGCCAAGTCTACGGCATCCAGTTTAACGAAGCCGGTGGGGTGATTCAAAAGTTCGACGCGCAGACGCTCCTGAAACCCATGGGCGTGACCCGGGACGAACTGGGTGAACTGATCGCATCGCGCTTCGTCACGGCTGAAGGCGCGGTGAATATCCGAATCAAAGGTGAGAAGCGCGGCGTGCAGAGCATTCAAAACGACATTGAGAACATCGAAGGGCTAACGCGAGCGACGCTCGACCGCATGCACCGATTCGTCCGCCTGTGGCGCGCCACGGGATGGCGCATCGGCGAATTGGATTTGGTTCTGACTCACCTCAAGCAGGCGGGCGTGGGTTCTGGCGTCGATACAACGGCAGTGCAGGCTGTGGCACACATCCATCGCCTGCAGGGTAAACATGATGTGAGCGTTGAGGAACTGACCGCCCTGTGGTCGTCGCTCCCACGGCACGCCATTCTTCACAGCACATCTGGCGTCAGCACCGCGCAAGACGACGGCCCGACTGCGTATCCCCAGACCGCGTCTCCGCTCGCGCGCTTCACGACGCCTCTATTCGATCGGCTATTCAATCAAGCGCGCTTTGTCGAAACCGGCGGAACCTATCCGCAGCCGGGAACGACTTTCCTTCATCCGGCACTGGCGAGCGCACCGCCAGCGAATGTTGATTCCAACCTACACAGGCTCCAGGCGGGGACCGGTACCGATGATGACGAGCTCTTCCAGCTCATCGTCGGTCTGGCCCGACCATTGGGGATCGACCTTTTTTCGGGCAACGATAACAAGAAGAAATTTGCCCTGAACGTCCGCAATCTTTCGCTGCTGTTTCGTCACGCCCGGCTCGCCAAGTTACTGAAGGTCAACACCCCCGAGCTGTTCGCTCTCTGCAGCCTGGCGCCTGAGATGCAGGAGGGATATGTCGATAGACTCGCAGACCTGGGTGCGCTGTTCAAGCTCTACGCGTGGTGGAAGACGACTAAATGGACGTTGGGCCAACTCGTTCAGATCATCCGTCCAGGCTTGCCCCCGCTCATGACGAGCACTGCGGCTGTTGCAGGAGCAGTGGGCGGAGAATCTGTCACTTATATCCCTACAGTATATGGATCGGCGCTTGCTCCCGAGATCGTCACCTTTGGGGTCAATGCGGATCTGCCAAGTGTCGTCACTGACTGGAATGGAAAGGCTCAGCATACAATCGCATTTCGTTCGGATGCCTTGGGCGTCGAACAGGCTGCGGGGACGCATCTATCGATTCGCAGCAAGGCTGGCACTGGTCCTGATTCGAAACTCGAAGTCACAGTGGATAGCGCATCGATCTTCTCCGCTGCCCTGCCGCAGGTAAGCGTCGGAAGTGAGATAACTTCAGAACTCGCTGCGCAAGAATCCACAAGTCCGGACGATCTGGCGAAAGAGATCGTCGATCGGGTGCAACAGTCCAATACGTTGGTATTCGCCGATACCGTGTTCGCTCAGATTCGCCCGCTTGCACCGATTGCAGCCAGCAGCGCTCCGCTTCAGGCCACGGCCGGTGGTGAGACTGTCACCTACACCCCCGTCTTGAACGGAAGGAGCGAAGCAGCAGAGACCATTGCGCTTGCCGCGAATCCGACACTTGACGCGGTTGTCGCCGACTGGAACGCCAAGGCCACCTTCACAAAGGCTTATCGATCCGACGCGAGCGGTAAGAAGAGTGCCTCCGGAACTCATTTGTCGATCAGGACCAAGGATGGCTCTGGCAGCAACACTCGACTGACCATCACCGCCGATTCGGCCGGTATCTTCACCGGGGCTGTCCCTAAGGAGGTCAAGGGTATTGAAATCACGGAAGCTCAATCCCGGTCGATCATCGCGGCGAACGCAGCCAGTCTGGAGACGGTCAGCGCGGAAGGGCGGTACCGCATCAAGGTCGGATTTGATCCCAACGCCGCCATTGCGTTGCCGGCTGGAGTTAACCCAGCCCTCATGCCATTGTTACAGGACACCCTTAGGGGATATCACAGCAAGGCCGTTTTGCTGGCCCTGCTACCAAGCCGAGTGGGCGTTTCGCCTTCTACCACACCGGCATTACTCTCGATGCTTGGTGTGGACCTGGGTGCGGATATCTACTTCCGCGAGCTGAGAGGGGACGTCGCACCTCCCCAAACGATTGCCAGCCTGGTCCAACCACTGCGGCGCCTGGGAACTCTGTTTGCTCAGGAGGGCGTGTTCGACCTTGACAACCTGGAGTTCACCCGGACTAATGCCGCGCTGTTTAGCATCACCGATTTCAGCCGCATCGGTACACTCAGCGTGAGACGCATCGAGCTGTTCAGGAAACTCCTCGGCCTCTGGCTCACCCGCGACGAGCCTCGTCCCGACATCAAGAGCCTGTTACTGGCTTTCACTGCAACCGCGCGCTTCGGAAATGCCGACCAGGAGGATCTCGCTACCCTGCTCGGCTGTGATGTTGGAGTTGTTCAGTCCCTGCAGGCCCATCTCAACCTCAGCACGACTCCCTTCGAGGTGTTGCAGGAGCTTATCGCAGCTGTTGAGCTGTCGCAGGCCGTGGGTATGGGTGGTAGTACTCTCAAGCTAGCTCAGTCAGTTTCTTACGATGATCTAACCTCCGCTAGCTCTGCCCTCCAAGCAGCGTTTCGCGCCAAATACGAGGATGAGGCGGAGTGGGAAAGGAAAGTTGAACCGTTTCGCGACGTGTTGTTGTCACGGCGGCGCGATGGATTGGTCGCGTACCTGGTCCATTCCGGTGCGCCTCAGTTCGACGAAGTGAGCGATCTCTACCACTATTACCTCCTCGATGTGGAGGTCGAAGGCTGCATGCGGACATCGCGAGTCGCTGCTGCGATCGACAGCATTCAGCTCTATGTGCACCGGTGCCTGATGAATCTCGAGGAAACCCCTCCCGGAGATGCGAATCCCGTGCACGTCCTGCCGGAAAGTATTCCGGACGACGAGTGGGCCTGGCGCAAGAACTATCGTGTCTGGGAAGCGAATAGGAAGATCTTCCTGTACCCTGAGAATTACCTCGAACCGGAGCTTCGGGATGACAAGACGCCTCTTTTCAAGACGCTCGAGGAGGAACTCCTTTCAAAAGAGATTACCGACGAGGCAATTCTCGAAGCCTATGGAAGATACCTGCGTGGTCTTGATGAACTTGCTCACTTGACGATCGCGGGCGCCTATCATGAGAAGGATGAAGATGTGAAACGCGATGTCCTGCATTTACTAGGTGTAACGTCTGACGACCCTCCGGTCTTCTATTACCGCCGAGTCGAGGACGCTCACTACGGTGCGGTCAGCGATGAACGAGCCACCCACTGGGGCGCATGGGAGAAGCTAAACATCCAGGTACCGGTTCGAAAGGTTGCGCCACTCATTCACAACGGACAGTTGTACATATTTTGGATTCGCTATGTGACCAAAGCGCAAAACAAGGTCAAGAATTCAGAGAGCAAGTTTACGGGCTACCAGCACAAGGCCTACGTCGAGTTCAGCCGGAGGAAGCTCGATGGGAGCTGGACGACACCGCAGAAGCTGCGGCTTGACGAGCGTCCATTTGGCCCCAATACTTTCCCTGAATCGTATCAAGACGACGGCGTCATCTTAGATCCTATCGTTCCTAAGACCGACTCTTCTGCAGAGATACTATGGTTTGACTTCACCTTTTATTCGAATTTCGAGCCGCTCTATGACTCGAGAACCCATGAAGTACCGAAGGACGACTACACGCTTAATGGATTTCAATGGGATCAACTTTATCCTGCGTCGGGAGAGGACCTATCTCTTCGCGGTGTGAACTTCCAGATGTGGTCCCCTGTTGACCTCTATCGGTTGCAGATCGGGCCTCAGTACGTCTACACGAGCAACCCGGACGAAGAGGGCGTGCCGTGGCTCAATCCGGCAATCTTCATACTTATCTGGGTTTTTAGCGGCGGAAAGTTCGACCTGACGTCTCTTTTGCCGCCACGGCTTGTCTGGTCTCGCAAGCCCGGCGAACGGCGTGAGTTGCACAGCACGCCGTCACTCCTGCCCTGCTTCGATACCTTCACGTACGCCACACTTCTGCTTGATGAGGCGCGGTTCAAACAGTATGAGCAACGACTGGCGGCACGCAATCCGGATGGAAGTTCGGGCCCAGGCGTGTGGACAAGTCCGCAGTGGGATAAGACGATTACTGACTATTTGGCAAGTGTTCTGAAGGGGAATAAGATCGCCGATATACCCGGCGATGTCACGCTGGATGTGGTCAATGGATCGGTCGGGGACGTCATACTTCAGACAAGCCGTGACGCTTTCTACCTGCAGGCCGAAGTACGCGGCGATGGCAAATACCATCTCCGAAGGCTCAACACGAGCCTAAGCGAGGACATCGCCGACGTCTTGTTCAACAAAGGGCTCGAGGAGCTCCTTGCCACGAAAACTCAGCTTGGGCTCAAGGAACATCCGACAGGACTTAGCATTGATAGCAGTAAAGTTGAGGATGCAACGAAGACTGGCACTGTCGACTTCAACGGGCCGCATGGAACCTACCTCCGGGAGATGTATTTCCACATTCCCTTCCTTATCGCGAATCATTTGAATAGTCAGGGCAGGTTTGAGGATGCGCAGCGCTGGTACCACTACATCTTTGATCCCACCGCCTCAGAGACGATTCAGGGACTGCCGGCGGGCTTGTCTGACGAGGAACGCCGACGGCGCGAACTCGATCGGAACTGGCGCTACCGGGAATTCCGTGGCCTCACGCTGGAGTCACTCCGCGCTCAGTTGACAAACGAGGCGGCTATCGACCGGTACAAGCGCGACCCATTCAATCCGCATGCGGTCGCTCGTTTGCGAATGAGCGCCTACCAAAAGGCGATCGTCATGAAATATGTCGATAACCTGCTGGATTGGGGTGATGATCTATTCATCAAGGCGTTTTCACAATTGAATCCTGAGTATCTACGCGAAGCCACGCTCAGGTACGTGACCGCGCAGGAAATCCTGGGCGACCGACCTGCGCAACTTGGTGACTGTGGTGAGGGCAAGCTGACACCCAAGGTATTTCCGAAGATCAAGGATGCCATCGCCGACGATTCGGAATTCCTGATGGAGATGGAGTCGTTTGTCGTCACACGATACCGGTTGGGGGCCAGCGCAAAAGTCAAAGACAAACTGGTTGTGGTCAACGCAGGACGCGGCGCACTGGCAACCAAAGTGTCATATGAAGGAAAGGCGGTCGCCGCAGCTCCCGCTACCGTGATTCGACCGGGCAAGGACCATATCCTGAAGCTGGTCTCTGCAGCCCCCGCTGCTGTAAAGGAGACTGCATCACGCATCACCGTTGCGGATGTGGCTGTAATCGATTCAGGGACAAAGGGCAATGGCAAGAAAAAACGCACCACGGCTGTGAACGTGTATGACCGTTTTATCAAGTCCAAAACTAGGTGGGTCCCCGGATGGGGTTGGTCGTTTGTCCGTCAGGTGAGTCCGGTTTTCTGTGTTCCCGGGAACGATCGCATGCTAAGGTACTGGAACCGTGTAGAGGATCGACTCTACAAGCTCCGCCACTGTCAAGACATTGATGGAACATTCCGCCTCTTGCCCTTGTTTGCACCGGAGATCGATCCGGGGCTTCTGGTCGGGGGCAAAGCAGCGGGGCTGAGCTTGGAGGACATCCTCGGTGCTTCTGCAGGAAATCTCCCTCCATACCGTTTCAGGTATTTGGTCGACAAGGCCAAGAGCTTTGCGGCTACCGTGCAGGGCTTCGGTGCGGCCCTGCTTTCGGCGCTAGAAAAGCGTGATGCAGAAGAACTCGCCAAACTGCGAAATGTTCACCAGAAAAACCTCCTTGCGCTGACGTCCGAGGTCAAGAAGAACGAATTGAAGATCGCGGAGGAAAGTGTCGACCTTGTATCGCGACGTCATGTGGCTATCGAGTATCGTAGGGACTATTATGCGGGATTGATTTCTTCTGGCTTAAACGAATTAGAACAGCTCCAAGTTATTAGCCATTCCGCAGCTGCCACTCTTAAGATTGCGGCAGGCGTGCTGAATACTGTCGGGGCTATTGCTTACCTTGTGCCGCAGGTAGGTTCCCCATTCTCAATGAAATACGGTGGGAAGGAGATCGGCGACAGTGGCACTACATGGTCGGAAGTACTTAATGTTACAGCCGGCGTATTTGAGAACACCGCGACGATTGCAGGTATGGGCGCAGGGTTCCAGCGCCGCGAGCAGGGTTGGGAGCATCAGAGGAAGCTCGCCGAGCACGATCTCAAGGTCATTGAGAAAGAGCTTGCAATGGCTGAGTTGAAGAAGGCCATAGCGACCCGTTCGTTGGAGCTGCATGATAAGGCGAAGGATCAGCATGATGAGATCATCGAGTTCTTCGCTGACAAATTCTCAAACCTCGGCCTCTACACGCATCTGTCACGAACTCTGCAACAACTCCACCGGGAGGCCTACAACAATGCGCTCGCCATGGCACGTCTTGCCGAGCAGGCATACCGGTTCGAGCGTCCAGGCGACAACACCGTCTTCGTCGGCGGGGAGTGGGATGCCTCTAGGTCGGGCTTGCTTGCCGGTGAGCGGCTGCTCATGGCGTTGAGCAAGATGGATATGCGGTTCCTCGAGACGAACACCCGGCAGGCTGAGATCAACCAGAGTTTCTCTCTCGCACAAATCGCACCTCAGGCGATTATCGATCTCAAGGAGACTGGTCGTTGCGAATTCACGATCCCGGAGTTCTATTTTGATATGTTCTATCCGGGGCAGTATCGCCGCCGTGTTCGGGCTGTCCGGTTGACCATTCCGTGCATCACCGGCCCATACACCAACATCAGCGCGAAGCTCACTCTCTTGAAGAGCCATATACGCAAAGAAGCCATGTTGGGAGAGGCGAACCTCTTCGAGGTCCCCAGTACGGGCACTGCCGCTATTTCCACCAGCACTGGTCAAGGTGACGCCGGTGTCTTCGAGTTGAGCTTCCGCGATGAGAAATTAATGCCATTTGAGGGCGCGGGCGCCGTCAGCGAATGGCGGCTTGAGCTGCCGTCTCACTTCCGCCCGTTCGACTACCACAGCATCAACGACGTTCTCCTAAACCTAAGCTACACGGCTGAGGAAGACGGTGTCATGCGGCAGGAGGTTGAGAGCCGAAATGCGGCTATTGAGGGTGCGTTGCTACATTATCTCAGAAATAACACCCTAACTCGTGTGTTTAGTTTTAGGCAAGAATTCTCGAATGCATACAACAGACTCATCGAATCAGCGGCCGGCACAGCGGTAACAATTGATATCACCGACCGGCACTTCCCGCTCTTCCTTCAGGGGCACGGGTTGACGGTCGCAAAGGCGACCATGGTGCTTGCGATCGCAGATCGAAACCCTATCGGCGCTTTTGCGATGACGGTCAATGGGACCGCGATCAGCGGATTCTCAAATCCAACGAATCCGGCAGCACCTGGAGATGTTCTCGGCGGATTGCCGACAAAGTCTCTTGGCGGAGCATTCACGGCCGGCCTAAAGAGGCAGCACACGGTTGTGGTTACGAATTCGGGGAATCTGGCCAGTGCTGGCGCTTCGGGCGTGCCGCTGTTTGATCCCGAGAAGCTGCGTGATATACTTCTTGCCGTGGAGTACCGGTTGTGAGCCGTGGCGGCGGGCGTGGATATCGTTGCAGCGCTAGCTGATCTCAATGCGGCCATGCCGCTCTACCGGTTCAACATACTGTGGCAAAAGGCAAACGAAGGTCTGCGGCGCTGGGAGCCGCACTGCTTAGTGCACTGTAAAAGAGGGGCGCCGAAGGCGTTGAGCCTGCTGCGCCAGGGCCGGGAGATCCGCGTCATGGAAGGCGTAAATGCAGTCCGCGAGTAGCGGATAGCGACGGCTAGAGAAATTGCTGAGAGCATTCGCCGTTCGCCGGCCACAATAGAGGAGAGGCGTAAATACTATCGCGAAATAGCGCCGGTCAGAGGTTGGGAAGCGGCCTCCATGATCACTCACGGAGCGGCCAGTGTCTCGGAGATCGTGGCGACGGTCCGCAATGCCACGGCAGGAACGGCCCATCTAATACCCGAGGTAGAATAGTGGGGGCGTCAGGGTTTGGTGGATGGCCACATATGACGGTCAAGAATGGCGGATCAAACGCGGGTGAATCCGTCTTCAATTGGGCTGCGTTCTTCAGCGGTCTTGGTGGGACCTTGCATTCCGCCGCGAACTTGATGGCTACCCAGACCTCCAATGAGCGCCGCTGGGATGGCTGGAAACTGCAAGAACGCCTAGCGGAAAGAGAACTTGCTCAACTTGACAGACAGATTGCAGCGGCCGAGTTGCGCCTCGCCATCGCTGAGAAGGAGCTTGAGAATCACGGCGTCCAGATCGACAACGCCAAGGGGGTGGACTCCTTTCTGCAGTCCAAGTACACGAACGAGGATTTCTATCAGTGGCAGATCGGCCAGACCTCCTCGGTGTTCTTCCAGAGCTACAAGCTGGCATAAGACCCGGCTAAACGCGCGGAACGCTGCTTCCGATTTGAACTCGGGCTCCGCTGCTTTGTTACTCAGAAGTCAGCAATCAGAAGTCAGCAATTTGAACAACAACATATCCAGCATCCATGCTGGTTTCAGGGCAGTTTGTGTTGTCTGAGTTGCTGCCTTCCGGGTAATAAACGCTCGAAGGGGTGGACACTGAGTTCCTCTCCTCAGTTATCTTGGTGTCCGTTCCCATCTCCATGAATGGCCTGGCAGCCGTGCTGGAGGACTTCGTCGTTTATTGAATATCATCCAGGTAGCGTTCCGCCCCAAATCGTATTCGGTTGACCTGATCAATGAGAACCTGGGTGGTCTGAATAGATTCATGCCGCATGGTCCTTTTGACCTCAGACGGGCTCGCCCCTTTTCGATAGGCCAAGGCTCCGCCCGACAGCCGGAGTGACAGGGCGGTCACATAGGGTTGGGCAAGGCCCGCTTCTTTAAACCCGGCCTTCAGCTGCTTGCGCATCCCACGTGTCGTCATGCGCTCCCCTCGGGAATGCGGATGATGATTCGTGAACAGCGGATCTTGTGGCGGGAAGCGGCCGTCAGGATATCGCTGCCGGAGATACGCCCAGAGCTTGGTGCTGAGATCTGGTCGAACCACGACGGGCTCCTGTTTGGCTTTGCCTTTGCTGTGCAACAACAGCAGACTGCCTTCCTCTCCGTACTCCGTGAGATCTCCGATATTGGCCGCGGCCAGTTCGGACTCCCGTGCTCCCGTGCGAATCATCAACGCAGCGAGAAGGTAGTCCCGTTGACCCACGAGCGTGGTCACCGGGAACTGCTTCAGGAGTGTTTGAAGATCCGTTCGGGTGAGCAAACGATGCCGCAACCAGCGCGCCCGCGGCGGCCCTGAGACAGCCGCAAAGGGGTTAACGGACAGGTGGCCGGCGGCCAGGAGAAAGCACCCCCATTGCCGGACGGCCGACAGGTGCAGGCCTTGTGAGGCCTTGCTCCGTGTGCCGTGCGTTGCTAGCCAGCGCGCGTACCGTGTCGCCAATGTTTCGGAGACGGGGAGGGTGGGCTCATGGTTGCGCCACCATTCGTGAAAGGTGGTGAGCTTTCGCGCATAGGTCGCGACAGTGGTATCGGCAATCGTCGCTGCCCGCTCCTGAAGGAAGGCCGCGATCAGGGTTGGGGCCTGTTCAGGCGAGATAAAAGTTCGATCAGAATCCATAGTACCTGGTATACCAGAGCGTACCGTTCATAGCAACGTCTCTGTGGCGTGTGTCCGGAATTTTGAAGTGAAATTGCTCCTACTTAGGATGGGTAGTGCTAGGAATGCTTAGTATACCAGGCACTTATGCGTTGCCTGCCGACATGCTGAGGTGGGGTTGAGTACTACAGTACGAGATGGAGCAAAGGCCATTCCCGCGTATCGACAAACTGTCGACCACGTTCGGTTGTCCGAGCACAGGCATTCCCTGATCAAGATGCCAATGTGCTACCAGAACAGAGTTTCGTAAACCGCAGGTCGGTGGTTCGATTCCACTCGCCGGCTCCATTTATCAAGCACTTACATTGCCACCGTTGGCGCAAATGGTCGTTGTGCTAAATTTGTGCTAAACGTCTTTCCCCGGTCCAAAATCTCCACCCCATCCCGCAAACTTTCCGGATAGTGATGCGCATACCGTTGGGTCATGCTCGGAGATTTGTGCCCGAGCAGCCGCTGGA
>JAIBBE010000253.1 GCA_019694835.1 Fimbriimonadaceae bacterium | reverse complement strand
GTCAAGGAGTAATCCGGCGGATTCGCCGATTTTCGCTGAGCGCGCCCGAAGGGATTCGAACCCCTAACCTTCTGATCCGTAGGCAGGGGCAGATGGGGCGACCTGCGCAAACTGAACTCCGGCGCCAATGTGCCAGACGGCGTTGGGATGCACGAATGTCGTCGTCGTTGTCGTCAGCAGTGTCGTCTGTCGGCGGCCGGTTCACCGGTTTGCGGAACGAGAGCCGCACGACGCTGCAGGACCATCTCCCTTATGCGGAGGGCCGCCTCCGAGGGGTCTTCGTGCTCCCACACCCGTACGGTCGTCCACCCGGCCTCCTCCAAGCGGGCGTCGGTGTCTCTATCGCGCTCCCTGGTCGCGGTGACCTTTCCCGCCCAGAACTCAGCGTTGGTGACGGCGACCGTGTGGTGTTCAGGGCACCCATGCCAGAAGCACCCGTCGAGGAACACCGCGACCCGCACCCGGGGGAAGACAAGGTCGGCTGTTCGACGCAGCTGTTTGATCGGCCTAACCGAGACCCGGTAGCGCAGGCCAAGGGCGTGCACAGCGGAGCGCAGAGCGACCTCAGGTTTCGTGTCCCGACCCTTGTTCGACTGCATGCTCGCGCGGACGCCAGCCGAGGACGCCCAGGACTCTGCCACCCTTCCAGCCTAGGAACGGCGAGCCGGCACGATCCTGTCGGAGGGAGTGCATAGCATGTCGTCCATGGCCAAGGCCCCTACAGTCATCGACCTCTTCGCAGGTTGTGGTGGCATGACGGCGGGGTTCGTCGCTAACGGATTCAAGCCGGTGCTGTCGGTCGAGTGGAACCTGCACGCGGCAGCCACCTATGCAGCCAACTTCGGCGAGAGCCACACGTTCTGGGGCGATATCGAGACAGCCCTCGAAGGGGAAATTCCCGAGGCTGACGTGGTCATTGGCGGGCCTCCATGCCAGGGTTTCTCAAATCTGGGCAGCCGCGACGTTAACGATCCCCGCAACCAGCTGTGGAAGCGCTACCTGCAGGTCGTTGAACGAGCAAACCCCAAGGTCTTCGTCATCGAGAACGTGGACCGATTCCGAAGCAGTCCGGAGTTTCAACTGCTCCTGGCCGAGGCCGAGAACGGGATGCTCAGCGGTTACAAGTTGACTCCCGGGCTGCTGCTGGCGGCGGACTACGGCGTCGCTCAACGCCGCCTACGCACCATCGTGATCGGCTCACGGGTCGGCGAGCTGGAACTCCCCAAGGCCACCCACGCGAAGATTCCCACCGGCGATCTGAAGCCGTGGGTGACCGTTCGCGAGCGGATCGGCAAGCTTCCCGAGCGCCCTTCCACGACGTCGCTCCCCCAGGCGAAGACGACCTACTTCGGGGAGACGGTTCCCGGGCAGTTCAAATGGCTGGATCTGCACTTCGCCAGAAATCCCCGGGAGATGTCTTTACTCCGGTACGACTGCGTGCCTCCCGGCGGTGGTCGATTCGACCTACCCGATGAGCTTCTGCCCGATTGCTGGCGCAACAAGCCGACCGGAACGACGGACGTTATGGGAAGAATGCGCTGGGATGCGCCTTCGTTGACCATTCGAACCGAGTTCTTCAAGCCGGAAAAGGGCCAGTACCTTCACCCGCAGTGGGATCGAAAGAATCCGCGCCGACGGGTAAACCGAGTCATCACGCACCTGGAAGCGGCTCAGCTCCAAGACTTTCCAGAGTCGTTCGTGTGGTGCGGCTCGAAGATCGAAATAGCGAGGCAGATCGGCAACGCCGTACCTGTCGGCCTGGCGTCGGCTGTTGCCAAACAGGTTTTGTCAGCGCTTTAGTCAGCTGATCACCAGATCATCGACAAGGCTCGAGTAGGGTCTGAGCCGCTTCTGCGTGACCATCTCAATCCAGGCCGCTCCCTGGTCGGGGTACAGCCCTCGATCGCCGCAAAGAGTCGAGACGGCGATGTCCAGTTCGTCATACAGCAGGTGATAGACCGCATCAACCTCGCCGGTTCCTCTCGCGATCGAGAGCAGTCGCGAAGGCAGTGGCTCCGCGGTCACAAGCACGAGATGGGGGCAGCGGCCACGTCGATTTCGGACGAGCGTCGCGAACTCATGGCGGACGTTCTGGACACGATCCGAGCGAATCGTCCACTTGCTCGATATGGCAGCGTGCAGGAAGGGCGGTTCGTCGTCATTCTTCGAGTGGGCAACGCCGGCGTAGACATCGGTTTGCACCTGGTAATCGCCCGCGAACGTGGCGCGGAGAGTCGGATTGTGTTGAAGGATGGCCTGCAGGTCTTTGAGATGGGTGAACTGGGCGAACTGAGAGACCAAACCGCCCCGGGAAACGAGCCAGGTCCGGTCTGGATCCTTGACGGGAAGCTCTTTGGCGAGGTCCTGCTCTATCGCTCTCTCCAGAGCCGCGCCGGTGGCGTCACTTGATTCATCGTCATCCAGATTCTGTGTGCGAATCTGGCTCCTCGGGACATCGAGGGTCTCGTATGCATAGCCGGCGAAGTGCATGCTGGCCTTGCTCCCCAGATCAGCGAGGTTGGGAGCAATTGGCTCACCAAAGAGGCCCTGGCATGTCTTGGCGCTCTTCTTGGTGGAGTTCTTCCATCCGAGCAAATCGCGCATCCACTCCGGAGCATCGGCCACGGGGGCGACATTAACCCGCCGGGGTCTGTCGGCGGTCGAAATCGGCTGTCCAGGATGGCGGCCCGAATACGATCACCTGGCATATTCCGACCAGAGGAGGAGTCCGATTGCCCGCACCTTTCGCACTTCAGCTATGCGGGTTTCGCGATGGAAAGGCGAATACTTCCGACGCCTCGGACGCCTTCTCGGTGGAACTCGGGCAGGCCCTCTTCGACGCCATGGGGGTAAAGCCCGACACTCCTGCGCCGAGGAATGTCGACAAGGAAATGTCTCGCCTTCTCGCCGGAGACCTGATGGCGCAGCTGCCCGACACAGATCCGGAGACCGGACTGATCGTTTTGCCGGAGAAAGCGCTCAATGAATTCGCGCAGTTTCAGCACGTCGGAATGATTCGCAACCTGAAGCCCGCTCCATCGCGAGCGGTCCTGCACGCGATCGGTCGTCTACGGAGGTTTGTCGAGAATCGAATCCAATCGCCTGCACGCGATGTGGCGAAGCGGATTGAACTCTTCGACGAGCTGGATCGCGCACTCGATGCCGAGGCTGACGAGCGGGGGCGCATCATCGAAGCGCTGGGTGAAGAGTCACTCCTGAAACTCGACGTTGCCGGGAGCCGGAAGCAGGGAGGGGGCCTGCCTCACCTGGAGCTCGGTTTATCGCTCAAATGGTCGCTGCGCACCGACAGAGCTCAAGACTGTCGGAGCCAAGGAGCCAAGATGGCTGCTCTTCGCCGCGGTCGTATGCCACACTTCGCGGCAGTCACGATGGAGCCCCGTCCCTACATGCTCAGGATTCTGGGCGGTGGTTCCGGCGAAGTCGATTGCGTGTACCACCTAAATCTGCCAGCCCTGACGGAGGCTGTCCGTGCGACAACGGAGGGACGGCCGCGTCGACGAGAGACGGCCGAGACGTTCCGAAAGCTGGTCGAGCAGAGACGAGTTCGCGACTACGACGAGCTAGTTACATACGCTCGGACGCTCTAGGTAAAGCCTGCGCTGCCACAGTGCGGGGCGCCGGTGGCCGGAGCGAGGTACGAGCGGAGGGCCGCAAGGCGCTACAGCGCGGCGCGCTTGCGCGCCGCCTTGATCCAATAGAGCGGAATTCGGCAATGTTTGTCACCGAGTAGCGGCACCTAATGGCGAGCACCTCACCGCCGCCGATGAGTTCCCGGCCTCGCGAACTTGGTCAAGCGTCGGGATGATCTTCCGGAATCACTCGGTCAGCACCCGCTGCTCCTAATAGAGCGTCACGAGCCTCCTGAAGTCGATCTAGAGCATTTCGAAGATCGAGCGCGGCATCTACGAGTTGCTGACGGCCTGCCGGATGCCCCTTTACTGCAAGGCATTCCGCAGCTGAACGCAAGTCGGCGGTGTAGGACAGCAGTTGGACCGTGAAGCGTGCTGTCGTCATAGGTTTCACAGCGCGGGACCGTTCCAGCTCGTCGATCATCAAGCCACGCCAGTCGGCGATTACACGCCGGTCGAAGTAGTACAACCCGTCAAGTATCCATCGCTTCAATCCCAAGTGATGATCCCTTCGTGTGCCCCGGCTGACCCTGCCACCATATGAATAATCCCCGACGGCTTCTGGACTTGCGCGAGGTCGAGTGGGTCTCGCTGGTTCGCCGCAGGCCTGCGAAGCCGAGCTGCGACGGTGACGATCGTGGCGAGGCTTTCTAGGCGTCGACGTCACAGACTAGATGATCCAGCAATCGACCGATCGGGCTCATCGGCCGGTAGGGGTATTGCCGGAATAGCAGGAGCACATCGCAATAGACATGCCTTCCCGGCGTTAGAACCTCGCGCTACCGACAAGCTGAAAACGGTCTGGGTAGGAACAGGTCCAGCACTCACATGAGTAGTAGATTGCCTGGCCCAGATCCAGCTAGAACCTCTGCAGTTGATCAGAGACCCGTTTCTGTACGGGGAGATATCTTCGCCAAAGAACGAGATATCCGG
>JAIBBE010000122.1 GCA_019694835.1 Fimbriimonadaceae bacterium | reverse complement strand
TGCTTGAGCTGCGCCTTCTTGTGGCAACCTTCTTTGCAGAAGCGCTATGCTATTGATATGTAGAGCTGATTTGCTTGAGCCTAGCCGCGATCGGCGAATCGAGATCATGATCTATTTCTAGGAAATACGTTGCTCCCAGAATCAAGAACGGTAACTGGAATTAAGAACTGTAACAGCGAGTGGAAGCGCGCACCCGCGAAGGCCGGGGGGACAAGCAACCCTCGGCGTACGAATGCTTTCTAGTAATTCGTTAGTGGAAAGTTTTGATTCACTTTGGAAAGTTTTCGTTTGCACCGGTCATTGTTGGTGGAGAAGCATTTCCCAACAAGCGGATATGGCGACGGTGTCGGTTTACGCATAACTTGCCAGTTGAACCCCATAAACTGCAAGTTGAGACCCCATAAGTTGCAAGTTGCGGGTCCCGGCTAGGCACCGGACCGTCGGGTTCGGCCCGGCGTGGCATACGCCCATCCTCCCGGCGCCCGGGTGGTCGGTGGATACCGGTGATCCATTCCCGCACATCCAGCCGGGCGAGTTCCTACATGCCCAGTGTTTGGGCAATAGCCTCCCAAATGCTGGGGTACACAGTCTTCAGTACGGCCGCCAACCGCTCCGATTGCAGTCAAAGAACTGGACTGCTAACCTGCTTCCTACTGTATGCAGTACGAACGCAATAAGTACGCGTTTCGCTGCATACTGTCTACCCACGGAGCAAACATGGCGAAAGATGCCTCTGTGACAGTCACGCTTCGGGTTTCGGAGACTGTCAGGGAACTGCTACGGGCGGCCGCCGAAGACGACCACCGCTCGATGGCCAACATGGTCGAGGTGCTGATCATCAAGCACTGCAAGGACAAGGGCATTGCTGTGGCGCCGAAACGAACGAAGAAGACGAGCGAATGAACCACACCAGCATTTCCGCCTTCATCTGGTCGGTCGCCGACCTCCTGCGGGGCGACTACAAGCAGTCCGACTACGGCAAGGTCATCCTGCCTTTCACGCTCCTGCGGCGGCTGGACTGCGTGCTGGAAGCGACCAAGCCAGCCGTGCTGAAGGAGGTCGATGCGCGGAAGGGGCAGAAGATTCCCCTGCACGACTTTCTCGTCCGGAAGGCCAAGCACAGCTTCTACAACACGTCGCCGCTGGACTTCGAGAAGCTCCTCGCGGACCCGAACAATCTCCGCAAGAACCTGATCGCCTACATCGGCGCCTTCTCGGACAGTGCCCGCGACATCTTCGAGCGCTACGACTTCCTGAAACAGATCGAGAAGCTGGACGAATCGAACCTCCTCTATCGCGTCGTCGAGAAATTCGCCAAGGTCGATCTCCACCCCGACACGGTGTCTAACGCCGACATGGGGCTGGTGTTCGAGGAGTTGATACGGCGCTTTGCCGAACTCTCGAACGAAACCGCCGGGGAGCACTACACGCCGCGCGAAGTGATCCGCCTGATGGTCGATCTGCTGTTCATCGCGGACACCGAGGCGCTGACCAAGCCCGGGGTTGTGCGGTCGATCTACGACCCAACCGCCGGCACCGGCGGCATGCTTTCCATCGCCGAGGAGTACCTGCGGCACCTCAACCCCGATGCCCGGTTGGTGGTCCACGGGCAGGAGCTGAACCCCGAGTCCTACGCAATCTGCAAGGCCGACATGCTGATCAAGGGGCAGGACGTTTCGAACATCGCCTTCGGCAACACGCTGTCCAACGACGCGCACACCGGCAAGACGTTCGACTATGGTCTCGCCAATCCGCCGTTCGGTGTCGAGTGGAAGAAGGTCGAGAAGGAGGTCCGGGACGAGTACGAGAAGAAGGGGCACCACGGGCGCTTCGGTCCCGGCCTGCCGCGCGTGTCGGATGGCTCGCTACTGTTCCTAATGCATCTGCTGTCCAAGATGCGCCGGCCGTCCGAGGGGGGTGGGCGAATAGGGATCGTGTTGAATGGCTCGCCACTCTTTACGGGAGGCGCCGGCTCCGGCGAGTCAGACATCCGCAAGTGGATCATCGAGAACGACTGGCTGGAGGCCATCGTTGCGCTGCCGACCGACATGTTCTACAACACAGGCATCTCCACCTACGTCTGGATTCTCACCAACCACAAGCATCCGGAACGCCAAGGGAAAGTGCAGCTCGTTAGCGGCACCGAGTTCTTCCAGAAGATGCGCAAGAGCCTAGGGGCGAAGCGCAAGGAGCTTGGCGAGGCCGACATCGAGCGGATCGTGAAACTCTATGGCGACTTCGAGCCCAACGAGTGGACCAAGCTCTTCGACAACGAGGACTTCGGCTATCGGACCATTACCGTTGAACGCCCGTTGCGGCTGAACTTCGCGGCCAGCTCGGAGCGGCTTACTCGCCTCGACGAAGTGACGCCGCTGGCGAAGCTGGGCGAGGACCTGCCCAAGGTCAGGACCGCGCTGGCGAAGCTCGACAGCGCCAAGGTCTGGAAGGCTCGGGAACCGTTCCAGAAGGCGCTCAAGCAAGCGCTGGAGGCCGCCAAGCTGTCGTTGCCTCCGCCGGCAGCTAAGGCGCTCCTGCAGGCGCTATCCGAGCGCGACGAGACTGCCGAGGTCTGCACCGATAGCAAGGGCAACCCGGAGCCGGACGCCGACCTGCGCGACACGGAGAACGTGCCGCTCAAAGACGACGTGCAAGCGTACTTCAAGCGGGAAGTGCTGCCGCACGTCCCCGACGCATGGATCGATCATGACAAGACCAAGGTCGGTTACGAGATTCCGTTCACACGGCACTTCTACAAGTACGTTCCACCTCGGCCACTGGAGGAGATCGACGCCGAACTGAAGACGCTCGCCGGCGAGATCATGGGCTTGCTGGCGGAGGTGACGGCGTGAAGTTGCGTCCGTACCCCGCCTACCATGCGACTGGAGTTTCGTGGCTTGGCGCGATTCCTTCGGGGTGGCGCGTCGAGCGCTTGAAGTACGCGGCTCCTGCATTCAACGAAAAAGTAGACGCCCGAAGTGTTGATCTTCAGTACCTCGGCATGGAGAACATCGAGTCCGGGACTGGTCGCTACGTTGAAGGTGAGGAAACAATCGAATCGGATGGCCTCGCGAGCCATTATCACGCAGGCGATGTGTTGTTCGGAAAACTCCGGCCATATCTGGCTAAGGCGCTGCTAGCGTCAAGCGAGGGCGTGTGCTCCTCAGAGCTGCTTGTGCTCAAGGCCCGCAGCGTCGCGCCAAAGTACCTTTTCTACTACGTGCTCAGTGATGGTTTCATAAAGGAGGTTGACTCTTCGACTTATGGTTCCAAGATGCCCCGAGCAAATTGGAATTTCGTCGGCAACCTGCCGGTCCCCGTTGCTAACAAGAGCGAGCAGACGAGCATCTTCAATTTTCTCGACCACGAAACCGCCAAACTCGACACACTGATGGCCAAGCAGGAGCGCCTCATCGAACTGCTCCAAGAAAAACGGCAAGCCGTGATCTCCCGCGCGGTGACCAATGGCCTCGATCCAAAGGCGCAGCTAAAGGACAGCGGCGTGGAGTGGCTGGGCGAAGTGCCTGCACATTGGAACGTTCGGCGAATTGCTTCCATTAGCACAAAGATCACGAACGGCTACGTTGGGCCAACACGCGACATTCTCGTTACCGACGGAGTACGGTACCTGCAATCCCTGCACATCAAGGGCAACCGGGTTCGCTTCGACGAACCATATTTCGTTACTGCCGAATGGAGCAATGAACATCGGAAATCCATTCTTGACCCGGGTGACGTGCTGATCGTTCAGACTGGTGACATCGGGCAAGTCGCAGTAGTCACGGAGGACTTCGCCGGCTGCAACTGCCATGCCCTCATCATCGTCAGTCCAAGGCGAACCGTGATTTTGGGCGAGTGGCTATCGTGGGTTCTCAATTCGACCTATGGCTTTCATAGCTTGCTCGCAATTCAAACTGGGGCACTTCATCCGCACCTCAACTGCGGAAACGTAAGAGATGTGAATGTTCCTATTCCTCCTCTGCAGGAACAGCGAAAGATCGTTGAATTCATCAGAACGGAGAACGAGCGGTTCGATGAACTGATCAAGAAGGTAAGTCGCTCGATTGACCTGATGCGCGAGCACCGCTCCGCTCTGATCTCTGCTGCGGTTACCGGAAAGATTGACGTTCGAGAGGCTGCCTAATGGCCATCTACCAGATCACCAAGGACAAGCTGACGCCGCTCACTGTTACAAAGTTCGGCAGCGAGGGGTTGTACGAGCGCAAGGACCTGCAACGCCTGCTTCGTGCGCGCATCGACGTTCTCGGTGACGACCTATTGGTCGTCGCCGAGGAGTTTGGCGAGTGGGATGACAGTAACCGCAGGATCGACCTTCTCTGTCTCGACAAGCAGGCAAACCTCGTCGTCGTGGAGCTGAAACGGTCTGATGATGGCGGTCACATGGAGCTTCAAGCCATCCGGTACGCAGCGATGATCTCGCCGATGACGTTCTCGGACATGGTGGAGACTTACGCTCGTAGCAAGAACGCGGCGACTCTCGATACTGATGGGGCAAAGCAAGAGGTGCTGGCATTTCTCGGCTGGACGGAGCCGGACGAAGATCAGTTTGGGGGTGACACCAGAATTATTCTGGCCTCCGCCGATTTCAGCAAAGAGCTGACCACCTCGGTGATGTGGTTGAACGAGCGCGGCCTTGACATTCGTTGCGTGCGATTGAAGCCCTACCGTATGGATAGTGGCGAGGTCCTCCTCGACGTACAGCAGATCGTTCCGCTGCCGGAGGCTGAGGAATTCCAGACGCAGATCAACCTGAAGAAGAAGCAGGAGCGGGAGCACCGCGCAGAGCGCTACGACTACCGGATGCGATTTTGGGAAGGGCTACTCAATTTCGCCAAGACGAAGACGAGCTTGCACGCCGGTCGAAAGCCAACGAAAGATGGCTGGATTGCAGGCGGCATCGGGAGAGCCGGGTTCGCTCTGATCTACACCGTGCGGCAGGAGGATTCACAGGCCGAGTTGTGGATTGGCCTCGGTGCGGGTCGTGACGAGGACAACCTAAAGGCATTTAAGGCGCTGCAGGGGCACCAACCTGAAATCGAATCCACGTTTGGCGAGCCACTGGATTGGCAGGAACTGCCCCAAAGCGCGGGGTGCCGCATTCGCAAGGTGATTGACGGCGGCTATCGCTCGCCCGAGGAGAAGTGGCCGGAAATCCAACACGCCCTTGTCGATGCAATGATCCGCATGGACAAGGCCATGCGCCCCTTCGTGCAGAAGCTCGTGATCTGATCTGCTTCTAAGAAACTGAGGAGCGCGGCTTGGCGACCATTCGACAACTCAAAGTCATTGAAGGTGACGATTTCAAGAAGCGAATGGACCTAGTGCAATCTCTATTCGATGCCGATGCTCTCGACGATGAGGTGCTGCGCGCGATCATCACTTCGGAAGGGAAGCATGGTGTCCTTCCCGGAACATTGCTCGCGAAGATCATTTCGCGAACGCAGTCGAGCGAACTGTACGAGAGGGCTAAGTATCGGCTCTTCCAAGATATTTGGTCGCTCTTGGAGGTGTTCAAGGGCGATTATCCGGATCGGGCGATTGAAGAGAGATTGCTGGAGGAGTTGCCGAATTGGTATGACAGGAATGACCCCGTAATTCGCAAGCAAATCGTCATCGCGCTGGGGGATCACGGCTCGACGGATGCGGTTCGCCTCCTTACGGAACTTCTAGCGGAGCACATTCCGAAAGTGCAGACGAAGGAGGTACTTGCTGATGCGATGAGACAGGCTGATGCATTAGACGATATTGAGTATTCGCCATTGTTCATCGCTGTCGAACGAGAATTCGTCGAATTGCTTGCAGAGGCGATTGAAAAGATCACTGCGAGGCGGACACTCCCCCGAGGTCGTGGCGCTGGCGAAATGTTGCTCGCCGAGAAGTCGAGGACCGTGCTGCGCCACGAAGAATTGGGTGAGAAGGTGTCGCGGCTGCGCGAGCTTGCCTTGAGCCACCGAGAAGCAGACCCAAGAGCTGCTCTATTGAACGTCCGCCTCGCGACGGAGGCGATTTGCAAGACTCTTTGTCGAGAGAATGGGATCGTAGAGTCAAAGAAGAAGGAGCCTCTCGACCAAGTGATGTTGGGAGACATCCTTGTGGTGATGCGAGGCGCGGGAATTCTCCCCGGCCATGTTGAAGGCATTGCGGTGGGGATAAGTAGAATTTGTGGCGCCGCGTTACATGATCAGGGAAAGCAATCTCCGGAAATTTCAAGTCGTGTGGCAGCGCTCACGCTTGCAATGCTTGATGAGTTAGTCGATTGGTTCTTCGGTAGCTCTTCGATCCGGCGATGATTGCCTGAAGCGATTTCTGATGCCCTCCCTCCATCAAGAGAAGCACTTTGAAGCTGAACTTGCGAGGCATCTTGCCGACCACGGCTGGCTCTACTCGCCGGACGACACCGGCTATGACCGGGAGCTGGCCCTCCTTCCCGAGGACCTGATCGGCTATCTCAAGGAGACGCAGCCGGCGGAGTGGGCGAAGCTCAAGGACTGGCACAACGGCAGCACCGAGAAGCTGCTGCTAGAGCGCATCTGCGGCGTGATGGACACGGACGGCTCGCTCTCCGTCCTGCGGCACCCGGTAAAGGCTGTCAGCGCTCGCTTCGAGCTGTGCCAGTTCAAGCCCTCGCACGGGCACAACGCCGACATTGTGGCCCGCTATGCCAAGGTTCGCCTCCGGGTGATGCGGCAGGTCCACTACTCGCTGCACCACGAGGGTTGCATCGACCTCGTCTTCTTCGTCAACGGAATCCCCGTGGCAACGGCGGAGCTGAAGACAGACTTCACCCAGTCGGTGCAGGATGCCATCTTCCAGTACCGCAAGGATCGCCCGCCCAAGGACCCCACGACTAAGAAGGCCGAGCCGCTGCTGACGTTCAAGCGCCGGGCGCTCGTCCACTTCGCGGTCAGCACCGATCAGGTCTACATGACCACCGAACTGGCCGGCGGCGCGACCCGGTTCCTACCGTTCAACCTCGGAAATGATGGCGCCGCCGGGAACCCGCCCAACCCGGTCGGCTACCGCACGGCCTACCTCTGGGAGCGCGTGCTCCAGCGTGACAACTGGCTGCACATCCTCGGCAGCTTCGTCCATCTCGGAAAGATCGAGAAGGTCGGGAAGGACGGACAGAAGACGACTAAGGAGGCGCTGATCTTTCCCCGCTTCCACCAGTGGGAGGCGGTGAACAAGCTGATATTCGCCTCGCGTGTCGAGGGGCCCGGGCACACGTACCTCATCCAGCATTCGGCCGGTTCCGGCAAGACGAACTCGATCTCGTGGCTCGCGCACCAGCTTTCGACGCTGCACGACGCCAACGACACCAAGGTCTACGACTCGGTCATCGTCATCACCGACCGGACCGTCCTTGACTCGCAACTGCAGGACGCGATCTACCAGTTCGAGCATAAGCACGGCGTGGTTGCCCGGATCACGAATGAGCACGGCGCCAAGACAGGGCAGCTTGCTGATGCGCTCAAGTCGGCGAAGCCGATCATCATCGTCACCCTGCAGACCTTCCCCTTCCTGCTGGAGGAGATTCGCGGAGAGACTTCTCTAAAGGACCGGCGCTTCGCGGTCATCGTGGACGAGGCGCATTCCTCGATGAGCGGTGCGTCGGCGCGCAAGCTCCGCGCCGTCCTGACCGCCGAGGAAGTCGAAGAGGGCGTCGAGATAACCGCCGAGGACCTGCTGGTCGAGGAGATGAAGTCGCGCAAGCTCCCGCCCAACGCCAGCTTCTACGCCTTCACTGCGACCCCGAAGGGCAAGACCATCGAGTTGTTCGGGCGCTGCCCAGACCCGGCCAAGGCCCCGGGCGAGGGCAACGTACCTGTGCCGTTCCACGTGTACTCCATGCGGCAGGCCATCGAGGAGGGCTTCATCCTCGACGTGCTGCTGAACTACACCTCCTACAAGGTCGCCTACAAGATCGCGCACGGGGGCAAGGAGTACGACGACAAGGAAGTGGACAAGGCCGAGGGCGCCAAGCAGATCGCCCGCTGGGTGCGCCTGCACCCCTACAACATCGCCCAGAAGGTCGCCGTCATCGTCGAGCACTTCCGGGCCAACGTCGCGTGGCGCCTCAATGGCGAGGCCAAGGCGATGGTCGTGACCGGCTCCCGCAAGGAAGCGGTCCGGTACAAGATCGCCATCGATAAGTACATCAAGGACAACGGGTACAAGGACATCGCCTCGCTGGTGGCCTTCTCCGGCGACGTGATCGACCCGGAGAGTGGCGCCGAGAAGTTCAACGAACACACCATGAACCCGGGGCTAAAGGGCCGGGACATCCGCGCGGCGTTCGACACCGTCGAATTCAACGTCCTGCTCGTGGCGAACAAGTATCAAACCGGCTTCGACCAGCCCAAGTTGATGTCCATGTACGTGGACAAGCGGCTGGCCGGCGTCTCGACCGTGCAGACGCTTTCCCGGCTCAATCGCACCTACCCCGGCAAGGAGGAAACGTTTGTCCTCGACTTCGTGAACGATCCGGAGGCGGTCCGGCTCGACTTCGAGCCGTTCTTCCAGACCGCCCAGCTCGCCGGCGTGTCCGATCCCAACATCGTCCACAACATCCAGACCAAGCTGGACACCCCGGGTATCTACCTTCCTGCCGAGGTCGAGGCGTTCGCATTAGCCTACTACGATCCCAAGGGGACGCAGAAGGCGCTTCAGGGGATCATCGCGCCCGCTGTCGAGCGCTGGCGCGGTCGTATGACCGATGCGAAGAAGGCCAAGAATGAAGAGGCCATCGACGCGCTCGAACTGTTCGTGAAGGACATGGGCAGCTTCATCCGCGCCTACGACTTCCTCTCCCAGATCATCGACTACGGAGACACTGATCTGGAGAAGCACTACATCTTCTACAAGTGCCTGATCCCGCTCCTGCGTGACGAAACGCTTGATAAGAGTATCGACCTCTCCGCACTGGTGCTGACCCACCACAAGGTGCGCGACCTTGGGAAGGCAAAGATCGGCCTTGGCCTCGACGGCGAGGACCACCTGCTGAAGCCTATCGGTCCGGGGACCGGGGAACCACGGCCAGACGAGTACATCGCCTTGTCTGCCCTCATTGCCCGGATGAACGAGACGTTTGAGGGGGAGCTGAGTGATGCCGACAAGGTTGCCTACGTCCAGCACATCGCCGGAAAGATGATGGAGAACGAGTCGCTGGCGCAGCAGGCCAATCAGAACACGAAGCAGCAGTTCGGTATGGGCGACTTCCACACGGTGATGATGGATGCGGTCATCGACGGTCTCGACAAGTACCAGTCAATGGCTGAACAGGTGATGTCGAACGACAAGGTCAAGCAGGACTTCGCCAAGATCGTGCTCGACGTGGTGTACGACGGACTGAAGGCAAAGGGCGGATTCCCCGGTCCAGCACAGGCATCGCAGTAACTGTGGTCGCCGGCAGGTAGTGACACGACAATGCGCCGCCCATCTCGCCAGCATTTTTCCTTATCGCCGAATTCTTTCAAGAGGTAAGCCATGGTCCGACGCTGCTTCTACAGCTTCCACTACATCCCTGACTCCGTTCGCGCGTCACAGGTTCGACAAATCGGCACTGTCGAGGGGAACCCGCCAGCTCGCGACAACGACTGGGAGACTATTGTCGGAGGTGGCGACACTGCGATTAAGAAGTGGATTGCCGATCAAATGTACGGAAAGTCATGCACGATTGTGCTCGTCGGCTCAAATACGGCGAATCGAAAATGGATCAATTATGAGATCGTTAAGTCTTGGGATGAGGGCATGGGTGTAGTCGGCATTCACATAAACGGTCTAAAAAACTTTGCCGGAGAGACTTCAGCCAAGGGAAACAATCCGTTCGATTACATCAAACTTGGCTCGACGGGGAAGATGCTGTCCTCAATCGCTAAGTGCTATAGCCCAGCAGGGACGGATAGCAAAGAAAGATACGCTTGGATTTCGACCCATCTGGCAAACGCTGTTGAGGAGGCGATCCGTATTCGGAAGGCGAACTAGACGGGATGCCGACAGGGCAGGATTCGGGCCGCACAACGAAGTAGGAGAACCATGGCGATTCGCATTGATGCACTTAGGTCCGCAGCGGCAAGAGGTCGCGCAACTGCAGCGCGCACGCTCAATGAGGCGAAGGCTCTTGGCTTAAAGACGGTGTTTCTGTGCCACAGTCACCGCGATGCCAGCCTCGTAGTAGGGCTTGAGCGTCTGTTAGCCGACGACGGGTGGCGTGTGTATGTTGATTGGCAAGATGCGGAGATGCCCGAATCACCAAATCGCGAGACGGCGGCGCGTATCCAGCAGAAGATTGTCACTTTGGACTACTTCCTCTTCTTGGCGACGCAAAATTCTATGGCATCAAGGTGGTGTCCTTGGGAGATTGGTTACGCCGATGGGAAGAAGGACCTTGATCAAATCTTTATCGTCCCGACGACCGACGGCTTAACAACACATGGAAGTGAATACCTTCAACTGTACCGACGAATCGACATTTCGCAGCAAGGCCCGCTTGGGGCTTGGCAGCCCGGACAGTCAAGTGGTCTTCTGTTGCGAGACCTGTAACCGTGGCATCGCCATTCTCGGTCCTAGCCTGTCATGGCTAGATACATCCAAAGCCGCTTCCACCTTGACGAACATGATTTGGGGTCGTTTGTCCACGTAACCCCAGATTCTGTCTTGTGATAGTTCACCTATGCCGAGCGATCAGCCACATCTGGGTCAAGCCTCTCTGTCTGGCGCTCGCATTTGGCTATCCGGCGCTCTTCCTGAAGAGGAAGGCACAACCGACGCCCAACGCGCGTCCATTCTTGAGTTCGTTCGCCAACTTGCGCGCGCGGTATTCCAACGTGGCGGACACATCGTGCACGGAAGTCATCCGAGCTTCACGCCCGTCCTGATTGAAGAAGCAGGGTCATATCAAGATGGCGGAGGCAGGAAGGACTGCCTAGTCTTGGCTACATCGCGTTACTGGTCCAAAGATCCCAAGAATTTCCCCGCTGATAAGTTCCGTAAGGTTGCAATCGTGTACGAGATGCCGGAAGCATCTGGCGACCGCGCTCGCGATGACAGTTTGGTGCTCTTACGAACGTGGATGGCGTCGCGTAGTGACGCCGTAGTGGTAGTTGGGGGCAAGTGGTGGCAAGCAGTCGGGGGGCGCGCCGGCATTCCATTGGAGCTAGGAATGGCAGTTGAGCGTGGGCTACCGTGCTTTCTCTTAGGCGGACTGGGTGGCGCGGCGCAAGCGTTTGTGGAGCAGCATCCAGAGGTGTATCAGAGCCTGAGGAACGGGCTAAGCCCGGCGCAGAATCGCGAGCTTTCCACCGCCACTGATGTTGGCAGTCTTTCCGTTCGCGTTTGCGAGCAACTGGAACGATTGCCGCTCGTTCGTGGACGGGGAGCCGATGGGGTCAGCTTCCGAATCCTTTCCCTCGACGGTGGCGGACTAAAGGGGGCGTTCACCGCTTCGGCTATTGCCGCTTGGGAAGAGCAGACTGGCCTTCGAGTAGTGGACCACTTTGACTTGATCGCGGGAACTTCAACCGGCGGAATACTCGCCATCGGCTTGGGGCTCGGCCTTTCCGGGCAACAGATGTTGGATTTCTACCGCAAGCGAGGACCCATTATCTTTCCGGTGACGCGCCTACGCGGCAAGATGTGGCGAACCGCGCGGCACGTTGCTGTACCAAAATACTCGCAGGCGGTATTACTGCGCGAATTGGAGCAGGCGCTTTACGCGGGCAAGCGACCCATTCCACTCCGGGACTCGCGCTGCCGCCTCCTGATTCCTACCTATCATGCGGTGGGAGGTATATCGCATCAGTTTCGCACGCCGCACCACTCCGATCTGACCGCTGATGCAAATACGCAGGCCGCCCTTGCAGCGCTTGCGACGGCGGCTGCGCCGACCTATTTCAGTGCGGCAAAGATTGCCAACATGGTCGCGGAAAGCAGCTATTTTGATGGTGGAGTATGGGCGAACTCACCGGCTATGGCGGCCATTGTGGAGACCGTCTGCTTCCTTCGCGTACCAATTGAGCGAGTTGACGTGCTGAGCGTTGGGACTACTGAGGAGCCCTTTACTGCGAGGCAACAAACCCGCGCTGGGATTGTTGGGTGGCTCTGGAAGAAGCGGATACTCGATTTGCTGATGAATGTCCAGCAGGAGTCCTCCTTGCGATTGGCGCGGCATCTTGTTAGCGATGCGAGATTCCTCCGGGTCAATACTGTTACCGCGCCCGGCAGTTATGCACTCGATGGGCCCAAGGAGATTGGCGAGTTGATTGATCTGGGGCGTACGGCGGCGCTCAAACCGGAGGTGTTGGGGCCGGTAAAGTCCCGATTTCTCAATGGGGTCAAAGCGATTCCATGGGAAAAATTTGGTCCTTGAAAATTGGCACGTCGCCACTGCGTTGCCGGCCAATGCGCCCACTGAAAAGCCTTCATCCCCTTCAACAATAGCCTGACCACTTTCGTCGGACGCCCACCCTACTCGCGATAATCGGACTGGTCTCTCCAATGTCCGATTGTTCTAGCGGCGAAAGCCGAAGGCAAATCATGAACTCCGACTCTTCGAACGTTGCCGTCTACTGGGACTTTGAGAATATTCACGCGAGCCTGCTCGATACGCGAAAGGGGCCCGGCACTTACAAAGCATGCCGCTATACGCCGCAGGACCCGCTGGTCGATGTCGAGGGCCTGATGGAGTTCGCGGCTTCGCTTGGCGCCGTCGCGATCAATCGTGCATACGGCAACTGGCAGTGGTTCGCGCGGTACCGGGAAGTTCTGCTGCATAACGCCGTCGAGCTGATCCAGCTCTTCCCGCCGGGCGGTTCTGCCAAGAACGGCGCCGACATCAAGCTCTGCCTAGATGCCACCGAAGACATCATCCGCTTTCCTCACATCGCAACCATCCTAATTGTCGGCGGTGACAGCGACTTCCTGCCTGTCGCGCAGAAGATCAAAGCTACGGGCAAGACGTTGGTCGGAATCGGCTGCGAAGCTGCCACGAACCGGCACTGGGCGCATAGCTGTCACGAGTTTCGCTACTACGAAAAGCTGACGATTGACGAGCGCGCTGCAATTGCCGCACCTTCTGAGGCCGTGGGGCTACCTGCGAATGCGGCCGCTGACCCTGCGCCAGCGTCCGAAGGACCGGGCCCCGAAGCACAGCACACATTCCCACCGCCGCCACCCGACGCCAGCGATCTCGTTCCTCCCGCAATGATTCCCGAGGCCACCGATCTTCGGCCTCGCGCCCCACCAAATGCTGTGGATCTCATTCGCCGCGCCATCGCGCGACTGTCCGCGAACAAGGGCGACCCGTGGGTCCTAAAGGCCGCGATACGTCCCATGGTCAAGCGCCTTGACCCAACGTTCGACGAGAAGAGTTATGGGGCTGCGACGTTCGCCGAGTTGCTGAAGCAGCACAGCGATACGTTCGAGGTACGCAAGGGACAACACGATCAGGAGTATCGGCTTAGAGGGCATCCGTTGCGTTAGCACACCGACACCAAGCAACTTAGTCACGTTCGAATTTGACCTCCGGTAGTCGAAGCGCTGGCTGAGTTTGCTTTCACCCCACTTGCTGACCAAACCACGCGGCGTCATTGCGACGCTCTCTGACGATTACCTCGCAACGCGTTCAAGGGGGCACTGTAGTGAAATTCAGATGGGTCATCCAAGCCGCTGACGAACGGGCATATCAAGCCTTTGTCGCACGGTGGAATGACCACAAGCTTGTTCGGGAGCGCAGTGGCATCGACCTGACGGTCGGCAACTTCTGGCACACGTTGGTAGGGTGCCTGCTGAAGACGCAGCAGCCGTCTGGTGAAACTTCCAAGGTCGCCAAGTTCCTGCTGGGTTCCGATCCGTTGCTTGATTGGAACCATTGCAGAAGCGCAAGGCGTCTCGCGGTCCAAGCGGAGAGGACCCTTGCTGCCAATGGGATGCGCCGGGGCAAGATGATTGGCGAGGAGTTGGCGGAGGCCGCAACTTATCTGAGGAGTGACTGGGGTGAGGTCAGTACACGGCTACAAGGGATTGCAGCGCGGACTAGCAGGGACCGCGAGCGGGAGATCGCGGGCTTTCTGCAAGAAACTTTCAAGGGAATTGGGCCGAAGCAGTCGCGCAACCTGATCCAGTGGCTTGGATTGTCGCGATTTGAAGTTCCGCTCGACAGCCGAATGGTGAAGGTATTGCGCGAGCTGCAGTTCCCGGTACCGCTGAGCCCAACAGCGCTTTCCGACGAGAACTACTATTGCTTTGTCGAAGATGGCCTTCAGAGCATGCTCGCACAAATCGGCATTTACCCGTGCATCTTCGACGCCTGTGTTTTCGCGAGTTTGGAGCGGGTTGCGAAGGTGCCAGCGAAACGCTAACTGACGGCGTACAAAAAGTGCAGAGTTGCCGCCACATGTTGGCTTCGATTCCCCGCAATTTGAGCAGCAGAGTACGCTGAATGATATTCCTTCATCTGCTCCTCATTTCTAATGCCTAGCGAGACCTCTGATTGCCTCCGCCATTTCGGGCACGCGGATTTCGATCCCACCCGTACGGTCGAAAGCCCGCCGAGCGGGTGTCCGCTGCGGGGCTGCTTGGCAACGCTGCTTCATCTCCCGTACGGCAAACAGTTGGGCCGCATGGGGGGGCCCAGACTGCGGACGATGCCGTGGTGCCCGGATCATGGAATCCGGCTTCATTCGGGCACGTTCGTTTACTGGAATGGCCGAGGGCGGGAGAACGAGGCGCAGTTGAGAAATTTCATCGTCCGGCCCGACCTTGTGCGCGAGCTTGCCTTGCCGAAGGGGATGAAAGCCGAATCGCATCGCTTGGGCTATGAGATGTCCGAGGACGCATTGAGTTGGAACGTATTCGTCAGCTTGGCGGCGGCCGGGAAACTGCGTCACGTAGCTCAGTACCTCACCGGCCGCTCCCTGCGCACTCAGCCCCACTTGTACCTTTGGGGTCGTCGCATCGACTTGGAGCACGGGCAACATGCACGCTATGAGCCGCTGGTGCGAGTGCGCAACATATTGGAGCCAGACATTCACACCTTTGTGACAGAGCCAGACATTATGCTGGTTGCCGAAGGCGAGATGGTCATCAGCGTCGAAGCCAAATTCGGTTCGGGCAACCCGCTCGCCCACGACCTCCAGACCAAGAAAGGTGAAAAGCCCACCTCGCGGGCAGGCTTGTTGGCGCGCTATCTCGGGGAGAAGACGAGTGACCGGACCAAGCACATAGTTCGACCCGAAAACATGGGTACCGACTTACATAGCCAACTCTTCCGCAACATCGTCTTCGCTTCGGAAATGGCAGGGGCGGTTCCATGGCACGTCGTGAATCTCGTCAGCAGCAGCCAGTGCCGAACTACGGCGGGTAAACGATACGCGGATGAACGCTACTCTTTTGCGGACCCGGAACCGGTCGTGCGCGGTTACCTGCATCCCGATTGGAAACAGTGCTTCACCTACCGGACGTGGGAAGGGCTGCATGCGGAGATGATCAGAGAAGACGCTGACCTTGGTGCGCTGGATCGCTATCTTCGCGGCAAGAGCGCACACTACCTTCCCGCCTTCCGCTTAGGCTAAGACATCTGACTTTGTGGCAAATCGCATTCGCCGGATGGCGCGCTTTCCCTACGGAAATGACTATTGGCCACCATTTCCACCGCCGAGCGCTGTAAGAGGCTTGGACCGACGGCGGCGAGGGGGTGGAAGTTGCGCGTAAGAACGGCTGAGGACTGTCAGTGACGGCCCAACCGGCAGCACGTAGCCGCCAGCCACCGGGTTGCCAAGCCACTGCGCCCCACCGTTCAAGAAACCGCGGCCCAGATGGTAGGCGACACAGGCATCGAGATGGTCGTCGTCTTTGCCCGCTTCGGCGTCGAGTCGTAACAACTCCGTTATCTCAATACATCGCATTGAGCGGCCTTTATAGACCGGCAATTGAGGCGCGATTCCGCGGTCCAGCCACCAGACGCCGATGGCGACAGCCGGGTGAACTTCGATGACGAGAGGGACCTCGCTCATCGCCATGTCCGGTGTCGCGTCTGTCGCAAGGCGCAGTCCCTTTGGCGGCGTCCCGAAGGGATAGCCGAGCGAAGCACAACTCACCGCCCACTGTGGAACTCCGGCAAAGGGCAATGCGTTGACTGCCTTCTCCTCGAAGCGACGTGCCTCAACGTTGTCGAGAACCCAGTTTTGGGCGACCTTATCTACCAATCGGTCGTAGTAGTTGTCACGCCCAAAGCTCAACGGCGAGTCCCACGCGATCAGGGTACGTGGATTGGCGCGCAGCCGGGCCTCGATGTGATCCCGCAACTTCTGCGGACAGACAACTTCCCAGCGGGTGCCATCGAAGATCACCGCTTCCTTGGATGGGGCGGGGTCGATGCCTAGGACATCCCAGTCGTTTTCATGGACCATGCGCGGCCGTTGCCTGATGTGGAATTTTCTTACTGCCAGATTCCGACGGCGCACGCCCTCAATCGTGAATAGGTGACGACACTAACTTCTGGCGTCAATCACGACGAGCGGTTCCCCGGCTCCTTCCTGTTCGTTGAGCAGTTGGAAGTACTGCGAAGCCGAAACGTTCTTTTCCGCAAGGAACGTCGCGAGCACGGGTAGGGAAGCAAGCCGTGCGGTTGATTCAGTCCGTATTTCGTCAACCTGCTGGACCTTGGCCAAACGCGCAGCAGGCGCTGTGACCATGAACACGCCCGCGTCGCGGTCGCCTTGCTCGGTCAGTTCGTACAAGGACTCGCGGTCCCGCCAAGCGATTGCGTCGAAAGCATCTTGCTGATGCTGCCAGCGGGTTGTAAGCACGCGCGGGTCTCCACCCAACAGGAATTCCGCATGCAGTTCGCCTTGGCATGCGGCTACCAATCGCTCCTGCGTGTCGAGGAGAGCCAACATGTTATCCGTACCAAACGCGCAGAATTCCGGGTCGGCAAGCAGCGCGCCATAAAAGTGGCGCAACTCAGCCAGCTTTTCCACCGAATCGCGCAACGAGTCTCTCCGCCGTTGCTCATCGTAGAGCCGGGCCATCGATACCTCCTCAAGCCGCGCTGACAGTACGGCCATAGGCAGGGCGTCAGCTTTCACATGCAGGCGCTCTACGAGCTTGCGCACCCGGGCGGTCTCGGCCACCACATGATCCAGCTTACCTTCCATCCGGTTGAGCTTCTGGATCACCACGGCGAATCCCGCGACACTTACACCTAGCGAGGCGACGCTGGCAACTGCACCTACTGTCGCGAGCGTCTGCACGGTGTTGAGCGTCTGCTGGATGTGTTGAAGCTGCGCCATCTGTACGGCTTCGGTCGCCAAGCCAACGGGATTGCCGCCGGGGATGGGGAGCTTGCTGAGGAGACTCCAGCCGCCGAGTTCCTGAACGTGTCCGGCGATTTGGCCGGTGCCGACTTGCTTGATGACGGCGCCGAAGCGCTCATAGAGCAATGGATTGGACAGCTCTGCTGGAACCGTGAACGTGAGTGGAATCATTTCTTCTTTCTCATGTCGGCCAAAGCTTGTTGGCTACGGCGAATCAGAATCAGCCGGACAGTCGCTGGAATCGTCTTCGAATAGCTCGGCCCGCCGGCGACGAATAAGGCAGCGACCAGCACGCCCACTGCGCCTCCTCCGAGAACGCCCCCGGCGATCACTTGGCCGACGGTAAGGCCGGTCAACCAGACCCAAAAGCCTTTGAAGAGCATTCCCGCCACGAGTGGACCGACCGCTATGCCAGTAATCGTCCCGGTTGTTACGGCGGCGAGACCCGCTTTGATGGCATGCTCGGGGATGCCGCGCTGACGTAGGTCAGCCTCCAGTTGCTGCTGGAGCCTAGCCTTGTCTTTCGCACTCATTGCGGCGAGACGCTCGTCGATGAGCGCGCTGATCCGCTCCAGAATGTAGTCTTCGATCTCCAGTTCGGTCTCTGGCCCCGAGACCTTGTAACCAGTCCAAGTGAAGTGACCCGGAGCCAGCTTGTCGGCGACATCGACGAGAATCTGCTTGTACTCAAAATCGTGGGGATCGCGCCGCAAGGCCACGTTCGCAACGGTATGCCCCGCTGCGGAGCGCAACTCGGTACTGATCGCTCCAACCAGATCCTCATCGGTTGCCTTGACGAACTTCTTCGGGTCCATCTTTAGGTCCCCTAGAAGCGCCAAGAGGTCCGGGCGCTTGGCAGCGCGCAACCGCTCAAATAGCAGATCATCGAATGGCAATTTGTTCCCCTGCGAAGACTTACATGCCCCTAAGTCCCACTTGTACTCCCTCATTCCGCGTGTCGCGTCAGGTACGTCGCAAGCCCGCGTTCCATGTCCACCTGCAGGGATTCGGGACTGATGATGCGGATATGGGGAATCCAGTAGCGAACTATCGGCAGCACCTGATTCGCATGGCCGACTCGGGCCGAAAGCAGGAGGCTACCGTCCTCCAGTTCCTTTTCGATGACCTGATTGGCAATCAATCGCCGACGCTTGAAATACCCGGCAACCTCGCTCGCGATCTTGAGCACGACCTCGATGCTGTCTTCGCGGAACCAGATGCCGTCTTCGGCCAAGAGCTTCGCTTCGATACCGGGATCGGGGTCAAAGCGGGTGTCGAGCACGCGGAGGCGCGCAATCCGGGTGAAGGCGAAAGTCTTGAGCCGGGTGTCGTCGCGCGCCGCCAGATACCAGATGCCCTTATGGTTTACCAATTTGAAAGGAGCGAGCGCCGCGTAGGTCTTGACGCCTTCGTCCTTGCTGTAGTCTAAGGTCACATGGCGCCGGGCAACAATGGCCTGCTCCAACTCGCGGAAAAGTGAGTCCTTGCCGGTGAGGTCTTCGTAGCTGTGGCCTTTGACCAACAGCGCCAGCTGCATCCGTTCGTCGAAGATGTCACGCAGGAAGCTGTCCGAAAGGGAAGGAAACAACCCGCGCACACCAGCAAGTGAAGCAAAGCGCTCGATGTCCTTGGTGCTCAGCTTGCCGAGAAAGGTCGGATCAATCCGATACCGGCCATCCGCTTTTTCAAGCGGCAGGTATGCAAAGCGCTCATTGAGGTCTCGCTGGATGGTCCTGAGGTTCACCCCGAACTCAACAGCCAGCGACTGCGGATCGAGTCTTTCGCCCTGATTGAGCTTGACCAAGATTTGTGCAAGTCGATAGACGAGCGTGTCGTGATTGCCGTTGGCCATGAGCCACACGTGGGCTAAGTTCCGCGAAGGTCAGATTATCGCCCACGAAGACGACAGGTGATGTCACTTCGGGACATCCGCGGCGCTGCCCCGGCTGGTGGCCATTTGACGCCAGCAGCTCGGAGCAAGAATTTGGTAGACCGGATCGCGCGACGACATCACCTGTCGCGAGAGTCGGTCATGATCGTCCCGTACCACCTTACTACGGGAGAACGCAATGTTCTGGATCACTATCCTCATAGCAGCGCTTGCCGCCATGATGTTCAAGCTCGGCGCCCTTTCCGTCCTGACTGCCGTCCTCTCTAGTGGCCTGATGGCGGCTCTGCTGGTGATAGCCGGCTTTGTCGTGATCTTGTTGTGGCGCCACCTTCTCCGGCGGCAGCGCTAATGGCCGTGCGCCAAGGAACCCATATCGACTCTCGGACTATGAGTTTCTTCTAAGTTCCGCTGCGACTGATTGAGGACACCAAAGCCGCGAAGACAAGGCCGGGGCGGTCGAGTAACTCGGTATCACCCCGCGCTCGCGCATCTGATCACCGGCGTGACGCCCGATACCAGCGTTGCAAGGACGGGCTCGCCTTCAACTGCTCGCTCGCCTCGTACGTCGCATGGAACCACCCGATCAGGCCATCCCAGCTCCCACTCACAGTCTCCCGTCGTGCCGGCCAGCCAAGCTCGTTCAGCAGCCAATTGGCCTTCGCTGCGTTCCGGACCATGGAGGTGGTGACAACGTTGGACTCGTCGTCGGCGCCACCCCGAGCCACCGGCACCACGTGATCGATGGTGGCCGACAAGTCCCAGAACGCCGGGTGCGCCTCGCTTTGCTTCCAGTTCGGGTGGAAAGGAAACTCCTCCGGCATCAGCACGGACAGCGCCCGTAAGGTACCCGGGAACACGAGCCGGCGCCCTGTATAGCGGTCAATGAAGCCGTCCCGCATAAAGACCGCCAACTGCCGGCGGAGCGACCAGTTGCTGCGGCGCGTGAAGGACTGCGCTACCGGATAGTCCCGCGCGAGCTGGGTTCGCGCGCTACCCAGATCGCCATCGACGAGGATCGCGCACACCGAGCAAAGAACGTCGACAGAATCGGGCACGGTGGAGGGGACCGTCCACCCTACGCCTTGCGGAACCGAAACACGTAGTCGGAACCCGCGATCTCGGCCACCTCGCCGATGAGGTCGTCGCGGACGAAGAAGTCCTTGTCGATCTTGCTGGCGTCCTCTCCGCGTTCAACGTGCGAAATATGCCGGGTCTTCACCAGAACGAGACGGACGCGGCTGCCTTCCGCAAGTGCCCGGGAAACGTTGGCACGAAATTCATTGTTCCCGGCACCGGACCAGCGGTCAAACGAGTCGGCGAACTCCATAGTTCCTGATGCCCCCTTTCGGTAGTGGTGGTCCCAGAGACTGACTACTAACTCGCCCGCGGGCGTCCAAGCCGAAACCGACCACTGCACGTTCCGCAATACCGCGCCGTAGTGCGCAAAAGCCGCAGCAATTCCAGTGCTACCCAATTCGACCTCTCGGGAGAAATCTGCGCCTCGATGATACTCGGTCGATGATCGTTCGCGTCACCTCGTTGATGGCTGAATCCCGACCCTGCCAGTTGCGCTCATGAAATCGCACGTTGTAAGCGCCGAGGCTCGCCACCGTCACATCTCCGCCGGTACCGAGACGCCGCGAGCTTGACGATCTCGTCGACTAGCAATACCAGTTCTTCGCGAGACGGCGATCTGGCCGTCAGCATCATTCCGAAAACTGGCGGACAATTCGGTTTGCCGAACAAGAGGAACACCGATGCTTAAGCAAAATGCAATTTGCGTGGAACCAATGGCAGATGAACTGGCACCCTCTCACGAAGGGCGCCGGATGCGAATTCTCGGATGTACCTCCGAAGCTGAACACCTACAACTGATGCGCAGCGTGGTTGACCTCAAACGCGTCGTCGTGGACGAGATGCCCAGATTGCATTTGCTCGCGATCACTGCCGGACAAGATGTACCAACCTATGTGAATAGACATTCAATGCTCGCATCCCACCGCGTCGCGGCGCGCACTAATGAGGCGTTCGTACATGGAGCGCCTGAGGCCACCACGTTTAGCAGGCGGCTAGGTATGCATCCACAGCGAGCCGGTGCGTTCTTTTGTAACGAATGCGTTGACAATGACACCAAGCGATATGGTCATAGCTGGTATCGTCGTGCACATCACCTCGTCGGAGTCGATTGGTGTGTGGAACACGGTGCCCCGCTCCTCTCAGTAGCGGCGGCTAATCCCCTTCGCGCGCTGCCAGAGTTTTGGCGAGACGAACGTATGGCTCTACCTCTCACGGTGTGTTCTCCTCACCTGCCTGCTAACGGAGTGCTGCGGCGATATGTCGAATTAGCGCTTAGCCTGATGACGCGACGCAAGCCGATCGCAGGCAACGCACTAAATCGGATTCTCGCATCGCGAACGGAAGAATTGAGGCGCGGCCATGCGCCACACCTTCAAGTCAGCGACACACTGCTGGACAGCGTAAGTCAACGTTGGCTGGCGGCGCACTTCCCCGAGTTCTCGGACAAGCGGCGTGGCGTCTTCCTCTCCTCGTTTGACAGAGTGGCATTCGAGAGCAGTGCGCCGGGAAGAGGAGAATGCTACGCGCTGGCGCTCGCAACCTTGTACGACTCTACTGCGGAAGCACTCGATGCTGTCACACAAGCCGAAGACCTAGCGTTTCGAAGACAGCGCGAAGCAACGACTTACGAACCGCCTCGCCGTGCTGCACAGCCCACGCGAATTTGCGACTCGCATACTTAACGCGCGCCCGCCGCCGAGAGCGGCAAGGTTCGAGGGATTCTAAGGCGCGGAGCGATGCCGTATCACCAACGAAATCGCCCCTCTCGTGAGCGGAAGTCGGTCTAATTTACTCAGCCGTGCCTTGAGTTCGGGAACGGCATTGCATAAATGAGACAGTCGAGGGCGAGTGGTCGGCTCGGCTTCGCGCAAGCAAAGTCCAGCCATGCGGACCGCTTGCGCGAGGTCGCGGTCTCGCTCATCCCACTGAACCCGGGAATTGTTGGATCGCACGCGCGCCGGCAAAGTGGCCGCAAACGACTCCAGCCACGCTCGATCATTTCGGTAAAGCCAAGCAAATGCGGCCGGCTGAAGGTGGCGAAGAGTTTGGGGCGTCGGCTTGGCGAGCTTACGTGCGGTTGCAGTCCAGCTTCTTCTTGCGTCCCTCTGCGCGCAATGAAACTGCGCAAGAACCCATGACCTCCTCACGCCCGGCTCTGTCCGAAGCAGTAGCGTGATCGTCTGGACCGACGCCCCAACCGCGTCCGCCACGACCTTCTTACTAGCGCCAGCGCGCAGCAGGCGGATGGCACGAGTTCTCACCATCGGCAGGAGCTTCTTCGGCCTCCTCGGAGTTTGGATGCCCGACTCTGCGGCCCATGCCATCGCCGTTGCGACCGCAACCTTGAATCTTGCCGCAGCCGTGGTTGCGGAAGCGCCTGACCGAATCGCCATAACGAGCGCAAGCTTTCGATCATCCTCGGTATTGGTTAGCGGGAACATGATGCGGGTGGGACTGTGGGCCGCCGCCTCCGGTGGGTGCGGCTGGTGCTGGCTCTCGTAAGCCGAGAGGAAGGAGGCCCAGTCCCCGAACAGTGAAACGAGCAGTACGAAGTGCTTAACTGGATGCGAGCCTCCTCGGCATCGGCGGACTAGCGGCAAGAATTCGCCCAGCACCTTTTGCGTGGAGCCGTTCAACTCCGAAAGTCCATAGACATGATTCAACGAGCCTAGGGTCTGGAGAAGGAGGGCCGCAAAATCCGATGTCCTCACTCGACCGGAGGGGCTCGCTAAGCCCAACTCAACGAGCCTTCGCATGTACGTTGCAACGAGCAAATCGGGCAGTAGATGAAATCCGCTTGGCACAGTGGCGAGGCCGGCTCCACATTGAGCTAACTCACGAAGGGTCGGGCGAGCCACTTCGAACCAGTCCGGGCGAATGGGCGAAACCAGTTTGACCTCGGAAGGTAGGTACCAATGAAACCGGCCTTCCCCATTCGTCTTTGCGAGAGCGCGCAGCAACGGCTTGTCGTGCCAAAGACAGATCCAGCTACTCGGCCATTGATGCTCGACATGCCAGTACGCGACTTGATGACGACTTAGGTCAGCGTCCATACAGGTGGGGCATGCCTTCAAGGGATGTGCGGCGCCAAGTCGAGATGCCAGAATCCCAAGTCGCGCTTTAAGTCCGCCGATTCCTCCTGCCCGAACGCTGGCCACCGCATTCCTTTCATCGGCATCACTGCGGTATGGGAAGTAGAACGGCAGCAAGGTGTGCGAACGAATCACCTCGTCGGCCGAGCCCAATGTTCCATACGTCCGGCG
>JAIBBE010000262.1 GCA_019694835.1 Fimbriimonadaceae bacterium | reverse complement strand
TTGGGCGTACCATTGGGTCCGTCGTCGCACGCCTACGGCGACTGGGGAAGTCTGCCGATTTCTTCGGCGGCTTCAAGACAAAGGAACTGATGGAGGTCCTGCAAGCGACGGAAGCCGATGTCCGGCGCTGGCAGCGGCACGGCTGGATTCGCCGGCGCAGAGGTCGAATCACGGAAGCATCGCTCTCCGTACTCTGTAAGGAGCATCCGGCAGAAATCGGATTCGAGAAGCTTCCACCCGAAACGCAATACTGGCTCGTGGCTGTCCATGGATATCCGAGAAGCCAACAGCAGCAGAAGAAGGCGAGTGCTACGGGGCGGTGACAAAGTCGTCCGCTTGCCGCAGCCATGCCTCAAAAGCCGGGATAGGTGCGGCGGGAGTCAGACGCGCTTGTTCCTTGCAGACCGCAAAGTAGGCCGCTACTCGCAGGAGCCGAAGGTGCGAACGAGCAGCGGCCCTTGCCTCATCAACACGGGGGCCGCTGCCGACTAGAGCGGCTTCCAGCGCCTCGCGGAATCCACCTAAAGCAGCATCGTCGCTTCCGGCAGGGAGGAAGTTCCTTGTGAAGAAAGCGGGGCAACGCAGCTCGATGTGCTCTCGAAGGGCTGGCTGATCGCCGTTCGTCATCAGGACAAGAACGGCCCAGTATGAGTAGGCCGCAGACTCAATTGCGTGTTCTACGAGCGGGCCCTCAACTTCGGTGCCGGCAAGCTGTGCTTCGGTCCACCACTCCGCAAAGGATGGGTACCGCCCCGGCTTGGTACTTGCCCAGGCAGCGGCGGATCGTTCCCAGTGTTGCCACGCTGGCTCTGAGCGGGGATCGATGCCGGAATAGTAATGCGCCGCGTCGATCCAACCACCTCGCACAGCTTGCGCGAACACGGTTCGTTCGGACCAAGCGAGGAGTTCGGTCCACAGTTTGCCCACCGGGCCTCTGGACATTGCTCCCAGAAAGCCAGGACATCGCTTCTTAATCGCCTCGCATACGACTCGCGGCAGCGATCCCTCGATGTCGGCGATGGCTCTCACCCACAGAGAGAATGCCCGCCATTCGACAATCTGGTCTACTGTCGCCGACAACTGCTTCCATGGAACTCGCAGCGATTGTTCGAGCATCCTGCGATCAATCAAATCGGTGGCGGCGTTCTTGACTTGCTCAGGACGCGATTCGTTCATTACCAGTACACCGGACTTCGCTCGAGATGCCAAAGCGGCTTCAACCCGTGAGCGGAGGACCCAGGGCGGCGTTTGGAATGGCTCGGGTGAGAGGCTTCAGCTTAAAACGGCCCCAGGGTCTATGCAACCACACCTGGCTGCACAATGGCCATGCCGCGACCCGTGCGCGTCGGTTGATCGACAATTTTCGACCAAGGCCGCGCAGGATTCAGCGGACCAAGAGCCGATGGCCCGATTGGAGCCTAAGGTGCTTCCATGCAGGTGGTTACGCAGCTCTCGGCCCTGCGCACCACGCCCGGAGTCGCGCGCCAAAAACGCAAATCGTGGCAATTGTTGAAATCGCCGAGGAAACCTAGCATGCCATTCAAGACCCGCACGAGAACGCGGGTCGTCGAGCATGCGGAACTGGACGACATCAGAAGCGCGAGTGGCTGTGGCTTGGGCGATGGAGACCGAGAATCTGCGTCGGCCGCTGACTGCCGTTGCCGATGAGTTGCAGCGGACACCGGAGGCGATCAAGGAGTTTCTTCGACGTGCGCTTCCGCGCGAGCAGTGGCCATGGCGGAGGAAGCCACGATGGGATCGCCAGGAATGGGATGGTGTCGTGCAGGGGGAGAATCCGAATCGACGCAGCAAGGCTGCCGTGCGGAAACACAAGCAGAGAATCCAGAAGCGCGAGATCGAACTGGAGCATCAACCCCTGACCGTCGGCCAGGTGGCCCGGGATATTGGCCGCTCGCGGACGACTGTGCAGCGGTTGCTGAAGAATGGCTACCTGCGTCGCTTCAAAGGTGGCATTGCCGAGTCGTCATTTGAGACTTTCCTGAGGGAACACCCCCACCTTGTGCCGTACACAAAGCTCGCACCAGCGCAAAGAGAGTGGCTGGTTCTCAACGGGTTTCCCGATCAAACTCTCGCGGTGAAAGCGCCGAGCGTCAGAGGACTGCTGGAGTGAGCCTCCGGTGACGTTGAAAGCGCGAGTGCCCGGAATGCCGCATGAGCCTCGGTGCAGGGCATCTGACAAAGACCTCTCACACCGCAGTGTTCCGGGAACGCCTAGTCGAACGCCCTACTTCGGGTTTGACGATGATGAAGAAGAAGACGAGGAAGATAATGACGAGGAGGACTGACAGGCATCAGAGTGTGACGAGTTCTGGCATCTCGTCCCACGTCCGCCCCTCTAATTCGCGGCCATGGCGCTTCTTCTGGACGCCGCCCCACTGCTTGAAGAAGAACGCGACACCCGCGCGCTGGCACTGGTTCCTGATGTCCTTGACCCATTCGGCGCTCATAGGTCGTGCGCCGGGTCCTGATTCTCCACCCACTATCACCCAGTCGATGCCGCGCAGGTTGATCTTGCCGATCGGCCCGAGGAGTGGTTCGATGCTGAGGAACTTGATGCGCGCGCTGGTTCGTCGGAGACTGTCCATCCGCCATAAGTAGTCCTTGTTCTCGACGCTTACGCCCATCCAGATGTGATCAGCCCATGGGAGCTCACGGCTCACATCCTCTAAGCGTTCGGCGCGTTTAGTCAGGACTTGGTACTGGTGCCAGTTTGCTCGGTTCATCACCCGGAACACGTCTTTGATGTATTCGAGCGGTACCTCGTCGTGGAAGAGGTCGCTCATGCTGTTCACAAAGATCCGCTGCGGGCTCTTCCAACGGAGGGGCTCGTCGATCTTGTCGGGAATCAGGCGAAGGTCGAATCCTTGCTCGAACGGATGACCTTTCACGCCACGGAAGCGCTCAGCAAAGCGTTCTGCGTAGCAGTTCTTGCAGCCGGGGCTGATCTTTGTGCAACCCCGCACGGGGTTCCACGTCGCGTCCGTCCACTCAATCTTGGAATGCTCTGCCATTCACTGTTGTCCGTATTTCTTGAAGATGCTGTTCACAATGTTCAACGCGGCCGGCTTCTGGGAGGCGAAGTAGAGGTAGTAGATCACCGCGTTATTCTTCGTCTTCATCGGCATGGGTTTCGGTACGTGCTTGAACCCGGCCTTGTTGATCAACCGTTGCCGGAACCATTCAGCGAACTCCTCGTTCGAAACCTTCCGGTGGTCCGTCCCAAACAGGGTCTCTACTTCACGATAACCCGCGTCCTTCCATGATTCATCACCCACGAGCCGCGTGAGCTGGTCAACCTTGCTCTGTAGGCTTTTCTCCATGCGCTTGCGCAGGGCGTTCCGGTTGATGTCCATGATCATGAAGTTCAGGAATATCTCGATGGACCCTGACTTTCCTGCTGCCTCTATGACCTCCCAGGTCAAGTTGATGTTGTACGGGTCCAGGAGGCACAAGGCGCGCCGGTAGTCGCTGTGCTTCGCGCGCGGGAACACGTCACGCAAAAGGACGGTGTTGCAGTCCTCCGTGTAGATCTTCACGTCGTCACGATCCCCCGCGAGCTTGCGCAACTGCGTTGCCCTCGCCTTTTCGGTGTCGATGAAATGGTACTCGTGGAATGGCGGGCTCGTGTTCAGCGCGATGAGCGGGCTTCCCTCCACGGTCTCGCCCGTGGTCTTGCTGAGGTGGTAGCCGGGGCCGGCGAACGCGTCGACGTACAACCAGCTCAACCGGCCGATCTTGTCGCGACGCCACGCCTCCATGATCCGGGAGTACGCTGCCGCGTACTCCCGCACGATGGCCAGCTTGACTTCCGACCAGATGCCGATCTCGTCATACTCGACCGCCACAACAAAACTGTAACAGAATGTTCGAACAATCACCCGACTTCCGGACAATATTGAGCCTTTGTAAGTTAGGAGTTCGGACAGACTCGAAAGCGTTGTTGCAGGGTTTCGTGTCGTTCGCCGCAAATCAGCCAGTTAGCTGGCGACGGGTTTCCCAGACTGGCTACTAGAACCAAGTGCCGGATCGACTCCCGGGCAATGCCCATAAGCTCGCAACAGAGGGCGTCGGCGGCGACCGGATCATCCGCAAAGACGAGACATCCCAGATCTCTTGCAGGGCCATGTAAGGGCCCATTGCCCTCCATCGCCACGATACCGTCTGCGATGACGTAGTGGATCGGAATCGTGGCGGCAAGTTCGACGATCGAATTGTCGATTCCTTGCCAGTGGAGAACGTTCTTCGGCCAGCCATAGACCGAACCAGGGACCACGCCAAAGAGGTTCTTCAGGCTTAGGGTAACTCCGGCCCAATGATGAGTCTTGATCTTGGGCATCGAGATCACGACATCAGCCGCCAGCAAGCACTTGGGCAACCAGAGTTCGGAAAGCGCGGTGAGTGACGTGGTGGTCGGCACACGATGGACCTCGTCGTTGTTGAGATCGACGAATGCCGCTTTGCCGACACCCTGGAGCGCCGCGCGGAGACCACATTCTTCCAGCAGGAGTTCGGTGTCGCGGACGTGCCCCGGTCCCTCGCCCACGGTCACCTGGGCGGCGCCCAAGCGGTAGATGCCCTCCACGGCCGCCGCAATGACCGTGGGATGGGTGTTGATCGGCGCCGTGGACGAG
>JAIBBE010000232.1 GCA_019694835.1 Fimbriimonadaceae bacterium | reverse complement strand
GGCCCAGCGCATGCTCGTGAGGAAATGTCGGTGATGGTCGGAAGTCCCAGATTCTGCCTCAAGAATGCCGCGCTGGCAGCCCGGCGTGGTGTCAGCGGCCTGTCAGGATTGGAACAGGAACTCGATGTGTGCGACGTTTCAATGCGGCGTAGTCCAATTGCAGGATTAGCTCGTCGGCGTCGACGAGTTCTCCCCCTTCGCTGAACAAGCCCGGTGCATCGGCAGTCGATCGGTCTTCCAGGTTGCCGACGCCCATCTTGCGCCCTGCACTGTACGAAATCACCAGCGGCTCTTCCACGCGGCTTTCGTTTGCTTCGATAGGGTTGAACGACTCGCCGGAGGCGGACCGCGAAAAATGGATACCGACGTCGAAGGTTCGTGCCCTGCGTTCTGATCCTTCCAGACGCTCGTTCTTGGCATAGGTCGCGCGGATCTCTACTTCCACGTTGCCATGACGAGCTAGCTTGTCGATCACGATATCGTCGATAACCCCCACCGCCTCGAGGAAAGTACGCCGCTTGCCGCCCGAGTCATCGACGTTTCGATGCGGCACTGTGGCCGCGACGCATTCCAACAGCGATGTTTTGCCGACGCCGTTTTCACCAAGGATGAGGGTCCAACGGGCGGGCTTACCCTTCGTCGTGCGCAAGTCCAGTACGTGGCGGCCTCTGAAGGGCTTGACGTCTTGGACGACGAGCTGCACGAGGTAGGTGGCGGAGGGAAGAGTTAAAGAGGACATAGCGCTCCTTCAGGAACGACAGATCAGGTGAGCGAGGATCGTATGGGCGACAGCGACGCCGTCGGCTGTGAGTCCCTTCGCCTCTGGGAAATTGCAAAGTTGCGACGCGTCATCGCGAATCTCGGCGATTCGCTTTCTCACCGCATCTGCCGGAGCGCCACTGCTTCTCATCCATTCGGCAATGAGGCCGAACACGTACAGGCCGTGGAGCACGCCGCGCAACGGCCGCTGTTCTCGTCGCCAAGGTGCGTAGAAGGTCGTCGAGCATTCCGTAACCAGCGGAACCACGCGTTCGAGCAAAGAAAGCTGAAGATGGCCTGCTTCGTGCACTAAGGCCTCGGCGAGCCGCCAGCGAACCCCCTGAGATGGCTCGGCCGGTACGCTGACAAATACAGAGAAGGGCAGTGTCGGGTAACTGAAATTGATGTCGTAGTCGGGGTTCTCCGGCTGCAACAGATGGACGCGGCGGACGAGGTGGCCGACCATCTCCCCGAGCTGTGGTACGACCGCAATCTCATCCAACGCGGCGATGAGCGCTGACATTACGCGTGCTTGCGAGACATCCTCGGCGCTCAGGAACCGGGTGCCAGGAACTTCGAACTGCTGCTCCAACGGGCTCGGCAAGACTTCCACAGTGGTCCACATTTCCGGCCGACGAGAGCTTCTGACCACCCGCTCCCACCGGGGACACTCCAGTCCTCCTGTCATCACATGGGTCGTCGACAAAGATTCGGCATAGATGGCAACGATCTCCGCAAGTCCGGGCCACCAAAGCGGCGCCGACTTGTCCTCCAAGTGGGACCGAAGTAGATCGCTTACGGAGCTCACGACTGGGCGCGATAGAAGGAATAGACCAACGTGAAGCGCTCGCCTTCGACGATGGGCGTCACCGCATGGTGGGAGTTTTGTGAGATTTCAAAGGCGACGCAGCTATCGTGAAGCGGCCGAAAAGCCTTGCGGACATCCCTCGGATCGTCCGAGCCGAACATAAGCAACGCGCCACCCTGAGAGTCCTTCCAACCGCGGTTCAGTTGCACTAGAACGCGATGCGACTCTCTTCCGGGAATGAAGTCATTGTGGATTCGGATGCGCTGGCCAGGCACGAGCTTATGCACCGTGATGTCATGGTGGGCAGCCAGCTTGGCGCCGAAGGTGTGCGATACGCAGTCCTTCAGCATCTCCGTCATCTTTGGATCGAATAGCGGCGCGATGCTGTCAGGAAGTTCTGCATCGACTACGCTGAACTCGTACTGCTCGTAGAACGAGGCCATCTTCAGGCGCCAAGGGGCTCCTTGCTCGAGCCACTCGAGGAGCTCCGTGCTCCCCTGCTGGCCCAGAAAGGACTGCCCCGAAAAATGTGGAAAAGGCGCTGTCTTGAACGAGGCGCCAGCCATGGCGTCCAAGTTGGCGTTCATTGCAGGAGCCGGGCTCTGCGAAGCCTTTGCCGAATGGCCTGAATCAGGCGACGTTGATCGGAGCAATATACCGACGGGTTGTCCAAGCCCGTGCCTTCCCGCCAGCGATGCAATGGCATGCCGCCCCCGCATACCGCGAGGTCTGGGCAATCCCGGCACACACTTGAGCTCGGGCGTTGAATCTGCGCGTACGCGCTGAACTCTTCACTTGCGAACACATCCCTGAGCGAATGCGAGTGCACCGACCAGCGCTCACTGAACCGGTCGGCCCCGGGGGAAGTGCTCTTCAGCGTGTCATTCTTGTTGATGGTGCCGTCGGTATCGATGATGGCGATCCCGAAGCACTCCTGGCCGCTGCCCTCTTTAAGGCCGTGACCGCCGAGGCAGAGCTTGATGAGGTCATCGAGAAAGCGGATGCGGGGGGGCTGCGGGTCCGCGAGGTATTCGTCGAGCACCTCGATCAACCACTCGGCATACTCAGTCGACTCGAACGACGACTTGCCGAACGGCATGGCGGTGTGGTTGCCGTCACGGTACAAAAAGTCGATTGACGGTGAACCCAGACTCTTAAGGTAGCGGTAAGTTTCTACCGGAGACGAAAGCGGGTTAATCACGGTGAGAATTCCAGAGAACAACGCGTCCGAATGCCTGTGTTCCCTCAGAAGCCGTATGCCTCGCACCACGTCATCGTGCGTGCCTTCGCCACTCTTGCCGATGCGGAACCGATCATTGACAGCCTTGGTCCCATCAAGGCTTACCGAGATGGAGGTGGTAAGGTCGGCGCAAACGTCCAAGATGTCGCTCGTTATCAGCGTTCCGTTGGTCTGCAGGCTGAGAGGATACCTCTCGGCGGGGAGTACGTTGCGCAACTCTCGCAGCACCTGCTCCAAGCGCCGACGGCCGAGCATCAGCGGCTCGCCCCCGTGTAGCACCACAGCAAACGACCGGTTCTGCTCTTCGCGCAATCGCTGCAGCGCGTCACCAACGGCCCGGATAGTTTGCTCAGACATAAGGGCCGGCATGTCCTGCCAGCCGGTGTCGCCGAGATGGTAGACGTAGCAGTAGCTGCAATCGATATTGCAGCGGCTTGCGACTTTCAGTAGTACGGTGTCGACTACGACAGCCTGCGCGTTCACCGGTTGTGACGGTTGTAGGTTCTGTCGTAACGGGACACCGATGGGAGGTCTTCGTTCTTCACCTCCTCTGTTAGGCGCGCCAGGGCAACGCTGGAGAAGGCCTGCAGATCGACTTCTAGCTCCGACATGGCTGTCTCGCGAGCTTCCATATGCTCGTCGAACAAATCGTTGCCTTGGGACATGATGAACCTCCTGGATGAAGTTTCGATGATAGATCATCGGGTGGCGTTTTGCCATTCAATAATTCGATATGAATCAACAACTTATGTCGATTAAGCGCTGAGGTTGAAGTCTTCTTACTTAGAAAAAAGTAAGTTAAATCAACCACTTGGAATCATTGATGATGGAAGATCGCGATCCCACTGGTCGTGGAAAAGAATCGCCTTCGTCGGACGCTTCCAAGTTCACTTGCCGGAGCATTGGCAGGCGGCCTTCCCGTCGCCAGCCCGGCGGGCCGACAAACGCTGGGCCAAAACCTGCTCCAGCGTGCCCCGACCGGCGATGCCACCGACAGTACCTTCTGAATCTGGCGCTCAGTCATGTCCGCCGCCCTGCGGTCGAACGACGCTCGCCCTTTGATGGTGGAGCACAGGTAGCGCCAGACCCGTCGTGATGACCGGAATGTGCCTTTAACTGACCGCACCACGCATCGCGTTGAACGACCGAGATCGCTGCATTGCGGGTATCCGTTTCGCTCGATAGCCGACCTTCCGTTGGAGCCGCAGCATCCGGCAATGTCGAACGTTTCGCCCCGAACGCGGCGGCGAACTCCTCGATTCGCCCCAGTCGCTCTTTACCGTCTGCCCAGCAGCTCCATAGTCTTCGCATCATCCCGCCCGTCAAAGTACTTGACCAGCGCCCGCATTAACAATGGCCCGTCCGGAACCGCATATGAAAGCTGCGTCATCGGCGAACGGAGTTTCAGGTCGTCCGGTGTCCCGAAGATCTGGAACGCCGTCTTTCCCTTGACCGCCAACACAAGCTCCACGCTTTCGTTCATCCTGGCGCTGAGGATCGGGTGCTGCCAATAGGCCTCCGCCCCTTCCCTAGCCGCGATCGCGCACCTGATCGCCATTGAGCTACGTCCCAAACCCTGAAGCTGCGGAAACACGAACCACATCCAATGACCGGCCTTGACGCTGGCGGCGATCTCTGTGCGAACGTCGTCATAGACCGAGTACTGCCCCTCGATGAAGCGCTGGAAATCAATGGGAGCCACGTCCGATGTTATGCGGATCGCTCTGAGGGTGATATCTAAGGCTACGCTGAACAACCATCGTTTTTGAAGCGCTGGTTGTTGATATGGGTTGCGAGATGTGGAAATCGGCCTGATTCCAGCCGATTTGGCGGCCGTTGGGGCTCGGTTCCCAGGCCTTGCAG
>JAIBBE010000258.1 GCA_019694835.1 Fimbriimonadaceae bacterium | reverse complement strand
CTCATCCGTTTGGCCAAGCGGTGGCGGTGACCCCACTTGGCACCCAAGACGCCTGGGGCAACTACCGCTTCACGAGCGAACTCGAGACGAGCCACAACCGCTTCGGCTTCACGGGCCACTACTGGGATAAGGAGGCGAGCCTCTACTACGCCAAGGCCCGCTACTACGACCCGTTCACGGCCAGATTCACGCAGGCCGATTCGTTCCTCGGGAAGGTTGATGACCCGCCCAGTCTGCATCGGTACGCGTACGCAGCTGACAATCCGACGATGTACGTCGACCCAAGTGGACATCAGACTGTCGGATCTCAATATTGTCGCGCCTATAGCTGCGGTGAAGGACTACAGCGGAACCTCAACCCCGCGTACGCAGCTGCGCAATCCCTAAACGACACGGTCAACACAGTTGGCGGTGGTGTGGTGATCGCGGCAGACATAATTTTCCGAGAGACTCTCGGAAACCCAGGCCACATGACTCCTGCAGGACACAAGGCGTACATGTCCCAGGTGCCAAAGCCCAAGAATGACGCCGAGGCTCTCATCGCCGCGGGTCTCTACTTCTCGGCTCTTGTTGCCCCCCTAGTCAAGATTGGCGCGGGGCGTGTTCCAGCCGCCGAGGAGAGCATCCAAGTTCAGTCGATTGCAGATAGTCCGTCACCGTTGCCTCCATCTCCCCGCGGACTGTTTGAGCGAGGGACATTCAGGGTAGGCACTGTCAAGACGGTGGTGGAAGAGGCTCCGCGCAACGAGGCTGGTGAAATGCTCTGCCCAACCTGCCGGGAAGTCATGCCAGAGACGATCCAGATAATGACAAAGAACGGTCCCAGGGAGCGCCGAGGATTCGATATTGACCACTTCTGGAAGACCTGGTCGGACCGTGTGAACGCGATGAAGAAGCATGCAATCGAGACCGGAGTCTGGCCTACGCGAAAGGCGGTTCTGGACGAATACAATCGGAACGTGCGCGCCCAATGTCCTCCATGCAATCAGGGGCACCAGTTTGAGGGTCCGACTCTCCTCTTTCCCCAACCGAGTACGCTGCCGGCCACGGGCGTGCCGACGGCGGCCGCCATCCCGCTGCTCTTGCGGAAGCCCGACCCCGAGGAGGCGGTTCGATGAATTGGGGTGCTTGCTACTTGGATCACTTCGCGAAGTGGTTTCGTGCGCCCGTTGCGCGATCCGTGTTCGAGCAAGGACCTTATGATCCCAGCATTCAGGTTCTTTCCTTCGACGGCGTGTTTGAGGGGTGCCGTGTGTTTGCGACACTAGGCCTATCGCACTACTCGGCCGACATCGGGAGAGTTGCCGAAATCGTCATACCAGTTGACGACGAGTGGGCGATTGTTCCGGGCCTAGTCGCCAATGTTCTTTTCCACATGATTCAGACTCGTCAGCACATTGGCCGCGGCGTCGCCGTTTCGGGACTCGACCGGATTGACCCCTCCTTTTGTCAACGGGTCGGCAAACGCGCTCTGTATCTGACTGACATCTACGGACTGCCCGCCGGAGCGGAACGCGTTATCTGCGATGGTCAGTCGGGAGCGCTCTATCTGGGACTGTTCATCTCGCGGGGGGAATATGAGATGTTTCGGCGTGACGGTGCCGAGGGCTTGGAGGGGGAGTTTGAGAGGCGGGGCGTTGATCCCTATTCCGTTGGGAGGCCCTCGGCCGTGGTGGAGCCCGACTGATAGCCTCGCTACTTGCGGAAACGAAGCGAGGCTCTCGTTCGCACCTTCAATGCGCGACGAGTGGATCTGAAGGCGGCTCGCCGGAACCTGGTGAGGTGGTGGCCTCAAACAGAGGGAGACCCACCGCTTCTTTGTCGAAGCGAAAGTGGGATGCGCGAACGTACTGGTCGTTGATCTCAATTCCGATCCAACGACGATCGTTCACTTCCGCGGCCTCGCCGGTGACATTCGAGCCCGCGAACGGGTCGAGGACCACATCGCCCGGCTTGGTCAGGAACTTTATGAAGAACTCTGGCAGGCCTCTTGGGAAGCGAGCGGGGTGAGACGCGAGGTTGTGCTTTCGACACTGAGCTAGGTAATGGCTATTGCTTTCAGTGTTGGATAGTTCCAGCAAATTGGGAGGGATCGAGCCGCCGTTGTCGCGCCCGAATTTTGTGCTGATGTCATGTCCCGATGGGCGAAGTCGCGCGGAGTAGCCGTTCTGGATCAGGTCGAGCATGCTGTCACTGTAGGGCCTTAGGACCTTTCGGTTGTCAGCGTCCACGAAGGGGTCTTTCACTAACCACCAGACGGCATTCACGGCGTCCTTTACGCGCAACCGACGAATGGTCACCCACTCCGCGGGAGTTGGGAGGCGCGCAGGATTATAGTGATAGAAGTCTTGGGCGAGGAAGAATCCGTCACGACACAGTTTGATCAGAAGCTCGAAGTGATAGGTCGAGCGAACAGGGAGTCCGCGGAGCCAGCTTCCTCCGATATCGATCACCAAGGAGCCGCCCGGTTCGAGGATTTGTTTGAAGTAGGGCACGAAGTTCTGGAACCACTCGATGTACTGATCAGCGTCCTCGTTTCCATAGGCCTTCTTGCGGAGCAGTGCGAAAGGAGGCGACGTCATTATCAGCTTCGCCCGGGTGCCCCGATCAATTAGATATGGGAGGACTTCAAGGGCGTCTCCCTGATAGAGAGAACCTCGGGTGGTGGTGTATGCGGGCGAGAAGGCTCTTGGCGTCGGTTTTGGGGGCGCGGCGCCCCCTTCCGATTCGGAGGGGAGGGGCGGCGTGCCCGCACCACCGCCATCCCCGGGGCCGATGTCGCCGGAGCTTGGCTTTAGTCTGAGGGCCTCCGATGCCTGCGCGTTGAGTATTTCAACGATATCAGTCGGATTCTTCGCGATCTTCTTGAGATGGTGACCTTCGAGAAGGATGATGTTGAGATTCGAAGACTTGATGATCCGGTCCCGGTACTGTTTCGCGTGAGGCGTCGGGACGCCTGTCGAGGCAATCAGGATGACGTTCGCTAGGGTCACTTGGGCGAGTCCAACTTCCTTTGCGACGGCCTCCAGTGCAATCTTCGGTGAGGCCTTGCACTGCACTTGCCAACGAGAGTAGATGAGCCGGTCAGACTCCATCAAGGCGTCGACTTCGCCACCAGCCGTCACGGCATCGTCGGTCATACGTAGCTGCATCAGCTTGAGGTCGAGGGTCTGACAGATCTTGATGGCAAGAACCTCAAGCGCGCGGCCCCGTGTGTCCGGGTTCGAATTACGTTCCACGTCCGCAACAACATCGGCCCAGGGCCTCGCCGCGATGACGCGCAACTGTGCCCGCTCCGACTCCTTGCCGAGGGAGGTCAGGAACTCCTCGCTCATGACCTCTATCTTCGCTGTTGGTCGCACGAGGTCAGCCTTACCGCCCCGGGCGCCTGAACTGCTCTTGGGCTGCTTCTTAATCTCGATGAGGCCCGCGTCCACCAAGCCTCGGAGGAGGGTTCGCATCGGATCTTTGCGATTGAACCGAACCTGGCCTGAATAGAGGCCTTCGGCGTGGTCGCAGATCTCGCTGTATGGCGTGAAAGTCTTGATGCCAAGCGCGAGCATGGCTTTGACGAAGAAGAACTGGGGACGCGTGAGAGTCTGGAGAGCCTTGAGGCTCTTGGCGTCCGTGCCCAGGATCTGGACGTAGCGAGCCTCGTCGACTTCGTAGTCCCTGAGGACGCCCGCGGATCGTAGCCAACCGAGCACGGCGGACAGATCACTTGAGTTGCGGGAGACCAGGAGCCCGCGCTGCTCGAGTGCGCGCGGCAGCGTCTGCAACGTGACCGCTTCGCCAGATGCCCGCATGTCGCGAAGCGTCTCTACGAGTGCCATGCCGTCAAGGCTCAGAAGTATTCGCCTTGCCAGGGCAGAAAGGACATCTCCCTCGGTCCGCAGCCGAAGAAGTTCGTCGCCAAAATCGGTCGGCCGAGCAGTCTTCTTGTCGATGATCCCGTACGCACCCAGCGCGATCACCGTGTTCGCAGCGATCTTCTCGGGAGTCGTCTTTGCCTTGAAGAACGCGGCGGCGATCGCCTTTTTCAATTCCGCTCGATTTCCCTGATTCTGGCGCAAGATCGCCAGCAACTTCCGTATTGGCGTCTGCTCTGGGGAAAACTGCTGCGAGTATGGAACTCGGGAGTCGGTCATTTGCATGGAGTCTATTCGACGGGGCAGCCTGCGACTCTGCGCCGTGGGGAAGCTGGAGAGCATCGCGAGTCTGTGGCAGTCCCGTGCCAGACGGGGGCCGATTCGACAAGAAGTTTTTCAGGACCTCCATCCGGGTGGGCTTGGCGCAGCGTAGCTGCGCCCGTACGGCTTCGCCGGGGACCGCTCCTTTGCCGGATCTTCGGCCGTTCGACCGCCGCGCACGGGCGTTTCAACCGAGGCCAGTCGCGGCCGTTCGGCCCCGAGGGCGTCGAACCGTGCGGCCCGAGGCTCGGGGCCGACGATGCGGGGCTTTGAATGCCGGCGTTCGGGCTGAGTTTCCTTTCGGCAGGCATGGAGTGGCCTGCTTTGGATCATCGACTTCACTTCGGGATGCGTCAAGGCTGCTCCGCTGCGCTCCGCACTTTTTTGCTTCGCAAAAAAGCCTCCGGGCCTTGACGCCTCCCTGCGTGAAGTCGGGATTCGAGGGCGCAGGCCACTTTCGGCCTGCCGAAAGGAAACCCTCATGTACACGTCCACCACACAGCCCCGCAACGCAGGCCCCGAGCCGCTCCC
>JAIBBE010000261.1 GCA_019694835.1 Fimbriimonadaceae bacterium | reverse complement strand
TGCGGATTGAGTTCAGGAGCGATACCCGTGGCTACACCCTCGCCCTCGAACGCGACTTGTTCGGCGCCTTCGTGCTCGTCCGGCGCTGGTATGGTCTCGGCAATCGGCGCGGCGGCGTGAAGCGCGAAGTGTTCCTCCAGGAGGAGGCGGCCCTACGCGAACTCAAGCGGATCGAGCGCTTGCGTGTCCGGCATGGCTATCGCCGGCTGGATAGGTAGTGCCCCGTGGTGGCGGCCGACCGTTCGCTATTTGCGAATAGCAGATGGCGAGACGCCGCCCCGCCAGTGCACCGTCAGCGCACCGAATGCGGACGCGCGGGGTCGACCTTCGGGCCGATGTCGCCCGCCAGTGCACCGCCTGTGCCTTCAAAGCGGCATGACGCTGGTGCCGGGCCGTCGAGCGTACCGTCAGTGCATCGTCTGTGCACTCGATGGAGACCGGTGCCTTCACCCCGAGCAACCAGGCACCCTGTCTGATCGTAACGGCGACAACAGCCGGGGCGTGCCTGAAAGCTCGTTCAACGTCATGATTTGCTTGGCGTTCCAGCACGGCGATTCTCCATCGCCCAACTTGTCGGCGAAAAATGGCGTTCTTGATAATGGCCGTTATCATGAATGCCATGTGTGCCGTGCAGTGTCCATTCTCGATGCCGGACATCAGATTGCACGTAGGTCAGGCGACCTCCTGTATCTCCCTGCCTGAATGCGACTTGATCAGATCGAGCGCATCTACTTGAGATCGTGCTTTCCCAATCTCGGTCTTGGTGCTTGAAAGAAATCCGACATCCACGTGATACACGTAAAACCACCCGCCGTATTCGGAAATCCGGTAAAGGTTCTTGCCTCCCCCCTTTACGACCACTCGCTTGTCATTACCCATGGCTACACCCCATATCGATAAACCAAATCAACCACACCTATCCTGATTCGAGAATCGATCAGTTTCGCGGGTCCAGCCGAGTTGCCCCGCGCGATTTCTGATCAAGGCCCACCACACGGAGACGGATCGTGACCGGACCTTGAAGGCACCAGAGTTCAGTTCACCTCCCCGCGCATTATCCGGAACCCACACTTGATCGACATACGTCCTGCCTTTGTACCAAAACACCTCGGTTCCTTCGCCAGCATAATGCAGCGTATAGATAACATCGCCGGGATTGAGGGAAAGGACTGGTCCCCGGCTTTCAGGCACGTAGCCGATCTGTATGGCCTTGAGAATCTCCGTAACTCCGGCTTTGGATGTAACGACCACGCCCGTGATGGCAAAAACGCGCTCGCTCTCGTTCAGTCGGAATGCGAGAGCGCTTTTTTCGTTCCGATCTTCGAAGGCTATGATCGGCGCTTTGGCGATCCACTCGCGATAAGTGCAACATTCAAACGGACACGCACCCCAGTCTTCATACGGAAGACGCGGCCTATCCGATGGTTCGCCAGCCATGACGAGGCCGTAGCAAAGCAGCAGGGTAACGGTGAGCGCGCGCATGACCATTGGAGATTTCCTTATTCAGCCCAGTGCCGGCATGTGAGCATGTCGTGCTGACTGCCGCCACATGCCCGAGGTACTGGTTTGTGCGGTATTTCGTCACCATCGTGGCCCCCTGAACTGCAGGATGGGCTCCTGGGCTTTCTTCCATTCCTCGTACGTCGCATAGGACTTGCCTGCCCAAGAGGAATCCTGCATACGGGGCAAGCTGATGGTTTCCTCGCGCAGGCACCTAACGGTGACCGGGGTCGTCCAGCAAATTGTCCCCTTCAATTCCGACTTGGCAAGCACACCACGAAAAACAATGATGTCTTTTGTAGGCTCGCTCAGGTTCCGGCCGGCCCAACCATCCGTCAGCTTTGCCCGAAAAGACAAGGCTCCAGTCCGGCTGTCATAGGACACATCTTCAAGGAGGCCGGCGGGTGCGTCTCCGCATAGGCCTCGATGGTGGTTTATCAAACCAATAAACGAGCCGTCGTGATTCCACAGTTCAACGTCATAGCCGTTGCAATGCTCGCCGCCATCGCCGGATTCGACGTGCGAGTAAATGCCCAGCAGGGTGATGGCGTTTCCTTCCGCATGGCTTATCGAGGCTCCGGCGAGAATTGAGCACAGCATCGTCAATAGATGCAGGCTGATTGCACCGAGACTCCTCTGACGGCGGGCAAGGCGCTGCTCAATGTTTTGTCGCATTCTGGTCACCTATGGCCCGCCCTCGTCCGCGCGGCATTGACGCGGGAAGGCGAAGAATTGACGGACGCTCAATGTGCCTGCGGGGCGGCCAGTCATTCGCCGCCGTCCCAGTTGTCTCTCACCTCCTCCAACCAGGCGGCGAAAGCTTCGTGGCTGAGCTGAAACATCGGAATGCGCGTGACACTGAAGCCGGCGCCGACGAGCCGCCGCTCCATGACGGCGGGCTGGGTGGCATGTCCGCTGTGGATGAGGATGGGGACAGTGCGCGGCACCGAGTGCGCAATCGCCTGGATCAGGTCGGCGCCGGACAGGCTCCGTTCCGCGTCAGTCACGGGCTGCTTCTGGAGATCGTTGTCGAGGCAGATGCCACCGATCCCGTCGGTCATGCCCTTGCGCAACATCCCCATCGCGCGCCCCGCGCTCTTGGCTTCGATCGGCACGAATTCCGTGGCCGCAAGCCACGCGCGGAACTGCTCGATGCGGCGCGCATCGTCTTCGATCAGCAGGATGCGCAGCTTGAGGAGGGAATGGCTCATGTCGATTTTGATCTGTCTGCTATCGGCGTGTTATCTTTTCGCCCGCATCGTTGCGAGCAAGACAAGCGCGGTAGCGCGAATTCACGCGCTCGGCGAACCAGGCCGTCGTCAGATAATTGCGCTGGATCTTCGGGCCGGCGAGCTTGATCTGGGGCAGGATCGCCCGCAGCAGCGGCGCGCCGGCGCGTTCATCCGCGAGCTTGAAGACACGGCGATACAGTTCGGTGTTCTCGAACGCTTCCGCGCGTTCTAGTCGCAGCTCGCGCAGGATTTGATCCGGGTTCAAGCCCAGTCGCGGTCCCAAGGCGAGCGCCGCCCGCGCGGTATCGGTCAAGCTGTCGCCAGGACGCGTGAGCACCCCATCCAGCGCCAATTGAATGCCGGACAGCCTGGCAACGGCGGCTTGGAACGCAGCGTTGCGGCTCGCATAGCGCCCGGCGTTGTAATCCGCAAAGCGGTAAATCGGACTGTCGTAGGGAGCGCTATAGTCCAGCAGATGCGCAGCCCCGAAATAGATGCCTCCCGGACGAGAGAACCCCACGGCACGCAGATAGTTCCCCCGACCCAGCGCATACGCCGGATGCTGGCGGGCGTACTCCGCAATGAATTCGAAGCTCACCTGCATCGGGCCGATCGTGCGAATCGGGTTGTAGCGTCCAAGGAGGCGTTCGCCCAGAGGTACGCCCCCGATGAAGTCTTCATAGACAGCACTCAACTGGCGCTCGGTGTGGACGCTGTCGATGCGTTCCTTGTAGCTGTGTCCGTCGGGCGACTTCATTGCCAGTGCGGCATCCAGCAGGACGCGCGGCACACCGTACTTCTGGCGGCGCCGTTCGAGTTCCTGTTCGGCGATCTTGCCGAGTCCCGGAATGACGGGATCGGCCTCGAAACCTGACTCCTGGCCGATTACGCCGATGACGCCGCAGATGAGCTCCGGTCTCGGCGGCAGGGACAGCGCCGCAAAGGCATCTGCGATGTCGGCGGCCCAGCCGTTGCGGTCGGAGACCCCACCCGGCAATAGGCGTTCGATCAGCACGCGCGCATCGGGTTGCGGCGTTTGAATGGCGGGCGCGGCTTCTTGCGGTGGGACAATCGCCGACGGAGGATTGGGCGACGATGGTGGTTCAACGAGCTGCGGCGCAGAGACCGACGCCAGCGCCCGCGCGCAACGCCACTCCACGCGGCCGTTCTCGATTCTGGCGATGATATAGCCGGCCCGGAACAGGACGTCGGCAACCTTGGCGGTGTCCGGGGGATTCGGGCCGGGCGGAACCAGGCTCGCAAAAGGCAGGCAGCCCCCGCCAGGTGGGCTCGGCAACGGCGGGCCGGACAGCCCGAGCGGAGTCGGGTTCGGGGGCATCGCCACGGCGGGCGGAGAAGGCGGCGTATTGCTGATCGGCGGTGGCGGGATGTAACCCACCGGCGGCGGAATGTACCCGATCGGCGCGGAGGGCAGAACGCGCATGGGCGTAGACGTACAGGCGGAGAGTACCGCCGCGGCGAACAGAGCCGTCAGAAGGTTTGGGCGGTTCCTCGTTGTCATGATCGTCATGCGAAGCGAAGCCAGAGATAGCCGCCGAGTATCGACATGGCCAGAAAACCGAGTGCGATGCGGCTTGTCACCATCCAACGGATGAAGTCGGCCAGCAGGCGGCCAAATGCATGCACAAGAACCGCGCGCCAGAACCGGGCGGTCAGCGCCAAGAAAATGCCTAGCGCCAGGAGCACCAGGAGCCAAATCGGCAGAGCCGTGATGACAGCGTCGATAAGCGGTGCGAACACCACGGGCGAGACCAAAGCAATTACTGCCACCCCCATAAGGCTCAGAGCGACCTTGCGCAAGCCGACCACTATGAGGAGCCCGGCCAGTGTGATGAGCAGGACAGAGAACGACGGTATGACTGCATCGGGAAGCAGGGCCGAACCGAGGCTGAGCAGATTCATGGCATTCCCTTCGCCCAGAGGCATCCGTTTAGCATATTAGGCATTTCCTAATGCTCCCTTGGCAGTGGCACAACCTGTGCCAGATTGCTTGGCGGCAATGCACGCGTAAAAGTGATTTCCGTCGCGTCGCGTGCTCCACCCCAGACAGGGTTCACCCGCGCCGGTGTGCCCTTCGGCACATACCAGAGCTCACGGACCTCCGGCACCTTGTGCTGCAAGCCGTAGCGGGCACGGGCCTGCTCGGCGTCAAGAACGCGCGACCGCTCCGTTGGCCCTACTAGATGCTGCCCCGCCCGTAGACCCTGCCGCGCCTCAATGGCCGCCTCCTCGCGCGTGGCGTAGCGCGAGAGAAACATTCCCCGACTCAACCTAACGGCGGGGGTTGCCGCATCCCGTGCCGCCTCGCGGGCAAACATGCGCCGCATCGCCGAATGAGCGGCGGCGCCACCCACGCCGCCGGCCTCGGCCGGAACGGGCAGGGTTGTGAGGGTCAGCATCGCGGCTGTGAGCACACTAAGGCGGGACGTACCGATGCCAAATAGATTCATGCCATTCCCCTTTAGCTAACCAACTGACTCCGCATATCGATTTCCTTCTCGACCGCCTGCACCGGACGGGTATATACGCTCAAGTACTCCCTATGAATGATCTGCTGCACATGAGCATCCACCTGGCTGGCGGCAGGTGCCAACGTCTTGAATACGAAGGGCGTGACCGCCCGTCCCCCCTGCAAGAGGCGGGCCGCCACGTGATAATCGGGAAGGTTCTGCAAGGTACGCGCATCGAGTTGCGGACCGAGTACTCCCTGCAACGCATTCGCATCGGCCGCCCCAACCCGCATAGCCAGGAGCGTGCCGACGTTGCCCAGCACGGCGGCACTTAGGTTGGCTGCACCGTGGCCAACATCGATCTGGGTCAAGTGCTGGTTCGCAAGCGTCAGGCGCAGCCCGAACTTGCGGGCCTCGGAAAGCAGATGGGCGACGGTATCCGTGGTGAAATTTTGGAACTCGTCGATGTAAAGGTTAAACGGCCAGCGCGTTTTCCTATCGATCCGAGCACGCCCCATGGCGGCCACAAAGAGCTTTGAGACGATGAGCATGCCCAGCAGCGCGGCATCGAACTCGCCCAGTAGCCCTTTGGAAAGGTTCACAAGGAGAATGCGACGCTGGTCCATCGCGCCGCGGAAATCGATGGTCGAACGGGATTGGCCGACGATATTGCGCACCAGTACATTGCCGGCAAACTGATTGAATTTCGAGGTGACGTACGGCGCCATGTTCTCCAGCGACGAGTCGCCCGAAGCCTGCTTGGCCAAGCGCGACCAGAAGCGTGCGACGCTCGGATTGGTGCAGTTCTCGACCAGACGCTCCCGATATTCGTCGCTCTCGAAAATAAGCGGGAACTCCACCAGCGTGAGCCCGGAGATACGGTTCTCCATCAGGAGCAAGAGACCGAAGCGCGCGTAGGTTTCGAACATCGGGCCGCCGACGTGGCGCATGTCATAGAGGCGGTCGAAAATCTTCATCATCTCGTTGGTGACGAAGTTGCGCTCGATGGCTGGATACTCACCCGGAATCTCCAGGTAGTTCAGTCCCACAGCGCGCTCGTACTCTGTTGGATCTAGCAGGATGACTTCATGGGCACGCTGCCGAGGAATCGATTGCAGCACCTCCCGATACAAATCGCCGTGGGGATCAATCAGGCACACGCCCTCCCCGGCCGCGATATCCTGCAGGATGAGATTGCACAGGAGGGTGCTCTTACCGCAGCCAGTAGCGCCGACGACATAGCAGTGCCGGTCGCGGTCGGCGGCGGGCAAGCGCACGTTCCGGTCTGCAGCCTCGCCCAGCACAATGCCTGTCTTGGCAAGCGGCGCCTGCGGAGGCGGAAAGCTCAAAGGCAGACCCAACTGCCGCACCGCTTCCCGATCCGGCAGGAGAGCCGGCATGACCTTCGCCTCGTTGAGGCACATGCGCAGATCGACGGCAATCGTGTCGTGAAGCAACGTCTGCTTCCTACGCCGCACCTTCAGCCGGCGGGTCGGCAGCAGGGTTTGGGCAAGCCAGCGCAGCGCCCCCGGGCTCACCGGCTCCTGCGTGGCAAACTCCACGTCGAATTGCACGCCCACGGCAAGCTTGAGCCAGCGCTCCAGTTCTTGCTCGAACCAAGCGTTGAGCGGCCGTACCTGCTCCCGCGGCAGGGGGCAACGCTCTGGGAAATGTTCATAACGCAGCCGGGTATCGCCAAGCATCCCCAGCGCGTCAGCAACCGCCTTCAATTGCTGCTCATCGAGTTGCACGGGGCGCGCAGCCACGCTGACCTCAACCGGAAACGAGCAGCCAAGCAAGGCGTCCCAGAAAGGCACGCGCGCTTCCACCAAGCTCAAGGCAGGAAGAATGACCGAGGCAGGCGCCTTGGTGGCAGCGGCCGGCTTGGTCTGGGCGGTCAACAGAACACCCTCCCCCTCCACCTGAAAGCGATGGCTGAAGTCAACAACGGAGTCCTCCACGGGCAAAAATCGACAGTCCGAGCGTGCGGCCAGCAGCCGAGCCAAAGTGTCGTACAGCGCCGTAGCGGATGTCTCTGCTGCATCCGAATCGGCATCCACGGCCTGCCCGTGCAGATCAAACGTCACTTGGGCAAGCCCGACCCTTGTACTGTGACTGCGGAACACGAACCGTACTTGCTGGCCCGGATCGAGGGCCGCCAAAGCATGTTCGAGCAAGAAGTTGTCATAGGTGGGGAGATCTGCTCCCGCCTGGGCACCGGCCACCGAGGAGGCAAGTCGCAGCGTGAAGCCAGCGCCAAAGCGCTCGCTCTCGAGACGCTCGCAGCGCACGATGGGCGTGTCGGCGGATGGCGCGCAAAGCTTCGCGCTCTCCCGTCCCGCCTGCTCCGTGCACCGGCTGCCTACGGTGCTCATATTCATCTTCTACTCTCTCCCTGTCCCGGTTCAAAGACTCGACGTTTCGAGCCGCCCATCCATGTTTCAACGACTGTTTGCTGCAGCGGAAATCGTATGCGCTTTACCGAGCGCGACTCTTTTCGTCTTCTTTCGTTTGGCATACGTCAATGAATCAATTGCAGCCTGAGTACTTGCGCTGCGCTCACAACCATCTGCGTTTCGTCGCGCGTGACCCTTTGCGCCAGTGGTCCATCCCGCTTGGTGATCTTCCAGTCAGGTGCGTATTGCCCACGGACGGACACGAAACAATTCCCTTTCTGATCGGCTTGCGCGAGCCAGCGCAGCGCGGGTAAATGACAGCACTCGACATGTCCGGGCAGGACCAATATCCGGACGATGACCGGAACGTCCTGTCGCAGAAGCGACTGCAGGGTGGATCTGGCTGTGTCCGAGTAATGGCGAACGCCTGAGAGGCGGGCGGCGCACCTGTCGTCGAAATACTTGAAATCGGGCACGTAGCAATCGACCACCCCTTCGAGCAGCCGAATGACCTCGCCCGACATATAGGCATGGTTGTTCCACACGATCGGTAAGGTGAATCCGTCTGGAGCGGTGCCGAGAAACGCTAGAATCGCATGCACTGATTCATCGGGATTCCCTCCGACAAAGCTCAGGCTGCGTGCCCCCCTCATGTCCAAGCGATCCCATAACCCCGACACAAGGGGATCGCCAGTCTGCGAGCCCACATCGAGAAGGGAATGCTGTTGGCAGAATCGGCACCGCAACCCGCAGCCGCGTAGGTTCAATACCAGGGAGGGATTGATAAGCGCCTCTTCGGCGATGTGCACGAAGTGCTCTGCAACGGTTGCGCCACCGGCCAGCCCACATGCGCCAATGTCCCCGCGCGTGCGGTCGACTCCGCAGCGTCGTGCGCACAGGCAACATGCTGTCAGCAGGCGTTGTGCGATGGCGCTCTTGATGTCCAGTAGGGAGAGGTCGTCTTCGGGGCGCGAGGTGGTTGTGATATTCCCCATGGACATCGCCGCATCATGTATGGCCCACAATGCCTCCAGCGACAGGCTATCGGCATTCGGCTTCGACGTACGTGGCGCGCGCCATGAGCGTAGTTCTTGGAACCGCGGTGCGCAGAATTTCGGCAGCGTTCTCGCACGGGCTCGGAACGCCGGGTCTATCTCTTGAAGGAGTGGCAGCGTGTCGAACCCCGGATCGACGATCTCGATTCGTCCGTCCTCGCGCACCCTGACCCGGATGTTCCTGCGCCCCATGGATGCTTACCCCTTCACTTTCACCCGCGCCGGTTCCCCAGGACCAGCCGGGTCCTTGTAGTAGGCCGGCTTCAATTTCTTGTTCCTGGCCGTTCCGCCAACTGCTTTCGCGAACCCCGCCAGGACCTGTTCGCAACGGGCGCCACGGACGTTCTCGATATCGAGCCTCGCGGTTCCGGTGGCGTCTACCCGCGCTGTGATGAGCGCGGCCCCGTCACGTTGCCCCTTTGCCGGTTCTCCGGCCTGCAGTTCGACCTCGCCGTTGGCCAACTGCCGTATCGCGACCCGGCCGCCGCTCAGCGCTTGAAGATGCTTCTGCGCCAGGTCGAGCGTGGTGCGTCGAACTACGCTGTGGATCGCCCCGAGGCCGTTTGCACTGCTCAGGTCGATCCTGTCCCCGACCCGCTGCAGAGCGATGCACTCACCCTTCGCATTCCGCAGTTCCACCGACGTGGTGAGATTACCGCCCAGGTCTGGTGCGTTGACCGGGGAAAAGCCGAGCGACTTGGCGGCATTCAGCAAGTTCTCCGCATTGCCTTGGCGCAGGCTGACACGCGCCGTTACCAAGCGCTCCTGGTGTTTCGTTTCGGCGTGACCGGCGACGACGGCACGTTCGGCATCGGTCAGAGCGAAAATCGAAGGGCCGGCCTTTGCTGGCTCGACGATGGGCTCGTTCTGCTGTTCACTCTCGTAAGGCGTAACGTCAGCGGTGTTGCTCATGAAAGTGCTCCTGAAGGTTCGAATACTGAAATGCTCCTCACTGCGTCGGCCCCGGAGAGCCGTCAGGTTTGGCCGCCCCGGGCCGCGGTTTGGTCCGTATTAGCCGCGCATCTGGTAGCCTCCTTTCCTGGTCCGCGTCCTGTCTTCGTCACGCCACGGTGAAATCGTAGGCGCATTCTTGCGCTCGCCACTTTTCGCTCTCTTTCGTTCGGCATAACTGGAAGCGGCTACAACATGAGGGATGGCCTGGTGAATCGGCATTACGAAGGTAAGCCAACCTGGAGCCTTCAAGTCGGGAAGCGAGCGTGCAACGACGGACCATCACCGATCACCTGACGTCAGGCGAAGAGCCGGTAAGACCTCCGGTCGATGTCTCCACAAAGGGAGGCCAATCTGAGGCTCTGGGCGGCGCCAGCCTGTTTCGGAGTGCTCGCCTCAGTCAGCGGGAGCCGCGGGCTCGCAGTAGATGGCTCCCCAACGACGCAGGTCGGCGAATTCCTGGTACAACGCCTCGACACGCGGCCGCTTGCGCAGGATCTCTCTCCTCAGGTACTCACCGGTAAGTGCAACTCCTTCATGCGTCGCGCGCGCCGACGCCTGTTTGACCAGGGAATAGAGATCGGCGCCCGAGAACTTTTCCGTTTCGAGTGCCATGCTTCTGGCGAGAGACGATGCGTCCTCGACTCTGTTGCCCAGACACTGCTCAAGAATCGCCACGCGAGCCGCACGGCTCGGGACGTCGACGAAGAAGGCCGAGTCGAATCGTTCGGACCGCGTCATGGTGAGGCCGATCTCGCCCATACGGGTAAGGCTGTTGCAGGTGGCAACGATGTAGTTCGGATAGAGGTTGTCGCTCAGCCAAGACAGCAGCGAACCGGTCACGCGCATCATGGTGCCGCCGTCGCGTTCAGAGCTGTCACCGAAAGCCTTTTCGATCTCGTCGATGAACACCACGCACGGCGCCATCGCCTCGAGTGTCGCAAAGGCCTGTGCAAAAAGACGTTCGGTTTCCCCGAGCAGGCTGTTCATCAGCGAGGAGATCCGGAACACCACGACGGGCAACCCCGTAAGGTGCCCCACGGCACGTGCCAGCATGGTCTTTCCGGTTCCGGGAGGGCCGATCAGAAGGACACCGCGCGCACGGTCCTTGCCGTACAGACGCATGCGCGGTTTTTGGATATTCAAGTGATCGACCAGATTGTCGACGCCGATGGGCATCTCTGCGGCACTGGTGTCCAGCACCTGCATCGCCAGCTCGCGGCTCAGGCGCTTGGCTTTTTGCTCGCTCAGATAGACGCACGCTGCTGCCAGATCCGACGGGTTGGCGGCCAAGGAGTCTCGCAGAAGGTCCCGTGCTGCCTTGCGCGTCAAACCCACGAGCCCGTCGGCAAGCGAAGCGGAGTGTTTCCTGATCGTCTCGATGTCCATCGGCCTGCGAGCGCGATGAACGAACTCGGCCACCTCCGACCGAACCAGAACCGTAAGTTCGTCGGCCCGCGGATAGGTGGCGGTAAGCTTGACGATCTGGCCAGCGAGCATGCCGGGCAACTGCGGCTCGGCTTCCGGCGCCTCGATAAACACCAAGACCAGCCCGTGCCCGAGATTGCCGCGCATCAGAAGTTCAGCGAGCTGCAGCCGTGCTCTGACATGCTGGCTGCCATCCTGGATCTGCGGAACGAACTCCTCGAATACCGCGACACCACCACCTTCCTTGCGAACAGCTTCGTCCAACATCTCGGAGGGCCCCCGATCACCGGAGTCGGTCGTGACCCATTCGAGACGCTCGGGCGCGTAGCGGCGGATACTCGCGGGAGAGATGTGATGCAAGGCAACCGCTTCTCGGGCGGCAGTTTCTTCGAGCAGACTGAATGCGTGCTCGCGATCCCGGGTCGCAACCAGGACCGCCCTTGCGCTTTGCGTGATGACCGCGGAGCGAATCACGCGGGCGAGATCCTCCACGAGGGCTGCCGGTGCTGCGGAGTTGGTCTGCTCGCTCATTCCTTTTTCCTCGAGTCATCAGGCCGGGTTACGCGGAACACGCATAGGCGGTACCGGCCCCCGGACCGTACGTCCCGCCTGAGCAGCGGGAGCACCACGTCGGCGGCTGCGGATCTTTGCCCTTATGGCTATCCCGAGCCCGGCCACCACCAGCAAGACAAGACCGCCTCCCGCAACCATCAGCACCCCGTCGAACAATCCGCCCAGAGTCTTCCTTCCGTCCTGGCGTTCTGCCTCCGTCACTTTGCGCTTGGCAGGTTCGGGGATATCAAGGCTGGCGATAGCCGACTCTGCGGTCGTATAGAGCCGGTAACCCGTGAGCCCGTGTTCCTTCATCGCACGATCCCACGCCATCTTTTGTGCCGGCGGCATCCAGAACACTGCCATCTTGATGTCTGCCAGGCGATCCCACCCGAAATCCTTACCCGGCACCGACGGCAACTTGGGCGCCTGACATTTCGTCGGGACTCCGATCGGCGGCTCATGGATGAGATCGCTGAAGACAAACAGGTACTTCTCCGTAGGCACGGGCTCGTCTTCCAGGATCGACGCCGCGAGTTCGAGTCCGGCAACGACGTCCGTGCACTTGGCATAGTCCTGGCGTGCCTTGAAGCGCCCCGCCCAGTTGGTCTTTTCCACCTTCGCGAGCTGTTCGGGCGTTCCCTCCCAGATCATTTCCGGAATGGCATCCAAGCTGACAATCTTGATCTCGTCGGCCTGCTCCCACCGCTTTGCTTTGTGGGCCGCCAGCCCGGCGAGCAGCTTCCCGGTCTTGGCCAGTGCTTCATCTTGCCGACGCTGGAAAGAGCCGCTGGCATCCAACAGCACCACGATCCGATTGAACGGCCTGACCCGCTTTTCGGCGGCTTGCGCGCCGGTGATACCCAAGAACGCCGTCAGGACCAGCACGACGAACCACCGCACAGCGGCGTCACTACGACACAACGGGTTCATGCTGCCTCCTTCATCGTGGATTCATCGCCGGAGGGACGTTCCTGCGCATGCAGTGTGTCCCAGTAGGAGCGGGAGTAGATCGTATGGGTGGCACGTTCGACGTGATAGCGATCAGGGTTGGCGAGAGCAGCCGCAAGCGTCACCCGTTCTTCCGGCTGAGTCCCGACCACGGGCTGCAATGCCTGTCCGGTCGCCTCGTTGCCCGGCGCGGGCGATTCATTGGCAGTCTCGGATGGGGCAGTCGCCCCCGCCGGCGAGGATTGGGTCGACGTCGGAGCGCTTACGACCGGTTGCTGGTTCACATCGTAGGCGATAGGGCTATCGGGGTCATACACCGGATTGCCGTCCGCGTCGTAGCCGTAGAACTGCTGAGCGTTCCGCTCCCCATCGTTTGGCGCTTCGCTGGCCATCAGGTCGCTTATCGCCGCGACGATGAGCGCCCACGTCGCCCCCATCTTCGTCAAGAGGTATTCCAGGGAAAATGGTGCGAGTACGGATGCGCCCAGGTACATCCACATGCCGGCGGTTTGTAGAAAGGTTACGCTCGCCGCCTGCGTGGTCTCTGTCGGCAACTTGCTCCAATGCGGCAGCTGTACCGCTTGTTCAGGCGTGGAGACACTCAAGGCGCCAGCCAGGGCTCGGTACTGGAACAGATAGACGTCTCCCCACACGACTAAGCCCAACGGTATGCCAAGAAGGAGGAGCCACGTCGCTTCCTGCGCAACGGCCTGCCACATCTGCTCGCTTTGCCCCTGCCTGCGATATTCATTCCGATTCAGGAGGAGATTGGCTATCTTGAACAACTGATGACAAACGAATAAGCTGCCCAGGAAGATCAGGGCGGAAATCACCAGGGCGAGCCAGTTGCTGAACGCAGCATCGGGAGTCAGGCTCTCGAATACCCAGCCGACCAGGCTGTCGACGCCGAGGGGCCGGTTTTCCAGATTGAGCAATTCGATTCCTGAAACGAGGCCCTGGTAGTTCATGAGCCCAGCCACCGTCGTGAGCAGCAGGACAACAACCGCCAGCGCGATCAGCATCGCAAGCTTGGTGAGATGTGCAAACGTACGCATTGTTCGTCCTCTTCTTGGGTCCTCACGACAGGCACCTGCAGACTATGCCAATTTTCGGCGCATGGTCTTTTCAGGCTTTTTCGTTTTCCTTGGGTGGTGCACGGCCCGCGCTGATCGGTCTGGGCTGAGCAACTGGTAGAGGCGAAGAGTAGATGCCTTGTCGCCCTCCTTCGTTTTCGTTATTCTTCTTAGTTGGCTAGGCGCCCCCGATGGATATTTCCGACTACCACTTCGATGCCCCTCTGCTTGTAGAGCCAGACAGCCTGGCGGTACTCTCATCTGACGACTGGGAGACGGGAGAAGCTTGGCTGGAAGCGTTGTCGCGGTACCCGAACCTATGCGGAATCGTCTTGCCCCTGGAGCTTGAGTCCAGGTCACACTTCCTGCAGGAGGCTGCCGGGGTAAGCCTTCTGAACTGGCTGCGGTGGAGTGCGGATGAGCCGGTATGCCGGGTGCCTGTCCTGGCCGTCGCCTTCCAGCCGCTGGAAGTTCTTCTCCGGCGTACGCTCAACCTTCTCCTGGTGACTCGCGGAACGGAATTCGGTCGCCTTCCTGAGTCCAAAGCCCGACTGGATTCTTTCGTAGAGGCTGTTCGCGGGCCGGATGCGCCCACACTATGGGGCGACCGGAGCGATCTGGAACGCCTCGTTGCGACATCGGGTGATGCGGCCGCACAGATTTCGTATCACGACCTTGCCAATGATTACTACAGTGCAAGCAGGCTGTGGGCCGGATACAAGGCAGCGCTAGACGCCGCAAAGCAGGAATTCAACGGACGCGCGGCCGCCGACATTGGCAGTGAGCGGACCAGAACCGAGCAGATCCGGTTCGCCTGGGAAGACGAGAAGGTTAAGCCGCTGCTGAAGCAACCCCATGTAAGGCATTACCTCGAAGCTGCCAGAAAGAGATTGGGGTCGCCACTGTACCCTGTAGTGCCTAAGGCGGAACAGGTGATTCGCAGGCATGTCGAAAATGGTTTGCCTTCCACGACTCGAATCCTGTTGGTGGACGACGAGTTCGACAAGGGCCTAGGGGATGTATTGCTGCAGATACTGTTCCGGCAATCGGAGTTTTCGGCGCAGAACGGCGATGGCGAGCAAGTCTATTCGGAGGAGTCCGGCAGTGGGGAACGATGGGCACGCTTCGTCTGCGTGAAGACGGCGGACGCTGCGATCCACTGGCTCGCGTACTGGGGTGACGTGGACTATGCGGAATGCAGCGAATGGTCATTCAAGACTGAAAGGCAGCATTGGCTGCGCACTTGGGCCAGCGCTTTGAACGTCCCTGTGCAAGGTGAGGCTGAGGCTACCGACATTCTCGGCGAAAACCGAACCTGCCGCATAGATAGCGCCAGGGCGCGCCCCAAAGGGGTCAATACGGTAGTGCTTTTGGACCTTCGGCTCGAACCCACTGAGCAGCGGGAGACCTACAACCCTCTAGGTTTACGAAGTGTGCAGTTGCGCAAGCTGATCAAGCGTCAGGAGAAGTTTCCCCCAGTCATCATGCTCACTGCATCCCGCCAGGCGATGACGTACGCAGTGGTGATGGACGATGCCGAAAGAGCGGATGGCTGGCTGACAAAGGAAGGGCCAGATACGCCCCCGGACGACGAGAACAGTGCGCGAGCCACACACTACTTGCTCGAACGCCTCCATTTATTTGCTTGCGTCCAAGACTGGTATAGGGACGAACTGCGCTGGGATCCGGGCTGGAAACTCGAATACGCAAAGTGGCGAGGGAGCCCGCTTTGGAACGAAAGCCAAAGCCGCATTGAAACGACTTCAACCCAGTTGTTCAGGTCAATCCAGCAACCGGAGTTCCGGGAAAGGCACAAGTATGTTGCGGCAGGACTCGGCTGGGCTGACGAACACACCACAGGGTGTTCTTCGATTGAGCGCCTGCTTGTTGTTAGGCGGGTCGTTGTCGCGGCCTTGCTTCTGACGGCCGACTGGCTGAGCGATCAACCCCGATGGAATCCGGACGCATTCGATGCTCTCATCCCTGGCAAGGAAGGGCGGCTAGACGTCAAGGCTGTGTATGACGTAGTAAAAAACTTCAAGGTTAAGCTGTGGCTAACGTCGAGTAAGCCGGAACTCCTTGGCATGCTGCTTCCGGAGGAGTACCAATGGCTGATCACGCAATTTCCACGAGGCACTTACCCTAATACTTACGTACACCTTGAGGACAAGGTCAGCTCTTTGTGACTATCCAATAACCATAAAAGAAGTCCACGCTAAGCGTTCGACTCTTGCAGCCCGGAGCGTATTCGTATCGAACTGGAGACAAGCATGCGTCCCCCAGTGCGGTGGCAACCTCCTGAAAGGTCCACAGCCAAAGCGAAATTGGGTTTGGTTGATCCGGCCTCGCGTTGACCGTTTCAGCAGCTTGATGCGGTACCGCCACTCGACGTTCGAGAATCGTGAAATAGAAGAGCCCACCCTTCTTGAGTATCTTGCCTATTAATTGCAGAGCCTTGTTGAGGTCATCACAAAGGTCAAAGCAGCCGCTTGCTAGGATGACATCAAAATCACAGAGCGATGACGGAAGCGGCATCAAATAGTCATGTACAAAGTACTGCCCTGACGGCCGCCCGGCCTTGGCTTTCCCGATCATCTGTGCCGAAATATCTATTCCCACTACGCGAACAGACTCTGGCAGATTACCAGTGAGATGCCCTGGTCCGCAGCCGACATCGAGGACGTTCATACCGCCCTCGGCGGTTTTTTCCAAGAAATCCTTGGCGCGGAACTCAAACGGCTGTGCGGCGAACGCCAACTCGTAATCTTCCGCTCTAGCGTCGTAGAAACTGGCGACGTAAGACAAATAGTCGTTCACCCGTACGTCCTATCGGGGAGCGGGGGTAAATGTACCGTTTCCGTTCAGTTCATTGAACATCTGGACATTCTCTATCTCCGATTTTCCTCTCTTACCAAAATCAAGAATCCCGCCATTCTTTGGCATAGGCTCCGACAGCCAGGTCACAACACCAGAAAGCATGCTTTGCACATGGGCAAACTCGATCTGCGGCGATCCTTTGGCTTCGGTGCGAGCATGCGCAGCAGCATTCCTTTGCTGATAAAGAAAATACCCGCGTGCGTCATTCCGAGGTTTCGCAATTAACGCAATGGTCGTATCACCTCGCTCCTGCTCTAGCTCCGCTTCAGCCTTCCTCAGTTCCTCCAACTTACGCTCCAAGTCTTGCACCTTCTGTCGTGCCCGCTCCAGTGAAAACTTCAGACGACCCACCTGCATTGATCTCCGTTTCTCCTCGTATTTCAGCGTCGACTTCAAACCGGACATCTCCCTCTTCGCCTCTCCTAGGCCCACTATCAGCTTCTGCCTATCCTGCCGCACCTGCTCCAAGCGCTGCTCGATCTGCCCTAGTTTGATCGGTATATCGTGAACTAATTCGACTACCTTTCCCGCTTCCACCATCAGCGCAGAAAGCAGCCTCTGTTTGATGGCCGCATTCTCTCCCATAAAGCCATATTTCATCTCGAACAGGCGAAGATACTCCCTCAGCAAGGTTACAGTTCCGTCCACCACCATCATCACTGAATCTTTCTGGCCAGACGTACTATCATTATTTGGCCATTGCCAACCTACCCACCACAGCGAATCCGTGCGCTTCGCCTTCAAGTCCTCAACTGCTTTCGAATACGCCCTTAAGAACTGATATTTTGTTCCCAGAGCCGTAGAGATCAAATTCAGTAACTCGATATAGTTCTTGGCCGGCCCACTTTTCGGGGCATGCTCACCGACGCCTTCCTTCATCCAGTAGCCGTCGATTCCGTGCTTCATTGCAGTCTTGAATGTGTACGCCTTGTTGGATGCTGTCATCATGACAATAGGAAGACCAGCATGCAGGCGTCGGATTGTTTCGGCAATCTTGACCCCTGAGGTATTCTCAACCGGCACGTCTACTTCACTGCCGCCAAGGAGGCGCAAGTCAAGGAGCACAAGTGAGGGCCCATGACCCTCGCCAATCACCGTCGTTCTCACCCATTCCTCTAGCGCACCAAGATTATCAAATATCGTCTGGCGGCCGCCCGGCGTACCCTCAGACACGTCTCCTTCTACTAGGGGCGGCAAGCAGTACCTAATCGTCAAATCGCTCCCTAGATCTTCCCGCAACGCCGGTGGTATCGTCGCCCCCCAGCCTTCCTCGTCGTCGATATAGACGATCTCGTGGCGCTGAGACGGCTTCTTCCAGTTATCGGCCGTCTCGCCAATGATGTCGTGCCCAAAAAGAAACTGGATCTTCTTGTTTCGCAGCTTCCCGAGCTCAATCTTGACAGCCTCAGGGACCACGATAGCCGATGTCTTCTTGAGCATATGCCTCGCTATCGCGATTTGCCGCAACCCCCACCAGTTGGAAAATTGATGCGCGCTATCCACTTCTTGGAAGTCGCAACGCACGTAAGGAGCAAAGGCTTCGAGGCTAATCTCAGCCTTGATCTCTGCCCGTGCAGCCAAGTATCCACGCTGTTCCAATTCTCGTTGGCTATCCGGCAATCTGAGTACAGTTGTTCCCCTTGACAAAATGATCAGGTTTCCCGGCTTGCGTGTAAGCAAAGCAATCGGATCTTCAAACGAGCACAACACCACGTGCGCAGTTCGCAGGTGCCCGAGTTCTTCTGTCAAGCGAATATGCTTCAGTATTTCCACTCCGTCTTGCGATTGACGATAAGAGTTTGCTGTGATTTTGGCATGTACGTGGATGACGAAGATCGCGACGGTATCCGTCGGTGCCAACTCCGTAAAACACCCTGCTGGCAACGAGCGACCCGGCGTTAGATGCCACACGTTGTCCGTCAGGATGCGGCCGAAGAATTTGTCAACAGACTCGCTGGTCTGATAGACGACATCGTCAAGACAATAGATGTCGCAGTCCTCCCCGGCAGCTTTCCCTAATGGTTCTAGGGATGAGCCTGTGTCATCTATGACAAATACCCTCACCATGCCTCCTCTCGCCCCAACGGCTACGAGCCTAGCAGCTTCTCCCGCAGCTGCAGGAGTTCGTCACTGGGAGTGCTTTTCTTCAGCGCTACGTAAAGCGCCTCTAGGCTCGCCTCAAGGTCAGCATCGAATTGTTGCAGAACATGCTTCGCGTTTAGAAAATCATTTAGCAGATTCTCGATAAATTGAAGAACCAAGCGCCCCTCCGAAGACGTTTCCCAAGCTGGAATGTCCTTATACTGAGTGTCGAATCGCACTGCGCAATAGCAATGTTTCGGATTGTTCCTGCATTCCTCCAGCACCTCAGTAGGGGGTTCATTCAATCCGGTAAAGCAGACAACAACATGGCCGCCATAGCACTCCTTAAGACACCGGCTCCACTGTAGTTGATCATTTCCAACATGGAGCAGTATGAGGTCAGGGACAAGGGAAGCGACATACTTGTCGCACCGCGCTTTCGTCTCTGCATTCCAGATAGTTAGGGTGTCAGGATTTGTCGATCCATCCACGTGCCGGGTAAGCGTAACCGCGTGACCGCGCGCAGCGAGCGCGTCCCTTATCACATCGCCTCTCTTGCGCCAATCAATGATCAATATCTTCATAAACGTCACTCGTCTCGCATGTACCATCCATCGAACACTATTAGAAGAACCACATTGTTGCTTTGGAACAATGCATCGTGCGCCTCCTTTATGGCGGTCACGAAAGTGGCTCCATCTCCCCGATACTGTTCGTGGAGAGACCATGGCCACTCATCCCGCTCGCACGAATCTGACTCCATACCTGCGATTCTCTTCCAGTGCCAAGCATTTTGTTTGTTTTTGAATGCCAGCACAAAGTGCCCGCCAAGTCTCTCCAGATGTTTACCGAGCTTTCGGAATACGTTAACGGAGCGGGAAAACAAATCGCTTTGATCGTCACATGAGTAAGCAAACGCAGCAAAGTTTCTATACAGCACAGGCTTCCAAGGGTTGGCTACAGCGCCAGGTTCCGGCTCTGCCCTCGGCAATGCGAACAGATAGCACTTGGGTGCAGAATTGGCCGTCTTAAACTTACAGATGTCCCCAACAAGGTCCATAATCAGGCAGCCTGGCAAGATCACACTTGGTGGCAGGCTTGAACGGAAAAGCGAACTGCCGGAAACGGACGCTATCTCAATGCGGCCGTCAAGCAATGAACTTAAGTAACCATCGCTGAAGTCTGTAGACTTCCTTTTTAGTTTATCCAATGCTTGACAAATCACTCTGAATGGATTGTCATCAACGTCGCCGACGATACCAGACAGGGAAGAAAGCAACTTGCTACAGTGAGTAGCCAAGTCGGTCGCGTACTTACAGGCATCGCCACAACCCGAATGTTCGCTTACGCTTTCCTGCATAACGCGAACGACATCCTGAACCACGCGATCCTTCTTCTTGAGTAAGTTAGCGGCCTCTGGAAGACGCCATCGTGCCTCTTCCTCTGCTGGCGCTGCGTGGGTCCATACCTTAACAGGGGGCAATTCTAGTAAGCTTGATATAACAACTTGCGCTCCCCCTCCGAAGAGAGCTAGCAAGCGTGAGTGGTGATTCGTATTGAGAATGTCTTCGCACACCCCAAATAGGAGGCTCGCGATTTGCCCTGCCGTAACAACTTTCTTGTCATTCAGTGTGACAGCTTCGTCTTCCCCGATAACAGTAGCGCTTTTCCAGGAATCACTTTCGATCTGTTCTTGTAGCGTAGCGTCAAGTGGGACTAACTTCTGAATTCGATCGAATAGTTGCCGGCGCGCCTCTTTGACCAACTGCTGTTGTTCGTCAAGCACATGTTGGTGGGCGACGAACATTTGTTGTGCAAGAAATCGTTGTTGGTCAACAAGCCGAGAGTAACGCGCACGCAGCAGTTTTTCCTGTATGCGAGACGCCATGTCGGGCACGATTGGATGGAAAGAAGGTGAGGATGTTTTGCTATTTCCATTCGACACTCGACAGGAGTCACAGGCAATACTTGACTCCAACTCCGAATCTGTCCACTTGGATCCCAATGCCACCCCTTCAAGTTGATACGCCGAATATCCCCATCTACGCCCATCCGCACAGAAACAAGATGCCGGAAAGAGCAGGTGCCCATGCTCGCATACCAGCCCATTCGCGAGAGGACGTATGTCACCGGCTATCTGTCCCAAACCGTGTATGTCACGCAGCATTGCCCCCTGGGCGTAGGCGATGTCAATCTGTTCGAGTTCTGCCGCAAGCCATGCATGGCGGGCAGGCCAGTCCAGAAAGCGTTCGTGCAGCGGCCACCAGGAGGCCCATAATTGTTCAAGGGTGCCTTGGCAAGGCTCTTCGGGGCGCAACCAAATATGCCAGAAGTGCGTTCGCCCCACCGATGTCCTAATCGGGTAAGCAAGGTAGTATAAATAAGTAGGCCCATCACTACTGACGGCGCTGCCCGCCAGCGACTTTTGGACAGCATCGATCAGTATGCCGTAAACTTGATATAGGAAAACTTCAATATCTCTTGGAACGTGGCAGTAATCAAAAAAGTCACCCTCCCTGATAAACATTGGAGGTGCATTTGACTGCAACGATTCTGAATAACAGGCCCTGACTCTACACTCATAGCCAAGTAGCTTTTCGCTTGGCGTCAGGATCCCACTACCCCGTCGCTCAACCTGGGGTGGATACGCGGTTATCATAGCTGCATACACCGGAAGCATAAGCTGCCGGATGGCACTTAGCAGCGTAGTTTCCTCAAACCCAGGTTTCGCCACTGGCGAGAAAATCCCGGGCATGTCCCAGTGAGCCAGAATTGGCAAACTGGAGACCAAGTGCAACAAGCCGGAAACGCTAAATGCTTTCTTGTTTTGCGCCGTATCCGACTTGCTGTCGTAGCAATTTGGGCTATCATCCCGCCGAAAATGCTCCAGCAGACAGTTAATGCACTTGATAGAATCGCTTTCGCGACTCACCGCCTCTGGCAGCAGGACTTCGTCCCTGCAGTACTCCAAGCATTTCAAGAATACGTCGCGCCCACGCCCCTCTCGCAGTCCTTCGGGGAGCTCGATTTTGAACTCGACTGCTTGCTGTGAGTTGGGATCTCTACGAGGAATATCTACTTCGGCCCCCCGAGGCAACGATGCCTCGAGTACATCGCGAAGCGAATCCAAGACTTGCTGCAACTGGCGTCGATAAGGGGCGAACTCCGTCTTGTCCGCATTACCTTGCTCTCGGTCAGCATCGCTTTGCTCATAAAGGAGCCGGAGCCTCTTATGTTTGGCGTTGAACAGTACCAGTTCTTGTCGATATATGCTCCATCTCATGTCGGCTCCCCCTCCAACCGCCGATAGACGTCGACCAATACTTCATCATAATTACTGGGGTCTTGCCAAGGACCCTCGGGCGCGTAGGGATGCCAGGCCTTGCGAAGGCACAACTCCCATCCCGTTCGCGAAGCCAGGGCGGTCGCTTGCGCCCCATGTCCAAACCAGTAGCGCTCGTGGCAGGCAACGGCAGGCCCCTCCCAGTGTTGCTCAAAGCACCCGAGGCGATTATTAAATTCCCCTTTCCGAACCAGGGCACCCTTTGACACGCTTATCCGCTCTTCGATCGGCTCCAGCGGAGAGCGCGGCTCGGCGAAATCGGCGATCCAGACCCCCCCAGGCTGAACCAAGGAGGCCACCGACATGAACAAACGGTCCCGCTGTTCAGGAGAGAATAGATTCAAAAAATTGAAGTGGCTTACCACTACGTCGTACGACATGCCGGCTGGCAGTGATGGCGGTTCAAGGATATTTGCCCGATAGAGGTCGACGCAATCTGCCAAAGGACCAAGACGCTCACGAGCCAAAGCCAGCAGAGTGGAACTCGAATCTACCCCGCTGACGGCAAACCCGAGTTCCCGCCACGCCTTCAACTGCCAGCCGGGTCCGCACCCGATATCTAACAGGCGCAACCTCTCAGGATGCTCCGTGACGATTTGCGATTCACACAGCAACTGCCACCACTGGCGAACTGTTTCGTCGGCGTCGATGTTCGCGTAAATCTCCTCGTAGTAGGGTGCGAGGGATTCATAGCAATCCGGATTCGGATTGCTGTCGCTAGCCTTGGCGATGCTACTGACGTTCATAGCCGTGATGACTACCTTCAAAAATGCGTGCCAGAGACTGAAGACTGATCAAAGTGAAGGTGATCGCTCCTGCGGGGACGAACACCAGCCACCACGCAGAATCCAGATAATTTAACCCGTCCGAGAGCATACCGCCCCAAGTTGGCGTCGGTGCCGGCAGACTCAGACCGATGAACGCCAACCCGGTTTCGAGGGTAAGCACTTCGATGGCGGTGTACGCAGTCAGCGCCGCAACCGTCCGGCCCAGCGCGGGGAGGATGTGCTGGGCGATGACCCAGTAGGGAGAAAAACCGAAAGCTTGAGCCGCACGTACGAAGGGCTGGTCCCGCAGGCGCACCGCCTCAGCCCTGATTACGCGGGCTGCCGAAACCCAGTTGATGGCAGCAATCGAAAAGATAAGACTCAACGTGCTGACACCTGTGAGCGACACGACCAGGACGACGAAGACCACGAAAGGAACCGTCCAGAAAAGGTCAATGACAACCACGAGTGCCCGATCCAGCCAGCCGCCGTGGTAGCCCGCGACGAGACCGACAGCGGTCGCGATCAGCATATCGAGCAACGTGGCCCCAACCGTTACGAAAAGCGTGGCACGCGCAGCGTGCAAGAGCCTCGATAAGACGTCACGCCCCAGTTCGTCCGTTCCGAGAAGATGCTCCAGTTGAAAGGATCTGCTCACGTGGCTGAGGTCCACGGCAAGCGGGTCGGGAAATACGAGCGGTGCTACCGCAGCGCCGGCGCAAAGGAGCGTGAGCCATGCGAAGGGAATACCTTTGGAAATCTTCTCACGCATGGCGCTGGCGCAGGTGAGGATTGATGATGGTGATAGCCAGCTCCAGGAATACGGAAATGAGCGTGACAGCTACCGCAAACACTACGCACAGCCCTACTAGCAGCGGCAGATCCTTGTTGCGTATGGCCTCGTAGGTCAGCCCTCCCAGGCCCGTGATTCCGAAAACGACCTCGACGAAAAAAGTACCGGTCACAAAGAACGCCAAACTGTTTGCAAACGCGGCCAACGAGGGAGTCAAGACGTTAGGCAATGTTTCGGTGATGAGGATCTCACGCGGTGAAAAACCGTACGCCCTGGCTCTGATCGCATAGAGCTGAGCAGGTGCGAGCGCCAACTCCTGCTGAAAAAGCTTGAGGACGATGGATATCGGATAGGTCGCCAGAGCAAGTGCAGGCAGCAACCACGATAGCGGGCTGTCGGGGTTGAAAAGCATCGGCACCCATCTGAGCGCAGCCCCGAATAGCATCAGCAAGACCACGGCCAGGACATAGGGCGGCATGGCCGCAAACGC
>JAIBBE010000203.1 GCA_019694835.1 Fimbriimonadaceae bacterium | reverse complement strand
CGTCACGTAGCCGCCGAACGAGAGGTCCGCCTCGACGCCGATTGCGGTGAACGCGAGGTTGAGCGGGTAGCTCGGGTCGAGGTCGATGACCAGCCGCTCCCCCCACTTGGCGACGACGAATTCGGGGACGGCGCGCTCGAGCTCGACAACGGGGCCGTCGAACGAGCGATCCGTGGCATCGCCATCGGCCGCCGCAACTGGCTCTTCGCTGGCTCCGACGCCGGCGCCGAGCGGGCCGCCGTCATCTACACGATCATCGAGTCGGCGGTCCTGCACGGCCACGAGCCGTGGGCGTACATGAGCGACGTGCTGGCCAAGCTCGCCGCCGGCTGGCCGCAGCGTCGCCTGCACGAGCTGCTCCCCGATCGCTGGACGCCAGCGAGCGCAGCGGCTTCACCATGAACCGCGCAGCACGAACACTCCGCCACTGACCTCGCTGTCGCCGGGGTCTTCCACGACGACGATGCGCCCGCCGGCGAACCACGTCGCCGCGATCCCCTCGTAGTCGATCGAATCGGCGAGCCACCACAGCGGCCCCTCGATCCAATCCGCGAGCTCACGCCGCACGTACTCGCCCGGCGAGCGGTATCGGCCCAGATAGGCCGAGAGAACCGTGTCCCGCTCATGAGGCCGCATCCACGCGAGGATCTGCGCAAGGCGCTCCAGTGCCAGGTCTTCCATCGACGCTCCGGTGGCCCCGAAGTGTCGAGGGCCCGGCCAGCGCCGTCACGATGGGGTCTGCCAGGGGCTTACGCCAGCGCGGTCGGTGCTACACGTGCTGAGCGCCCTGCGGCGGCCGGCGCTGTCCTCGGTCGTGGCGCGGAGCGGCCTGGACGCGACGCCCGGAGAGCTCGCGTCCGCCTTCCCCACCGTCGCCGGCACGCTGGCGGCCCTGACGATCCTCGTAAACCTCGTGGTCCCGGGGGTGCGCATGATGTGACCCGAAGGACAGAGCCATTCGGGCAGGTCGGCTGCGGCACGATCCCACCCGAAGTGGCCGGACGGAGCGGGTAGCGCCCGCGACCGCTGCGACAGGCCGTGCGCGCGCAGCAGGCGGAGCACCGTTCCGCCGGCCTGGAAGGGGAACCCCAAGCCCAGGGCGCGCAATTGGTGGCCCGCAGCCCTTGGGGCTACCGGTGTTGCTCTCGCCGCGGGTTGGGCGTGGAGCAGAACACGATTCTCCTGATTACCTCATACAAAGCGACATTATCGCATCCGGACTTGACATCCTGCTCGGATGCACAGTAGCGTCCGGAACGCGACCATGGGTTCCCGAACAGTAGGCTTGTTGCACCTGTCCGACCTTCACCAGGGTCTGCACGGGCAGCCTCAACTTTGGCCGAGCGTCCGCGAACAATTCTATGAGGATTTGAAGGCTAACCACGACAAGAACGGCCCGTGGAATATCCTCGCCTTTACAGGTGATCTCACACAGCGTGGTGCGCGCGATGAGTTCCACAGGCTCGACGATATATTGGGAGATTTGTTCCACCTCCTAGAGCGCATGGGTTCATCCCCTGTGCTACTTGCGGTGCCTGGCAATCACGATCTCGTGAGGCCGTCTGGTCTAAGGGGCTCAGACCGATTTGTGCTTAACTCTCTGCTAAATTGGGGATCAACTCCGAGCAATGATGAACTCCTGTTGTCGGATGAGCATCCTCAAGCCCGCGAGATCATTAGTGATGCGTTCTGCAATTATCGAGCATGGTGGGACAACTGGAAGATCCGACAGCGGGACAAGGTTGCGTCTTTTCAGGACGGCGTCCTGCCGGGGGACTTCTCTTGCTCGATTGACTGTGGCGAATTTTCACTTGGTTTCGTTGGGCTAAATTCTGCATTTCTTCAGCTTCAGTCCGGCGACTACAAGGGACGTCTCGTACTGGATCGTCGTCAGTTTCACGATGCCTGCGAGGGGGACGGACCTCGATGGGCCAAGCGCCATTCATTGTGCCTTCTCTTGACGCACCACGGGCCTGATTGGCTTTCGCAGGCATCACGGCAATGCTACGAAGCGGACATCTACGATCCCGAATGGTTCTTTGTGCACTTGCACGGACACATGCATGAGAACGCACAGATGGCCGAAGAAAAGGCCGGGATTAGGACGCGGCGGATCTGGCAGGCGTGCTCTCTCTTCGGAATGGAGTACTATGGTGAGGCAGATAAAATTAGCAGATCTCATGGCTACACAGCCCTCCAGTTGAAGTTTGTTGAGCCAAATCGGGGTGAATACCGGAGATGGCCTCGAAGCGCGTCGCGCCAAGGGGGGGCTTGGAGATTCCAATCGGACCCATCCATCTACACGGAGATGGATAGCGGAACCGTGGTTTCCACGACTCCGGTTCGGTCGATTCACACGGTTTCTGCAAACAGTAGAAGAGTGAGCGATGACAAATCGAAGATGCGTCACAACTCACCCCTGGAGAGCCTCCCAAATCAGGGCGCTCAAGTAGGTCTTTCAAAACACGCACATAGTACCGAGCAACTCTCCCTGCTGGAGGATCAACTTTCAATCGTAAGGCAAAGACGTGACAACCTCGCTCGTCTTCGGCTCCCTACTAGGGCGCTCGATGAAGAGATTCTCGTCTTGCGCCGGAAGAAGCGAGATGGCCTCCCCCTCGAAGAGGGGGATGTTCTGCCGACAGCATGTACAGAGTACGTGCTCGTGGAGAGGCTTGGACAAGGCGGTTTCGGGCAGGTCTGGAAAGCGAAGTCCGCAGACTCAGACCGTTTCGTCGCCATAAAGACTCTACACGGTCAGTTCTCTCATGACCGAACAAAACTAGACCGATTCGCTCGTGGAGCGCGCACGCTTGAAGCGCTTCAACACCCAAATATTGTCAAGATTGTTGAGCCGTATCAGGAGGCGAGAGGCTACCACTTTTTTGTGATGAGCTATATTGAGGGCCCCACCTTGAAGCATCTCGTAGAGGCCGACGACTTCTCCGAAAGACGCATCCACGAGATTGCTCGTCAAATCTGCGAGGCTGTGATGCACGCTCATCAGTGCGGCTTTATCCACCGTGACATCAAGCCCACCAACATTCTCATTGACCGGAACTTCTCCCAAGCCTACCTGACCGACTTCGACTTGGTTATGGGTAGTGAAACAACAGGAGGTACTCACGAACAGAATCCGTTGGGGACGATCGCCTTCTCAGCGCCGGAGCAATTCGATGCGCCAGACAAGGTGACTGAGGCCGCGGACGTATGCAGCATAGCCAGGTGTCTTCTGTTCATGTACCTCCGCGAAGATTTGCCGCTGGAGGTGATCAGTGCACCGGCGCGAGTGGTCCGAAGAGTACTTGCATCCCAAGCCGTCCGCAAAGTATTAGCAAAGGGTTGCCACCCCAACGCTAAGTATCGCCACAAGACCGTGCGCGATTTTTGGGATGCCTACGAGGATGCTCTGACATCAAAAGAGCCCGAGCGAGATTCCTGTCCAGCATTTTTCGCCATTCCTGACCATCCGCTTTCGATTATCGAAATGCCAGCGGGTCACTTTGTGATGGGAGCGGAAGGAGATTCTTGCTCTTGGGACGAGCACCCTCATCGAGTCAAGCTTTCTTGCTTCGGGATCAGTGACACGGTCGTTACCGAGGCGCAGTGGAATGCCATCATGAACGGCGCCGGTGTTGGAGATAGATCCTTTTCGGGCGACGAAGGGATGCCTGTCGTCTGCGTCAGTTGGTTCGATACGCTCAGGTTCCTGAACCGTCTCTCGGAGATAGAAGGCCTTACCCCTTGCTACCAATTCTCGGGTCGGGATTCGGTGGGCTGGGATCGAAATGCGAACGGCTTCCGTCTTCCGACCGAGGCGGAGTGGGAGTACGCAGCCCGAGCCGGGACGGATATGGTGTTTAGTTTCGGGAACACGCCACGGCGCATCAGTGAATATGCGTGGCATACCAAGAACTCAGGAGACCGAACGCACCCCGTCAAGCAGCTCAGACCTAATCCGTGGCACCTCTACGATATGCACGGAAACGTCTACGAGTGGGTCTGGGATTGGTACGGGGCGTACCCAGCGGGCGAGGGGCAAGATCCGATCGGCCCAGAGGGGGGAACGAATCGAGTGGTTCGCGGGGGGCACTCAGGGCTCGAACAGCAGCACCTTCGTTCCGCGGCTAGAGGTGCGAGACGACCGGCTAGCCTCAGCGAGCACGTTGGATTCCGTGTGGCGGTGTCTTTGCCGATTCGCCGAAGCTGACCGGATGACCTCGGACGATCTCTGGTGAGGGCGGCCCTTCCTATGCGATGAGCGATGAGCGGGCTCCCTGGGCGACTCGAACACGAGCACGCCGGAGTCGAGCGCGATGGTCCAGACCACTCCACCTCGCGCTCTCGGGCGGCTTCGCCAGGGCAGCTTGACGCCGTGACGCCTGGCCTCCGCGCGGAGTTCGCGTGGCGGCGGACTGGCATAGGACGCCCGCGACCTGCTCCGTCACGTCGACGAGGCCAGCGACCGGCACGCGACTCCTCGCGCGGGTGCTGGGCGCGGTCGGAGGTCGTCGATGATCCCCTCGAACGTACGGGTCTTCGTGTGTCCCGAGCCGCAGGACATGCGACGTGGATTTGATCGGCTGGCGCGGACGGTCCAGGCGGAGATGGGCGGCGATCCGCGGAATGGTGCATTCTTCGTAGCCGTCCGACGGACTGCGTCTCGTCCTGGTTGGGGCGCCTCGGCTACATCGCGGCTGGATGCTCGCCGAGGGTGATACGGCGGAAGACGTTGGCAGCGAGCCGCTGCTGAGTCTCTGGCTG
>JAIBBE010000172.1 GCA_019694835.1 Fimbriimonadaceae bacterium | reverse complement strand
ATCGAAATGGCGATCTCGACCATTCCCGAGAGCTCGATCACCTCTGCTGCGACCATCGAATACAACACCCAGCACGTGAGCGGTGTGCCGCGTAACTGCGCCGTGTTCGACAATGCGTTCCTGGATGGTGCCAACCTGTCGAATGCCGCCAGTGGTTCGGGTGTGTTCTCGACCTTCACCGCGCCGGCGAACGTGCTGGTTGGTAACTCGACCCTGATCAACGTGGCCAGCGGCAAGGCGATCGATGCTACGCCGACCGCGATCCAGAACTTCCAGGATGCGCAGACGATCATCTTCACGCCGGGCGATCTGTCTCCCAGCCTTGCGGACGGTGAGCTCGCACCGACGGCCAACATGATCGTTGATGGCACTGTTTTGGCAGTCGATGCTTCGGCTGGTACGCTGCCGTCTGTTGATGCGGTTTCTGTGCTGCTGATGGCAAACCGCGTGATCAACGAGTACGCAACCGGTGGTTCGGACACCAGCTCGGCCAAGACCGACTGGGTTGTCACGTTCCCGACCAAGCACCACTACACCGACGACGGTCTTAGCGCTGTACTCCCGCCGTTCGCCCAGCTCTTCTCGCCGACCGGCGCTTCGTGCGACCCGATCTCGCTGTCGATCTACGACCGCGAAGAGAAGACCCAGGTCAACGTTGGCCAGACGCAATTCTCTCCGCGTCCGACGGGCCCGTCCGGTGCTTCGCTGTGTAACGAAGTCAACGTGCTGACGTTCAACAACTCGGCAGTTCTGGGCAGCGGCGTGCAGTTGAGCGTCGACACCAGCACCGTCGGTACCGCGGGTTGGGCGGCTCTGACGCTGACGGCAAACCTTCCGCTGCTCGGCTTCACCGGCCTGCCGACGATCGGCTTCTCGGCGATCACCCGTGACAACACGGCCGACGCAGGCAACAACCGCAACTACGGTTCGGGTTCCGATCACGCTCGTGTGATCGTCGCTCCGGCTCCGTAAGCTAGCGGTCGAAGCAATCCGGCCTGATTGAAGCGGGCCGGAGTCGATTCAAATCGGCCCGCCTTTGGCGGGCCGATGTTTTTGCGAATAGCAGGTGCTTACATTTTGTTGCATTTGCAAAATCGCGATTTAGTTGATCAAAGCCAAAAAAAGTCTCAGCAGGTCAGGTTTGCCACAATTTTTTCCTCGCGAGGCCTAAAGATGAGGGGTAGACTTAACGTTAACTTCTCGAAGCAAGGTGTTGTCTAGCAAGGCCCGCTATCTCAAGGAGGTGCATTCCATGACCGTTTCACAAAGAATTCTTCGCGCGGCAATCGGCACAGTGATCGCCGGCGCTGTCGCTGCGTCCGTTTGGGCAGCCAACGTTTCGATCAATGGCACGACATATTCGTGCACGGGCGGTACTGTTGCCGGAGACGGTACTATTAATTACACGGGCTGTGACGGTGGTACGAGCACTAGCGGCACGAGCACCAGCGGTACCAGCACGAGTGGCACGAGCACCAGTGGCACGAGCACCAGCGGTACCAGCACGAGTGGCACCAGCACCAGCGGCACCAGCGGCGCAGCAAACGATCCCGGAATGTTTACCGGCACTTGGATTCCCGAAGGCATGACCAACGTCTGGGTAGTGGATCAATCGGAAACCAGTGGTGGCGGCACCGTGACTCAAATTCCGGGCTGTGCCAACCAGAAACCGCAGATCAACGGTTGCACGTCGTCCTTGGTGGAAACCAAGGCCGGGGTGACGACGACGGTTACGCTCGCGCAGGGCCACACCATGTCGGTTCGATTCCTGTCGGAGTCCACCATTCCGTCTGGGTATTTCAAGTTGCAAAGCGGTACAGGGGCGGGTACCCCTGCTTCCGTGCAGTTCTCACTTAGCCAAACGCCGGGGGATTTCACAGGGCCAGCAGCGTGTAATAAGGTAACGACGCAGGCTGGGCTCCAGCCGACCATTTCGATTGGGGCAACAGGATCCGTTTGCGTCGTTAGTCCCAATACTTATTATTACCTCAATGTCAAGACGACGTCTGCGTGTGACGGTGCGACCTGCAAATTCAAGATCCTCGAGCCGGCATATATGTCGAACTGACCGTCGGAGTCTTTACCCACAAGGGCCCGGATGCCGTGCATCCGGGCCCTTGTCTTTTGTGTAATATTGCGCACCTCTCCAAATTTTGGCCCGGTATCAGCCGCGGCGCACCACCATGAATACAGCAATCCACTCTCGGGCGTCGAAGGCAGTTTCAACCCTGATCCTTTGCGCGTCCATCGTCTCCACTTCACAGCTTTCCTTCGCATCGGATCTGCTCGCCAACGATGGATTGACGAGCATTTCGGCCGCAGAGCTCAAGAGCGAGCTTAAGGCACTCTCTCCCGACGTACGCTCACGCGTAGTGTCGGACAAGGCGGCGGCGGCCCGATTTGCTGCCGATATCCTGCAGGACCGTCGCATTGCGCAAGCTGCGGTGGCGGCAGGGCTCGACAAATCGGAAGACATCAATGCACAGATCCGAAAGGCTGCCCGCGACACGATCAACCGGAAATACATGAACGACGAGATAGCGAAGGCTACGGCGACCCTTCCTGACTTCACAGCGCTGGCGCGTGAGCAATTCGAAACCAACAAGAGTTCGTATGTCGTTCCCGAGGCGGTACGAGCCGCGCACATCCTGATACGCGTCGATGTCGAGGACGAGCGACGTCAGGAACCCGATATGCGGGAAAAGGCATTGATGGTTCTGGCAAAGCTCAAGGATGGCGGCGATTTCAACGAACTCGCCAAGCAATACTCGGAAGATACTGGCTCCGCCTCAAAGGGTGGCGAAATCCCTGGCTGGGTCGAACGCGGCAAGACGGTGCCGCCTTTCGAAAAGAAGGCCTTCGAGATGAAGCCAGGAGAACTGAGCGGGCTCGTCAGGTCGCGATTCGGTTTCCACATCATCAAACTGCACGAGCACAGGAAGGCGTCACCGCAATTGTTCTCGGCAGTCGAACCCCAACTGGTGGCCAAACTCAAACAGGATTTCCTGAGCGCCCGCCGGGAAGAGGTGATCAAGAGATACGCCAGCACGCAACCTGTCGAGATCAGCGACCAGTTTCTCGACGCACTGAAGGGCAATTAGGACGACTACTGCGCCGTGCCCCGGCGCGGCGCCTGTCTGCCTGGAATGCGATGCCTGGCGATGCTGCCGTCCGGTGGGCAACGTTTCGCATCGAGATGTCGTAGAGGGCCGGATTGCAGCGCTGGGTGGGAAATTGGCTCGCCGGTAAATAGCGCGAGCCCACACAGGCAGGATCGAGCGAACCCATGCTCTTCAATTCGGCTGAATATCTGCTCGTCCTGTTGCCAGCCGCGTTCGTCCTTTACTTCGTGCTTGGCAAGGGAGGGCAGACCTTCGCCGCCAAGATGTGGCTGGTGCTCGTCAGCCTGTTCTTCTACGGTTGGTGGAATCCGGCCTATCTGGCATTGCTCGGTCTCTCGATCCTGGTCAACTTCTGGTTGGGCACCCGCCTGATTGCAGATGGGTCGCCGGATCGATCGAACGGACACCGATTGCTTGTTATCGGCATACTGTTCAATCTCGGATTGCTTGCCTGGTTCAAATACGCGGGATTCGTTATCGATAATGCCAACTCCATATTAAACCTTCGGCTGCCGTTGCCGGGCATCGTTCTGCCGCTGGCCGTGAGCTTTTTTACTTTCACGCAGATCGCATATCTTGTCGACTGCCGGAGAAAGCTGGCTGGCGAATACAGTTTCTCCAGCTACGTTCTCTTCGTTACGTTCTTTCCGCACCTGATTGCCGGCCCCATCTTGCACCACAGGGAGATGATGCCCCAGTTCGAATCACCGAAAAACCTCCTTCCCCGGTTCCCCAACCTGGCGCTCGGGCTTAGCCTGATCAGCATGGGACTGTTCAAGAAGGTTGTCATTGCCGATACGTTCAGCGTATGGGCAACGGCCGGTTTCGATCAGGCAAGCGCCCTCTCATTTTTCGAGGCCTGGATATCGAGCCTGTCCTACACATTTCAGCTCTACTTCGATTTCAGCGGCTATACCGATATTGCCCTGGGATCGGCCCTGTTGTTCAACATCCGTCTGCCAATCAATTTCAATTCTCCATACAAGGCGCGAAACATTCAGGACTTCTGGCGACGCTGGCACATTACGTTGAGCCGCTTCCTCCGCGACTACCTGTACATACCCTTGGGTGGAAACAAGCGCAGCACGGCCCGGGTCCTTGCCAACCTGATGATCACCTTCGTGCTCGGGGGGCTATGGCATGGCGCCAGCTGGATGTTTGTCATCTGGGGCGCATTGCATGGCGCCGCGATGATCGTTCATCGGGCGTGGTCGCAGCTCGGCATCGGGCTACCAAGATGGATTGCGTGGTTGCTAACCTTCAACTTCGTCAATCTTGCCTGGGTATTCTTCCGCGCCCGCGACATGGCAGATGCAAAGCGTGTTCTCGAAGGAATGGCCGGCATGCATGGCGTCGTCCTTCCGCCCGTGTTCGGCGACTGGTTACCCCAACTGAAGTCTTTGGGAATCAGCTTTGGGCCGATCCTGCGCCAGGGGAACGACGATTTTCAAATGATGCTCTGGCTGGTTGCCGCCTTCGTGATCGTCCTTGCGTTCCGCAACAGCAACCAGCTGGCACCTTTCACTGGTGGAGCGCGAGCGATCAGGCCGGCATGGGCTGTTCTCTGCGGCCTCATGGCGTCGGTATCGCTGGTCGGCATACTCGCTTCGAAATACAGCGAGTTCATTTATTTCAACTTCTGACATGAG
>JAIBBE010000060.1 GCA_019694835.1 Fimbriimonadaceae bacterium | reverse complement strand
TGACGCGATCCACGGTTCCATATTGTTCAAACAAGCCACGCACGGCGTCTTCGCTCGAGCTGAAGCTCAAATTACCTACGAAAATATTCTTCAAGCAAACGCTCCTTCGTATTTGGACTGCGGGCGTGTTTCAGGGGAGTTCAGACAGGCGGGAACGAACGCGGGGCCGGACTCGAACCTAACCATACGCGGGCCATCTAAATACCCAAACAGAATAGCAGACCTCCCCGGCTCTGCAAAGTGATTTTTTCGTGTCAGAGCGTCAGGACTTCTCTGATGCCAAATTGGGTGTAAAGTGAGGCAAGCTATCGGACTTGCGCCCAATGCCCAACGGCGGAATCAGCTGCCGGCAGACGTGCTCGGTGATCTGTCCGATGGCGCCTGGCTCACCGCATCGTCAGCTCGCCATGGGTTTGAAGAATCTGCGCTACCCTAGAGGGAGAGCTCGACAAGGCGGCTCAACCCCTCATTCGCGAGTCAATACTGATTCATGTGGACCGGCGATTACGCGTTTCTGCTGCGACAACTGATCATGAAGGACTTCAAGATCCGTTATCGGAACATGTCCCTTGGCGTCTTTTGGTCTCTGTTGAACCCGCTGGTCATGATGGTGGTCTACACCTACGTCTTTTCGCGGATCTTTCGCAGTGCCATCCCGCACTTCAACGTACACCTACTGAGTGCCTTGATCCCATTCAACTTCTTCACCGTCGCCTGGATCACTTCCACCTCGTCACTGCTGGATAACGCTGCGTTGATCAAGAGGATTCCGATCCGGCGCGAGATCATTGTCGTCTCCTCGATCCTTTCAAACATGACTCACCTGGTCATCCAATTGGGACTGCTGCTCATCTTCGTCTATGCCGCGGGACTTTCCATCAACGCCAACTGGCTGTGGCTGCCGCTGGTCTGGGGCCTGGAACTGGTGTTTCTGATCGGATTGGGCCTGGCTTGCGCATCCATGAACCTGTTTGTGCGAGACGTTCGCTACGTGGTGGAGTCGCTCGCCCTGATCCTGTTCTGGATCGTTCCCATCATCTATACGTTCGACATGGTGCCCCAGGATTTGAAGGATCTCTATCAGTACAACCCGGTGGCGGCTCTGGTGCTGGCGACACACAACGTGATTCTGCGTGACCAGGCGCCGACCACTACACTACTCACCAAACTGGCCGGCGTTTCCATCTTGAGCCTGATCCTGGGAGTGCTAGTCTTCCGGCGGGCCGAACCACACTTCTACGAGCATCTGTGAACATGAGCCTGATCACCGTCAAGAACGCGTCAAAAGTGTTCCGGCATCGCAAGCCCCGGATGGTGCTGCGCGACCACATCAAGGCCATGGTGCATAAGCCCACTCAGGATGGCTTCTATGCACTGAAGAACATCTCTTTCGAGGTGCGCGAACAGGAAAGTGTCGCCCTGGTTGGCGCCAACGGCGCCGGCAAGAGCACGTTGCTGAGCCTGATCTGCGGCCTGGCCCGGCCCGACGAAGGCAGTGTTACTGTCAATGGTTCCATCGCACCGTTGCTGGAACTGAGTTCGGGGTTCCATCCTGACCTCACCGGTCACGAAAACATGTACTTGAACGCCGCCCTGCTGGGGATGACTGAGGCGCACATCCGCGCCCGCTACCAGAGCGTGCTGGACTTCTCGGAGATCGGCGAATTCATCCACGAGCCATTACGGACTTACTCGGCCGGCATGGTGTTGCGACTCGCTTTTTCCATCGCTGTGCAGTGTGATCCGACCATCGTGGTGATCGATGAAGTACTCGGCGTCGGCGACTCGGCCTTCCAGAAGAAGTGCCACGACCGCATCAACGGCCTGCGTGCAGAAGGCAAGACCCTGCTGTGCGTTTCGCACAGCGCGACGATGGTCAATAAGTTTTGTGACCGCGCCATCTGGCTACACCATGGGGAGATTGTCAGAGACGGGCCGACCGCCGAAACCATGGAAGCCTACAACGAGTTCATGGCGAACCCGCACAGCACCCCGGCGCCAGTGAGCCCCCGCCAAAGCGTCAGAGGCCAGGCGGCCGATGCGGCATCACCGGCCTGAACCGCTAGCCGCTGTCCACAGATAACAGAAAACCGGAGCCTTTCGGCTCCGGTCTCTCGGGCATGAGAAGGAATAGCTTGGATTAGCGCGCGGCGAGAAGGGCGCGCAGATGGCGGGCGCGCTCCGGAGAGCGCAATTGGCGCAAAGCCTTGGCTTCAATCTGCCGGATTCGCTCACGCGTCACATCGAACTGCTGACCAATCTCTTCCAGCGTGTGCTCACGTTCGCAACCGATTCCGAAGCGCAGCCGGATGACCTTCTCTTCTTTGGGAGAGAGGGTCTTCAAGATATTGGCAGTTTCGTCGCGGACATTGGAGTCGATCACCGCGTCGACAGGAGAGCCCACCCAGCGGTCTTCAATCAGATCGCCCAGGGCAGACTCGCCATCACGGCCCACCGGCGTTTCCAGCGAGACAGGGTCGCGCGAAATGGTCTTCAGCTTCTGGACCTTCTCAACCGGAATGTCCATGCGCCGCGAGATCTCTTCGTTTGTAGGAGCACGGCCGAGTTCCTTTTCCAACTCGCGCGTGGCGCGCAGGAACTTGTTCATCGACTCGTTCATGTGCACCGGGATACGGATGGTGCGGGACTGGTCGGCGATGGCGCGCGTGATGGCCTGACGGATCCACCAGGTGGCATAGGTGGAGAACTTGTAGCCGCGGCGATACTCAAACTTATCGGCAGCGCGCATCAGACCGATGTTCCCCTCCTGGATCAGATCCAACAGGTGTAGTCCACGGTTGACGTATTTCTTGGCGACGGAGACCACCAGCCGCAGGTTGGCTTCGACCAGATCCTTCTTGGCGCGCTCGGCTTCGTGCTCGCCGTGGCGGATGACCGTTAGCGTATGACGCAGATCCGCCAGAGAAGCGCCGGCAGTGGTTTCGCGCTTCTTGATCTCCCGCTTGACTTCGCGGATGCGAGCCTGGTTGTCGCTCTTGTGCAATTCCAGACGGCGGACTTCCGCCTCCAGGTGGTTGAGTTCCTCAACCGCCTTCTCAATCGCGATGGAGAAATGCCGCCACTTGGGCAGCAGCCATGGCGTGCGGCGAATGGCCAGGGAAGTCTCCACGCGAGCACGCTGGAACTTCATCATCGCCTTGCGGCGGGCCTTCTTGTTGACGGCGGCCACAGCCTCCGCCTTTTCGCGTAGGGACTCCTGCTTTCTGTACTGGTTCAGGATTTCATTGAACTGGTCCCGCAGATCCTTGCAGCGCTTCTCAAAGGCCGAAGTGGCCTCCTCAATCTCGCCAAGATCAACCAGGTCGTCCAGGTCAATGGCTTCCTTGCGAACCTGCTCCGACAACTCGACAATCTGCAATTGCACCAGCACCGATCGGCTGATCGCTTTTTGCATCCGCAACTTGCCGCGCTCCATTTTGCGCGCCAAGTCGACTTCTCCCTCACGCGTGAGCAAAGGAACGGCGCCCATTTCGCGCAGGTATACGCGAACTGGGTCGTCAGTGTAGATCGACTCCTCAACGGGGGCGGTAGCCTGGAACTCTTCCTCCTGGACATCTTCCGGGTGGAAATAGTTCGTTTCCTCGTCGAAGGGCAGACCTAGCGGGTCAGTCGAATCTGCAAGAAACTGGTCTTCAAATTGATCCACTTGTGGCAAACCTCTCGGGTCCAGACCTCTATCGTTGAACGGGCAAACCTGGGCCTCTCGGAACGGACTTCAAGACCATATTCTCGAGGCTTTGCATGGACACAGCAGCTTTTATCTTCACAATTATAGGATGCCTGTTCGGGGCTCCTTGCCAGCAACCGGGGTGTTCGAACGGCCCCGGGACACCAGACTTACCAAGAGCGGATCATCGTCTTCCGCAAGGCAGACTCGGGCTTGGAGCAAGGTTTAGGTTGGCCAGACGCTCCGAATCAGGATAGCATGGTTTCCTGCTCTTGTTAAGCTCCTATTACTAGAGATGCTGGGAAATCGAAATAGTTACAGGGAAGGTCTGAATGCCTGCCGCTACCCTCCGCATCACCTCCTGCTACCCTCGTTTTTGCCTCATCAAGTCCTTCAATTCACTCAGGAAAGCTTCTACGTCTTGAAAGTCCCGGTAGACTGAGGCAAACCGCACATAGGCGATCTTATCCAACAGGATCAGTTCTTTCATCAACAACTCTCCTACTTCCGTAGTTGTAATCTCGCGCTCTACCTTCTCGGCGAGCCTTCCTTCCACCTCATCGACCAGTTCCGCCAGCTTAGTCATGCTAATTGGTCGCTTTTCACATGCTTTCAGAAGGCCGGAGAGTACCTTTTGCCGGTCAAACTTCTCCCGGCGTCCGTCCTTCTTCACTACCATCTGCGGCACTTCATCAATTCTTTCGTATGTAGTAAAACGTCGCAGGCACTGCAGACACTCCCGGCGGCGGCGGATGACATCCCCCTCTTTGCTCTCACGGCTATCGATGACCCGGTCTTCCTTGAATCCGCAAAACGGACAGTTCATAACGCGGTCTCACTTCCCAACTCTTTGATTTTTCGCAGGCTCAGCCCTTGGCGGAAGGCCAGCACGATTCCCACCGGCACAATCCCCACCAGCGTCACGACCCACGTAGCCAAAGCAATACTGGTGGCTGGCTCGATTCCAATGTGGAACAACTCGGTGAGCACGATGATCGAGACGATCTGAATGCCGCCCCCGATACCTGGGATCTGAACAATACTGCCGAACGCCACAAATCCGATGTAGACCAGAACACTGCTCGCCGACAGGCCGGC
>JAIBBE010000072.1 GCA_019694835.1 Fimbriimonadaceae bacterium | reverse complement strand
CACATGAAGTGGATCCCGAACTCGGTGCCCGGGTCGTCCTTGACGAACACCAGGAGGCCGAAATCGTCGGTCAGTACGTAGGCGATCTCGAACCAAGTGCCGTGGTCCTCAATCCACTCGAAGCTGGGCTGGTCCGCGAGCTCCCAGGTGATCGGGAATCCCACCGCCTCGTTGATGACTTCGGGTGTGTCCCCCGGTTGTACGACAACCATGCGGAGGAATTCGCCGAGGGGTCGGCTGCGGTCGTCGTCGAGCTGCCAGGCTCGCAGCCCGATCAGGCTACGGACGTCCGAGTCCAAATCGGCGTCAGTTAGCGCGGCCGTGACAGCGGCGCGATCAGTGAGATTCAGCACGGGGTTTCCCTTCTAGGCAAAGAAAAAGGCCCCCGCGACGTGATCGCGAGGGCCTCGTGTGATCGGTTTTTGATGGACCCGCGCGGTGGCGGGCGGTGGTGGGCTAAGCCCTAGTGGTTTATCGAAAAGGGCCTTCGTTAGAGGTCGCGGTGGCTAGTGCTTGACCGTTTCCGGACTGTGCCGCGAGAGAGCGGCCGGACGATCCGAGGTCGAAGCGCCGTCTTAGTCGGCGAAATCGTTGGGCTCGTACTCCTTTACTGCCCGGACGGAGCAGTCATCGGGGGCGATGAACGCGCTTACGGCTTCTGTCCGGATCGCGCCGAAGGCATTCTCGCCCCGGTACTGCATGACAACCGCCGGCACGCCACTGCTTCCAACGATCCGCATTTCCGTGCGGACGTGCTGGAAGGATCGCGGGTTATGCATTCCATCCTTCACTATCCTCACCAACGCCGGGATTTGGCCGCGCCAGTTGATGCAGCGTTGCACTCTGCTCCGGGTCTCAGCGAGTGAGCGTTCGGCTTCCTGAGCAACCGCTAGGCTGGCTTGCAGACGGGCCTCTTGGCGGGCGAGGTCCGCTTGAGCAGCCTCCTCAGCCTTCAGAGCGGCCGCCTCAGCGGCACCTTTGGGCGTGCGCTCGTAGGCTGTATGCGCGATGTTGAAGGTCCAGATCACTGCGATCAAAGCCACCAGGCCGACCAGGTATGCGCCTACTCGGCCCCACGCGGGAAAGCGGAAGAACAGAGGGGGCGAAAGTCCAACTGCAGCGACGGCCAGCGCCACGATCGCCAGCGAATAAGCAGAGACAGCAACGCCGGAGCTGTTGAAGGACAGGGCGGTAACGGCCAAGCCAAGGCAGAAGACGATAATGAGAGCCGCCACGGTCCATTGGACTATGTGTCCGGCAACCCGTAGTGCTCCAAGAGCGATAGTATTCATAAAAGCCTCAGTTTCGTTGTGGGAAATGCACCGAGGTGATTGGGCGCATCATATAAGATGCTCAAATCCGCGCGCCCTGACCGGTACAGGCCCGTCGCGAAACCCCGGTTGCATCCCCCGAAAATAACCCGTTCTGGGATATCCCAAGTTAGGATTTAACGGAAGCGCCTCACCTAGCAGGGGCGCTCATTGCCATCGTCGGTCTTCACGCAGCGGCATCAGGAATTCATTCGATTCCTGGTCGCGGCCCGTAAGGCCGCTGGCATCACTCAGGTCGAGCTTGCTGCCCGCCTGGACCGCCACCAGAGCTTCGTCTCGAAGGTTGAGCGGGGCGAGCGCCGCGTTGACGTGGTCGAGTTCTGTCAGGTCGCCGAAGCCCTCGGCCACGATCCATCAAAGCTGCTCAGAGAGTTTGTCGACTCGGGGCACTGATAGGGTTTTCCAGCCCCGCCTAATCAAGGGGCAGTGAAATTTCCCGCATGATCCGGTCCGTCTCGGCCAAGATCTTGATGACCTTCTGGTAGTGGCCGATGTCGTCCCAAGTCAGGACGCGCCCGCGACGATCCTTAAGCCATTTTTGGGCGGGTTGATAACCACCGATCACGAAGCTCCAGGCAATCTCCGGAACCGTGTCGAAATATTGATCCGGGTTGATGTGGACTTCGCCGCCCTCGTACTTGGGGTAACCTGTCGCGACGGTGTCATCGCCGTCGCCGTGGAAGGGATAGGGAGTGTCGCCGACGGCGGCTCCCTCCATCAGGTGTAGGCGGCGTAGCGCCTCGCCCTTCTCGCTGACGTGTTGGAACACCTTGGGCGACGATGGGTAGGGAATGCGAGGGAAGTCAATCTTGAGAAACTCGGCGTAAGTCGCGCGGTAGTCGCGCGAGTGCAGCACACCGTAGATGTAGTCGAACACCTTAACCTCGCTAGGCCGGGCGTCACCCGTAGCCGTCCGGAAGTCGTCATCCGGCCCTGCCTGGTCAGTGGCGTCGATCCCCCCAGCCTTGCAGATGGCGGCGTAGAGCTTGGGGTCGAGATTAAGGGTGCGGTGTTTGGCAGCGAAGGCGTCGGCTTGAGCAATGTCTGCCTCTGGATAAATGTAGAGCGGCATGTTCATGGCGTTGGAGCCAGTCGTACCCGAGAGAAATATTGCTTCGGTGGGGCAGTCTGTGACGAACGAATGAGCGAAAGCGGCATCGCGATTAGCTTTGGGGACGAGGAGGCCGACGTTTGGTCCAAGTATATAGTTGGCCATAACCTGACGCACCGGCCAACCAACGAAGCCCCGAGCATTTCCGGTGTAGAGCATGAAACGCTTGTCAAATGGTCTGTAGCTGACTTGCCTAATGTTCGCCGGATCGAAGTTGGCGAGAACGTCTGCCTTGGCCCAATCGTAGCGCCAGTCCCGCACGTCGGCCGGGATCCGATAACGCGCGCGCACAACCTCTTCTTTCTCATCTCGAAATGCGACCATCGATTGCCAGACATCATTGGCCGAGGACTGGACGCAAAGGTTGTCGCGCTTCGTGACTATCCCGTTCCCGAGAACGAGGAACAAACTATCCAACGACGCACCGGTACCGTAGACCCCCGACAAGCGCTCATCGATGGGGACAAATGCGCATCTCGGCATGGCAGGCAGTAGCGGATGCCAGGCGGCAGAGGCAATTCCGCCCGACCAGAGGGCCGCATTCTTGCTTTTACGAGTTCCCCAAAGCTCTGAGTGCGATACTTGGGCTTGCTTCTTCAGCGATGTCTTACGTCGAACAGCAACAATTATTGCGACACCCTGCATGATATCAAAGACGTTCTCGTCTTTCAGCTCACCCGGAGCTCGTTCTTTCTTGTTTGCATTTCCGTGAAGATCAAGCACGTATATCTTCTCAAATACACGCATCAACTCCCATCTCATCCCGCGAAGTGTCGGATCAGATAGATACCCATGGCTTGTGATGAAGGCGAGAACACCTTCGCCATTTCGCTCAATGAAGTGCGAGGCGAGACGCAAGAACTTATGCTCATCCTTACTGATCCACTTTGAATTTTTTTCCTTTAGCTTCTCCTTTCCCCCGGGTTCACGCTTGTAGGCACCCATCAACGACTCGATCCACTCGCCCTTGTTCGCACTCTCGCCCGAATACGGCGGGTTCCCGATCACGCACATGATCGGCGTCTGACGTTTCACCTCGCTGGCTCCACGCGCCTCCTCCGCGAGGGGCTGGAAGAACAGATCTCGTACTTCACGTTCGGCCGGCTCCAGTGCATTGGTCAGCCAAACCGAAAGGCGGGGTGGTTGCTTACTAGGCTTGTAGCCTGTCTCGGTTAGCATCATGTCCAGCTTCATGTGGCACATGGCATAACTGGCCATCAGAAGTTCGAAGCCGTGAAGGCGCGGCAGCAGGTCTTGTTCGACATAGCCGGACCACTTGCCCGGCGCGCGGGACTTCACCCGATCCGAAATCAACTGCACGGCCTTGGCAAGGAAGGTGCCGGTGCCAGTGGCGGGGTCCAGAATCTGGACCTTATGGACCTGGCGTTTTTCGGTTACCGGCTTACCCGTCTTTGGATGGTTCTGGCCGGTGTCCCAATCGACCGTGACCTTCGAGGTATCCGCCAGGCCATCGGCCAAGCCAAACTCGGTCTTCAGCACATCATCGACGGCGCGGACGATGAAATCGACCACCGGTTCGGGCGTGTACCAGACACCCCGGCTCTTGCGCTTTTTCGGATTATAGGCGGCGAGGAAGTTTTCGTAGAAGTGGATGAAGGGGTCGTTGCGCGCGGTGAACTTTCCGAAGTCGCGGAACAGAGAGTGCGGGTCGCTGGCGCGCATCACTTGGACCAAGTCATCGACGATGTAGGTCAGGCGTTTGGGTAGGGCCGGGCCAGCCACGTATTCGAACAACCCTTTCAGAAACGGATTGGAGGCTGGCAAATTCTCCATCGCCTCCTGACGGCTGAAGGTGTCCAGATCGTCGTCGTGGAAGCGAGCCGCGAACATGCCGTAGGTAATCGTTTCGGCGTAGATGTCGGCGAATTCGTCCGGCTCCAGGTTCGGCAGGAGATTGGCCTTGAAGCTCTTGAACTGACCGCCCAGGCCCGTTCGAAACTCGGGGTCCTCATTAAGCGCCAGAGTGATCTCATCCTTGATGATGGCCGCCTTAGCCGCCATCATTTCCGCCAGCTTTGACGCCGAGCGAATGCTAATGGGCTTCTGCTCGGCAAACAGCCTGAGCTGGCGTTCCAGTTCTTCGAACTTCTCCGGGACCGGCTGCAGGCCCATCAGGAAGTCAGCGATTGAGACGAAATGGACAGGTTCGCCGTCGCGGATGAACTCGAAGTCGACCCCGTTGGTGTAGATCAGGTTGGGGTAGGCGGCCTCGTACCGTTTGCGCTGTTCAACCGAGTAGCCCTTCAGCTTAATAACGTCCTTGTCGATGTCCTTAGCTTCGGCCCAGCCGATTGGCACGCCGTCGCGCTGGAACATGAAGTAGGGC
>JAIBBE010000087.1 GCA_019694835.1 Fimbriimonadaceae bacterium | reverse complement strand
TGTCGGTTCTCATGTGCCATGTCGAATTCTCAAATGGAATGTCGTAGCGATGTCGGATTCGACAGTTGATTTGAGAAAAACTCAGTAGCTGGGGTGTGGGCTTGTTATCTGGACGAGAGCCAGTTCCGGAACTGCGAAGTAGCGTGCCGCGTACGGGCGGCGGCGTTCGCCATCGATCCTTCTTGGCAAGTCAATCCTTCGGTGGCTAGGCGTCGTTGCAGCAGTGTCGACTGTGCGTTGTGCGAGTTCTTTTGCGATAGCGTCTTGACCGTCGAGACGCGAGTTACTGGCCTTCGTTGAGTGGCGATGGGCTGCTCAGCCGGAGTTCAATAACGGGCTGACCCCAGCGATGTTGGGCGGTACGCCACTTGCCACAACCGCAGGGGCATACCGCACTACTCTTGCTCGCGGGGACCAGTTTGCGCCAGTACGGATGCGGCGTCCGCAGCCCCGTCCTGGTGGTCAGCCCAAAGTCGTCGATCATTCGTAACGACTGCCACAGGATAGTCTCGCCAATGCCGCCGACGACCAAGATCACTTTGGCGGCTATGTCTGGGATTGGCGACACTGCGTCGGCTTCGTTTGGTACGCGGGATAGGCGACGCTGACGTGTGGCCCCGTGGTCGTGTTCGGCCCACAGGGCTGCGTACGAGATTCTCGCGCCAAAGGCAGGGTGTGCCGCGTTGGACAGGATGGCGTAGTTGTCTTCCAACTCCTTTCCGGACATGCGCTCGGCAATGATGCCGTCAGATGCCATCCGCTTGGCGAATTTTCCGATGATGGTCAGGATATTTAGCGCCTGCCATAGATCGTTATCTCCGATGATCGACTCAAGCCCGCGTTGAGAAAATGTGAAGACTTCCAACTGATTTGACAGCAAATTCATGATTGTCAGGTCCCGGGCGTCAGCGGGCGCGTGTTTTGCCGCCCGCCAGCTGCGAAAAAGTTCGTCGCTCTCCCACCACAGACAAGCAACCTCCTCGATAAGAGCCCGTGATGCGAGCGCAGCGACCGTCACGTTCCACGAGTCGAGACTCGCCACCGCGGTCGTCGCCAGATCGACGAAACGCCAAGCATGGGTGAGCCACCACCCGAGGAGCCGCATGTGCACGCCGGGACAGACGACTGCCTCACTGTGCTCATGTTCGGGTAGACCCTCGGAGATCTCGGCGCAGTACCAGTATCGGGGCGAGTCGGCAGATGGCTGCCAAGGATCGGAGGGCGACCCGTATGCGTTCCACTTCTCCGAGTACTCCCTGAAGTCTTTTTTGCTCGGCTGGACTGCCGGCGTGATCCAGCTGATCCAGTTTGGGGATCGCAGGAGTTCAGGATCGGCTGATGCGACGAACTTCTTGAACTCATTCTCATTCATTGGGACAACCGTCTTTTCGACTAGTTCCGCGCCCGCGAGGAATAGGTCGAGTTCCAGCACCGTGTTTTCAAACTCAGCCAGCTGCGTGGCTACATCGGCTCCCAGAATTTCGGCTGCAGACGCAGCCCGCTCCGCCGGCATATAGGCCTCCCTACACCTCGCATGCCGAATCTAATGCCTCGGCTAGCAGTTTTGTATTTGTTCGACCCGGATACCGAGATAACGGTTCAGGGTGTTTGCCGCAGACCTGCGATGATCGACGTCGTGATGTACGAATCGTGGCCTACTTTGAAGTACCGTCGTCACCCCGTATCCGGCAGCTCCGCCAAAATTCCATGGCTAGGAGTTCGCGGCGCCAGGTAACTCGACGACTGTCGACAAGGCCCGGCGCAGGGCTTCCGCGGGAGGATGGCTGGCGACGAGTGTTCTCATCCGCAAAGTGCGGGTGCAGAGAGGAATTCGACTCGAGCATCTGATCGCCCTCGGTCCGCCGGGGGCTGAATCAACGAACGCTTGCGTTTCGGCAGATCTGTTTCAACACATCATTCGGCTGTCTGGTTTCATCAGGGCGGCACGTCGCGGCGAGATCAAGATGGCGTATCACAACGGTCCCAATCGACCGCTTCGGCTAGGTCGATCGCATGGCTGGCGCCAACACTGTGGTAAGTCGCCCCCGTCGATTGGAGAGTACTCCGATGTCCATCCAACGCCAGACATGCACTATCAGCTATCGCGATAGCAACGATCAGGTTGTTGAAATGAACGCGGCGGAGCTCAGTGCGGAAATGCTCCGGAATACGTTGCCCTGGAGAACATTTCGATGGTTTCACGGACAATGCCATTACTCCGGAAGTTACTGGTCGGCGACCGAATCGGCCCACGTGATCTACGAGTCTCGGCTTGAGTTGAGCAGGCTCCTGATGGCGGACTTCGATAATTCCGTTACGCAGATCCGTGCCCAGCCTTTCCAGATCAAGACCAGAGTCGACGGCCGGGCCGTAAGGCACGTACCCGACTACTGGCTTCTGAGACAGGGAGTTCCGCCGACCGTCGTTGCGGTCAAACCCGCTGGCATGCTGGAAGATCCGGCGATTAAGGCCACGTTTCATTGGGTCCGTGAAGAGATCGAATCGAAGGGTTGGAAGTTCGAAATCGCGTCCGAGCAACCAGCCGCTCAACTCGTTAACGTCCGATTCTTGTCCGGCTTTAGACGACCCGAGACGATATCGGTCCGTGTTCTGGAAGAACTTCGTTGCCTTCATATTGACGGTCTTGCATTTGCAGAAGCAATCCGCCTGATCACATGCCCCGAACCGCTTGTCCGCGCAGCGCTCTTGCACATGCTGTGGCGGCATGAACTTGAGGCCGACTTATCGGTAGTGATGTCGTCCAAGACAGTGCTTCACAAGGCGGTGGCCGCATGACCTGGGCAGGGGTTCGTGTTGGTGTCGGAACACGCGTGATGTTCGACGGCGAAGTACATGAAGTCATCGAGTGGATTCCGTCAACGGCTGGAACCGAAGTTGTCCTCAAGAGTGCAATCGGTCTGCGTCGTATGTCCGTTGTCGCATTGCTCAGCGACGCACGAGTCAAATTCATTGCTGATCCGGGTGCTCCCGAGTCGACTGATGAGGAGCAACCCGCCGCGGTAAAGCTTTTGTGCCTCAGCGAAGACGAACGAAGGGTTGTAACGCAGCGTGCGGAACATGTCCGGGAGGTCTTGACGGGCTATCGCTCAGGCAGCGAGCAGATCCGGCAGCCGGACGAGCCAAGGCCAGCATACGACCCTGCTCTTCCGATGTGCTCGAGATCTGAGTCGAAGGCGGCTGAGCTGGCCATCAGTCGGCGCACCGTCGATCGTTGGGTGAAGGCCTATCGAGAGAGGGGGGAGGCTGGCCTTGCGCCGAACCGAACCGCCGTACCCGAACGGGTCGATGAACGATGGACAGAGACAGCTCGATGCGTCATGTCCGAGTACACAAACGAATCCAAACCATCAATGGCAGCAGTGATTTTGCAAACCCACCTGAGAATCGTGGCTTCCTACGGCGACGGAGAGATCGAGGAGCCGTCTCGCGCTACGGCGTATCGCAAGTTGGCCGAGCTTGATCAGCGGCACCAGACCTTCCGAGGGACTACCAAGCGCAATCGAGATATTGCTGGCAGAGGCAAGCATCCCTATGGGAAACTGCGACCGAATCAGCCGGGTGAGTACCTCATTCTGGACACGACGCCCCTCGACGTGTTCGCCATGGACCCTGTGACGTTGCGCTGGGTCCGACTCGAGCTCAGTGCCGCGATGGACTGGTACACCAGATGCATCGTTTCGATCCGGCTAACGCCGATGTCCACCAAAGCTGTTGATGCTGCGGCACTGATGTACGCGGCCTTCCGGCCGCCGCCGGCCTGCGTTAGATGGCCGGACCACGCAGTCTGGCCGGCGCATGGGATACCGCGACAAGTCCTCATCGACCCCGACCAGATCGACCGGACAGGACAGCCTGCAAGTGGACCCGCCCTGAGCCCGGACACCATCGTGGTCGACCACGGGAAGATCTACGTCTCCGAGCACCTCAATAGCGTTTGCCAACGCATGGGTATTTCGATCCAGCCAGTCCGAATCAAGGAGGGCCGAGATAAAGGCCCGCTGGAGAGATTCTTCAACACAGTGCGCCAGGGGCTGCTTCAGTATCTTCCCGGCTACAAGGGACCCGACATTAATTCGCGCGGCCTTGACGTCGAGTCTCACGCATTCTTCTACATCGACGAACTCGAAGCGATCCTGCGCGAGTGGGTGGCCACTATTTACCACCACCGCAGACATCGCTCCCTATTTGACCCGGGCCTGCCGGCAGGGAAGCTCACGCCGGCACAGATGTTTCAACACGGGATGGCCCGCGCCGGGTACCTCGAGGTTCCCCGAGATCCGCATCTGGCATACGAGTTCCTCAGTGTCGAAGCCCGCACGATCCAGCACTACGGCGTCCAGCGGAGGAACTTGTTCTATCGGGGCGAGGTTCTCGAGGAACTCTCAGCGATTCCCAGCCCGTACACCGGACGATTCAAGGATCGGTGGCCCATCCATTTCGATCCGGACGACATTTCTCGTGTCTACATCCGGCATCCGATCACCCGTTCCTGGCATGAGCTGCCTTGGGAGCACGCTGCCGAAGTGCCGATGCCATTCAGTGACGACACCTTGCGGTTTGCGCGCAGGGCCGTCTTGGACCAGCACGGCTTCATTGACGACCGCCTGGCCCTAATTGAACTCGCCAAGAGATGGCAGCTCGGTCTGGGCAATAGTCCTGCGGAGAGGCGGATGTCCCTCCGACTTGCAAGACAACATGCTGCGTTAAGCAACCAAGTCGAAACCGATGACGACGAATCCGCGGTCAACCGACTCCCGAGCGTTAGCGCACTCACAGCAGGCACCTCCCAGGTCCGCCGGGACTCTGCCCTCGTCTCAGCTCACTCCGGTGGCGACGACGACGACCCAGAGGAATTGCAGGCGGACTACGTCGAGTACGAGGAACTGGAATGGGCGTAAAGGAGCTCCAGAACATCAGCCTCGGCAGAAAGGAGGACTGGGCAAAAGTTGTTCACGCCGAGCCCCGAATCCAGCCCGACCGGCTCACCATCAAGCAACTCGAGGCCTTGGCCCCTGCGGCGAAGCGTGACTATGACAAGCGCAGACGCGACTGGCACGCCAACATGGGGGTACTTCGAACACCGCAACTACGTGCGATACACGAAAACCTCAGCGACATCATGGACAGCAACGTTCAAGACGGTGATCGAACCAAGGGAGCTGTCGCGATCGAAGGCGCAGCGGGATTGGGGAAAAGCACAGCGGTAGAACAGTTCGCAAAGGAATACCACCTTCGTGAACTCACCGATAAGGGCCCGATGACTGATGAGGGACATGAGAGATGGCCCGTGTGTCGAGTGACTCTGAGTGGCCATCCGACAATGCGCGACCTAAATCTGTCGCTGTTGCACTACTTCGCCCATCCAGGCATCCGCCGCGGAAACGCCGCAGAGTTCGCTCGGCGAGCACTCGATACATTCCTGGCCTGCGAGGTGCGACTGCTCATCGTCGACGATATCCACTTCTTGCAGTGGAGAGCGTCCGACGGAATCAAGGTAAGTAACCACCTCAAGTTCATCGCCAACGAATTCCCCGTCACTCTCGTGCTCGTCGGGGTCGGGCTCTCCCAATCCGGCCTCTTCAACCACGGCGCCGCCGGCCGAGACTCGATTCTGGCACAGACCGCCAGGCGGACAACACGATTCGCCATCGAACGATTTGAATTGAAAGACCCAGCGGGACAGAAGCAGTGGAAATCTGTTCTGCGTGCTGTCGACCAACGACTAGTATTGGCCAAGCACCATCCTGGCCCCTTGCCAGACTATCTGGGCGATTACTTGTACGAGCGAAGCTCAGGACACATGGGTTCGCTAATTACGCTAATAAACCGGGCGTCTTCGCGCGCGATCCGCACCGGAGTTGAAGCTCTCACTAAGGATCTGCTCGAACAAACACGGATAGACGAGGCGGCGGAGACATCACGGCCGATCGAAGCGGCACGACTCCGTGCCGATCACGGCGCAACGAAGAAGCAAGACGACTCCCCACCGTTCTAATGAGCGGAACGCGTTCTCTTCCGATTCGAGCCGATCTTCTCCCCGGCGAGGCGATCGATTCGTGGCTTGAGGCACTTGCCGCTCGCAGCAGCGTTGCCTTCGGCGACCTTTTAGATGCCGTTGGCCTGCGCGCCCCCAACGAGCAGAGCACGCGTCAATGGGTGAACTGCTTGACGGAGTTGCAGTTGGATGCGCTGAGTGATGCAACCGGCGTCGCTAGACACCGACTGCTCGCGGCGACAGTCTCGCAATACTGGGGGATTGCCATACCCGTTGACAGCGAGTCGGGAAGACCCAGCCGCGTTCCAGCTTGGTGGCGTATGAGTGGTTCACGATTTTGTCCGACGTGTCTGGAAGAGAGCGGTGGACGATGGCCTTTAGCTTGGCGGCTCGGCTGGACATTCGCCTGCACCAAACACCTCTGTCTTCTTGCCGACAGTTGCCCCCACTGTGGATCAGTACCGCGTAATCGACGGCATCTAGATTCGACGATCCCGAACCTGAATCGCTGTTCGCACCGCGCCTCGAAGGCGTCGCTGGACTCGGCTTCGTTGTGCCTCACAGACCTCACGGGTGCGGAAGTTCCGTTGCTAGCAGCTGGCCATCCGGCCCTTGATGCACAGCGAATAGTCAGTGAAATCATCGAATCCGACGGCTTCACATTCGGTGTGTACAGATCGCAGCCGGAGCCGCCGATCAGCATTCTCATGGATGTCTACGCGGTCGCCCGTAGGGCCCTCAATAGATCCAAAGCTGAGGAGCTGGCATCCATCATCCCGCAGGACCTTCTCGCTCTCTACGCGAATGGTGGGGACCTGCGCTATCACAAACAAGATGCCAGCGCCGTCGTGGCTGCGGTTGGCGTAGTCGCGGCGATGCACGTGTTGAACAGACCGGACATCGCAGCAGCGGCAGATAGCTTGCGGTGGCTCATCCCCTCGGAGAGGAAGTCGGGACTCAAACTGCGACTCTGGGGTTCCGGATTGAAGCGAGCGCCGTCGGACGTGCTGAGGGCAATCCAACTCACCGCCCAGAGCCACGTTCTCAATGCGCCCGAACAACTGCGAAACCGGCTCGGATCAGTAACCCCAGGGCATCCGCGCTTAACGCAGGATGCAACCGACGCGCTTGCGTTACGAGTCCCAACGATGTTCTGGCAAGCGTGGTCGATTCGTTTGGTGATACCGGATCACCAACCTTGGCTGATGCGTCAAGCGCTGTCGCCGGCCGTCCTTCTTGTGGATTCACGCGTCTCCGTGGACTACGCAGTGCGCGCGGTTGCAAGTCCGCTCGCAGAAGCCACAGTGCTACGTGCGCTTCGACTTCTGCGAAAGAGCCGGAGGTGGCCAGGAATACGAACAGCTCTGACAAACGCGGCAAGTTACATAGCCAACAACAACGTGCCGATCGACTACGGCCGCCGTCGGCAACTCGACTACACAAAGCTATTGCCCGACGAAACGTGGGCCCGAATTTGCCGCAATGCTGGCGTCTTCGGTGCTCGGACAAGCAGGGCAAGGGTGGTTCGCTGCTTTCTCTTCGAGAGGCTCAGTGGCCTGCCAGCGGAACGTGCACCATTCGCTCTGAACGACGGCGCATTCCGCTCAAGAGTTGCTGACTTCCCCCGCCATCTGACTGTTGATGTTCTGCGGGCCCTAGAGGACCACTCGCTGGAATTCCTGGCGCGGCAGGGAATCCGAGATGAGCCAACAACCTGGCATCCACCGACGCACCTGATGAGCGGACTCGATCTACCTGGTGCAGATTCAGACGCTTTCGATCCCGCAACGCTGCACGAGATGGCCAAAGACAACACCGTCCGACTCAGCGACGGGGCCGCGCTCCTTGGGATTGATATCGAGACAGCGCGGTACCTGCTCGCGATGAACCCGGCTCCAGCATCAGCCTGGCTTGACGGCGTCGAAGAGCGGCCCTCGCAGCTCGGCGCGTATTGCCTTGCCAAGGCGAATCTTTCACCCGACCGATTCAAGGACCTCTACCACGAAGAGGGCATGTCACTGCGGGAAATCGCAGCCTCGGCAGGAGTCTGCAAGCACACCCTTAGGAAGATCGCGTCGGAATATGGACTCAAACTCCGCCCGCCGATTCCCGCGGCCAGGCAAGTCGTCGAACGCGACTGGCTGTACGACGAGTACGTCAACAAGTTCCGCACGATCGCCGACATTGCCGAAGGCATCGGCATGAATCCGTCGACGTTGATGGACTGGGCCAAGAAACATGACATCCCAAGACGCGGACATGGCATCGACCAGCGCAAGGCCGTTCTAGCCGCTCGCGCAGCAGCATCTGCTGCACCGCGAATCCTCCGGCCGGCCCTTGCCGCCATCGGTGGGTGGAGGAGGCTGCAGCGCTTCGTCGCAGTTGCCGACTATCCCTCGCTTACGGACGCCGCAGGCAAACTTCACCTTCGCCAGGATGTCCTGACCAAGCAGATTGCCCAACTCGAAGCCGATCTCGCAATGAAGCTTCTGATTCGGGCGAAGGGCAGCCAACCGATGCGGCTCACACCTGATGGCGAGAAGGTACTCCGAGCAGTACGCGCATACGAGAATTCTGGGAACGGCAACTGAATCTCCGCTTAACTTGGAGGGCACCACGCGCCCGTAGTGTCACGAAGTTGAATTGCGACGTTGAAGGACGCACGATGAAAATCGATCAGTTCTCTTTAAGGCGGGTTGGCCTACCAGGGGGTCGAATTGAAATCCCATGAAGGTAGGCGAGTTCTGTAACGGAGCGTCGGCTCAGGCCGGTGTGTGAGGCAATCCGTGCTAGTCCCCACCGACGCTCGGTGTAGAGGATTTCGAACTGTCGACGAGTTGGCACCCGTGCCCCCGCTGCCGTCGATATGGATTCCGTCGCTGGACCGAACCAATGCGACGCGACGGGCCTTTCGTCCAGGACGGCACGAGCGACATCCGCATCGAATCCAAATTGCTCGGAGAGTTTCGCGAAACTCCGCGGCTTCTGGGCTCCAATCCAGCGATGTAGCGATTCGACCTCCAATCCGGGGAGCCCGCCCTGTGCAGCTGCGTCGGTCGGCGGTCGCCACACCACTGGCTCTCCGTGAATACCCCTATCCTGCAGGAACTCCAGCGCATGTTGATCGAGGGATTCCACCAACTCGGCTGTCATCCAGAGTGCCATTGCGGAGAGCGAACTGCGGAATGCAGCAGAGTCAGTCGACCAAGGCGATCTGTCGGCGGGGAGTGTGGTCAGGCGCTCGAATAGCCAAGATCGCACTAATCTCAACCGCGGACCGCGACCGGCATCGATACCGAGACGGAGGCAAAGGTCCGCCCACTTCTTGTCCGGAAGCAGACTGCTGCAGGAGAGCGACCGCCGTCGCCGGTAGTCGATCGGCGGCGGATTTTTGCAGAGATAGTTCGCGTAAGCATTGAGTGTGCTTCGTGTTTCGGGCCAACGAGATGATGAATGTAAGCGTTGGAGAACCCGCAGCACGCCTCTGACGGTTGTTGTCGCGCCGAGGTCGGCGGTGATGTCAGTGAGGTGAGCACGTGTGCCGACAAGAGCGATCGCCGCGGACAAGGCCGCACGCAACTCTGAATACCCGACGCCGGCGCAACGGAGTGGCAAACTCCAACGCATCCAGGCCAATGCTGGTAACCGATTCACTAGTGGATTATCGAAAGGCGCTGTTGGAACGTCGTCGGCGATGCGATAACGCAATTGATCGCTGGGTACCAGGAATGGTTCCAATGCCGCTAGCTGAACGCCGCGGACAACCGCACTCACGCCGCGCCCCCACCCGACGCTGCTTGCTCTAACCGCGAAACCACGCTTGCGGTTCGACTCGATTAGCCAGCGCAGCCGCTCGGCGGCACCCCGGGTAGTGGGTGGCGCCAGCGTGGACCACGCGGCCGCCGCGGCAAGTGCAGTCGCCGACACCGGCGACTCGGCTGTGACTCGGGCCGACTTTTCGTCCGCGGGCACCTCTAAACCCTCTACGTAATTGCCGACGATGTCCGCAGGAAGCAAGGCACTCAATTCCGTCGGCGATGCGTACGCCAGAACCCGGCCACCGATCGCCGCGAAGTCCGCAATCAGTTCCGCCAGGGTGACCGGCGACTGCCCATAAACACCAAAAGCAGCGGTACCGGTTTCCAGCGCGTGACGTATCGCCGCCTGAGCCCGAAGGGCAGGATGCGCGTAGTCCAAGACAAGGCTGTCCGCGCTGCCCAGCTCGCCGCGGCACCTTGCGGCACTGCGACCATTCGCGTTGGGCATCCTCCGCGTGCACCGACCCGGTCTTGGTACGAGGCCGCTCGGAGCGGGTTCAGTGCGCTGCGCCCGCTGGCAGTCCGGACACAGATCCTGAAGCAGGCAACGATGCCGTTCGCACGCGAACGCCCAGCGCAGCCTCCACCACAACAACCAACGTCCACCACTTTCCCCAAGGCACGGGGCGCAATACCTGGAGCGGAACCCCCGGAGCCACAGCAATGAATTCTGAGGTGCCGACCTTGCTCCAGCACTAGGCGGTGCTTGGCCCAACAAAGCGGAGAAGGTCATGGACTGCAAGACTTCGGCATCGACTCCCGTGGAGTGGGTCACGGCCACGAACTGCGCGACGCTCAAGCCGCGGAGAGCGGCTGCCACGTAATCACGCCGGCGCTGTTCGTGGCGCGACGCCAGGCCGATGCCGTCCACCAGATCGCCCCAAGTGGTGTCCATGCGCTCCGCAATGGTCTCCAACCACGAGTCCAGCGATTCGCCCGGTAGTGGCCGAATGCGAATCGGGAGCGTCCGCAGTGGCACCGTCAGCCCGCAGACGCGGTGGACGTTCTGTCGAACCTACGGCGCCTCGAGTCGGACTCCGACCGCAGCAAATCGTCCGCCTGCTGGCCCGCCACGCTGTGAATGTACTACTAGTAGGGCAGACACTGCCGCAGGTCAGAGTGATTACTGGTGGCGTGCCGACACGCCCCAGCCAGAACAGCCCTGAGCGTGTCGCGAAATGGCAGCAAGCCAGAGCCGTTGTCGGGAGCAACATCCGCACTCTTCGGCTGGCCAAGGGCATGACGCAGGAGACGCTGGCCTTGCGGTCGGGAGTTACCAGGAATGTTCTGATCGACGTCGAGCACGGGAAACGTGGGATCTTGTACGAGCGCCTGGTCGACATCGCCGAAGCCCTCGAAGTCGAGCCTGGGGTCCTCTTCAACAAACCGCGCGTTCGTCCCGCCGATTGAATTGGCAGCAAATTACGCTGATCGGTTGTTGGACGCGGTGAAGCTCTCCCAGCTATCAGCAAGCATTGGAGCCCATCGGTCGGAGCCGGTTCGGTACGGACGATTCATAAGGCCGCGCTGAGGCTAATAGCGGAAGCCGAGCAGGCTCAACGTACTCACTCAGCGCAAAATCGAGCAGGTTCGCCGACTGCTGTCTGATCATTGATGGTATGAATGCCACCACGCATGTTTGGGGAATGAAGGGGATCCCGAAGTGACGCAGCAACAGCCTGGGCCCAGCCCGCTTGGATGTACGGCCCTCCTCAGTTAGGACGAGGACCTAGGCTCGGAAGACGATTGGCCGTCCACTGTCGGTGGATCGCCAGAATGAGGCGGCCGCGTCGCGAAGGGGGATCGCAGTGCCGAATTACAAGTTCAAATGGTCCAACCTCCCGCCGTCACTGCTGGATGACTTGTGCAGCCAGCTTCTGGGCATTAGTGATGCAGATTGCTCGGAGGCACTGAGAAGTGCATACGGTGCGCGGCCAGACGTGGAGTTCATCCGCGATGCGTGGCCGATCCTTCTGGAGTCTTGGCTCGCCAAGAACAACAGCGCCCTTAGCGAAGTAGTACGGGCGCTCGCAGAAGCAAGGGGCGAGAAAGACGCAATCAAGGGGCGCCGAGCGCAGCTGGCGTACCTCAGAGGCCTCCGAAATTCAAAAAACTTGAGGACAGTCGTGTGGGGTCAACTGATTGCGGCCGGTGAAGTGGACTCGGTGGCAGCAGTGGCCAGCAGCCTAAAGTCCGCGGCCAAGCCGCACGTATCCGTGCCCACAAGAAGGACGAAAAAGATGCACGTTGAGGCAGACTCGAAATCGACCAATGCTTCGACCACGCAAAAGAAACCAGAGGAAGAAAAGGCGCTTGAAGTATTCCTGTGGGAGGCTGCCGACAGGCTACGCAGCCGCGTAGACGCCGCGGAGTACAAGCACGTCGTACTTGGCCTGATCTTTCTGAAATATATATCGGATGTCTTTGCCAAGCGCCGGGAAGAGTTGCAGCGACTAGTCGATGAACCCGGTAGCGACTACTTCATGCCAACAGATGAAGCCAAGCAGTCGGTGCTGGAAGACCGTGATGAGTACGCCTCCGAAGGTGTGTTCTGGGTACCGGAGGGCCACCGCTGGGAAGACCTACGCAAGGCCGCAAAACAGGCCGACATAGGCGTGCGCATCGACGCGGCGATGGACGCGATCGAGAAGGAAAACTCGGCTTTGCGTGGTGTTCTCCCCAAGAATTATGCGCGTCGAGAGTTGACCCCAATCATGCTCGGCGGCTTAATCGATACCTTCTCGCGAAAAGACTTGGCGGTCGAGGCTCAGGGGGGCCTCGATATCTTGGGCCGCGTCTACGAGTACTTCTTGGCGAAGTTTGCTACCGCTGAAGGCAAGCTTGGCGGGGAGTTTTATACGCCACGCTCGGTGGTGCGATTGATGGTCGACATGCTCGAACCATTCGATGGGCGCGTATTCGACCCCGCATGCGGGTCTGGTGGCATGTTTGTCCAGGCCGAGGAATTCGTAGAGGCCCACGGTGGACGTCGCGAGGACATAGCGGTCTTTGGCCAGGAACAGAATCCAACCACCTGGCGATTAGCAAAAATGAATCTTGCCTTACGCGGTATCGAAGCCAATCTCGGCCCGGAGTGGGCTGACGCATTTACTCACGATCTTCATCCGGACCTTCGTGCCGATTTCATCCTGACGAACCCCCCATTCAACGTCAGCGAGTGGGGAGGAGAACGCCTGCGCGACGACCCGCGCTGGCAGTACGGCATCCCACCGTCGAGCAACGCGAACTTTGCCTGGATTCAGCATATGCTCGCCCATCTTTCGCCGGTAGGAACAATGGTGACGGTAATGGCGAATGGATCGCTAACGGCAGAGCAGTCTGGTCAGGACGAAATTCGAAAAAAGCTCGTAGAGGCTGATCTTGTGGAGTGCATCGTTTCACTCCCCAAACAGCTGTTCTACACAACGCAGATTGAAGTTTGTCTGTGGTTCTTGACGCGCGACAAATCCGATAGACCAAGCCGCGCCAGAAAGTCTCTAACACCGCGTCGCGAACGTCACGGGGAGCTCCTGTTCATCGATGCACGGGAGTTAGGGCATATGGTTTCGAAGACCAATCGCGAGCTTTCGTCGGATGAGATTGATCGAATCGCCGGCGCCTACAAAGCTTGGAGAGGAAAGTCTCCGGAGGCTCGATACCAAGATATTTTGGGCTTTTGCGCCGCTGTAAAGATAGATACGGTTCGCGAGCAACGTTATGTATTGACCCCCGGTCGGTACGTCGGCAGCGCCACAGTTGATATTGACGACGACGAACTAATCGGCCAGAAGATAGCGCGGCTACGAAAAGAAATTGAAGACGGCTTCGCGAGTCGAGCATTGCTCCAGGAGCGGGTGGCCGCCGCCCTAAATGGACTGCAGGTCGGTTCAATTGACTAGCGCCATGGTTACCGATCCCTCGGGTATGACGCCAAGAGCCCTCACCGATTTACTGGAATTCGTGGTCGACAACCGTGGGCGAACCTGTCCCGTCACCAGTGAGGGGTTCCCTCTAATCGCAACGAACTGCGTCAAGCCTGGTCGGCGGGAAGCAGTGTTTGAGAACGTCCGGTTCGTTGACGAGGCAACTTACAAGAACTGGTTCCGCGCCCACCCCCAACCCGGCGATGTGCTTTTCGTGTGCAAGGGTTCGCCGGGACGAGTCGCAGTAGTACCCGATCCTGTGCCTTACTGCATCGCGCAGGACATGGTTGCGCTTCGTGCGGACAGATCCGTTGTCCTTCCGTCCTACCTTTACTACCGGCTTCTCGCACCGGACGTGCAAGCCGGCATTCGTAGCATGCACGTTGGTACTCTCATACCGCACTTCAAGAAAGGTGACTTCAGCCGGCTGCGCTTCACAATCCACGACAACTTGGAGGAGCAGCGCCGTATAGCGGGTGTTCTGGCTTCTCTCGACGATCTAATCGAAGTTAATCGGCATACCTTATTGAGCTGCACAGCGTTACGCCGCGCATTAATTGGCGAAGCTCTCAGAGGCACTACTAAGTCAGTCCCGCTATCCCAACTCGCAACGTTTGTGAATGGTAAGAACTTCACCAAAAACGCTACGGGTGCAGGCCGACCCATAATTCGAACACCAGAAGTACGTGGCGGACCTGGGTCTGGGACGGTGCGAACCGATGCAGTCGCCGCTGATGAAAATATCGCTCGTGCCGGTGATGTGCTGTTCGTTTGGTCCGGGTCATTGATGGTTGGTCGCTGGATGTGGGAAGAGGGCCTAGTGAACCAACACGTCTTCAAGGTAATCCCGAAGCAAAATTATCCTGCGTGGCTTGTCTTTTCACTGATCGAGCATCAACTGCCTTGGTTCCTTAGCCTCGCAGCCGACAAGGCCACGACTATGGGACACATCAAGCGTGAGCATCTGGACGCTGAAGTACCAGTTCCGTTGCTCGACGAAATCGAAAGACTCGACGAGGTAATTGCCCCGCTTTGGGACGAGTCTCTGCAGTGTGGGCTCGAGATCGAGCAACTCAATAGGACCCGCAATGAACTGCTCCCATTATTGATGTCGGGGCGGGTAGTCGCATGAGTCCCGCTATGCAGGAGGTTGGTCTTGAAGGCGCTGTGCTCGATCTGCTGGCAGAGTTGGGCTGGGCAATCCTGCACGGACCCGATATAGCGCCAGGCAGCATTGCAGCCGAGCGCAACGACTACCGCGAGGTCGTTCTCGTCGACCGTTTGCGGGAAGCCGTAGTACGACTAAATCCAGCACTGCCGATGGATGCTGTAGACGACGTTGTGAAGACAGCGTTGCGACCGGAATCTCAATCAGTGGAGTCGGAAAACTGGCGCACGTACCGCCATCTAGTTGAGGGCGTTCCGGCGGACTTCAGAGCCGCGGACGGCAATGTGCGTTCAGCACGAGCACGTTTGATCGACTTCGAAGATCCAACGAACAACGACTTCCTCGCTGTGAATCAGTTCACCGTTCTTGGCACCCGCGAGCGCCGTCCTGACGTCGTTCTTTTCATCAATGGTCTACCGGTCGTCCTAATGGAGCTCAAGCGGCCGGGCGACCCCAACGCAACGCTGCGCGGGGCGTTCAACCAGATTCAGACCTATCGCAATGACATTCCGGATGCGTTCATCTGGAACCAAGTAACAGTGATTTCCGATGGCCTACAGGCACGGGCAGGTTCGTTCACAGCAGGCTGGGAGCATTACGCGCCATGGAAAACATTTGATGGCCGAGAAGTCGCGCCGAGCGGGTGGCCGCAATACGAAGTCTTACTACGGGGGATGTTCCAACATGGTGTGCTTCTGGATCTGATACGCAACTTCATCGCCGTCTACGGCGAGGGCAAGAAGATGGCGAAACTCGTCGCGAAATACCACCAGTACTGGGCAGTCCGCAAGGCCGTTGATTGCACGGTTGAGGCTGTCGAGGGCGATGGTCGGGCCGGCGTCGTCTGGCACACGCAGGGTTCAGGCAAGAGCCTGGAGATGCTTTTCTACGCAGGGAAGCTCGCCCGCCACCCCGCGATGGAGAATCCGACCGTCGTGGTGCTCACCGACCGAAACGATCTTGACGACCAGCTTTTCGACGAGGTGTTCGCAGGATCAAAATTAGGTTCTCCGCTTCCGGAGTCGCCGGTCCAGGCAGAGTCCCGAGACCACCTCAAGAGCCTCCTACAGGCACGTGAAGGCGGTGGGATCGTCTTCTCGACAATCCAGAAGTTTGGTCTGTCGCAATCCGACAGGCAGGAGGGCAAGCAGTTTCCATTGCTCTCTGACCGGGTCAACATCGTCGTTGTAGTCGACGAGGCGCACCGCTCTAACTACGACTTTGTGGATGGGTTCGCTCGTCATCTACGTGATGGACTGCCCAATGCCACCTATATCGGGTTCACCGGCACCCCGATCGAATCTTCGGACCGTTCCACGCGCCAAGTCTTTGGCGAATACATCGACGTCTACGACCTCACGCAGGCAGTGACTGACGGCGCGACGGTGAAGGTGTATTACGAGCCGCGACTGGCCAAGGTCGAACTGCCGGCGGAGACTCACCAGGCTCTGGACGACGCTTTTGCCGAGGCAACCTCGGGAACTGAAGAGGAAGCCCAGGAGCGACTAAAGACTCGATGGGGCCGGGTTGAAGCGATCGTCGGCTCTGATAAGCGGATTCGTGAACTAGCCGCGGACATCGTTGAGCATTGGGAGATGAGGCGGGAAGCTCTCGCCGGTAAGGGCATGGTTGTCGCGATGTCGCGGCGGATTGCCGTGGCGTTCTACAACGAGATCGTTCGACTGCGTCCGGAATGGGGCTCCGACGATCCAGCGCAGGGACGGATCAAAGTCGTTATCACTGGCTCAGCGTCGGACGACGCGCCCCTTCAACCGCACATCTATCCGAAGGAAACGCTGCGGCAGATCAAGAACCGTGCCAAGGACCCCAACGACCCGCTCGAGTTGGTCATTGTGCGCGACATGTGGTTGACCGGCTTTGATTCGCCATCGATGCACACGATGTACGTTGATAAACCGATGCGCGGGGCACCCCTGATGCAGGCGATCGCCCGTGTCAACCGGACCTTTAGGGACAAGCCGGCTGGCTTAGTAGTCGACTACATCGGAATCGCCGAGGACCTCAAGGCCGCTCTGGCCGACTACACCAAACGGGACAAGGACCGCCAAGAGCTCGGCCAGGACCTACGCGACCAGGCGATCCCTTCGCTCATCGAGGAGCACGAAGTTGTCTGCGCCATCCTGAGCGGTCATCCATGGCGCGAAGTACTAGCGGGTGGCGGAGACAAGGCTTATCTGCGGGCAGTCGCCGGAACAGCCGACTGGCTGCTGGGGCACCACCCAGGGTCGCCGGAGGCGCCGTGCGCCAAAGACTCGCCGTGCCTCAAGTGCCGTTTCATGGCCCATGCTCGTCGGATCATGTCGCTTTTCGCCATCTGTGTTCCCGCAGATGAAGCGCTTTCGATCCGAGAGGACGTCGCCTTCACCGAGGCGGTCCGTGCCTCTATCTCCAAGATTGAAGGCACCGACCGAGAAGGCGTTGACTCCCATGCGGAGTTGGACGTAGCAATCAAGCAAATCGTGTCCGAGAACATCTCGGGTTCAGGCGTGATCGACATCTATGCCGAAACCGGGATGGAACAGCCCGACTTATCTCTCATCGATGAAGACTTCATTGAAAAATTCCGCGGTAGTGATCACCCCAACTTGCAGCTCGAGATGTTGAAACGGCTCCTTGCGGAGGAGATTAAGGCCGTTGGAAAGCGCAATGTCGTTGCCGGAAGGGCTTTCTCAGAAATGCTCGCCAATTCGGTTCTGCGCTATCAAAATCACGCGCTGGATGCGGCGGCGGTCGTGGCTGAATTGGTGGCACTGGCAAAGCAGCTAAAGCATGAGTACGACCGTGGTAAGGAACTCGGTCTCGGTACGGATGAGATCGCCTTCTATGACGCCATATGCCAAAACGACTCTGCGGTCCTTGAGATGGGCGACGAAACCTTGAAGAAGATCGCACGCGAGCTTGTCGAATCAGTCCGCAACAACGCAACCATCGATTGGAGCGAAAAGGAACAAGTAAGGGCACGTATGCGCGCGACGATCCGGCGTTTGCTAATTCGCTACGGTTACCCTCCGGACAAGAGGCCAGCCGCGATTGACCTTGTGATGCAACAGGCCGAGCTCTTCGCACACGCAGTTGCCTGAGTTTTTCACCCATGGAGCATCGGCTGGTGCTGCTGAGTGTCCCCATGGTTGGGGGGCGTCGGCAGGTCCGCTTCTGGAGAGCCTGTGCTGACGATTCATCGCTCTGAGCGCGCCGATGCTCTGATGGAGCCTCTCGCCGACCTTCTGTCGCACCTGCCCGTTGACCCTTTTGTTCCTGAGGTGATCGCGGTGCCCTCGAAGGGCGTGGAGCGGTGGGTGATGCAGCAGCTATCGCTGAGTCTGGGTGCGGAACGCGGGCGGGACGGCGTGGCCGCCAACATCGTGTTCCCGAACCCATCTCAACTGTTCGGTGATGTGATGTCGTCGCTGGCCGGCTGGACCCCGACAACCGACCCCTGGACGGGTAGCAGGCTTGTGTGGGCCATCTTGGCGTTGATGGACGAGAGTTACACCGAGCCGTGGGCTGGCATGCTGGCCCATCATCTGGGGTGTAACGATCCTGATGCATCGCATCGCCAGGGGCGACGCTTCTCGACGGCTTCGAAGCTGGCGCAGCTGTTCACCTCCTACGGAGAAGCCCGGCCGTCGATGATCGTCGACTGGTTCGGGTCGGCGGACACCGATGGCTTCGGCGTTGCTCTGCGCGATGACATGTTGTGGCAGGCCGACTTTTGGCGACGGCTGCGGGACCGGATAGGTTCGCCGAGCCCTGCCGAACGGCTGGCGGACGCGTGTGAGACGTTGCGGGAGCAGCCGCACGTCGTCGACCTTCCGACGCGGTTATCGGTGTTCGGCCCCACCAGGCTGACCCGAAGCCAGCTGGCCGTTTTCGACGCCCTGGCTGCGGGGCGGGAACTGCATCTGTGGCTGACCCATCCGAGTCCGACGATGTGGCAGACCTTGCAAGGTCTTCGGCCGGCAATTCGGCGCGCTGAGGACCGCACTGCGTTACAGGTGAATAATCCGTTGCTGACCAACCTGTCTCGCGACGTGCGGGAGTTGCAGCAGCTGCTCAGCGCGGACGCCGAGGACCTCCACCACCCGCCGGAATCCCTCGGCGACACCGTGCTGAGGAGAATGCAGGACGACATCCGCCTCGACCGCGACCCTGCCAAGTCGGCAGCACCCCTTCCGCTGGATGGGAGTATCGCAATCCACGCCTGCCACGGCCATGTCCGCCAGGTCGAAGTGCTCCGCGAGGCGCTGCTGCACCTGTTCAATGAAGACCCCACATTGCAGGCCCGCGACGTGATCGTTCTGTGCCCGGACGTCGATGCGTTCGCGCCGCTTATCGCTGCTGCGTTCGGGCCTACGAACGCCCCGCACCCCGGGCACCGACTGCGGGTGCGGCTGGCCGACCGGGGCCCGGCCCGCACGAATCCGCTACTTCAAACACTCCAGACGTTGCTCGCTCTGGCCGACGGGAGAGTAACCGCCAGCGAGGTGCTTGACCTGATAGCGGTCGACCCGGTGGCGCGCCGGTTCGGGTTCTCTGAATCAGACGTGGAGACGCTTCGACGCTGGGTCGCCGACGGCGGTGCGCGTTGGGGGATCGGGGAGGACCAGCGAGAGCTGTTCGGGCTGGCCGGTATTCGGCAGAACACCTTCGGGACAGCCCGCGACCGGTTGTTACTCGGGGTGAGTGCCGATGAATCCGATTTGGTGTGGTTGGGCACCGCACTGCCGCTCGATGACGTCGAGAGCAGCGATGTTGACCTGGCGGGTCGATACGCCGAATTCCTGGATCGCCTCGATGCCGTCCTGGCGGGTCTGCGCGGCCCGCACACTACGCAGGTTTGGTCAGCACTGTTGGCCGAGGCATTGGATCTTCTCACCCAGGTGGGGGAATCCGATGTGTGGCAACGGAACCAAGCCGGACGGTTTCTCGGTGAGGTGTCCGAATCCGCGGGGGATACGGAGTTGACCCTGCCCGACATGCGGGCGGTGCTGGCCGCCGAGTTCCGCCCCCGCCCAACGCGCTCGAATTTTCGCACTGGTGAAATCACTGTCGCCACACTGGTGCCGATGAGGTTTGTACCGCACCGGGTGGTTGCCGTGATCGGCCTGGACGACGAAGCATTCCCTCGGGTGGCACACGTCGAGGGGGATGACGTCCTGGCGCTGGATCCTTGCCTGGGTGAACGGGATCCGCGCAGCGAGGACCGTCAACTGCTGCTGGACGCGCTGATGTCGGCGACCGATCACCTGCTGTTCTGCTACACCGGCGCCGACCCGGTCTCTGGGGCACACCGGCCACCGCCGGCCCCGCTGGCTGATGTCATCGACGCCGTGACCGCTACTGTCGAACCCGGTGCCACGGTGGTGACCCGTCAGCCGTTGCAGCCGTTCGATGCCGCGAATTTCGTTGTGCCGCAGCCTTTCAGCTTCGACTGTCAAGCGCACAGGGCAGCTGTGGCAGCCCGCCTCGGCACCCGGCCTGTCCCAGATTTTGTACCCGAGCCGCTGGCACCTGTTCCCGAGGACGAGGTGACAGTCGATGAACTGGTCGACTTCTTCGCCGACCCGACCATGGGATTCTTGCGGCAGCGCCTCGGGGTGAGCTTTCCACGGAATCCGGACGAGGTCGCCGATGCACTGCCGCTGACGGTGGCGGGCCTTCCAAGCTGGCACATCGGTGAGCGATTGCTGCGCGAGGTGCTTGCTGGGGCGACGATGGATGCGGCCCGCCAGGCCGAGCTGCGCCGGGGGACGCTTCCCCCGGGCCGACTGGGGATCGCCGTGCTCGACGAAATCAGCACGGTCGTGACTGCGTTGAGTGGAGCGGCCGTCGCCTCAGCTGGTGATCAAGAGCGCAGGTCGGTCCATGTGGGACTTGACCTTGGCCTCTACCGCCTGACGGGGACGATTGGCGATGTCTACGGGACGACGCTGATCAGCACGTCGTACTCCACTCTTACGCCCAAGCATCGGATCGCCGGGTGGGTGCGACTTCTTGCGCTCTGTGCGCACGGTCTTGACTGCGACGCCTTGGTGATCGGGCGCCACAATCAGGGCGGGAAAGAAGTTGCTTTAAGTGCACCAACTGATCCGACCGGGGTACTCGCCGGGTTACTCGACATCCGGGCCGCCGGACTTCGTGAGCCGCTGCCACTTGGCCCAGAAACCTCTTACGCCTACGCGGCCCGCCGAAAGTCGATGAGTGCCGAGGACGCTCATGCTGTTGCGGCTAAGGCATGGACGTCGACGAGCGCCGGAGCTTTCCGCAACTCCGGCGAGAACGACGAGAAGTCCATCAGCTTGGTTTATGGATCCGATGCACCGTTCTCGGTGTGGTGGGACCAATCTGCCCCTGCCTCGGAACATTGGTCTGCAGAGGAGCCGTCAAACCGATTCGCGCAGTTGGCGCTGCGTGTCTTTGGCCCGTTGTTTGACCACGAGCAATTTCGGATGTTGCGATGACTGCCGCGGCCGCCCCTCCGACGTTCGCGTTGACTGGCCCGCTGCCCACCGGCACCCGGGTAATCGAGGCCAGCGCCGGAACCGGCAAGACGTACACCATCGTGAGCCTGGCAGTCAGGTTCGTGGCCGAACACGACATCCCCCTGGCCGAAATCATGATGGTCACTTTCGGCCGGGCCGCCACACAGGAGCTGCGCGAGCGAGCCCGGGAACGATTCACCGCATGCGCTGCGGCGCTATCCGACCCCCCCTCCGCCCGCAGTTCGGACGATACGGTGATCGCGCACTTGGCGACCGGGTCCGATGATGAAGTGGCCCAACGGCGTCTGCGGCTGATGCGGGCGCTGTCGCAGTTCGATACCGCGACGATCGTCACCACGCACGCGTTCTGCCAGAGGATGCTTGACGGCGTCGGAATCGCCGGTGACTACCAGCCCGATGCCGCCTTCCGCGAGAACGTCGCCGATCTAGTCGGCCAAGTGAGTGACGACCGCTACGTCGCCGACTACTTCAGGGCCGCGTCACCGCCGATGGCGGTGAAGCTCGCGCGAACTATCGTCACCGACGCGACCGGGGATCCCCAGGCCCTGATCGTTCCCACCGAAGCAGATCCGGGTACGCCGGCCGCTGAGCGAGTGGCCTTCGCAGAAGCAGCCCGCACCGAACTGAACCGCCGCAAACGCTTACTGGGGGTGCGCGACTACAACGATCTTCTAGTACTCCTGCGCGATGCGCTCGCCGACCCGGTCTACGGGCCGATCGCGCAGGATCGGATCAGGTCTCGATACAGGATCGCCTTGGTCGACGAATTCCAGGACACAGATCCGCTGCAGTGGGACATCCTTTCCGCCGCCTTCCACGGTGCGGTGACGCTGATTCTCGTCGGGGATCCCAAGCAGGCGATCTATGCCTTCCGCGGCGCCGACGTCATGACCTACCTGGAAGCGGTTGAGGTCGCCGGAAATGTTTCCGCTCTTGACGTTAACCGTCGCAGTGACGAGGGCTTGATGCGTGCCCTGGATAGTCTCTACGGCGGTGCGGCTCTGGGGCCTGACCAGATCGTCGTGCACCCGGTCACAGCACACCACAAGGACGCCCGCATTACCGGGACAGCGCCGCTGAGGCTGCGCTACCTGACCCGCGGGGCCTTTGGGGACCCGTCTAAAAATCCAGGGGTAGGAGTGCTTCGTCCTCGGATCGCCGAGGACCTTGCGGACGACATCGTCTCAACACTGACAACCGGCCAGCAGATCCTCGACGACGAGACTTGGCGGGACCTGGAACCGAGCGACATTGCAGTATTGGTCCGAAACCGGGACCAGGGTTCGCTCATTTGCGACGCCTTAACGAACCTATCGGTGCCGAGCGTGCTGAGCGGCGGCGCCAGTGTATTCACCACTGAAGCGGCGACCGCCTGGCACCGGCTGTTGGCCGCCCTCGAACAGCCCCATCGCGCGGGATTGGTCAGGATGGCTGCGCTGAGCCCGCTACTGGGATTCACCGCTGCCGAGCTCGATGCCGGCGGCGACACTCTGGTCGCTGCCCTCAGCAGTCAGTTGCGCGGCTGGGTCGAAGTGTTCGAAAAGTTCGGGGCAGCAGCACTGTTCGAGGTGGTTGCTGCCTGGCGGGATCTGGATGCCAGACAGCTGGCCGTTGAAGGCGGCGAGCGTATCCTGACCGATCTCCGCCACCTGGCCCAGCTGATGAATCGCGCCGTCACCGCCGACCGACTCGGTCTGGCGTCGTTAACCGCATGGCTGGCGAATCGCTGCGCCGAAGAACGGAACGCGGCGACGTCGGATCGCAGCCGGCTGCTGGACCGCGAGGCGGCTGCGGTCCGAGTGATCACCATCCACACCTCCAAGGGCCTTCAATTCCCGATCGTTTACCTGCCGTACTGCTGGGACCTTTTTGAACGGGATAAGCCCGACACGTTTCTGTTTCACGCAGGAGGCCGGCGGCAGCGTGATGTCGGCGGAAAAGACGGACCCGGTTATGCCGAGCGGCTCGCCGTCCACCGGCTCGAGGAGGCCGGCGAGGAATTGAGGGTGTTCTACGTCGCGGCTACCCGCGCGCAGAGCCGCGTGGTGGCATGGTGGGCGCCCACTGATAAGAACACCCGCTGCTCGCCGTTGCACCGGCTCTTGTTCGGCCGAACCGACGGGCAGGCGCAGCCCGATCCCAAACCTGCACTCCCACAGGAAACAACGCTGGGCACCCGGCTCGCCCAGTGGGCTGAACGGGTCGCGGACTTCGTGACCGTCGAGGCCATACCACCCGCGACAGGGTCCGTTGCCTTACCCCCAAGGGGCCACGACGGGGAGGCGCTGGAGTGCGCGACCTTCACCCGGGCGCTGGACTGGTCCTGGCAGCGAACCTCATACACGCGCCTCACCAACCATGATGACCCGGCAACACGGGTTCTCAGCGAAGCCGAGGATGCCGGTCTGGTCGACGAACCGCCGAGACCCAACGAACCGGACACCGCGGCTCCTTCGGAGAACTCCGCACCATCACTGATGAATGACTTCGCCGGCGGGACCACGTTCGGCATCCTCGTGCACGAAGTCCTGCAGCGCGTCGACACCTCGGTGACAGATCTGGCTATCGAGGTGCGGGCACGAACCCGCGAGGTTGTCACGCGTCGATCAGCGAACGTGGACGTCGACCAACTGGCCGCAGCGCTGAGCGCTGTGATGGCGACGCCCATCCCAGGAGGAACTCTCGGTGCAGTTGAGACCGCCGACCGCCTAGTCGAGATGGAATTCGAGTTGCCGCTGGCCGGTGGCGACCATCCCCAAGAAGGAGCGGCGACACTGACCGCGATCGCCGACCTGCTCGAGACCCATCTGCCCCCCGATGATCCGCTCAAGGCCTATCCCGCAGTGCTGCGGAC
>JAIBBE010000264.1 GCA_019694835.1 Fimbriimonadaceae bacterium | reverse complement strand
TCCGCAGGACTTGAGGAGAAAGGCAGAATTGCGGACCTTTCGCCCGTGAGCCGCCTTCAAGCGCGCTGGAAGGGGAGTGGTGCCGCCTAGGTGACTCGAACACCTGACCTACGCATTACGAAGGCTAGCCTCGAAACACGGAAAAGCGGAACAACTATAGGTCTTTAGGGTCGGTTCAAGCGATTGCCGCGACCGATACCCAGCATCTTCCCAACCTGGCCCAAGGGGCAGGAAGGGCTGCGTCCTAAGTTGCGCTCTTTGACGTGGGAAACTCTGGAATCCTGACCCGCGCCATACCTGCTAAGCCGCAGACGGATACCTCCGTTCAGCTGGCAAGGTCGCCGAAGTCGATTGCCGCCGCCTTCCACCGCTCCTCGGGCGACGCGAACAGCTTTGTCCGGGCAATCCGGTTCAGTCGGGTGTCTTCTTCGATCGTGATGACCGCGACTTTCCAGCGTTCATCGCACAGTGCGTCCAGCCACTCTCGCGAAAATTCGCCGCGCTCCCAAGCCTGGAGAACGAGACGAGCGAACTGTCGGCGGGGCGTTCCGTGCTCACACCTAAGGGACCGTCCAGTCGGTCTGCCGTTCGCTTCCGCCTGCAACCGGCGCGCCGCCAGCGACCAAAGCTCAAACTGATCGAAGTGATCGGGCGAAGCGTTCCCGACGATCCGGAGCTTCGCGTACACGTTGGCGAAAAGCTCCAGGTTCCGAATGGCGAGATTCTCGGTCATGCCTAGCGCTATCAACTCGCCAACATGCCGGCATGCAGCATCGATCTGGTCGAGTGTCACGGCGTTACGGCTGATGCGGGGCGGGACATTCGAGATCGGCATTTGTCGCCCCTTAGGCGTAGGGTGGCGGCTAAGCTTGAAGCGGATTCGGTCTAAGAGGTTGGCGTGGCCGGCGGTCCCGCGATCCTTTCAAGCTCAGGAAGAAAATCGTTCAACAGATCAATTTTGGCGCAATAGCCAAGGTGGATCATTTGCTGCGTGACGATGACTGTTTGGGTTGGCACCGGCCTCTGCTCGATACGGCCCTCAGCGTTAAGTACCGGCCCGGAGTGCAGTATACCGATAAGGTAGAATGCCTGCCCCCCGAGGTTCATACCTTCCGGTGTGGGTTCCATTCCGTTGAAGAAGGCGAAGACCGGGGAACCGGATGATCCGCCGAAAGCGGCAATGTCGACCACGAAGTCGCGCTTGCCTGCGTAGTTGGCGCGATATGGGGTTGCCAGCGATCCACGGCGCAAGACAGGCAGGTTGTTTGCCGCGTCCATCAGGCCGTTGGGAAAACCCACCATGATGACATCGGTCGCTGCGGTCAGAGTCTCGGCCCGATCGGGCGTGATGCAGACGCCATGATCGAGCGCCAGTACAAATGGGGCAAATCCCTTGGCCTTCAGTTCTTCAACCAGCGGAACAATCGGCATGATTGCCAAATCGACGCTCGGGTCGGGGTGACCAACTACCGGCAAGGACCCGGCTGGAACCCTTATGTCGGTCGATGGGCCAAGCGCACGACGACCATCAGCTGTTTGCTGTGCAAATCCGACCTCAATCCAGGGTCGCCCTTCAAGCACATGCTTGTTCGAAACGAGGCAGATCACGTCACCGCCTGGCAGCGCAAAGTTATAGAGAAATCCAGTGCCGTAGGCGGTCGCAGTCGGTTGCCCAGTTACGCCTGCTGTAATGCGAGCAACGCAAAACGGCAGGGCCGCGATGCCGTTGGTGTCAGGATTGTGGTGTGAAGGCTTCATACCGCGCTCTGAGTGTCGGGTGTGGCGTCGATGACTACCCAGCTACCTAGGCCGCTTCCTTCACCCCGGGCAACTTGACCACCTCGGCGAGCTTTGCAGCAACCTCGGCCATCGTTTCCTCACTGGTGCTCAGGCCGTTGCGTGATGCCAGCATGGGGCTGACTTCGTTGAGCGCGTCGAAGGTCGTTCCGTGTATAATCGGAACGAGCTGACCTCGGTGCAGGAGCACTGACAGCTCTTTGTCCGCGATGCTCTCGCCCCGGATACGATTGATGAAGTGGGGCGTCACCAAGACGATGCCTACTCGTGACTTCGCCAGGCCCTTGTCGATCTCGCGAAGGAAGGGCACCCCGAGTTGGATGTCTTCTTCGCTGAACCAGACCTTGACGCCCCGCGCGATGAGCAAGTCGTATAGCTCCTTCGCCGCCTCCTTCCGGTCGTTCCATGCATGGCACAGGAAAATGTCGCGGACGTCGCGCGACGCCTGCGCCTCGACGTTCGCGCGGACAGGTTCGAGTTCCTGGACCTCGGTCGAGGTGTAGTAGACTGCAGAACTGGCGGAGGACCACCGAGGCTTCTGAGTGCGGCTTCCACGACTGCCGCCGCTTCTGGACGAGCCATAAGACGGTGACGCGTAGGACGGTGGTGAGTATGACGGTCGAGAGCCGTGATACCCGCCATAGCCCCCGTATCCACGGCTGTAGCCACCACCACATCGGGGACATTGTGCCCGACCGGATGACGTGCGGTGGCCTCTAACTGGTGCTGTGCATCTTGCCATTTCAGGAAGATAGGAAGCTCCACTGTGGGCGCAACCCTAGAAGGAACCCACTCAGCAAATCTTACAAACGCGCGAGTGGGGCCGGCACAGGTATCGCCCGCCCGGTATGTCGCCGATCTTACGCCCACGACAGGCGCGCGAAGCTTGGCAGTTCGGCACCCGCGAAATAGGCTCGGTAGAAACCACTGGGGGCCGACATGCGTGCTGGGTTGATCCTCTTGGCGATTGGCGCGGTTGCCATCTCTAGCTGTTCGCCGGAAGCGCGCCAGGCGGCCTCTTGCAAGAGGACCATCAAGGAAGGGCTGCTCAATCCCGAGACGGCTCAATTCTTTGAGTTCACCAAGGCCGACATTGAGTCCTTCAAGAAGTCGATCTCTGACGCCTTCTGGAGACGCAACGGAATAGACCCCAGCGAGTCGTGGCGGTACGAGGCCGCCGAAGCGGACATCAATCAGAAGATCTCGCGCATCGTAATTCCAGGCGCGTCCTACTACCGCTATCGAGTGAAGGCTGCTTCGAGGCTCGGCCTCACCGTCACCTCGACCTACGCCTGCATGACCACGGATGAAGGCTGCCTCTGCAATCAGGAAGACAGCTAGGTGTTATCCCCTCCCGATGAACAGCGGCTCAGCATCCGTCATTTTGGTCCCGATAAAAAAGGTGAGCTTCCCCACGCCCTGCGAACCAGCCGAAGCCAGCGCGCAGAGTGTGGGGTTGAAGTTCATCCGGCCTGCTTGGCAGCTCCCGCTTCGACGGCCGCGAGCAAGGTATCGTTGGCAAGGTGCGCGTACCGTTGAGTTGACTGGTAACTGGCGTGACCCAGCACCTTGCCGACCGCGAACAAGTCCACGCCGCTGTTGACCATGAATGAAGCGGCTGAGTGACGCAGATCGTGGATGCGCAGTCCGCGTAGGCCAGCAACTCGTCTCGCCCTGTCCCAACTGTGCTGGATGGCGACGAACGGCTTTCGGGATTCCGGGTTCGGGACCAGCCAAGGGCAGCCCTCGAAACGCGGTAGGGCTTCTATAATCGACAACGCCGCGGTGGAGAGCGGAACGTGCCGCGATTTGCCGGTCTTGCTGGTGGGTATGAACCAAGCGCGTCGGCTAACGTCGATGTGCTCCCAGCGCGCGTCTAACAGCTCGCGGACCCGAGCCCCGGTCAGAAGCAGCAGTCCAACGATGTGTTTAAGCTGAGGGTTGTTCGACGCTGCAACCGCTTCACGCAGCCGAGCCGCTTCCTCCGTCGAAAGGAACCGTTCACGGGCGTTGTTCAGGGGCTTTCTAGTCACCCCCCGGGTCGGATTTTTATCCGCCCCCGGCACGGACCATTTCAGGCCGAGCTCGAACGAGCGACCGAAAATGACTCGGATCTTCTCGACCGTAGCCGGGGCTAGTCCTTCGGCGCGCTTGTCGGCAAGCCATTGAGCGACAGCCCGGGTGTCGATGTCTGTCAAGCGGACCCGGCCCCACCGGGGCAGGATATGCCGCCGCACGTACATCTCCGTCGTAGCGTAAGACCGTTGGTGTAGTTTGGCGTCGGCCAGGTGCATGGCCGCCAGTTCCGCGTAGAGCGGGATGGCCCTGGCCTGCGCCTTCTTCGCGCCGGGGTCGCCGCCCATGACGACCTCAGAGCGCAACCGCTGGGCCGCCTTCTTGGCTTGCGCGAAGGTGACGTCTTCGTACCGGCCGATCTTGTACTGTTTCTGCCGACCGGCACCATCCAGGTAGCGCAGGTAGTAGGTCCGGCCGCCGCTGGATCGGCATTCCAGGACGAAGCCCGTCACGGCCTCGTCGTACCAGTCCGTCTTGGCCTTGCCGGGTTGGCATTGAGCCGTCGCGGCGAAGGCGTAGTCGAGTCTTGCCTTAGGCATAGTGAGTTCCTTCTAGGGTGGGGTTAGGGCGGCGAGCGCCCAGGTCGGCGGTGGTCGGCGAGGCCGGCCGCGGGGGCTCAGGCATGGCCGCTGGGGCGGCGCGGTGAGGCTGGCGGTGGTCGGGTGATGAGCCGGGCCAGACGGTCGCCAGCGAGTCAGTCTGGGGCACGCCGGGCGAGGCCGTCGGACGCGCAGTTTTTCAGCGTTTCAGTTTCGCCGCCTGCCCCGGGGGCGAGACATTGCCAAACTAAAAAACTGCGACGCTGCCGACCTCAGCCCTGCGGAATTAGCTCGTAGAGCCGCACGCCCCGCTCCCCCTTGCGGAACGTCCAGAGGTGTTCCCGCGGAACGGTCCCGGTGTAGCGATGCAGAACCTCAAGGGCTGCTCTGTGAGACACTCCGGAGGCTTCGG
>JAIBBE010000223.1 GCA_019694835.1 Fimbriimonadaceae bacterium | reverse complement strand
CCAGGACTTGGTATGCCAGCGACCTTCGCTGATCCATTTTCGTGACCTCCACAAAGCCTTTCACAGTCTAAGGACTGGAAAGGATGTCTTGGCACAACCTGGAAAGGAAGCCGTGGCACAGGACACCGGAGTGGGAGAGGGAGAGGATCTCGCAGAACGGTGGCGGCACGCAGATGCCCCTTCCCCTGCCCTCTCCCACGGCGGGAGAGGGAGTCCGGAACGAGAGACACCTCTGGTAGCATGGCGCGATGCGACTGCGGCACGGCGAAGTCGATCCCTCGACCGCCAGAATCGAAGCCTTCAGCGATGGCGTCTTCGCCATCGCCATCACTCTGCTGATTATCGAGATCAAGGTCCCGAAAGTCCACGATCCGGGGTCACTGAAAACCCTATCCCAAGCCCTGCTCGACCTGTGGCCCTCCTACTTCGCGTACCTACTCAGCTTTGTGATGATCGGCATCTACTGGGCAAACCATCACTAAATTTTCCGGCTATACAAGAAGACGAATCACGTGTTCAACTTGCTCAATGTCTTCTTCCTCCTTTGTATCGCCTTCCTTCCTTTTCCCACCGCGGTTCTCGGCGACTATGTCACCGATAGTCAGCATATGAAAGCCGCCGTCATTCTCTATGCAGTCGGACTGTTCTTGCCCGCATTTTCGTGGTTCATGCTGTGGCTCTACGCGAACGCGGCCGAACTGGTCGACACGCGCCTCACGCCCCAATTCATTCGATTTCTCAACCGCCAGTATCTGCTCTCCAACCTCGTCTACGGAGCATCGTTAGCGATCGCATTCTTCAGCCCGATGATGAGCCTCGCAATGTCGATCGGCCTCACCATTCTCTATCTGCTGCCACCGAAAAGGCCAGAATTCGTCCCCGAGGCGGGTACAACTGCCAGTGATTCAGGAGAACACGAATGAAAATTGCTCGATCTATTGCTGCCGTTTGTCTGATGACCTGCGCCTTTTGGAGCCAAGCCGACGAAGCTCAGAAGCTTCAACAGGAGATTCAGAAGGGAATGAACGCCTACTGCGCGGCGGTCATGAAGAAGGACTTCGCCGCCGCCGATAAGGCCATGAAAGCCCACTTCTCACCGAAGGCGACGATCAAGACGGCAGATGGCCGAACTCGGTCCTATAAAGAGTGGACGACCGAGATGAAAGCTCAGATGGCCATGCTCAAATCGGTCTCCAAGATGGAGATGAAGATCAAGGACGTCAAGGTGAACGGCAACAAGGCAACGAGCAAAGAGACCTTTATGATGGTGGCCACTATCCCCAACATGAGCGACCCCAAGAAGACGTCCAAGCTCGAAGTGAGCGGCAACAGTTCATCGACATACGAGAAGGTCAATGGAAAGTGGCTGATCATGAGCAGCACCGACTCCAGCCAGAAAGTGCTTATCGACGGCAAGCCCATGGGCTAACCTAGGACGCAGTCGGACGGCATCGTATTTGCCTTATGTGGACCGGGGTGGTGATTGTTCACCACCCCGGTCTTCGCAAAACCCTGAGACATACCTAGAGCAAATCATGCTGGCGTCCGTATTTCATAACGACCGCCTCCATGATGTAAACGGGATGAACGTTGGCGATGGGGGGAATGTCGTAGCGGCGGACGAACGGCTCCCAAACTTCCCTCATCATTTGCTCTTGGACATTAAAGCCCAACTCGGGAAAGCGATCGCAAAGGCGCTTAATGGCGAAGTACTCTTCGATCGTCATTCCGCGAAGGTCGCCGACGAGGTACTCGAACGGGTGCTCACCGTACTTGTAGGGCGCCGGCGTGAAGGTGGCGAGACCGCGAGGCTCATGCACGACCACGGTCCCGGCCGCCAAGTCTCCGATTCGCTGAGACTTTTCATTCGTAAAGATGGCGACGAATCCGACGAGGTAAGCGATCGGCAAGGCATCGGCGGGACGGAGAAGGTTTCGATAGAACGCACCCGCGAAGGTGACCGGCGTCCCGTCGGCCATCCGAACCCGGACCCTCGCCGCCTTTTTTCCGAGGGTCTGACCGTTCCAGAGACCCTCCAGCAAAGTGAAGTAGGCGAGGCTTCCAAAGACGACCACCACACTGGCGACAAGATTGCTCAGACCACCGGGCAGTACGATGCTGACCACGATTGTCGTGACCGCAATGAGCGCGACGACAATGAGCAGATCGAGCAACTGCGCTCCGATCCGGCTGCCCAAGCCGGCCAGTCGATACGTTACGACCACTTTGTCCGGGGTCAGGACCGCATAGTCGTGGTTCACGGGTAGCATCGTACCCGCGTGATCATTCCGACGAAGCGCTTTTGGGCCTTGCTCGCTCTGGGAATCCCGATCGGACTCTCGGGGGCGTTCATTCCAGGTGCCGAGCGCGCTCTGCTTCCGTACAATCTGCTGCTTTTCTTTCTGCTATTCGGGTCCACCCGTCTCGCACCTCGGCGAGAGAATTTTAGAGTCACGCGTTCGTTCGATCCGGTCTTGTCAGTGCGAGTCCCCAATCGGATCACCCTCACCTTGGAGACCGACGCTCCGACGGATGTGCCTTGTCGGGTTAGAGACGAACCCCCGCCCGATTTCGACCGCACTGTCACAGAATTCCGCACCATCCTCGACCCAGAGCGGGAAAAGACGGTGGCCTATCACGTGACGCCGGAGGGGCGCGGAAGCGACTATTTCCGGGGCACCTATATTCGAGTACCCGCCCCCCTGGGCCTGGCCGAGATGGAGTACCGCCTTCAGACGGAGCAGCCGGTGCGCGTCTATCCCAACGTCCAAGCCGTTAAGGAGTTCGATCTGCTCAAGCAGAAAGGCCGACTCAACCTGATAGGCATTCGGCGCTCGCGGATCAAAGGGCTGGGTACCGAATTCGAATCGCTTCGCGACTATAACGAGGACGACTACCGCCGCATCGATTGGAAGACGACCGCAAGGCGCGGCAAGCTGGTCGTTCGTGAGTACGAGCAGGAGAGGAATCAGGCCGTCATCGTCTGCCTGGATATCGGCCGAGCAATGCTTAGTGAAGTCGACGGGGTTACAAAGCTCGATCATGCTCTCGATTCCACGCTCATGCTGCTTCATGCAGCATCACTGGCGGGCGATCAGGTCGGCCTTCTCGTGTTCGGCGAGAACGTCAAGCGCTACATTCCCCCAAGAAAGGGTCGCAATCAAAACGGGATCATCCTGGAAGCGGTTCACGGATTGCACGCCGAGCCGGCGGGTTCGAATTTTACGGGCGCATTCAGCTATCTTGCATCGAGGTGGAAGAGGCGTTCGTTGATTGTCGTCTTCACCGACGCTGAAGACGAGGATCAAGCTCAAGAGGTGACGAAGGGGTTGTCCGCGATCGCCCGCCGACACTTGATCATGGTGGTGCGAGTATCTGACCCCCGGCTGAAGGAACTCACGAGCGCCGGAATCGCAGAGCCCAACGATGTGTACAAGAAAGCAGCAGCCTTATGGTATTCATCCGAGCGGCGAAGGGCGGAGGGCTGGTTCCGGGCTATGAACGTGCAAAGTATCGAAGCGGAACCTCAAGACCTGTCGACCGCCCTCGTCTCCGCCTACCTTAGGGTCAAGGAGATGTCTCAGCTGTGAAACTCGCTCGATATGTCGGCAACGGAATAGTGGAGATTCGCGACGAGTCAGCTCCCGAACTTCCCCCGGGCGGCTTGCTGGTCCGAACCGAGGCCTGCGGACTTTGCTCGGGAGAACTGATGGACTGGTACATGGATGGAAAGATTCCGCATGTGCTGGGGCACGAAGTATCGGGGGTTGTCGAAGAGAGCGATGATCCCAGGTTCTTGGCGGGCCAACGCGTTTTTGCACATCACCATGCCCCCTGCATGGCCTGCGAGTTTTGCACACGCAAGGCATTCGTGCATTGTCTGCAGTGGAAACGAACGCATTTGCAGCCGGGGGGAATGGCGGAAATGTTTGCCGTTGCGGCAGAAAACCTATCCGATTCCTTCGTTGTGGATCTCCCTGCCCGCGAAGCCGCGCTCATCGAACCGCTTGCATGCGTCGTCAAGTCCTTGGAACGGGCTGGCTTCGATTTCTCTACGTCGGAAGACACGCTCGATCCCGAGGACGATGAGGAGAACCCAAGTGCGGGAGAGCCTTCAGACCCTCCGTGCGCGGTGATTGGGCTCGGGGTCATGGGTCTAATGCACATGCTCCTGCTACCCGACGGCTCCATCGGATTTGATACCAACCCGCGTCGACGTGATTGGGCCATGGGCATCGGCCTTGACGCGCGTCCGCCAGAGGCAAGTCAGCAATTCGAAACGGTGATTATCTGCCCTGGAACTGAAGAGGCACTTCGCTTTGGCCTTCAAATCGCGGCTCCCGACGCCACGGTCGTGCTGTTCTCACCGATGCCGCCCAAGGGTCCCACACCGGTCGACCTGCACGAAGCGTACTTTCGCGATCTGAAACTGGTTTCGAGCTACTCCTGTGGGCCAATTGACACGCGCACCGCAGCAGACCTACTCGCGGGAGAATTGGTGCAGTCTGAGCAGGTGGTCAGCGACTTCATCGAACTCGAAGACCTCCCTCGTGCGTACTCCTCCATGAAGCGGGGCGACATCGTCAAAGCGATGGTGGAATTCAAATGAACCGTGGCGCGGCCGTCCCGCCCGCGCATATACCTACCGTCGAACATCTTTGGGACGACCATCCGAGATGGCTTCCAGTGTTCGTGAGTTAGAATATGCGATCTCTATCGTCCGAGGTCCTGTCGAGCGCGGTGGGCGGGACCTGGACGCTATAGAAGGATGGGGAACGTAATGACGGCAGAGACGTCTGAAAAAGGGAAAGGATGCTAACGAGTTTGATCGCGTGGGTCGCCATGGTCGGCACGGTTCCAGCGGAACCGGCCCCCGTGTTTCAGGCTCACCCAGCTTGTTGCGCCCAAGATTGGCGCGCAGATCTCCCTCCCTACGTTCAGGAAATCGTCGCCCGCGTCGATCACCAAGATGAGGCGGCCGCAAAGCAAACTCAGGACGAAGAGGCCAAGAAGGTCGCGCGGCACCAAGCGGACCTCAAAGCCGACATCGAAATGGGCCGCAAGTACGCGGACGAGATCGCCAAAGACCCGAAGATGAAGGTCAGCACCAATGCGGAGATGATCGCGCGGGTGCAACGGATCGGGGCCGAGTTCGCCCAAATCGCCAACGAAAATCAAGTCGAAGTCTCGTGGGGCGACCCCCGACTCAATCCCTTCCAGTACGAATTCCGTGTTCTCCAGGGCGATGACGTCAACGCTTTCAGCATCCCGGGAGGCTTCATCTACTTTTACGAGGGCCTGCTGAAATATGCCGAAAGCGATGACGAATTGGCCGGGGTCATGGCCCATGAAATCGGACACGCGGCGTTCCGTCACATCGCAACCCTCCGCCGTGAGGCCAGCAAGCTCGACGTCATCCAAATCCCGCTCATCCTCGTCGCCATCCTGACCGGTGGTGCCACCGCCCAGGGCGTACTCATCGGAGGCAGCTTGCTCGGCACGGCCCTGACGAGCGGATGGAGCGTTAAGGCCGAGCAGTCGGCCGACTTTGGCGCATTCCAATACATGCGCAAGAGCAAGTACAACCCTGTGGGCATCCTGACCCTCATGGAACGGCTAGCCTATGACGAACGAAGCAGGCCCCTACCGTTCGAACTGGGCATCTATCGCACCCACCCACCTTCCAGGGAACGGGCGCAAGCGATTGCCCGACGGCTCGCCGATGCAGGAATCCCGATTCGGCGCAGCCTCGTCACCCAAACCCTCAAGTCCCAAATCAAGCCTGGCGACGAAGGAACTGTCGACCTTTGGTTTGCAAACATAAAAGTGGTGAGCTTCGCGGGAACCGAAGCGCTGGCCAGAGCCGATGCCGCCGCCGTCAATCTCGACGCCTTTATGGACGGTATCCCCAAGATCTTCGAAATCGCCAGCGACGGCAGCATCATCGAAGGCAAAGGCAAGGAACTCTTCATGATTACCGAAGACGACGCAACCGCTTCCAAATCCAAGGTCACCGCGGTGGTGGACGACGTGATCAAGAACCTCAAGCGCGTCGCCTATGACGTCTCGTATCGAGTCTGGGACGCCCAGTTCTAACCGCCCCACTCCGTCCCCAACACGCTCTTAACAAAGGCCCGGTACCGTCCACTTTGCCCAAAGAGCGGGCACGCAGATTGAAAATTCGTTCCGCAGGGGCTATGTCATAATTGAGCCTCTCCAGGAGGTCTTCAAACAAGTTGGGCAGCGCATATACCCCCGGTCTGACAGTCAGTGGCGACATCATCGTCCAACGCACGAGGCGATTGCCGATCAAAGGCAACGTCCTCGTCAAAGTGGGCGATCCGGTGGAGCCGGACGACGTCGTAGCCCAAGCGCTTCTGCCTGGACCGCTGCAGACCATCAAACTGTCCGAAAAGCTGGGCGTCGAACCTCGGGAGGTGAAGGACTTCTTCACGACTCCGATCGGCGAGCCGCTGGAAAAGGGCCAGGTGATCGCCCAAACCAAGGGCTTTCTCGGCCTTGGCAAACAAACGATCATCTCCGATTACACCGGTACGGTCGAAGCGATCTCCGAAGTATCGGGTCAGGTGCTCATCCGGGAAGCCCCAATTCCCGTCGACGTGAGGGCCTACCTGAAAGGCGCAATCAAGGAGACGCTGCCTGAAGAGGGCGTCGTCGTCGAAACGCGTGGTGCCATGATTCAGGGCATCTTTGGCATCGGTGGCGAACGGCATGGCTCGGTCCGCGTTGCGGTGGCTGGGCCGAACGATATCCTCGATGCCAACACGATCCAGCCGAGCGACCACGGCAAGATTCTGGTCGGGGGAGCCGGGGTCACCTATGATGCGCTGCAGCGCGCATCCGAGATCGGAGTCGTCGGCTTGATCGCTGGCGGCGTCAAGGACAGCGACCTCATCAAGTTTCTGGGTTACGATATCGGCGTGGCCATCACCGGCCAAGAGCAGATCAATCTGACCCTGATGGTGACCGAAGGTTTCGGACACCTGGCCATGGCGGAACGGACTTTCATTCTGCTGAAAACGCTCGAGGGCAAATTGGCAAGCATCAATGGGGCAACCCAGATTCGCGCCGGAGTTATCCGGCCCGAGCTGATTGTTCCACTCGACACCGTCGGGGGCGAAGCTCCCGTCGTCGCCAAGGGCCTGGAACTGAAGATCGGAACGCCGATCCGCATCATTCGTGAGCCGTACTTCGGTCGGCTGGGAGCGGTGACCGAACTGCCTGCGCAGCTGATGGTCGTCGAATCTGGCACTGAAGTCCGTGTGTTGAAGGCTAACTTGGAGGGCGGCGATGAAGTTTGCGTTCCCCGCGCAAACGTAGAAATCATCGCAACATGAAGGTCCTACTCGTAGACGACGAACCCACGATTCTTGAAACTGTCGAAACGAAACTCCGAAAGGAGGGCTACAGCGTCTTCACCGCCGCAACGGCGGAGGACGGCATGCGGCTGTACCGCCAGGCACGCCCCGACCTCCTCATCTTGGATGTAATGCTGCCGCAGCGGTCGGGTTTCGACCTCTGCAAGGCCGTCCGTAAAGACAGCAGCGTCCCCATCATCTTCCTCACCGCCCGCGCCAGCGAGGGAGACCGCGTGTCTGGCTTCGAAATCGGAGCCGACGACTATGTCGTCAAGCCCTTCAATCTCGCCGAACTCGCCGCCCGAGTGAAGGCCTTGTTGCGCCGAGCCACCGGCGACGATCCGCTCGAAGTCGTCGAGGTTGGCAACTTGCGGATCGACCCAAAAACCCACGAAGCAACGATTAGCGGTGAGCCCATGAACCTGTCACCCAAAGAGTTTGCCCTGCTCCACTTCCTGATGCGTCACACCGGCCAAGTCTTCTCCCGAGACACCCTGCTCGACCGGGTTTGGGGTCACGACGTCTATGTTAACCCCCGCACGGTCGATGTCCACATCCACTGGCTGCGCGAGCGAATTGAATCGCAAGCGAACAAACCCACCAGGTTGGTGACGATTCGAGGCGTTGGCTACAAGTTCGTAGCGTAGGGAGCCAGGATGATTGTTGCCCGACCAAGGTCCGTCTCAGACGGGCAGCATGTGAAGGAGATTGACACTCTTTCGACGCGGGCATTTCGCCGAACGTTCGAGTTGGTCCTAAAGTTCTCCGGTATTCTCCGTTCCGATTGTGCGAAATGTCCTGACCCATTCTCGATACCTCGTGCTGCTGGCAGTGATCGGCATCATGATCGCGTCGATCGTTGCCTTCGCCTATGCGCTGATTGCCACCGTCCAGGTGGTCTACCACGCCTTCGCGCGGGCAGGCTTCAACCACCTTGGCGCGAAACGCTACTCAGTCGAGGTAACCGAGCTGATTGATCTCTTCTTGCTGGGCACCGTACTGTACATCATCGCCATGGGTCTCTACCAGCTCTTCATTGACGAGTCACTCAAGCTTCCCCGCTGGCTCCGTGTCGACTCACTGGAAGATCTGAAGATTCGGCTCATTGGCGTGACCGTCGTCCTCCTCGGCGTATCCTTCCTGGGCGAAGTCGTGGAGTGGGAGGGAGGCAACGACATCATGTTCCTGGGGATCGGCATCGCCGTAGTCATGCTCGCATTCGCCCCGGTTCTCTACCTTCACCACCGCCACCACAGTCCTGCCCATCCCAAGGACGATGGTGTATAATTTCCCCGACCGGATCGTTAGCTCAGTTGGTAGAGCAGCTGACTCTTAATCAGCGGGTCGTAGGTTCGAGCCCTACACGGTCCACCAGAATTTGAACCTGAAATCGACCGAAACGCCCCCCAGAACGGAGGGCGTTTTTCGTTTATGCAGTTTATCCGCAGTTTATTTGGTCGAATTGGCTTCCGGGGGACGAAGCGAAGGGGTCGTTTGATGGTTCCTCAAAAATTGGAGTAACTGATCTTCCGTGAACCGGCGCGATCGGCCAACCTTAACCGACTGAATGAGGCCTGAATGAACGAGCTCGTAGACTCGGGAGCGCGATAGCGAAAGGAGGGCCGCAGCTTCACGGACTGTGTAGGCCAACTTCTGGCTCACAGGAACCTCCCCCGGACGCTGCGGCGCGTTGTTTTCGGAACGTTGACAACCTCAGTGTGCGTGGTGATCCCTAAGAACTTGCGGTCAATCACTTGATAGTTGTCGATATGCTCGAAGGTTTCAAGTTCGTAGCCGAGGTGTCCCATCTTCCCGGCTACAAGCAGGGTGCCCAATTCAGGGGAGGCCATTCCGATCCCTCGAATAACTTGAATAGCCTCGACGGCTTGCGAGATGGTGAGCTCCCGATCACCCATCGAGTGGGCAACTTCCGCTTGATCGAGAAGGCTCTGGGCCCTTTCGAGTTGTTGCTTGACGGATGTGGGAAGAGAGAGAAGGGTCTTGTCTGTGACTGGCGAACTCATTGCTTTTGTTTAGCTCCAAGAATGTATTTGGGTCGCGCCGCACTCTTCAAAGGTCTGAACGAGATGATCAAACCCCGCCTCATACGGCTGTAACTGACGAAGGTGGCGGGCCCGAAGCGCGCCAGTGGTGACGGTGAGCAGCCGAAAGCTCTCGAAGCCGTAGAGTTCTCCGCAGAGCCCAGACCGAGCGAGGACCCCATAGCTTTCAAGCTTTTCCTTGTATTTGTTGGCGGAAGCGTGGCCGAGGTCGATTTCGATAAACGTCCTTGTGGAGGTGATCAACAGCCCATCCGGTCGAACCTCGACCCCAAGCGCTGGGAGCTTGCGCCACAACTGTTGTTCAAATCGCCACTCAGCTGATGTTCGACGACATAGGGCGACGCGAACGGAGGTGGTAGCTAGGCTGTGCTGGATGAAACGCGGGGTCGCCGACCTACCCTCAACAAGGCGAGCAATGTTCCGATCCATGAGTTCCGCCGCGCGCTTGGTTCCGGAGTACAGGCTCTGGCGGTAATAGGGAACCGGGAGCCGTCGTGCCAGACCGGCGTGACAAAGCTCGCGTAGGCGGGTGTTTGCCCGCGTGAGGCTGCCGAAGTACCCAAGTTCGAGAATCTGATCTCGGGCCAAGACATGTGAGAGGAGTAAGTCGCGAAGGAGTCTGAAATCGCGGTGAGTGATCCTCATTGCAGCCAGTCCTCCAGGCCTCTTGCGGGTGACTCGCGTGGCCCCGATTTCACGTGCGCTGCTTTCGTAACAAGGTGAGAAAGTTCAGGCCCAGGCTCCGGGAAACTTGGTTGCTGTGCTCTAACCTCCGCTAGGAAGTCGAGTGCCAGCGGGCTGAGCTGGCCAACGTCTCGAATGAGTGGCGCGTTTATTTCAATTTCAAAAGGACTCTCCCCGCGACGCCACAGCACCGCCTCCCCAGTCCGAAGGGACGCAATGTCAAACGTGTCTTTCGTGCCCGTGAGGTCTCGATTGAGGATGAGGCTGTCGGCGTGACTTGACCTGAAAACCAGTTTGCATCCGCAGTTTCCAAGAAGGATGGCTCGAATTCTAGGTTCCAACTGAGCAATGTTCTGCGCCACTAACACCACGCTGAGGCCAAATCTCCTGCCTTGCGCCAGGCAGACCTCGAAGGGTTGCGTTGCAAAACTTGCAAACTCATCGACGTAAACCCTAACCCCATTTCGGTGACTTTCGGGCACGTCAACCTGCGAGAATATCTCTCGACAAATGCAACTCAGAAGCAAATTCCCTATCGCCCATCCTGCACTGTGTAGTTCAGCGGTCGCTAGACTGATTAGGGTGACGGAGCCCGGGGTGGCCAGATGTCGGGCAAGGTCCAGCGGCTCAGGGTGCCCCAACGTTCTCCGGAGTCCTTCCGTCGCAAGCAGGCCCGAGACCTTGTTCATTACTGGCGGTGCTAAGGCGGTCTGACGATCTATGGAAAGGGCGTCGTATCGCCTCCAAAAGGCCCGAACCGATTCTGAAGTTGCGCGTGAGATTAGTTCGCTGCGAACCGCACGGTCATAAAACAGCCCTTCGAAATGCGTAAGCGATCCGCCAGATTCGGCAGTGACCAGTGCAGCATAACGCAAGTACTCACTTGATTGGGGACCCAGCTCTCCAAATCGAGCCGCAACTGCGTCCACGAGATGAAGAGCTCGAATGTGCGGCTCGACGCCTGCGGAGCCTCCAAGGGGGTTGAATCCGAGCGGTCGTTTGCGCTCCCGCAGGTCAAACAACTTGACCTTATCGGGAGAGATACCTGAGCGGGCAGCGAGTTCGAATCCTGCGAACGCCATATCGCCGCTTGCGTCAAGAATAACGATCGAGTGTCCACGCATCAAATCTCCCGCCAAAGTGTGCAAGAGCGCTACAGATTTTCCAGACCCAGTAGAGCCCAGGATCATTGCATGCTGGCTGAGGTGACTTGCGTTCAGTTCGACTAAGGCTTGGCGGAGCGGCAGTCCTAATAGCCGCCAATACTTACGAACCCCAATCCAATGTGACGGCGGCGGCTGACGCTTGCGCACGCGGACCGTCATGGCTTGGCCCGCCGACAGCGCTTCAGCCGAATCGTTCCGACTGCGGAGAAGGTTACTTCGCCCCTGCCTTCGGCCAGGACAAGTTCGACAAACTCCTTGGGCAACTTTGCTCCGGGGATGACGACCGTGTTTCGCGACGATCCAGGCGATGTAAGGTGGAAACGGATCCACGCGTTATAGAGGTCCATGTAGACCTCCAGCAACGACTGGGCTAAGGCTGGCAAGAGCGCAGGTGAGTAGAGCCATCGAGCGCTTGGAGACGCTCTCAACACAGTCGATGGTAACGCGAAGCGTGCAGTGCCACCGCTCATTCTTGACAGTTATTGGGCAGTTATGTAATATGAATTGGCCGGTAGATGAGTTGGACATCTCTGGTACCGGGGCCTGCCTTCACGCGGGCCCTCTTTCCTGTTTTCAGATTTGCATAGCGCTGTTTAGGAGCTACACAACGTGATGGTAGCGACCGCCTAGTTGAGAGTCCAAGCCGTTTCTGCTCAACTCGCGAAAGAAATCTGTTTACTGCGCCCCACTTTCGCCAAGGTCTCTTAGAAACGCCATCTCTCGGGGAGGCGGAACACGCCGCGCGTAACCGATTCGCACGTTCCGTGCTGGCGTTAGGCTAGGCTCAAAGTGGTCACCACCACATCCATGGTGTGCGGGCTCCAGTTGCGAACGCAAGGCCCGCCTGCGCAACTGTACCGAACGGCCCCACTTTCCAGTCGCGGTAAGGTCCCTGCTACAATTCATCCCATGAAGGACCAGTCCACCGTGCTTCAAGTCGCTATCAGCTATTTAACTGGACGGGGCTTGTCTCAGGTAAGCATTGCCAAGGCAGTGGGCAAATCGAAATCCGTAGTATCACGCTGGAAGACTGGATCAATGGAGTCTCTTAATCTTGATGTTGGTGCCGCGCTGGGAAACCTTCTCTACGAGCACAACGCAGAGACCTCACTGATACACAACCTTCTGGTTACAACAATTTCGCATATGTCAGTGCACACTGATATCGACACGGAAGTTGCTGACATCCGACGGGCGATTCGAAGAGATCCCGGATCTACAGAAGATTGGTTCCGGCTAGTCATTCTTCTGCACTTCTTGGATAGCACGAAGCGCCATGACGAGGCTTTCGCGTTGGGCACGCAACTATGGCCGGTCAAGCGGAATCACCATGACATGGCAGCCTACTGGATCCGTCAGATTTTGATCCAGACAAAACTTAGACTAGGCCCAGCAGCGCACGAGCAAGCCGTGCTCACTCTCGGAGGAGCAATCGGATTAGCGGCAGGCTCGCGACCCCGCGGGAGGTATGAACCTGTTCAAAGGCCTAAACTCATGAACGTTGCTGATATCCCCCGAGCGTGCGATTCTCCTTGGGCTCCGATCGTCTCAGGATATCCATCAGTACAGCGCTTCGCCCATTGTGTGAAGCTGGATGATTCGATTACTCTCGGAAAGGCGTTCGAGATAGAGTTGCGCGAGGAGCGTTCTCGCTTTTCGATCCCCCAGGACTGGCACACCTTTTCATGGCTTGCCCTCCAAAAGGCGTTTTCAGAACGAGGTGATCTCTATGAGAGTAGGAAGGTTCGTTTGGCCAGTCTCGATATTGGGGCATCATTTCGTAACCGCAGAGTGTTCATACAAGAGACTAGTTACCTCACTTCGGTTGTGACGAACCAAAGCCTCAGGTGGGAGTTTGCCCACGCCAAGACATTCAAAAGACGTTCGCTGATTAGCGACCACCTGACAGACTACGAACTCGCAGCGAGTTTATCAAGCCATATCGGCGTGAATTCGCTCGTGCTATCAAGAGACGGGATGCTCATCTGCTTGCATCAAGCGGAGGCCTGCCGGCAGCAGTCGGAGCGATTGGTGCCCTTCGGAGGGTCTCTCGACTGGGACGATGTCCTGGACGAGCTCGAATCAAATTCTCCGACGCTGGGGGGCTTGATATCGCGAGGTATGGTCAGGGAAGTACGCGAGGAGTGCCAGGTTGAAGCCCAGCTCATTCATCCATTGGTCACTGCGATGACCTTAGACCTCCATATGGGCATGAAGCCAGATTTTTTCGGGATCTGCTTCGTTGACTTAGATTGGGAATCTTTGGAGGGACGGCGTGAACCAGTTTATGGTGGCCCCCGGAGTGCGATGCCTGTCAAATTCGCGGAAGGAGATTATGAATCCTCGATCGACGCTGCCGCGGAGGCGTGGAGGTCCCAAGACAGCCCGTTCTTAATGGCCAACCTTGCCTTGATCCGGTCCAGTCGCGAACAGGTCGCACTCATGGGTTCGTCAACCAAAGATGGTGGGGCGGAGTCCGCCGCAGGAGAGGGTAGGTTTGGCGCGCAGTAGAGACCGGCCCCATTTCATCCCCGACCAAGACCCCGGTCAGAAGGGCGGTTAACATTGGTCGGGGATTTTGAACCTGGCGTAGGTTCAAGCTAAAACCTGACTCTCATTCCCCGAGGTACCTCGCTCACTCCTCTCTCCTCACCTGCCCGGTTCGTCGTTCGTCATTCGCTCCTTCCCTCTGTCCATTCGACCCGGTGGGCCGGCCCCAGGCTCGCCTCGCTGTCGTTTCGATTATCGAACTTCGTTTGCTCCACTCATCTCTCGTTGCGACGGTGCACCTAGAGGAACTACCTCGAAGGAGCCAATGCTTTGTCGCACATTTACAAACCCAGACCGCGCCCGCAGAGATCAGGTCAGCCAACGACTTGCCTCTACGATCGCGTGACCAATCAAGTCCTCGAAGCGCTTGCCAACGGCGTTGCGCCTTGGCGCAAGCCGTGGAAGGGACGCGAGCATATGCCGTCAAACGCCGTCAGCAAGCGAACTTACAACGGAATCAATCTCGTTTTGCTGAGCATGGCGAAGTTCGCTGACCATCGGTGGATGACGTATCGCCAAGCAACGGAATTAGGCGGGTCGATTCGCCGAGGCGAGAAAGGATCGCTCGTGGTGTTCTGGAAAATCTTGGAGCCATCGAAGTCTACGCCGGAAGATTCCCAATCAGCGAGACACGGAATCCCACTCTTGCGGCACTACTTTGTTTTCAACGCGGAGCAAGTTGAAGGTCTTTCCCTCTCGCCCCTCCCATCAACGTCACCGCAAGCCGATCGCATTGAAGAAGCGGATCAGCTAATGCGCTCGATGCCCAATCCGCCCAGGATCGTGGAAGCGGGCATCAGCGCGTACTACCGACCCCAAGGCGATGTCGTGGTACTGCCCCCGCTTCAACAGTTCTCCTCTGCCGATCACTTCTATAGCACGGCCTTCCACGAGTTGGGACACGCGACGGGCCACCAATCTCGCCTCAACCGCCCAGGAGTGGCAGGTCCCATCGCATTTGGCTCATCGGATTACAGCCGTGAGGAGCTGGTTGCGGAGTTGACTTCGGCCTTTCTCTGTGCCGAGCTTGGGCTCGACAATTCGCTGATCGAGGACTCCGCCAGCTACCTCAGCGGATGGCTCGATCTGCTCAACCACGACAAGAGGGCTGTCATGGTCGCATCCAGTCAGGCTCGAAACGCTTGTGAGTACATCAAGGGGAGTCAAGCCTTCTCCTAGGGTGCGATCCAACAAGCCCCGGACACCATCCGGGGCCTTTTCTAGGGCAGACTCCGTCTTTCAACTGTGTTCGCCACGCTTCCAGCAATAGGTATGATGCCCCTGATGCTACTTGCTGGCCTCGACCCAGCGTCGTCCGAGGCGTTCTTCTCGAACGCTTGGGATGCCTTTGATCAAGGAAGATTCCAGCCCAATGCGGCCCTCATCGCTGTTGCCCATGCACTTGGTTCGCACCTCCCCTTTTTTGATCAGATAGAGCGATCATTCGGTCGCGTTGGCTTCACGGCTAAGTCCACGAGCCAGGATTTTGACGTTGTTCAAAAGATGATGGCAAAACCGGGCTGGCATAGGCTGCCAATTGGGGAAAGTGACATAGCCCATGAGCCCCAAGTAGCTGAAACTGTCGAGAATCTGTTTGAGTTAGAGCCCTGCCGAACCACTTTTCTTGATCGATGTGGGTGGCAAGTGGGCATCTGGTAATGCCTCAGCACTCAAGCAGCTACTTGCTGGTCGCGCCGTCCATATCGTCGAAGGCACAGAGAATGGCCTCAAGAAATACGAAGCGATGCTGCCCACTTTGGATCAAGCTTGGGTCGATAGACTCAACCTGTGGTCGGTGGCTCGGTCAAGGTTAAAGGACGCCGAGGACTCACTTACGGGACGAGCCATTGTCGAGGCGACGGAAACAATTGTCCGAGTGGACTACGGGCTCCTAAGTGGTCATCCTGCCACCGTCTTTGGGTACGGCAAGATTGGCCGCAGTATAGCGATTGCTTTACGTAGTAAAAACCTGCAGGTAGGCGTTGTGGAGGTTAACCCCTTGCTCCAGATAGCCGCGCATGCAGAGGGCTTTCGGCTTCGAAGTATTGAAGAAGTCCAATACCGGGGAGGTTACGTGTTCTTAGCAACAGGGTCGGCCAAACAGGAGTACGGCCTAGATATTAGTGCGATTACGCACATGCGTAAAGACGCGCTCGTCACGTTCGTAACAAGTGTTGACGACGAGCTAAAGGACTCTGACCGTTTTCATGAACCCGGATGGCTCACGCCGGTACACAACCTGAAACCAAAGGACATGGTTGAGGAGGCGATCGCTCCGAACCGTGGTGAACGAGTGCGTGAGAGCTTACTAAGCAAACTGCACTATCTACCAGACACTCCGTTTGCCAAGGTTATCGTTGTCAATGGTGGAAGTCCGCCTAACTTTCTGTTCGAGGCCTCGTGCGGTCCTTATATCTACCTTGTCTTTTTCGGTATGCTGGCCTGCCTGTTGAGGTCGAATGAAGGCAACGCTGGGAAAGGACAGATCAATACCCTTACTCAGGCCGATGAAGTCGTGATAGGGAAGATTTGGTTGGAGAGCTTCTATTGATGAGGAAGCTCAAGCCTTGTTCCCCAAGGGAAGCACCTTGGCAACATCAGCGAGATGGAATTGCAAATGGATTTGCAAACTGTAGTGTGAAAATGGGTCTTCTATGGCCCTGAGGAGGTGATAAAGAGTGCTCGATTTGGACGATATGAATGAGGCAAGGGCGGTTAGCAGGTTTGCCAAGGCTGCGCGCGAACGGTTCAAGACGCATAGGGATCCGTCTCTTTGCTTGGTTTTGGTGAACACATGGTCCCTGATTGCTAAGGAGTCATACCGCCAGATGATAGGGCGGCAGGTGCTTGCAATGCTGAACCGAGAAGGAGTCATTGACCCAGAGTTCGTCAGGGAGGTTCTACGACACGTTGGGACAAAGGTTTGCACTTGTCCTGCTAAGGATGCCTGGTCAGCAGTGCTCCCATTCTTGGGAAAGGAACACCTATTGTCAGTTCGCTTGGAGGCGCTAGCGGCTGCAATCCGTCTGTGGGAGACCGAAACGATCATGGAAGATATGGATGCCCTGCACGCTCGTGTGGACGATGTGAGGAGCCTTCAAGAATCTACTTGCCCTGAAGCGCGGGTATTGGCAACAGCCTTTGTTGGACATTTCTAAGGATGTTACGAGGTTTGTAATCCTGGCGGCTCCATTACCTTCGGGGGGGCCGCTTTCTTTTTGTTGCGGTAAATCTGGTTCGCTATCTCTGTGAATACAGTTTGAAGGGCCAGCGCGCGGCTTGACCTGCAAACCGAACCGAGATCTCGAATCGTGGCCTCAATTCGGATCGAACTTGTCACAGGAACACCGAGAGACCTTGGTTACACCTTCGGCAAGACCACTTGCATGTGCGACGCTCTAGTAGATTCATGCGCAATTGAGCGCATGGCGCAATTTTTAACACGAGAAGGCCCAATCATCCTGTATATTCTTGTCAGTCGTAATCCAGACCGCATTTATGAGGGGTCAAGGGAGGAGAGGCGCATGGGAGCTTGCTTTTGCCGGTGTATGTACGTTGTGGGCCTGACAGCTCTGGTTGCCAGTGTGCGGGCCGACTTGGCCGTAGTGCCATCCCATCCCGGTTTGGCTGAATGGCGCGATGCGGGTCCTGGCGCGAACACGCAGGGAAACGGAACCATCACAAGCGGTTCGACGGTCACGGGGAACCTGCACGTCTTGCGCGTCGAGATCCAGGTCCTTTTCTCCGGCTTACCTGAAGGGTACGAAGTGTACGTCGGCACTCAGAGTCACGGCCTTGATGAATTCCACGACGCCATTCATTCTGTTGCGATTCCGGCACATTCAACGCTCGGGACAAGCGGCGGTGGCTTCTACATGAAGGCCGCTTTGATTGGCACTCCAACAGAACGAACGCCCTTCATCTTCCATATCAACAACCCACTGAGTGCCGTCGAAACCAGCCTTACCGTCCCCGTGTTTTTCGCCGTGAAAAACACTTCAACGAACGTTTGGGCCTACGCTAAGCAGAACTACTCCATAGTTCGCCTGAACTGTAACGATGCCGCGATCGACACGAGGCTCACCTTCGGTGATCCGAACGTGGCGGGCGAGGTAGTACCCGATCCCAATGCCTCTGCTGGTTACGTCAAATTCGGGCCGTGGCAGTACAAGGGAGGGCTCTTTGTCGGCAACATGCCCTGGCTAGCGAGTCAAGACCGATCCGGAAAATCCCGGATACAGTTCTACTACGATGACGGTTCGACGCCGACCGTGCGCACGCTGACGGTGTTTCACCGCAACTCCGGCTATGACCGAGGTACGTGCCCGACCCTTGGAGCATTCCTGCCCAGGTCCAACGATTCCAACCTGTTCTCTGGTCAGAGCCTCAGCCAGCGCGAGTCGGGCCTTAGTTGGGGGAACCGCTGGGACATCAACCCGCGACCTGTAGCCGAGACCGCCACCAACGAGTGGGATGAAGAGGCAATCTCAACCGTCTCGACGTATCTAAACGACGACTTCGCGAACTTTCCGCTACAAAAGTATCAGGAAAACGGCACTTTGATTGCTGGGGCTGGAACGTACTCAGCGGGCCGAGTTTGCCTAGCGGTGGCCGAAGAGTCCACGATGACGGGTTCTTCACCACTTGGCTGGCGGTACTTCACGAGCCGCGAGTTTGAAGACATCTTTACAGAGGGAATCTACACTGATTGCAGACCACGCGTGTGGGGTCTGACGCCGGGAACGCTTTCGGATTTCGTGACGCCATGAGGTTTGCACGAGGAATTGTCCTTTGTGGTGTCGGTGTTATTAGTATCGGAGCATTGGCGGTGTTAGTGATGCGTAACGCGCCGGAATCCGCATCCCCGATGAGCCGCGAGGCCGTTGCCGCGAAGAGCGAACGCGAGGAAGCCTTGCGACCCTATAGCAAGCGAAATTGGGCGGAAGCCGAGGCGAGGGGTCTGGAAGTCGTGCGCGAGTTTGGGTCGAGCCCCGATCCTCAGGTCCAGGATCAGGTTGGTGCCACGCGGCTCCAAATGGGCTACGCCGCAGCACGTCAGGGTGCCTGGGATCGAGCGAGAGAGCACTTCCAAGCCGCTGAAACTGGCTACAACGGCACCGACTTCAAGACTCCTGACTTCGGAGGTGTCGAAGATCAGGCCGCGTATCAAGCCGCTGTCTGTCTCGTAGCCGACGGCAAGAAGGAAGAGGCAATCAAGGAGTTTAAGGCGTTCTTTGCCAAGCACCGCGAGAGTCCGCTCGTCACGGCAGCGCATCGGCGGCTCATCAAGCTCGACGAAAAGAACCGGGGTCGCTATGACGAGATGCTCCAGAAGATCCTCGATGAGCGAGCCGCGAAGGCGCGGTTCGAGCGCGCAACCTGCGGGCCGAAAGCCGTCGCATATCTCCTCCAGAAACTCGGCAAGGGAACCGTCGCTTACGAAGTCCTCGCCAAAGATTGCAGCACGACCGACGATGGCACCAGCCTAGCTGGAATGCAGGCGGGGCTGAAAAAGTACGGGATAGCTTCGTATGGCTACGAGGTCAACCGTCGCGACTTTGCGAACCTGCCACTTCCCGCCCTTTGGCTGTCGGGGGAGCATTACATGGTTGTTGAACGCATCGAAGAGAGCACAGCCACCATCTTCGACCCCCTCACCGCGAAAACGCGTATTCAACCATTGCCCAAGCCGGGTGACACGCGCTTCCTCGCCACCGTTTTGAGTTTGAGCCCCTTGTCCTTATCTGAGGCATCGAAATGAAATTGCACGAAACCCTCTTTGGCCGTCTGATCGCTCAAGTAATGGTCTATGCCTTGGTGCAGGCGTCGATACCGCCCGCCTGGGCGGTGAGTTTGGAAGAACCACGCACCTTGCCCAAGTCTCCGCACCAGCAGGCGAAGCCGACCGCTTTCGAGTCCTATGCCGCCGAACTTGCCTCAGCGAGCCCTGATTGGAATAAGCTGCAGCGCCTCGCGCAGACGTTCCCGGTCATCGAAAAGCCAGCTATCTCGCGTGTACTCGGCCTAAGTGAGATGGAGAGTCGAAAGGGCCTTCTCGCCGTGAACCCGTACGTAGCCGGAAGTCAGAAGTGGAGCGTCAACTACGCAGGCGTCGATCTAATCACGGGCAACTACACCACTAGCGCGACAGACCTCAGTTTCGAAGGCGGATATGGCATTCCGATCAATGTCACGCGGACGTACAGTTCGAACAACGCAGACGACGGACCTCTGGGAAGAGGTTGGACCTTGAGCGTGGACATCAGGTCAACAGCGGGTGGAATCCTCAAAGGCCCGGGCTCACCGGTGAGAAGCACACCCCTAAAGATGTTCGACCGCCCAATCACCGAAGTCTTCAATACGACAACCGATACGATTCCCAATCCCCAGGTTGTAACCGAAGGCGTGATTGCCGAGGACGCCAGCGGATTTCAGGAGCAGATCCAACGAGATGTTGACGGAATCCTCAACGCCCCTGCTTGGGACGCGAACGTCTATGAGAGTGAGATCGAACTCGATCCTGATAGCGAAGATGAGTATTGGGTCAATACGTCGCAGACGATGACCACACCGGAAGGGACCGTCTACGTGTACGAGAAGTATGGCGAATACGACGATGGAGCAAAGTCGGTCTTCGACGAGGATTCTCCTCCTGACTATACTCCCAGCAACATCCTCAAAATCGCGAGCATCACTGACCGTCACGGCAACGAAACGACGTTCGAGTATGAGTATCCGACGTACCCGATGTGTACCCAGGAGCGCGCCTCCGGGACCGTAACAGAGCAGGTTCTTTCTAAAGTCACGATGCCGGGCGGTCGCGAACTGCATTTCACCTACATCACCGCCGGGAGTGGCGGCGGAACCGTGAACACTGGCCATATCTCACGGATAGCGGATGGCACGGGCAGTGAGGCTCGCGCTGTTAACTACACTTACGATGAAGGGATGTACCTTGAGACCGCCACCACGGGCGTGACGGTCGGAACATCCACCGGCGGACTGACCACAACCTATGCCTACGGTTCAGCCATCAAGCCGTATGACGAGTGGCCGAGTGAAGACGTGGCGGGTGGCCTCCTACGTTCTATCACCGACCCAAGAGGCTTAGAGACCAAGATTCGCTACCGAATGGGAACGAGTCGCATGGCTCCGTACCAGAGTTGGGACGAGGTTGTTTCACCCTTCGCCTACTTGGTGATTCAACCGAACAACATCCACACCTGGATCGCACCTAACGGGTTCTTCGCCGGTGGATCGACCGTGGTCGATAACGGGACTACATACAACATCCCAGTCGGTCTCGATCTCACGCAGAGTTTGACGACTCACTTCCAAGATCGAATTGGCAACACCAATGCGGAAGGCACCCTCATCAACGACGGTGCGATTACCTTAGGAACCATCCTTGACGAAGGCGAGATTTCTTACGGAAGCTTGCCGACGACGCTCACTAGCCCGTTTACCATGACGATGTTCGACCTTATGGCAATGCGCCCATCGGGTTCGACGGAATACGCGTATCCGGGACTTCCAAGTTGGTCAAGGTCCTACAATCTCCAGCTGATGAGCCTAACCTCCGAAACTCGGTTCACGTATCCCTGGCAGTGGGGTGACCTCCGGGCAGCACGATTACTGGATGGCGGTTCGACCCAATGGCAACGGCAGGAGGTTATTACCGACACCACCTGGAATTTCCTTGGTGCACCGTTGTCAAAAACCGTGACGGAGAAGGTCAAGAGTAACGGGGGAACCCGTTCAACGGTTGGAAATCCCAATGTCGTCGAGTATGCCTATCATGGAGCGGACAAGTATTTCCAACAGAAGGCTGTTCGCACAAAAACGGGAAGTAGTTCCTGGCGGTACTCCTACACCGACTACTACTCCAGCACCGACGACACCAATGGCGCTGCCAAGGGCATGACCAAGTACGTCTATGACTCCAAGAACGGCGGAATCAGCGTAACGGGTGAGAACTGGCGCACTGGAGTTGCGCCGACGACAGACCACCACTCAGCCTGGTTCCGGTATGACAGCGCGGGCCGCATCACCACCGTTCACAAGCTCCACGACACGACCAGTACGTGGGTATACGTTAAGACCACGACCAGCTACAACTCCAACGGCAGTCCAGGATGGGGTTTGCCGTACCAGGTCAAGGAGGACGAAGGCTCGGGAAAAATCAACCGAACCACCACCACGACAGCGTATGACAGAGCCGGGCGGGCGACACATGTCACGGATGGCGCGGGGCGCACGTTCGAGACGACTTACAACCCGCGTGGGCAGGTGGAGGACGTGAAGAGAACCGACACTAGCCCGGACACCTATATCGTGCAGTATTACTACGGAACCACCGGGGGCACGGCGGAGAATGGAATGGTCACGGAGGTGTATGACTGCCTATCCGGCGCCCTGACCTGGATCGTCTACTTTGCCAGTGACAATGGCACCCCCTCATTGCGGGGTCAGGTCGACAACGTCTACAACGACGACGGTCTCTTGTGGAGTGACTACACCGTGTACTATGGCTACGATGCCGCCGGTAGGCGGTCGAACGTGAGCTATGATTTCCCCTATAACACGACCAATAACGTTACGAATTACAGCTATCGTGACTATGTCCGTGTCGGATCGCCCGAGTCCCCCAACTACGCCTTCCAAACAATGACGCTGCTCGACGAAGAAGACGCAACGCCCGAGGAGTTCCACTACCAGTTCGATACTTCAGGGCGCATGAGCCATGCGGTCTTCGCTCAGACACCTTCACAGACCTCGGCCTATCCGTACTATCCCGACAGCGCCAACCCGACTGCGGACATGGCGACGCACCGGGCCCATGTGGTCTATGACTATCACCCCGGAGGTCAACTCGCCGAACTCCGGTACGCCTGGCAGGACATCGACGACGACACATACGACAACACCCACCTTCGCAAGGTGACGTATGCGTACGACGACTACAAGGGCTTGCGCGATAGCGCCACCTTCGCCTCGGGCGCGGGAGGAGAGTCTTGGGGAACGGGACGCACTGAGAACTACACCTATGACGCCGACCTCGACTACTTGACGGAAGTCGATTACAACGACGGGCTCTCCAACGAGGTCCAAAGTTGGACCTACGATGCGGCCGGAAATCGGTCTAACACGGGCTACACTTACGATCACTTGAACCAAATGATCACTTCACCCGGAAGCGCAACGTACCAACACGATATTCTCGGAAATCGGCTTTGGAAGAATCGCTACTATTCGAGCGCAGTGCGCTACGATTGGGACGATGCGGGGCGAATGCTCAAGACCATCAAGAGCAGTGGTGGTGCTGAGTATATGTACCGTGCCGATGGTATGCGGATCAGGAAGGTAACGGGCTTGCAACTCGTGTGGAACGGAGAGGAGGGCAATAGTTCGGGCTATTATGACGAAGACCAAGATGCCAACAACCCGACCTATCGTTATCGCTATGACGGCCAGATGTGCTTCGAAGATGACTACACAGTTGCTATCCCTGGCTCACCTCCATCAGCGTCAGTCACGGGCAACTCTTATGCCCTAGGCGCTCGCGGCATCGACATGATCCGCACCTTCTCGGTCAATGTGTCGAATTTCAACCGGTCGTACACCGGAACCCAATTCCCGATCTATGACGGTCACGGCAACATGATCGCGACATTGTCGCGCAACGGAACCGGAAATACCATTGAGAACAATCGCTCCTATGATGTTTGGGGTTCGGTGCGGTCGAGTTCGTCCTTGAATCCGTCAGCGATGAACGGCCCGAACAATCGCTATTGCGCAAACCTGGGTCATAAACAGGACGATGAGTCCGACCTGATATACATGCATGCCAGGTATTACGAGCCTGGAACGGGCAGATTCGTGAGTGAGGATCTCCAGCGCGACGGTTCAAACTGGTATTCGTACTGCCGGTCGGCACCATCGGCTGGAGTTGACATTAATGGCAATGAGTTTATTCCGTTTGCAGACAAATTACACTCAATAATCAAGAAGACCCAGCAGCTGTTCGCTGCTATGAAAGTCTGCGCAACTTCCTTTACGGTAGGATTGTTCGGCCTCCTGTTTTGCGCCGGGTGGTTAAGTTTAGGCCTGTCGGGATTTGATATTAATGGCAACTGGCTCGTCGGTGTAACTGGGATGACTGCGCTACAAGGTGTAGTGGGCATGATCGGAATGGCTTTGGATGGCTGCATTACGGCAGCAGCTGCAAAAGGATGTGGGGAGTCTCCTTCAGTGGCTGATCGTACAAAGGCAACTTACACAGCGTACTACCTCTCGATCAGCCTCTTCCTGGCGATCACGAAGCTTGAGGCAATGCTCTAGTTGGAGTCTAAGATGAACAACCGCCACGATCTCGTGGCGGACTACTTCCCACTACATATCGGCGTACTTAGCGTCTTTTTCATCGGGATATGGGACCCTGGGCGGGGGCATATGATCCCAGAGGCTGTAATACTGACTATGATGCTCGGATTAACGATCTACGTGAGGAGCACCTGGAGGGAGCATTTGATAGCAATTACAATGGGACTAGTTTGCCTGGCAAGGCTCTTGATCGGCATTGCGGTGGTCCCGTCACTCGGGTCAAGCCAAAGTGCCGCCATTTCCATTGTTGGCCTTGTTACGATCGCCATTATCAGAGTATTCTACCGAACCACATCTGCCGACTATAACGCATTCGTGCTTATTGGGTACGCTCTTTGTCTATTTTCATTTGGTGTGCGTGCGTAGCACTCTTATTTGTAACCGTGGATACCATGGTGGAGTCGGTGTAATGGCAGAGTAAAATGATGATTCACCGACGCTCAACAGGTCCTGAAGATGCCAGTGCTTACTGGAAATTAACACAGATCGCTGAAGACGCGGTTCAGCACATAGACGCGGCCACCCGAAGTCGTTTCTTCCAACCGTTTCCGAATGCGTAGTTATCCGAAGCTAAGCTTCAATCTTCCAGGTGCAGGCGTCAGATTCTTGGTGTATTATTTGACGTGCCGCCAGAACTGATGGACAATAAACCATGAACTGATTGCGATTGCAAATGGAGGTCTGTCGGAAGTTACGCATCCGGGGGTTGGATGTCTAGTCCAGCCCCTTATTTATGCCTCACTGCACCCGGTCCCGAGGGCTGAGCGTTTCGCCGCCGCTTTCACCCGGCGCAACGAAATCTCTTTCACCTCAATGGGTTCCATTTGAATAAGTGACCGCACTCGGAATCAACGCGGGGTATGATGACCAACGTGTCCCGGGATTCCACGGCCCAAGGAACCGACAACTCGACTACGATCAAGATTTCCGCATCGTGGGCTCGCCAAACGCCACCTGATCCTGACGCAGTGCTCTTCCATGGAACGAGTGGCCGAAACGCTCTTGCAATTCTTGAAAGCGGGCTCATGCCTCGGGCCATGACGGGTTCGAATAATTTTGGGAAGCAAGATCTCTCAAGCCGAGAGGATTGTGTGTACCTTACAGACCGCTACCATTTTTGCCATGCAGTTCATGCGACAACCCACGTAGCGCGCGAGTCTGCCGCCGCGATAGTCGAAATCCACCTCAACAAACTCAACTTCAAAGCGCTACGGCCAGACGAGGATTCGATACTGACCATCGAGGAGAGAGCCGCGGGTCGCAAATGGGAAGGCGAATCTATCGCCGAACGAATGAAGCATGCCAGGCGATCCATGGATGCGAATGCGTCACTTTGGTGTGAAACGCTATCCATTTTTGGAGTCATTGCCCATGTTGGTGCGATTCCGCGTAGAGCGCTCGGCAGAATCGCCCTCTTTCATGTCCCCAACACTCTCACCGACCTGCTCAACCCACCTGAATCTGATACCGGAGCAGCTGCCGCACTGGGTGAGTATGTTGAAAGGCTGGGACTGCCCATGGTCAGGATGGCGACCCGCTGGGCCTTTGGAGATGACCTCTCGACTGAAGACGCACAAGTGCTCGTGCAAAGCGCAGAGCGTGCAGGATTGATCGAAGACTCCAACGACCCTAGATTCTTGGCGGACATTCGAGCGCTTAACGAAGAGAAGCGGTTCAGTGTTGAGGCGAGTGCTTCCAGGTCTCGAAGGGACTGGGACGACTTGAGGCGGTTTTGTCGACCAAGGCAACGCCTCTCCGCTTGGCAACCCGCCCCGTACTAGGACGGGGAACCGTTAGCGGCAACGTTGCCCCTGGCTCCAGCGAGACGTGCTATCATCTCGTGAAGCCATTGCACCACGGTGCAGTCTATGGCAGGGAGGCAACAAAGGCATGAAGCAGTCGAATGCCGAGACCCTTCTAAAGATCGCAAGAGGATTCAACGCAATCCCGATTGTCGTCCGTCAAGGACGACTTGCCGGTATGCCCGACAACACATGGGCTAATCCAGCTCTTCGTGGCAAGATCGACACGATACTCTTGGAAGTGAAAGATGGCTGTGACACGTTTGGGTTGCGAGCGACAAGCAACAGTACCGCCAGGTTTATCCAAGCGCTGGAATCATCCGTGCAAGTTAACGGCTTTGGGCCGCGCGAGTTTGACCTGATGGCACAAGGGTGCATGGGCGTGTTGACTGATGAAGCCAAGACCCTTGATGTTCTCATTCTGGCTGGGGAGGATCGCGACTATCTTAGTGACCCGGTCAGGGGCCTAGAAGCGGTGATTGCAGCCTTCCCCAGTCTGGAATACGATCTAACCGAAGCGGTACGGTGCTTCGTGTTGGGATTGTGCACGGCGAGCGTATTCCATCAGATGCGGGTGCTTGAAGGAGTTTGCAAGGGAGTGTGGTTATCTCTCGGGATACCGCCTTCGAATCCGAATCTTCGGGGCTGGGGTGACTATCGCGTCGAAATTGACCGGTTCCTCGAAGGAAAGTCCACAGCGCCGTACCCTCCAGACTGGAAAGTGAAAGAACCGTTCTATCGCAGCGTGCATGCCGACCTCACTGCGGTGAACCGCGCCTGGCGGAATACAACCATGCACATGGACCAGAGGTACTCTGTAGATCAGGCGAGAAACATACTCATGGCGACGAGAGCACTCATTGTTGATGTTTCGGCCCGCGTGAACGAATCAGGACACTACACGCCATAAGCAGTGATCCTTGGCTCAGGTCGTTTTCTGCTTGCCGCCGTAGGTTCCCTTTGTTAGACTCTCGTCATGGAGAAGATTCCCGTCGGAGTGGCCGCCGAGGTTGAGCGCCTAATCCCAGATGTCATCGAGGAGGTGCAATCACGGACCAACAAGCCAGTCGTCATCCACTTTCACGCCTTCGCAGGGAATCCTGAACTCTTCTACAATTGTGTCTGGTACATTACCAGCTACGGCAAGCGTGTTATCATCGACTTTCCAGTGGAGGATCACTCTTGAGGCATAATGGCTGAGAGGCAGAGAAAATGGTGCTTTCATTCGCTGACGAGACTGACTTCGTTGTTGGAGAGGACGACTTCGAGAATCTTGAGATTGCCGATGCTGGCAGGGACACATTTTATTACTTCAAGAACACCAAGAAATCCCTGGTGAAGCATTTCGTTCTGAAGAGAACAGCCCGGATCCAAAAGCAGTGTGCGGTGACCCTAATCAAGAGCCCTGAAGGGATCTTCGAGCCACGGTTTGAGTTCGAAATCGTTCATCGCACCAAGAGAACCGTTGGCCTGGTCGAAACACCCGTCTTGGCTGGAGAGACGCGGGCAATTAAGGCGCGAGTGGACTTCCGTGACTGTCACGAGAACTTTTCCCGCCTACTTCGATTTGTTTCAGAATTCGATGGCGTCGTACTCACCGGGTCCGCACTTGCAGTTGTTTCGGCGGAGGAAAAGAAGACTCTGTCGAAATTGCTCAACGCGCTTGGGAAGGAAGCAGCGATGGCGCAGTTCGCGGAGGCATTCAAAGGGGAAATTACGGAGCGAGACGTCGCCTTGATAGCAGGCAGAAAGAAGAGTCTTACCAATTTCAAGCGGCTTCTGGATGACCCTGGCTACTTTGCTAAATGTAAGGAAAAATATGGGCCCAGAGACGAGGATGTTTGGCAAAAGTTCTTTGAAGCAAACACCTGGATTTTTGGATATGGCTTGCAGCTTGTGGCCTGCGAGGGTCTGAAGGATCATAAGCTGGAAACGATTGTTGTTGGCAACGACATGTTTGATGGGGCTGGCAAGCGGACAGACGCACTCCTTAAGACGAAGGGGCGTGTTAGTAACGCCATCTTTTGTGAAATCAAGACGCATCTGACCCCGCTTGTAAAGAACTATGATCGTCCGGGGGTGTTCGTGCCAGGCGAGGATTTACAAGGAGCTATTGGCCAGGTTCAGAAAACGCTACACAAAGTGAGCCTCAAGCTTGGTCAAGCTTTTAAGAAAATTGCTGATAAAGAAGGAAATCCGTCCGGAGAGGACATAGCGTTCGTCCAGCCAAAGGGACTGATCGTAATCGGCCAACTCGACCAATTTGTCACCAAGCATGGCGTAAACGAGGAACAGTTTTCATCCTTTGAACTGTTTCGCCGACAGATTTCGGGGATCGAGATCATCACATTTGACGAACTGTACGAGCGGACCAGATTCATTGTGGACGACCTGGCCTAAGTCTTGCACCGGAACTTCATTATCTATTCAGAACCCGCCAGCGGGACGTCGGCGTGAGTAGATTCCCCGCGCGCCGAGCTTGACCCCCTTGCCCGTCACGCTCCGGCTAGTCTCCCGGATCGACTTACCTTGTTCACGCCGCTCAGAGCTGACGCGGAGCCGTACTGGGCTCATAGGTCAAGCAGAGTCCATCCACCTTTTTGGGAAGAAGCTACCCTAGACCTTCAACTGTCCTCAGAGTCAGGATGCGGAACACGGTGGACGGTACGACAGGGCCGCTGGGGAACCTCCTTGTCCGACCGAATTGCTCGAACCTGCTCGCCTAGTCGGGAATAGTGAACGATCATGCCTCAGGCCCTCGTGCACGCGGTCGGAAGTCGATGTGCATTAAGATTCGGCAATTCTCCCCCGGCAATAGAACCGGGGCCGTCCGAAATGCGTCTAAGAGCCAATAGTCGGCCCACAAAGCAGGATGGCGGGAAGGACCTCGGATGGGCATGGGCCGTCACGGGGGTTCGACGTGCCTGATATTATCAACGCTATCAATAATAATCACTGGAGCGCCATTTCGCTGGTTGCCTTCGTGTCTTTCCTTGCGTTCATGCTCGGCTATAGCATCGTGAAGCGGATTCCTCCTAAGCACTGGGTTCTTGTCTTATACCCACTCAAGCCCAAAGAGGTCGATGCCCAGCACTTCATCCAGCATGCGCGTCTCCGCCTGGTGGCGTTTATCATTCTTGTCGGCATTATTGGCAGCCTGACCGCATTTGCAATGTCGATTTCTAGTTCGGCAACACACGATGCTGTCGCCAAGAAGTTGGGGCTCGTTCGCGGGCTGATGATGGCAAGAGTTTTGGAGACAGATGAATCAAGCGATCATTTCACGGGAGCTGCGGATACTATTGAGCGACTTCACCGTGAAATGCCTGATGCCGCAACGAGTGAGATTCTCGGAAGGCTCTTGGACGCACTTGTTGCCCGCTATTCCGGCAAGCCAACCGATGTTGTTCACTCGCTTGCTCCAGGCACTTGTAGGCGTTTTCATGTGTTTCGGCCGGACATTGCCGCCTTGCCGTATTGGCTGGTAGGAGATGCGTACATAGCGCTTGGTAGGCCGGATCGGGCCTATGAAGCGTTCAAGGGGGCGCACGCTGTTTGGCCGTTGTCAGTGGAAGTTCGGCTTCGAATGTACCAGACTCAGGCATCCGCCGACGCCAAGGGAATTCCTCCGCTTGGTGCTGATCGGGCTCTGGGAAACCTGGACGATCTCATTCGCGAGATTCGACAAAGCAAGATGCCAGGAAGGGATGAGATCCTGGTACGCGCTTTGATCTCCAGGGCTGAACTGGCGCTCACCATGTCATCAGGACAAGCGGAGAATTCCTGCGCGGAAGCCATTAGGATCGCGAAGTCCATAGACCAGAGCCCGTCGGGCCGACGGTGGCTAGGGTTGGGTCACTTTTTAATAGCCAGGATCAGGTTTGCTGAAGGCAAACATGCCGAAGCGGCGAGGGGCTGCACAGAGGCACTCGATGCGTGGGGCTTTACACCCGATTCAAATGACGATTTACGTTTACCGGTCGGCCTGGCTCTAATCTACCGGGGACTCTGTACGATCGAAGTAAGCGCCTCTTCAGCGGAACACGACTTTCGCGCCGGCCATCGAATCCTGGGTCGATTCGTACCCGAAACATGGCAGGTGGTGAACGACCTGACCAATTGGCCTCAGTACAGGTATTCGCTTGTCGATTCCCTGCTCATCCGTGACACCTTAGCGATTCGGAGAGCGTTCTGCCTAGGTCTTGGCGATAGAGGTCGAGCACTAATCTTGCAGGGAAACACCCCGGACGCTGTACTCTACCTTCGATGCGCTCTTGAAGCAACCAATGACCTGATGGCGTTGGGCGAAATGCCAAGCCAGACCGATTCGTTTCGTGCACGAGTTCAGTTTATGCTTGGAAGTGCCCTCGCCTCGCAGGGACAGGACGAAGGCGGTGATTTACTAATCGCCAGCGCAGAAGCCTATCTTAAACTCCCCAAAGACGAGGCTAAGCGGGAAGCGCGAGACTATAGCCTTGCAATGGTAGCGGCATCCCGTATCAGCGAGCTTCGTGGTAAACAGGACGAGCGGGTTGCCTGGCGAAACCGAGCGCTCAAAGCACTGAGTGCTTGGCCCTTCGAAGGTTCTGAGGCTGTGCGTGAGCAAGCGATGAGAAGCATCAAAGCTCAGGTGCCGGTCTCTCGTCATCGTCGCTTTAGGGCATAACTTGACGCTTCGAGAGAATCGGAAGGGACCCGTTGAGGTTTGTCCATAGTGATGGTTGGACACCGTGTTCGGCTGTCAGCAGAGGAAGCGGCTGACGTCGCCCGTCGCTTCTTGCAGTTGTATTGGCTTTGACGCACGCACAGGACCAAATGGAGAGCAACGAGCAAGTTCAACGGCAAGTGAAGCGACGGCGGCGCAAGACCAGGAGCCGCGCAATGAAGCGCAAAACTAAGCTCATCAAGCAGTAGGCCTTCTTCGTTTCTTCCGGGAAACAGAAGAGGTTTTTCGTGGTGCAGGTAAGACAATGGGTGGACACTTCCAAGCCTGTTCTTCCTCACCTAGTTTCCCGAACGAAACACCTTCGGTCCGTAACAGAGTTCGGACGTGATCAACCCACGAGCACAGTAAGGGATTTTCCGGCGTACGTGTGCCCGTGCGAACCATATCGGGGTGCTCGTGCAGAGGTTCTAGGGTAATCAGTGGTTCAAGGAGTCGATTGGGCTGCACTCTCAGTTCGCCCAGGGTGAGAACATACTGATCGGCCAGCAAGCGAGCAATCTGTCGCTTGATCTTGTCGTCGCCTCGGTCGAACAGCTCATCGGCAGTGGTGAGGTAGGTCAGGAGGTTACTAATGGTCTGGCGGTTGCGTTCGCCGAGATGCGCTAGGCGCTCGATACTGCGCTCTAATCGGTCGGACTGTGTTTGATACTTGGCTTTCAGACTTTTCAACTCGTCGGCGGTAAGCTCGCCGTTGAGCCGCAACTCATAGAGCCCTTCCAGCTTTGAGCGGACGGTCTTCAGCTCGGCCTCGTCTCGCTTGAGCATGACCGGCAGACTTTCCAGCGCCTCAGGTTGCGCAAGGATCGCTTCTCGTGCCCACTCGACGGCAGCCGGATTCAAACGGCAACGCGCGAGTTTTTCTTTCAAAACGCCCACGACGTAGCCTTCTGTCACTGCTGGTTCAGAGCAGATCTTCGTTCGGGTGCAATGATAGTAGACGTAGCTGACGGTGCGGTTGGTCGTTCGGTAATGTTTGGTCTTGCGTTCGGCCGTAACCATACAGCCGCAGCCACCGCAACGAATCAGGCCCGTGTACGCAAAGACATGCCGCATTGGCTGACTCGGATGGACACCGTGGATGATCTCCTGGACTTGGGCGAACTCCTCTTGGCTGACCATCGGGGTGTGTTTGCCTCGATGAACTTCGCCCTCGAATCTGAATTCGCCGAGATAGAAGCGGTTGTCAAACAGCTTGTAGAGGTTGGACCGGCTGATCATCTTTCCCGGACGAGGGGTCAGTGACTTACGGTGCAACCGACGAGTTGTGTACCCCCATCCCTCCAGCTTGGCGTGAAGGTCCGGTACCGGGTAGGCACCGGTCAACATCAACTCCCAGGCTCGACGGAGCAACGGAAAGCGCTCTGGATCGACCTCGATCTCGCCGGTATCACGGTTGGTCAGATAGCCGCCGGGTGGCTTCCGCGGATACCAACCTCGGGCTGCCTTCTCTGCTTGCCCACGCCGAATGTTCCGGCGTAACTCCAAAACATAGTTGTTGGCATCGGCGTTTTCGACGGCCATGATCAAGACGTTGTCTTCTGGATGGTATTCCCGAAAGGGCGTCTTGATACATTTGAGAATTCCTTGTTGAAGTAGCCAAGAAAGCTTGCCAGCATCGACTGGATTGCGACTGAGACGATTGAGGTGCCAGCAGAGAATGCCATCGGCTTTGCCATTCTCGATCAACCGGATCATTTCGGCAAAGACGGGTCTGATCCCTGGCATCTTGGCTGAGCGGGCCTCTTCGAGTTTGTAGGCAATCGTTAGGTGCTGTTCGCGCTCAATCCGATGCAGTACCGAATTCTGGTCCGGAATACTCTGCATCTGGCTTTCGGAGCCTTCGCTACTCTTCCGGCTGTATCGTATCCAGCGCATGATGTAGTAGATAATAAAGCTGCAGAAAGCGATTGGCAACAACGGCTAGTTCGCTTGAGTTCAGTTCTACTGCGAATTGCTCGAAGTAGAGCTGACGAAAGGATCGAAGCTGCGCCTCATTGGACACCGGTAATCGCATCACCCCGCCAAGAATCGTTGCTGTTGTATTTTTCTTTTGTGTGGGTTTCTTTTGTTGTTTTCGCTTTCTGAACTTCGAAAACCAAAATCTAGCGAGCCACGTTGAAAGCGAGTGGAGAGGACCCGTGGATGCAGGCTGAAGCAAAGGCGATGGTGAGATCGACGCCGCTCTGCCGAGGAGACCACAGACTGGCCGCTGAAATCTCGGACGGTGATCAGACCTGACTGGACGAGCATTTCGATGGCCTGACTGATGGCAGCGCTCGCTCGACCAGTTCGGCGCTTGAGCTGGGAGTGGGACAGCCAGTCAGCGCTCTTGCGGGCACCAGATTCCAGCTGCCAGCCCAGCGTTTGCCGAACAATGACACAGAGAACTCGCCACTCGGTATCTTTAAGTCTCGGCATGACCCGGTCGAGGAGGAAGTTGGGGAACGGAGTGGTGCCGCTAGCCACGAGACTCCTTTTCTCCGCCGTAGACCGGCGCGTCGTAGCGCTGCTCAATCGCCACGATCAGCAGCGAAGCGGGCCGCCGAGCTTTGCGGAACGGCAACCACTTCAACTGACGGACGATCTCCCGCTCGGGATATCGGTTGAGCAGGCTCTCGGCCTTACGCAGACCGATGCCGACTTGGACCAGTTCCAAGATCAACTCCTCACGCTGGCTGAGCACTGCTTCGTCCGGCGACTTGCCACTCGGCCGGTTCCGATTAGGTGCCTCCGGCAAGAACTCACCGATCGGTCTTAGTTCAGTCATCGGCCCAATCGACTCCACCAATACAGCAGGGCCCAGATCAGAAGGACTGTTCCAATAATCAGGGCGATTCTGACGAGTGATTCTTGAGGAGGTTCGACTTGCCCAAAGCCTGTATCGACGGCTGGACGCTGAACTGCGGGAACAACTGGTGGACTGTCCGGACGCAACAGGGCAGCGGAGCCCAGGCTGCCCAGCGAGTGAAAGAACCCCTCGTTGATCACAAGTCCGTCCCTATCCAGTTTCAGACCAAGGCCAAGAGCCATCAGGGACTGGGTTAACTCATGAGATCCAACCAGCCGAATCGGTCTGCCTGGAAACTCAGACGCTGCAGAAACTGCCGGTTTTGAAAACTGAGAACTCGTGACAATCAATCCAACCGGAATATCTGAGCGCAGCATGAACCCCCGAAGCTCATCGACAGAGAGGCGGGGTGTCGGCGTGCCTCGATGGCGGAGTTGAATGGCGACGGAGACCTCAGATGAACCGGGCAACTTGGCCACCCAATCGGCACCGCTAATTTGTCGGCGACCCCTTCGATGATGCCGACCTAGAGAGCATATGTCACGATATCCTCTAGCTCCAAGCCACAACAAGACCAACGTCTGAAACGATCTAAAGCCCAAATGCTCAACTCTCTCCTTGAGAGCTATAAAACCGCTGTTGCTGCTGCGGTTGCTGTAGCCGTTGCTAGCGAGCGGCTTCATTCTCCGACCTCCTCGAACTCAGCCACGTCGCCCGTCCATCTTCCAGGCCGAACATGAGCCCATTGTGGTTTGATGCCGCCGTCTGGCTCGTGAAGCTGGTCAGGCAAACAACCCCGGCAGCCCACTAATTTGCAGATGTTCTTTGTTGGGAAAGTACCGTCCTCGGAAAAGACCTCGCGGACGTTAAGTTTCCGAGCTAGCTGAAACTCCAAGCTTCTGATAATCGGGGCGACTGTCTTGTACAGGGGATTGGTCTTACCATGGATAATATGGCAAATCGTTGATTTGGCGACCTTCGAGTCCTTTGCCAACCGTGAAGTTCCGCGAAAGCTGTACCGGCTCGTATGAGACATCACAGCGGCGACGCGGTTGTGGCAGACGGCTGGGGCGCTGGGTTGTGGCTTTTTCATTTGGTGAATTCCAGCGTGACCGCTGACCAAAATGGTCGCAATTGTAGTTTCTCCAACCGAACGTTTTCCGAACTACTTGGGCCTTCGTGTGATTCGCCTTGCTACCTGAAACTCGCTCAGTTCCAGCCCGCGCAGCATCGAACTAATCGTGGCTGAAGCGTTGACGAGCTTGAGTCGATTTGCCCGAACAAAAGCCGTCAGATACGCCCGAGATTGAAAGTCGAATGAGTGCCAGTTGCCCGACGAGCCGAGATACCGAACGCTTCGAGTGAGGGCCGTGCAGCCAGCGAATCGGTTCCCCTTCAGCCGGGCGAAGAGGAGCCGAACGGTGACCGTAGTGGATACCGCTATGCTGAGGAACTCAGTAAGGCCAATGATCCAGCTCACACCCATTGCCAAACTCACGAAGGTACCAATTCCAGCCAAGGCGACCATGGAGAGAGCACCAACGAGGTTCCGATCGGCCAGCTTGACGTGGCTCACACAGTCGCGGCAGTACGGTACGTCCCATGCCCAGCCCCTCGTTCGTGAGTTTCGGTTTCTCTCGCTTCCACTAATGGTCAGGCGGGTACCAGGAAACCGACCGCAGCAGGCGCATTGCCGGGGAAAGACGAACTGCTTGCCCGAAACATCGACTCGCATCCTACGACCATGCAGGACTCACGGTTCGCGTCAAATTTAGCGCACGGGACCGAACAACACCGAAGAGAAAGCCCCTCTGATACGAGGGGCGTGGGTCTAGAATTCGGGATTGCCAAAAAGGCAGCCCGTGAAGTCCCGATTGACTATTCTCTGGATCAAACGATCAACCGTAGGGTTATGGCGAGCGTAGGTCGGGAGTCGATCCGGTGCCCGTCTGGAGACGACCAGATCGGTCTGTGGGTCGAACTGATACCGCCAAAGCCTGGCCACCCGGAACGGTTCCTCCTTGAGATCGGGGCCAAGGTGGTGATGGAACCCTCCTGAGAAACAGAGGACTCGCGGCGCGCCCCATCGAAGCGGTACGACCGCCGAGCGTTGGTGTGCTGGGCTATGAATCCCGCAGACGAGGACCTTGCCGTCGAGAACGAGCGCTTCCGACGTGCGTTCGACTTCATCAAGCTCGGCTGGACTGTGCGTGGACGGTCCATGGGCAGCCTCAACGGTCGCGAGCTTTGCTTCAAGCAAGCGAGCATTGCCGTATAGCCACAGCGCTGCCGGATCGTAGAATCCCGGCTCAACTTGAAACGGAGCCGATCGTTTTGGTGGTGCAAGGTGCGTATTCACCCCAGGACCGTCTCACTGTGTTCTCCAAGGCGCGAATCGCGGTGCGCCGGGGAAACATTTCGTGGAGCCAGCAAACCCTGGAAACTGGCGCAACAACCTGCCAGAATGAACCCAAGAAAGGACTTGGACGGAACTCGGAAAACAAAGGAATGTCGATCAAGGAATCTGAACTCAACAGCTCAATGCGGGCTCCTGCCCAAGTGCAGGCCATGGGAGGCTTAAAGTAATGCTTCCAGCCACGGGCGAAGCGCAGCGCGCCGAGTTGCACAAAACGATCTGGCGGATTGCCAACGATCTGCGCGGCTCTGTAGATGGTTGGGACTTCAAGTCCTATGTGCTTGGCATGCTGTTCTATCGATTCATCTCGGAGAACCTGACTGCCTACATCAACAAGCTCGAACGCGAGGCGGGTGAGAGCGACTTCGACTACGCCAAGCTATCCGACAAGGACGCGGAGTTCGGTCGAAAGGAGACAGTCGCTGAGAAGGGCTTCTACATCCTGCCATCCGAACTCTTCGAGAACGTCCGCAAGCGTGCCCCCAAGGACGAAAACTTAAATGAGACCCTTCAGCGGGTATTCAAGAACATCGAAGGTTCGGCGGTCGGTACAGATAGCGAAGATGACCTCAAGGGCCTCTTTGACGATCTGGATGTGAACTCCCAGAAACTCGGGCAAAGCATTGCAAAGCGCAACGAGAAGATGGTCAAGCTCCTCGATGCCATAGGGGACCTACCCCTTGGCAACTACGAGGACAACTCGATCGACGTTTTCGGGGACGCCTATGAGTACCTGATGCAGATGTATGCATCCTCAGCTGGTAAGTCGGGAGGCGAATACTACACGCCACAGGAAGTTTCCGAACTTCTTGCTCGCATCACGGTTGTTGGCAAGGCCCAGGTGAACAAGGTGTACGACCCGGCTTGCGGGTCAGGGTCACTGCTCCTCAAGTTTGCCAAGGTACTTGGCAAGGAGAACGTCCGCCAAGGTTTCTTTGGGCAGGAGATCAACCTGACCACCTACAACCTCGCTCGTATCAATATGTTCCTGCATGACGTGAACTACGAGAAGTTCGACCTCGCGCATGGCGACACTCTCATTGATCCCAAACATTGGGACGACGAGCCGTTTGAGGCCATCGTTTCCAACCCGCCGTATTCCATCAAGTGGGATGGCGACTCGAACCCGCTTCTGATCAACGACTCCCGCTTCGCTCCGGCTGGGGTGCTAGCGCCAAAGTCAGCGGCAGACCTTGCGTTCACGATGCACATGCTCAGTTGGCTGGCCGTCAATGGCACGGCGGCTATCGTTGAGTTTCCGGGCGTCCTCTACCGGAGTGGTGCTGAGCAGAAGATTCGCAAGTACCTGATCGACAATAACTACATTGACACGGTGATCCAGCTTCCGCCCGATCTCTTCTTCGGTACGACCATCGCGACATGCATTATCGTGCTCAAGAAGTCCAAGAAGGACAATGCGGTCCTATTCATCGACGCTTCAACCGAGTTCACCCGCGTGGGGAACAAAAATAGGCTTACTGCCAATCATCAGCGAAAGATTCTCGATGCCTTCATTGCCCGGAATGATATCGCCCACTTCACCCACCTCGTCGCGAAGGAGGAGCTAGCCGAGAACAACTATAACATTGCAGTTTCGTCGTATGTCGCAAAAGAGGATAGTTCTGTAGCGACTGACATTACGGCTCTTAACGCTGAGATCGCGCAAATTGTTGCCCGACAAGATGAACTACGAACTCAGATAGACTCCATCGTGGCAGATTTGGAGCGTGGACGATGAGCCACCTTAACGACTTGATTCACGAGTATTGTCCGAATGGTGTTGAGTATAGAAGCGTCACTGAAGTGGCGAAGTATGTTCGGGGAGTGACGTACGGCAAGCTTGACGAGCAAGCTGATGGTCCGATTAGAGTTCTACGGTCAAACAACATTACACTTTCATCAAATACCCTGAACTTTGAAGATGTCCGATGTGTGTCTGGAACAGTTAGGGTGCGCCCCGACCAAAAACTCTACACCAACGACATTCTCATTAGTGCAGCTAGTGGAAGTAAGGCGCATGTCGGTAAAGTTGCATACATTTGGAAAGACATTGACTATGTCTTTGGCGGGTTTATGGCCGTGCTTAGGACCAATGGAGTAGTTGAGCCCCGTTTTCTATTTCACTTACTGGTCGGTCGTTCTTTTTCAGAATATCTGGAGAGCGCACTGTCAACGACAACGATCAACAACTTGAATGCTACCGTGATGGGGACATTTCGCATTCCAGTTCCGCCTATCGAAGTCCAACGGGAAATCATCAAAACTCTAGATGCATTTAGTAAGCTTGAGGCGGAACTTGAGGCGGAACTTGAGGCGGAGCTTGAGGCTAGACTGCGTCAGTATACCTTCTATCGCGATTCAATAATTGCTTCTTCCAATGGTTCAAAGGTGCCCATGGGTGAAGTTGGAAAGTTTCAGAGGGGGCGCCGATTTACTAAGAACGACGTGGTTGATGTAGGCATTCCATCAATTCACTATGGAGAAATCTACACTCACTACGGCGTTTCGGCCGACGCTGCGCTGACACATGTTCGACTTGACCTAAGAGATCAACTGCGCTTTGCACATTCCGGGGATGTTGTGATCGCGACAGTCGGTGAAACAGTCGAAGACGTCGCTAAGGCGGTAGCATGGCTGGGAAGTGAACCGGTTGCTGTACACGACGACACTGCATTTTTTCGAAGCAATTTGAATCCAAAGTATGTTTCCTACGCCATGCAAACGGATGACTTCCATACACAGAAGAATAAGCACGTGGCACGTGGGAAGGTCAAACGCTTATCCGCCGATGGTCTTTCAAAGATTGCAATCCCTGTGCCTTCACGCGAGGAGCAGGATCATATTGTTGGGATACTCGACAAGTTCAATGCGCTAGTAAATGACCTCAATATCGGGCTTCCCGCCGAACTCAACGCCCGCCGCAAGCAATACGAACACTACCGCGACCGCTTGCTGACATTTCAGGAGGCCAGATGAGCGAGGAGCGCAGGCCTTACCAGTACGACCCCATCGCGGTTTCCAATGAGAGCACGGTCGTTGCTCAATTCGTGCCCGATACCGTGGTCCGGGAGGCAACCTACCAGAGCGAAGACGCCTTGGAGCGCGAGTTCATAGAGCAGCTTGAACGGCAAGCGTACGAGCACCTGCAAATCACTTCGGAGGAGCAGCTGATCACCAATCTGAGGAGGCAGCTGGAAGCTCTGAACGGCATCACGTTCTCTGGCCCCGAGTGGAAGCAGTTCTATGAGACCAAGGTTGCCGGGCAGAACGATGGCATCGTCGAAAAGACCATCCGAATTCAGGAAGACCCAGTTCAGCTTCTGACCCGCGATGACGGTTCGACCAAGAACATCAAGCTGATTGACCGCCAAAACATCCACAACAACCGCCTCCAGGTCATCAACCAGTACGAGATCGAAGGCTCACGCGCGAATCGTTACGACGTGACCGTTCTCGTCAATGGCTTGCCGATGGTTCATATCGAACTCAAGCGCCGGGGCGTGGACATCCGCGAAGCCTTCAACCAGATCGACCGCTATCAGCGCGATAGCTTTTGGGCGGGTTCTGGACTCTTTGAATACGTCCAACTCTTCGTCATCAGTAATGGCACGCTGACGAAGTATTACAGCAACACCACCCGCCGACAGCACATACAGGACGCCGCCGGAGCCAAGAAGGTCAAGAAGACCTCGAACTCATTCGAGTTCACGTCATGGTGGGCAGATTCGCAGAACAAGCCCATCCAAGACCTGAATGCCTTCGCCAAGACGTTCTTCGCCAAGCACACGATCCTCAATGTCCTGACACGCTATTGCGTCCTCACCGCCGACCGGATGCTGCTGGTGATGCGCCCGTATCAGATCGCGGCGACCGAGCGGATTCTGCAGAAGATCGAGATTGCCACCAACTACAAGAAGCTCGGTTCAGTGGAGGCGGGCGGATACGTGTGGCACACCACCGGCTCCGGCAAGACCCTGACTTCATTCAAGACCGCACAGTTGACCAGCAAGATGCCAAGCGTGGACAAGGTGCTGTTCGTGGTGGACCGCAAAGACCTCGACTACCAGACCATGCGCGAGTACGACCGCTTCGAGAGGGGCGCGGCCAACTCAAACACGTCCACGTCAGTTCTCAAGCGCCAGCTGGAAAACAAGCAGGCACGGATCATCATCACGACGATCCAGAAGCTCGCGACCTTCATCGCCGCAAACAAGGGACACGAGATTTTTGGCGGGCACATTGTGATCATTTTCGATGAGTGCCATCGCTCGCAGTTTGGCGACATGCACACCGACATTACGCGGGCGTTCAAGCGATACAACCTGTTCGGCTTCACGGGGACACCGATCTTCACCGCCAATATGTCTAGCGGCGGCAACCCCAACCTGAAGACCACCGAGCAGGCTTTTGGCGAGAGACTGCATACCTACACGATTGTCGATGCAATCTCCGACAAGAACGTCCTGCCATTCCGAATCGACTACATCAACACGGTGAAGGTTGGCAACGTCATCGACAAAAAGGTCGCGGCGATCGACACGGAGAAGGCACTTCTCGCTCCCCAACGCTTGCGCCAGGTGGCGTCGTATATCTTGGAGCACTTCGACCAGAAGACAAAGCGTTCCAGCGGCTACGTGCACTCCCTGATCGCGAACGTCAGCGATGTTGCTGGGGGACGAAACAAGGTGGAAGCCTTGCGTACGACCACCCGGGTCAGAGGCTTCAATGCCCTCTTTGCAACCGCTTCGATCGAAGCGGCTAAACGCTATTACGCCCAGTTTACCGAGCTGCAAAAAGGGCTGACCCCTGACGGCCGCATCAAGATGGGCCTGATCTTTTCATTTGCTGCAAACGAAGCCGTAGAGGACGGCGCGCTCGAAGAAGAGGGCTTCGAGACCGGGGCGCTGGACAGCTCCTCGCGCGACTTCTTGGACGCAGCGATCAAAGACTACAACGGGACGTTCGGCACGAGCTACGACACATCCGACGACAAGTTTCAGAACTACTACAAGGACCTGTCGCTTCGGATGAAGAATCGCGAGATTGACCTTGTCATCGTGGTCAACATGTTCCTGACGGGTTTCGATGCGACCACGCTAAACACACTATTCGTGGACAAGGGACTTCGCGCACACGGCCTGATCCAGGCGTACTCACGCACAAACAGGATTCTCAACTCGGTGAAAGCGTACGGCAATATCGTCAGCTTCCGCGATCTTGAGAAGGAAACCAACGACGCACTCGCACTTTTTGGTAACAAGGACGCCAAGGGCATCGCCATCCTCAAGCCATACGGCGATTACTTCGGCGAGTACGAAGCGAAGGTGCAGGAGTTGGTGACGACCTTCCCGCTTGGACAGCAGATCATTGGAGAGCAGGCGAAGAAGGATTTTGTAGCCCTGTTCGGCACGATCTTACGACTGCAAAACATCCTGACATCCTTCGATGACTTTGAAGGCAACGAGATTCTCACCGAGCGGCAAGGACAGGACTACCGAAGCGTCTACCTCGACATCTACGCTGACTTCCGGCAAGGGCGTGACTCTGATAAGGAGCAGATCATCAATGACATCGTCTTCGAGATTGAGCTGATCAAGCAGGTCGAGATCAACGTTGACTACATCCTGATGCTAGTAGCCAGGTTCCGCGAGGCAAAGGGCGACGGAGAAGACGTGGAAATCCGCGCTCAGATCATCCGCGCAGTTGATTCGTCGCCAACACTCAGGAACAAGAAAGACCTGATCGAGTCCTTTGTAGACTCGCTATCGGCCACCGGAGAGGTAGACGACGAGTGGCGAACGTTTATTGCCGCACGTCGCGAAGCTGAACTCGAGCAGATCATCGCAGATGAGAACCTCCGACCAGACGAAACCCGAGCCTACGTGGACACAGCGTTCCGTGACGGATCGCTTCGCACCAGCGGAACAGCGATCACCCGCGTTCTGCCTCCAGCAACTCGCTTCTCAGCGGACGGTGGGCATGGCGAGAAAAAACAGCGAGTGCTCGCAAGACTAGTCGCGTTCTTTGAGCGGTTCTTTGGCTTGGTTTCTGGAGGACAGGAATGAAAAGAGATACCGGGGCACCGACCCTATCGATCAGGTCAAACGAACACTTCAAGCCAATCCGCGCCAAGACATTCAATGGAGTTGCTGGGCTTCCCTAACATGCAAACTATGATTCAAATGACTCAGGAAGAAGACATTCCTGCTCCCGCTCCGAGGGAGAAGCGACCCATGCGGATACTCTGCCTTGACGGCGGGGGTATGAAGGGGGTCTACGCGTGCTCCTACCTTACCACGCTCGAAGATCACTTCAAGGTAAACCTCTGTGAGCACTTTGACCTCATCGCTGGGACTTCGACAGGTGGCATCATTGCGCTGGGCCTTGGCGCGCGTCTGAGCGCGTCAGACGTTCTCAAGTTCTACCGAGAACACGGGTCGGCGATTTTCCCCAAACACCTTCCGGGAGTAATGATCTATAAAAGGATTGTTGGAGGCCACGGATACCACGGCGGAGCCTTGAACAATGCCCTTAAAGAGGTATTCAAGGATACGGCCTCTGACCGTCAGCTCACGATGGCTGACGCAGCTACGCGTCTTCTCATTCCAGCGGTGAATGCACAGGATTGCTCCCCGCGGGTTTTCAAGTCTCATCTGGGTGAGCCTCAAGTTTCCCATCTGAAGCGAGACCTGAATATTTCTATGGCTGAAGTAGCCATGGCGACCGCGGCAGCTCCCTGGTTTCTACCCATCGCCAAGATCAATGAAGCGGGGACGCCCTACACGTACATCGACGGAGGCCTCTGGGCCAACAATCCATCGGTGATCGCCATCACGGAGGCCCTCAACTACTACGTTGGAGAGGATCGCGACTTCGACTCCATCCAAATGCTGTCCATTGGTCTGCCAAGTTCTTCTGGCTTCGGCAATACAGGGAAGTATCAACGCGGCATGAAGCTGATTCCACAGTTACTCAGCTATGCGATGGAGTCTTCCAAGCTCGGTGCACACCAAACCGCGCGGTTTCTTCTCCGCAACGTTCCCAATGTCTACTTTCGTGTCCAGCCAGATAATCTCACCGAGGCACAGTCCAAGCGCCTCAAGTTGGACGGGGCGGGCCGAGAGGAAATCGGCGAGCTCATGATGATGGGTCAAACAAGGGCTCACAACGACAAAAACAGCCCAGACCTCAAGAGAATGTTTGACTAGACGTATGTGCAGGTATAATTTCAACCATGGCAAATAACCAAGCGCAGTTTGAAGGATTCCTCGGCAACATCGAGCTGATTGGGGATGATTTGTCATCACTCCGGACCTCTCGCAATGCCAATCGAGATCGAATAACGAAATATTGGAAGGAGACCCTGAAGCGCGCCGTACCAGAATTTGAAGAACAAGGCTCATTCGAGATGGGGACTGTCGTCCGCCCAACCGAGGGCGATTACGACCTTGATGACGGCATGTATCTGAAGTGCATTGGGGACGATCCGACTGAATGGGAGTCAACCGCCACTATTCAAGGTTGGGTCTGCGATGCGGTATCTGGTGCGACCCACGGTGACCCCCAGAAGAGAAAGCGGTGTGTGCGCGTACCGTACAAGGGTGGGTATCACATCGACATCCCGGCGTATGGCGTGGATTCTTTTGGGACGATACGGGTGTATGAAAAGGGCGTCGAACCGAACCAGTTTGTTGAAAGCAACCCTGCAGCCTTAGTCAACTGGTTCGGAGAGCGCAAGAAATCGCACGATGACCTTCGTGATCTAGTAAGATTCTTCAAGGCATGGCGTGATTACAAGATGGGGTCATTGATGAAGGTGAAGTCGGTTACGATGACCATCTTGATCTCCGAGCGTATCGTGTCTGGCGATCGATACGACCAGGCCGTTGTGGACACTGCCAGGGCTTGCGACACCCATATTCGATACGGTGGCTCCGTTTCCAAGCCTGTTGCACCATTTGAAGATCTGACCCTCGGCTGGACTAACGCAGAAAGGATCGCGATTGCAGACGCCTTCAAGACACTCGCGGATCGCGGCCAAGACGCCATCGACGCCGATTCTGTTCGGGACGGAGCGCTGATCTGGGAGAAACAATTCGGTCCCCGCTTCCCAGTGCCCGATGAAGATAAGGATGGGTCAGTTACGGGTGCCCTCATAACAAGGGAGCCTCCGGTTGTTGCAAGTGGAAACTTCGCTTGAGTCCCAGTTCGCGGACCTAGGTGCGGCGGCGCGAAAGCAAGCCCGTATCTCACTTGGAGGCCACTTTGAACTTGAGTCAGTTCCAATAGAGCTTCCCGGGTACGTCGAAAGCTGGAGGGTCAAGGTGGCCACCAAGCGGGCTGACCACCTCACAATCAGCGTCACGGCTCAATTTCCATTCGAGCTTCCCACGGTCTTTGTAGAGAAGAACCTGTTCGGGGTTGTTCCGCACATCGATCAGCGAGGAGAACTCTGCTACTGCGATAAGGCGACGTCAACTTACGATCCTTTGGACATTGGTGACGTTGTTCTCTGGGTCGTTGAACGTGCTTGTTGTGTGCTTAATGCAGACGATGAGCGAGTGATGTCCGACGAATTCGCATCGGAGTTTCAATCCTATTGGAAGGCTCCGGAGCACTTCTTGTGTCTGCTCGACGACTTCAAAACGACGAGGGAAGTCGAACTCATTTGGCTGGACCGAAAATACTCGGGGGGTTACTCTTTTTTGGCCTGCAACGAAGCCGAGGTCGGCATCCGTTGGCTGAAACAGTCCGGAATCGGCGTCCCGACGGTGCGCGGGAAGGCTCTCTTTGTCCCAAACGTGATTCCGCCAAAGCCTCCATACCCGCAAACAAACGGGGCGCTTTTCGAACTTCTCTTGACCCACCCGAAAGAGATCCGCACTCGATGGGAAAGCTTTGTTCGCAAGGAAGGCAGGTCAACCCTCATCCTCTCCACGGTTTCCTCAAGCCGTGGGGAGGCCCTGTTGGCCTGGCGTCACACTAGGCTGCCGCCGAATTACAGCAAGCCCTCACAGAATACGGTGAACGGCTTTCGCCCTGGCAAGCATCCAATCGCCATGGAAATGCGCGGTTGGGGCGCAAATGCGCAACTGACACGATTTAGGGGCGACCGCGTTGACCTTACCCGACTCGTTCATCGTACGACCGGAAGCCAGACTGAACCAGGCTTCAAGCACTTGGTTATCATCGGCGTAGGTTCCATCGGTAGCCACCTGCTGCTTGCACTTGCAAAATCACACCACTTCGAACGGATGATGTTGATCGACCCTGAGCTCCTTAAAGTAGAGAACGTTTTGCGGCATGCAGCTGGCTTCGACCAAGTCAGCCGTCCGAAGGCTAAGGTGATGGGGGAACTGATTGGACGGCATTGCCCTTGGGCTACCATTGAGTTTATCGAAGGAGATATCCTGAACAACATCCAATCTCTACCGGAGTTAGCGGAAACCGCAGATCTGTTCGTCTTGGCAACAGGAAATGAGGTCATAGAAAAGGCCGTCATTCCACTCATCATGAAGTTGTGCCAACCCAGGACCGCCATACACAGGGTTTGGCTCACTACTAATGCCGAGAAGGGTCAGCTTGTTCGCTTCGTCGTTGGCGAGAAGGGTTGCCCTGATTGCGACGAGGAAATCCACGAGCCTCGGAACCCTGGCTCAATCATCTACGAGCCGGGGTGCAGTGCCGGATTTGGACAGTTTGGCGGCTCGCGACTTCAGCGCTTTGTCGCCTTATGCTGCGATGCAATCTTGAAACCAGTTGATTCCCCTTACCGACTAAAATGGACTGCTCGACCGCAAGAGGAGACCAGCGAGCAAGATGGTGTTGAAATCGAGGACATAATGCGAGTTGAGGCATGCGCTCGATGCGGCGAGTAAAGGCTCGAAACCTGGAGATGCCAAGGGTCGTCTTTGATCAAAAGGCGCTAGAGAAAACTCTCCGGTTCCGCCAGCTTAACGGACAAGCCGAAGCGGGAGGAATCCTCTTGGGTATGTTCTTCCCAGCCGAAAACAAGCTGCACGTCATGTTTGCTACCTCTCCCGGCGGGCAGGATGCGCGCGGACCATGTTCATTCAAACGAGATGCAAGGAGATCAACTCGCATCGCGAGAATCATCTGGCAGCAAAGCAAAGGCCAGGTCCACTATCTTGGCGAATGGCACACCCACCCAGAGGAGCATCCTAGGCCGTCTTGCCTCGATCGATTGAGTATGGCTCGCCTTCTAAAGCACTCTACGGTTGTCACAAGGGGCTTGGTGCTGCTAATTGTTGGCCAGCGATCCAACTTCTTTGGCTTTTGGACAAAGTATGGCTTCGTGTCGGTTGATATTGAAATTAAGAGCGCCTCCTCAGTGGATTAAATCGATAGATCTGACTTCCAGAAAGAGCCCCAACAGACTGCTTGAGTGTGTGCCGAGGATACTTCGAGCATCAAGAGCGAGTAAACACAACAGAGTCGAGGGTTCAAAGAGCAAGTCAACATAAGGCGTCAGTCGAGGAAGTACGACTCGTCCATCTCTGGATTAGGCTCAACCCTGGAGTGCAGCACGTAAATCCGGCCCATCTCCGACTCCCTAGCTGCAACGAATTCATCATGAGAATCATTCACTCTCTTGCATTGTTCAGCCGATAGATAGAACTGAATTCGCACGGCAACTGACATGAGCTCATTAAACTCCACCTCATCCCGATTGCCGCCAGCAACTAAGCTTTCCAGCTTCTGAACCAGATCCTCGATTGCCTCACGAGGTAGCCGTGGCCGTAGCTTTGGAACGATGTCGATCATCCCATCGTCAGACACTACGACAATAACGCAATCACTTCTATTGTCCGCATACCTCACTGCGGAGTTGAAACGGCTACCGCGACTTCGATCACCTCGCGATGAAGCAACCCCGTCAAGAATCAATCCAAAGGCGTGGCATCTGCCTGAAGGATCAACTAGAATAGCACCGTCAACAGAGCACAGCTTTTGTAGTAAGTTCTCGGAGAGTTGAATTGGCTCTATGACTGTGGCTTGCGATGCGAGTCGGTTTGCCTCCTCGGAAGCATGTTCAGAAATGACAACCAGTGCGCCGTGGCCCAACCGACAGGCTGATCTGACGATTTCTATCAGATGCTGTTCAGAGAGCCCGGCCCCGGAGAGACGCCGGTCAAGCCGATCCTTCAGTTCCTCTTCATCGAATGCGAGGTTGAGAGACTGAGGCTTCCCGAACTCCACTCGCATGAGCGTGTTGCCATTATGACGGACGGCCCACCTGTGGTGGCCAGAGAACGCGATCTCGAAGAGGTCTTCCCGAGACGGATCGTAGAGGCCACTTACGCGCCCAAAACCGTAAGCTAATTCGCCATCGGCAAGGATGCTGCTTCCTTCCGCGGCAACTTGCACGAGCCTTCGAATAGCCCGGTGCTCGCTCAACCGGACGGGTTCACGCAGGAGTATTTCCGCGACGACATTGGGATGGTTCCGTTCCGCGAGGAGAACTGAACCATGGCCGGCCTCTCTCTCATAGAAGAGCGATGCGACACCATTTAGTGTTTCAAAGAGGTCTATTGCCCCGAATTGACGAGAGACGCGCGAGACCCGTAGGGCGAGAATGTTCCCAGCCATTCTGAGACCTTCGTGAATCCCGCCGCCAAATGAGCCCAGTGATGCACCCGGTGAACCACGATCTAGTTCTGCGCGGCACATGTCAAAGAAGGCAAAGGCAGTCGAGTCGATGAGCGAGGTCGGAACACGCTTGTTATCCCAATCGACGACCTCCGTCACCAGCTTATGGTGAGTGGCAACTGCATCCGCGTCTAAGTGCAGGACTACGAATACGTCGTACTTATCTACTCGTACGGGAAGCGAGCAGTAGACAACTCGGTCGGGTAAAGCTGAGGCAACAGCCTCTCGAACCGCACTTGAGAGCGATCTAGCGACGACAAAGGCATTCGAACTTGCCTGCGCCTCAGGCAAGGTGTGGATAATCTGAGCGCGAGGGTCTTCGTTGGCAAGCGCGTCAGCGGTACCCTTTACATTGTCAAACAAATCGACCGTAATCCCAGGATCCTCTGGGTCAAGGCACACTTCATGCCATCCGCTTTCAGGGGATTCTATAAGGCCAACCAGAAACACTTTCGGAGCGAGTTTGGGATCAAGATGATCGAACAATCGCCTGGCGAGGTGATTCGCCGAGCTTCGAAATTGAGGTTGGTATCCCCACATGAAGTACTTTAGGCTTTCTGGCATAACACAGTACCTTGTCGATTCGCACCTAATTCTATCAGATTGCGGAGCGTACGGATCCTCTCCGGAAGAATGTTGATTAGCCTTGGCGGATCAGGGTCAACAGCGCAAACCTGCGTCAAGGTGAGCGACCTGCTTCCCATTTGTCTGAGTAAGACCTTTGCAGTTTCTCCGCCGCATCCCTCATCGCCCCATCAAGCACATGGCCGTAGAGATTGGAGGTCAAGGCAATTTGCGAGTGGCCAAGGTAGCGGCTGACTTGATGCAGATTCAAGCCCGCCATCAGCATGAACGTCGCGGCGGAGTGCCTCAGCGAGTGCATCCCGACACGCGGGAGGCCAGCCTGCGAAAGAGCTTCGTGCAGCCGCTCGTTGACGTACTTAGGATCGAGCGGGCGGCCGCATGAGTTGAGGAAGACCAAGTCGAGTGGGTTTGGGTAGTTCTCCGTTTTCTGACGTTCCTGTTCTCTCTGTACTGCCTCCAGTGAGTGTCCGACGAGGGGCATGGTACGCAGGCTCTTTTCGGTCTTAAGTGGTTTCAGAATGAGTTCCTTATCAACCCTCTGAAGTTGGGCCCCCACAAATACCGTCTTTTGCTTCAGGTCAACCGAGTTCCACGTCACTCCGGTGACTTCGCCGATCCGCATGCCCGTGGCCAACGTGAAGCGAACCAGGTTCTCGATAGGTGAACCGATCAGCGCCTCAAGCAGCTTCTGAACCTGCTCTGCGGTGAAGTGTGTCCGTTCTGCCCGCTGGAGCTTCGGAGCAAATGTCTTGGACACTGGGTTGTCGTGAACCAGTCCGTATTTTATGGCCACGCCGAAAGCAGCGCGAAGGGTTCGCCTCACGGCTTGGATAGTGTTGGCGGACGCGCCGTTGGCCTCGATCAGCTTGTACAGCCGGGACACATCAGTCGGGGTTATCTTTTGAATCTCCAATCGTCCGAGGTGTGGCCTGACGTGCTTGTTGGCCATCAGCTGGTAGAAGTCGTAGGTTTTGGACTCACGGTTCGGCCTTACGTGGTCGTCTAGCCATACGTCTAACCAGCCAGCGACCGTGTACCCGTTCTTCCCCGGAATGACCCTGCCTTGCACCAACAGCGAGGTCATCTCATTGAGGGTCTTCACGGCATCGGTTCTGGTCTTACAACGAACCTGCCTGTATCTGGGTTTCCCGGTGGCGGTGAAACCATCCTGAATCTGCGCGACGAAGCTGTCTCCACGCTTGAAGATGCTTCCCGATCCCTTCTCCCGTCTCTCTCTGGTGGCCATAATGCAGTTTATTCTACCGCCTGGGAACTTGAATTCTGCAGTTTATCCGCAGTTTACGGAGAGGCTTGCGGTGGATCATATGGGCCGAAAATGGACACTTGGAGCGTTTCATTGAACCTAGGCGGACGAACCTGGATGCCCGAAGACGCGTAATAACTTGACTCTTAATCAGCGGGTCGTAGGTTCGAGCCCTACACGGTCCACCAAGTCTTAGGTTCAAGATGAGCCCCGTTCTAGGGGCTTTTCTGTTGCCGGCCGAGCCGCCGAACGGCGGCCCGGCTCTGCGATGACTGAGTTAGTGAGAGATTTGCTCCTTGCGCAGCTCGGGGATCGCGGGTGTGTTCACCGCCCATCCGCGGGCTCGGCAGGCTTCGGCAACACGATCCACCGCTACCAGGTAAGCGGCCAGTCGTGAATGGACCTTCATCTCTTTGCGCATGTCCATGAAGGCCCGGAAAGCCTTGGTCATTTTGTCATCCAGTTTCTCGTGGACGAGTTCGAGCTTCCATTGATCGAAGTTGGCATTTTGGACCTGCTCGAAGTAACTTACGGTCACACCTCCCGCATTGCAGAGGAAGTCCGGGATCACGAAGATTCCGTTCTTATCGAGGATGACGTCGGCTTCTGGCGTCGTGGGCCCATTGGCCAATTCACCAATGATCTTCGCTTTGATCTTGTCGGCGTTCTTCTCGGTGATGACGCTCTCGATCGCGCTGGGGAGCAGCACGTCGACATCCAACTCGAGAAGAGCCTCGTTCGAGATCGGTTCGGCACCCGGGAATCCTGCCAAGGTGCCCATTTCGGTTTTGTAAGCCGCGACCGCGTTGGGGTCGAGGCCTGTGCGAGCGATGATTCCACTGCGTGAGTCACTGACTGCAATGACCTTAGCGCCAAACATCTCGACCATCAGGTTATGGGCATGCATTCCCGCGTTTCCGTAGCCCTGGATGGCGACCGTTGTCTTGCTCAGGTCGATTTCCATCTCTCGAGCCGCTTCTCGAATCGTGAACATGCCGCCTCGGGCCGTTGCGTCGCCCCGGCCAGCCGAGCCGCCCAAGAACAGTGGCTTGCCGGTGATCACTCCGGCTGCGTGGTGGCCGAGCATGGGTTTCATACTCGTCCATCATCCAAACCATGATTTCTGGAGTTGTGTAGACGTCGGGTGCAGGAACATCGACATCGGGGCCGATGAGGTGTCCAATCTCGCGGATGTAGCCTCGACTCACCCGTTCGAGTTCGCCGACACTCAGCTTCTTGGGATCACAGATCACGCCGCCCTTGCCACCACCGAGCGGAATGTCGACAAGGGAGGTCTTCCACGTCATCCAAGCGGCGAGAGCGCGAACGGTGTCGATCGTTTCATCGGGGTGGAAGCGGATGCCGCCCTTACACGGCCCGCGCGCATCGTTGTATTGCACGCGAAACCCAGTAAAGACCTTGACCCGACCGTCGTCCATTCGGACGGGAAATCGAACTTGGTGTTCGGCAAGAGGCTGCCGGAGAAGCAGGTGAAGGTCCGGGTCAAGTTTGAGGAGTTTGGCAGCTTCATCAAGCTGCGCTTGAGCAATTTCGAATGGGTTCGTGGTCATCTTTGACTCCTTGACTTTGCATCCCAGTCGATGCATCTTAGGCTTACCCCAACGCTGGTTCCAACGAGTCAAGGTGGCGTCGCAGTTTTGGAGGACGAAGACGAGAAAGGCTACTGGCGACACGACTTTGAGTGCGTAAGGGTCGTCCATCGAACCGCCGCCGTAAGCTGATAAAGGTACCGGCTTTGAATGACACTCGGGATTGGTTTCAACGTGACGAAGAGCGCGTTCGAGAGGGCGTAATCGTACGGCAAACACGCAAACTGGCTAGATCGCTCCGGCTGGATCAGTTGCCTGTCAAGAGTGCTAGATTCCCCTCGTTGACTTATCCACAAGGCGATCGTCGCGACATAATCAGGCCTGGTTTTGTGAGAGGAGAAGGATGAAGAAAATTCTTGTACTTAGTTTGCTGGCAGTCGCTGGGGTTTCGAATGCGCAACTCTTCTACACGGGCGGGACCGCCGGTGAAGATTTCGATATGATCACGACATCCACGGTCAACAATTACTTTAGCACGACGGTGGGGCAGCAGTCGGTCATCGCGGGCAGCACCTTCGAAGGGACGAAGATCGGGGGGACGGGCACGGCGGCCATGAACTTGATCGCAGACGCGGGAGTGAGTGCGACCGGCGCAATCCACAGCCTTGGCCAAGATGGGTCCTCCGAGCGAGCCCTCGGCCTTTTGGCATCGGGAACCAACATCGGCGGAATTGGAGTTAACATCGTCAATGCGTCGGGCTCGGCACTCGCCAGCATGACGGTTTCGTTCAAGCAGGAGAACTGGCGCACCTCGACGAGCACGCTCAACATCATGGCGGCGGCGTGGGGGCGAACAGGCGGTGGAATGACGGCGACAGATTTCATCACGAGCGCGGCGATGACGCCAGTCAACGACCTCGACCTCGTGGGGCCCTCACCGGTTGCTTCGAACGGAGCCCTCAACGGCAACGATCCGATCAACAGGTTCACTCGGAGCCACACGTTTACTTTCGCGACGCCCCTGGGCGTCGGTGAGAGCCTGTACGTTCGATGGCTGGACGTCAACGACACGGGGAATGATGCTTCCCTGGCGCTTGACGAGTGTCGCATCACCGCGGAGCCAGTTCCTGAACCGGCGACGTTGGCTGCCTTGGGACTCGGCACATTGGCTCTCGTTCGTCGACGTCGGGCGAAGTAACTTCTGTCGTCCTGCCCACATCGGCGGGCAGGACCACCTTGACTTGTCCCCAATTCAGGCGACAAAAACTCCGTCGAGTTTCACTTTGCGTTGAATCCACACGCAGATTCAACTGAACCCCACGCATAATGGGACTATGCGGCCAACCGACGTCGAGAATCCCGACTACTTCCACAAGGTCGTCGACTGCCAATGGGCGTGCCCCGCGCATACGAACGTACCCGAGTACATCCGTCTCATCGCCCAAGGGCGCTATGACGATGCCTATATGGTCAATCGCGAGTCCAATGTGTTTCCTGGAATCCTCGGTCGTACCTGTGATCGCCCCTGTGAGCCTGCTTGCCGACGAGGACGTGTCGATGGCAAGCCGGTTGCCATCTGTCGACTGAAGCGTGTCGCCGCAGACCAGAAGAGCGACATTCGGAGCCGATTGCCGGTCGCGCCATCCGAGAAGAACGGGAAGAGAATCGCCCTCATCGGTGCAGGCCCGGCTTCCCTGACCGTCGCCAACGATCTCATGCCGCTTGGCTATGACATTACGATCTTTGAAAAGGGGCCCCGCCCCGGAGGCCTGATGCGGGTTAACATCCCGGCCTTCCGGTTGCCCGAGGAGGTCCTGGATGAAGAGATTGGCTACATCGTCGACATGGGTGTAAGGATGAAGTACGATACACCGGTCACGAGCCTCAAAACGCTCCTTGACTCGAATGAATTCGATGCCGTGTTCGTCGGCAGCGGAGCACCAAAAGGCAAAGAACTCGAGCTGCCAGGACGCCATGATAGCGATCAAGTATTCATCGGCATCGAGTGGCTGGAATCGATCCATTTTGGGCATATCGATACGGTTGGCAAACGGGTTCTTATTATCGGTGTTGGCAATACGGCCATGGATTGTTGCCGCTCTTCGAAGCGATTGGGCGCAACGGATGTCAAGGTCATTGCTCGAAAAACCCGCAAGTATTTCAAGGCTTCTCCGTGGGAGTTGGAGGATGCGGAAGAGGAGCAGGTCGAAATCCTCGAAAATCTCTCGCCGGTACAGTTCCTCGTCGAGAATGGCGTTCTGGTCGGCATGGAATTCGATCGATTCACGTCGGAGGAGATTGACGGTAAGCTCGTGCAAACCCCTGCCGGCCGGGTTACCATTCCATGCGATACCGTTATTCTTGCTATTGGTCAAGAGAACGCATTCCCTTGGATTGAGCGCGATATCGGCTTGGAATTTGACAAGTGGGATATGCCGATCGTCGATAAGACTACCTTCATGTCGACTCGAGAAGGTGTGTTCTTTGGCGGAGATGCGGCGTTCGGCCCTGCGAACATCATTTGGGCCGTCGAACATGGCCACCAGGCAGCGATTTCGCTGCATCAATACTGTTCAGGGCAACCGATTTCAGACCGACCTCCTCAGGGTCAGACTCTGTCGAGTACCAAAATGGGGCTTCATGAATGGTCTTACAGCAACTACTTTGACCCCGCGAAGCGACAGAAGATGATCCATGTCGAGCTTCCGGTACGGTTCTCGAAGATGACGATCGAGGTTGAGGAAGGCTTTACGGATGAGCAAACGCGAAAAGAGGTCGAACGCTGTCTCAACTGCGACATCCAAACACACTTCACCGATGCGCTTTGCATTGAGTGCGATGCATGTATTGATATTTGCCCCGTCGACTGTCTGACGATCACACGCAACGGCGATGAAGCCGAACTGAGAACTCGCTTGACAGCTCCTGCCGACAACCACGAACAGGATCTCTTTGTTTCAGGACCCCTAAAGCATACCGGGAGGGTGATGGTTAAGGACGAGAACCTCTGTGTTCACTGCGGTCTTTGCGCCGAGCGCTGCCCCACCTATGCTTGGGATATGCGCAGGTTTGTCCTTCAGCTTCCCTACGCCGGTCGTCCGGTTCGCGAGCAAATCGTCAAAGAACCCCAGGTTACCGCATGAAAGACCACGTTAACGATTTCGCATTTAAGATTGCCACGGCCAATGGTACAGGCTCTGCTAGCGCCAATGGCCTCATCATGCAGGCCATCTTTCGTATGGGAATTCCGGTGACCGGAAAGAACCTCTTCCCTTCGAATATTCAAGGCTTGCCAACCTGGTACGAGATAAGAGTGAGCAAGGATGCCTACACGGCGCGAACTCCGGTCTTCGACTTGGTGGTTGCCCTCAATGCCGCCACCTATGCAAAGGACGTTGCCGAAGTGCGGTCCGGTGGTTGGCTCGTCTATGATTCGACATGGCCCTTGAGCGACGAGCTTGTCCGATCCGATATCACCTGCATCGGGGTTCCGCTGGCTGATCTCTGCAACAGCGCGTTCAAAGGTGTGCGGGAACGGATTCTCATGAAGAATATCGCATACGCCGGAGCTCTTGCCGCTCTTCTGGATATGGACCCTGAGATTATCGTCGAGCTGACCCGGGAGAAGTATTCCAAGAAACCGGCACTGCTGGATTCTAATCAGAAGGCCATTGATCTCGGTTACGACTTCGTTAAGGCGAACTACGATTGCCCGCTGCCGATCCGGCTCGAAGCGATGGATATGACCAAGGACTGCATCCTTATCGATGGCAACACCGCGGCAGCCTTGGGCTGCGTCTATGCCGGGGCTACCGTTGGTGCTTGGTACCCGATTACGCCAGCCACATCCCTGATGGAGGGATTCAAAGGATTCTGCCAAAAGTTCAGAGTGGACCCGGAGACTGGGGCTAATCGCTATGCAATCTTGCAGGCCGAGGACGAGCTTTCGGCTATTGGCATGGTCATCGGCGCGTCATGGGCTGGGGCACGTGCATTCACGCCAACCGCTGGCCCTGGGATTTCGCTCATGAGCGAATTCTTGGGCCTGGCATACTATGCTGAGGTGCCGGCGGTGATCTTCGATGTCCAACGTACGGGACCATCCACCGGGATGCCAACCCGAACCCAACAGGGCGATCTCCTGCTGTGTGCGTACGCCTCGCATGGCGACACGAAACACATTTGCCTCTACCCATGTGATCCGAAGGAGGCGTTCGAAATGTCCGTGGTCGCCTTTGATCTCGCGGAGCGATTCCAGACACCGGTCTTGGTCCTGAGCGACCTCGACATTGGAATGAACGACTGGATGATTCCCAAGCTAACATGGGACGACTCTTACCGGCCAGATCGTGGCAAAGTGTTGAGTGCGGAAGAACTTGCCGAAGCAGAGAGTTACTACCGATACCTCGATACTGATGGTGACTTTATCCCCGCTCGTACGCTTCCTGGAGTCCATCCAAAAGGTGCATATTTCACCCGCGGCTCAGGCCACAACAAATTTGGTGCCTACACCGAGGATTCCGAGGAATACCAGGAAGTTCTCGATCGCATTGCACGAAAGATCAACTCCGCTGCAAAGGCAGTGCCCGAACCGTTCACCCGAACCCGTCCAGGAGCTTCTACGGGGCTCATTACGGTAGGCGGCTGTCATAGCGCATGCATCGAAGCTCTCGATCATCTGGAGAAAGAAGGCCTCCATATTGACTATTTACGGGTGCGGGGATTCCCATTTGGTAATGAGGTCAACACCTTCGTGGAGGAGCACGACATCATCTTTGTGGTCGAACAAAATCGCGATGGTCAGTTGCGCACCTTGCTCTTGCTCGAAACCGGTATCTCTCCCTCGAAGCTGAGCTCGATTTGCTATTACGCCGGATACCCGCTTAGCGCCCACCATGTTGTCCAAGGAGTACATGCCATGCTCGGAGTGACCGTATGAGTTACCTGCCCAAACCCAAAGTTCATCACCCGTCTCTGAAGAAGAATGCTGTTGGTCTGACCAGGCGCGACTATGAAGGGGCAATCACGACCCTCTGCGCTGGCTGCGGACACGACTCGATTACCGCCGCGATTATCCAGGCGTTTTGGGAACTCGACATCGAACCGTACAAAGTTGCAAAACTCTCTGGCATTGGATGTTCGTCCAAAACACCCGCGTACTTTCTTCGCGAAGCGCATGGATTCAATAGTGTCCATGGACGCATGCCATCGATCGCAACCGGAGCCGACGCAGCAAACCGAGAACTCATCATGATTGGCGTCTCGGGAGACGGAGATTCGCTTTCGATAGGCCTCGGACAGCTTTGTCACGCGATTCGGCGCAATGTAAACCTTCTCTATGTGCTCGAAAACAATGGCGTGTATGGTTTAACGAAAGGGCAGTTCTCGGCTTCCGCCGATGCAGGATCGACCAGCAAGCGTGGCGAGGCCAACACCATGAATCCTATCGACGGAGTTTTGCTCGCGCTGACCCTTGGTGCCACGTTCGTCGCCCGGAGTTTCTCGGGAGACAAAGCCCAACTCGTTCCTCTTCTCAAAGCTGGGTTAATGCACAAAGGGTTTGCCTTCATCGATGTCATCTCACCCTGTGTGACATTTAACGACCATGAGGGCTCAACGAAGAGCTACGCTTACACCCGTGAGCATCAAATTGAAGTCATTCAGGCGGATTTCGTCCCCATTCGGGATGAGATTACGACGGATTATGCCGAAGGCTCCGTGCAAACGATTAGAATGCATGATCACAGCCTCCTCCGTCTCCATAAAGTGGCGCGAGATTATGATCCGACAGATCGCGATCGCGCCTATGCCTATGTTCGCGAGCGGCAAGCGGCTGGCGAAGTAGCAACCGGCCTGCTGTACATTGACCCTGAATCACAGGACATGGTCGAGCAAAATCACTTGGTTCCTGAACCTTTGGCGACCTTGCCGCATGAAGCCCTTTGCCCAGGGAGCAGCGACCTGGAAAAGCTTCAAATGAGATTTCGTTAAATCTATAGGTGGAGATGCAGCCTGTGTCTCGACCCGGCCCATAGGCGAGTACACTGCACCCATGGGGCTTCTCATCGCGACTGCTTCACTCTTCTTGCTCAATGAGGCACTGCCTGTTTCGTACAGTCGATCATCTCTTGATGATCTCTCGTTCCTCGCCAGTCGGCTCAAGGGTAAGTCCGTTGTGCAGATTGGCGAAGCTACGCATGGTGGAGCCGAGTTCTACCTTCTCAAAACGAAACTCGTTCGATACATGCACGAGAAACTGGGAGTCAATGTCCTGGCCCTCGAATGTGGGATGCTCGAGACCGGGCTTGTAATGAGTCAACGCAAAGACCTGACGCCGAGCGCGCTCATGAAAGCCTGCCTCTTTGTTAATTATCGTTGGCGGGAAATGGTCCCCCTTTTCGAGTACCTTAAGAACCGACCTCAGTTGAAGGTCATCGGAATCGATCCCCAGTTCTCTTCGGATGATGTATTGACCCTCACACGCAACCTGCTTAAGCCCTATGATGAGACGCTTGCCGAAGATGCCGAAAAGCACCTTGGCGATGGTTATGCCTTCATGGGACGAACAGGCGAAACCACAGAGTTCCGTCGATTGCGCGACGGCTATTTGAAATGGCTCACCCAATTTGGCGAGAAGGTTCGAGGAATTCGCCCAAAACCTGAGGATGTCGAGCGCTTTGACCTGCTAATCCGGTCTATCAATGGCCTTAAGAAGTACTGGAACTATGAGCCGTCGGTTCCGATGATGGAGCGACTGGCGGTACGCGATAACCTCATGGCCGAGAGCCTCCTCGGCCAAACTGGCAAGGACAAGGTCATCCTTTGGGCTCATAACGGCCACATCGGCAAAGGACTCGGTTATCCGATCTTGGGAGACCATCTCCGCAAGGCCTTAGGGGACAAGACCTACGCACTTGGATTGTTCGCACAGAAAGGGGATTACTATCAGCATTGTACCAAGACCTCGCAATCATGGGGCGCGCTGGCTGACGGACTTGAGAGTCGCTTTCCGACGTCAGGCGAGGGGTGGTTTCGCGACGCAAAGGACTTTGCTAACCAAGTCAAGGCTTACGAACCCGAAAATGGCGGCATAATCACGTTTATCCCGGCCGACCGTTTCGACGGGCTGATCGTTCTGACGAAGCTCTCAGTTCCCAAACCACCTTAAGCAAGCCAAATTCCTAACTTTCGACCCGAATCCAGTTCTCAATAGATTCGACAACGTCCAAGGCATCGAGAGCCTCAAGTGCCCGTCGAAACGCTGATTCGCGACACGCATGAGCGAGAAAGACGATCTCGCCTTGCCCGGGCGTCGGAATGACGCGCATTTCCATTGCCGAGAGCGAGATGTCGCATTCCCCAAAGATTGTCGCGATATAACCCAGGGTCTTGGGGCGGTCTTGAACGATCAGGCGAAGGTAGTAGCGGCTCAGTAGGTCGTCCATGGTCGCGCCTTGGCCAGGAGCGTCGAAGCCTACGCTGTTTCCAGCCCCGCCGAATCGAATATTGCGACATACATCGATCAGGTCCCCGACAACGGCCGAGCCGGTCGGGGCACCACCGGCACCCCGCCCGCTGAACATCACGTCGCCGACGAAATCCCCCTTGACCCAAACTGCGTTGTAGACGCCGCGCACGTCCGCGAGCGGGTGCTCCTTCGGTACGAGCGTAGGATGAACGCGGGCGCGAACCGTCTTCTTGTCAATCGGCTCCACGATTCCCAGCAGCTTGATGCGGTAGCCCAAGAGATCAGCGAACTGCATATCTCGCTTGGTAACGCGACTGATTCCCTCGCGATAGACTTGGTCTGGCGGCACTTCCCGGTTGAACGCGATCGAGCTGAGAATCGCGAGCTTGTATTGCGCGTCAAAACCCTCGACATCGCTCGTCGGATCGGCTTCGGCATAGCCTTTTTCTTGGGCTTCGGTCAATGCTTCACCGAACTCGGCGTCTTCTTCGGCCATCTTGGTGAGAATGTAGTTGGTGGTTCCATTCAGAATGCCCATCAGCTTCAGCACATCGTTGCCGGATAGCTGGTGCTTGAGCGGCTGAATCAGGGGAATTCCACCTCCTACCGCTGCCTCGAAGTGAAGGTCGAGCCCGTGCTTTGCCGCCAGACGAATGAGCCGCGACCCCTCCTTGGCAATCAGCTCCTTATTCGCAGTGACCACGTGCTTGCCGTTGGCCAAGGCGCGTTCAATCAGATCACCGGCTGGCGATAGCCCGCCCATAAGTTCGAGCACGACATCGATCTCCGGATCGTCGACGATCGAGGCAAGGTCCGTCGTCACGATTTCGGACGGTGCTACTCGAGGCTTGAGCGGATCCCTGACCCCAATGCGCGACACCCAAACCCTTGAACCGGTGCGCTGTTTGATCGCCTCGCGATTGTCGTCCAGCATTTGCCAAACGCCCTGCCCGACCGTGCCGAAACCGAGCATCCCGATCCGGATCGACGAGCGATCAGGCGATGTAGAGGAGGGGCTCGCCGGGTTGGACGAGACGTCCATCTTGCGCCTCCATTCGGGTCACGACGCCACTAACCGTCGAAACAATCTCGTTGAACACCTTCATCGCTTCGATCAGACCCACTACTTGACCCGCGGTCACATGGTCTCCTTCTTTGACGAACGGAGGGGCACCCGGGTTGGGTGCCGAGTAGTAGATGCCCGTCATTGGGCTGTTGATCGGGGTGCCGTTGTTGGCCGGGGCATTTGCGGCAGCAGGCGTTTCGATCGGGTCTTCTGTCTCATCGACCGCTCCCGCCGTAACCATAGAGGTTCCGCGGCTTGGCAGGTTCCGCGAAAACTCCACGGTCCAACCGTCCCCGGAGATCTTGGACTGCTCCAGCCCAAACTCATTCATCAGTTGGGCAAGTTCGTCGATACGCGATTTGAGGTCGGACACGCGTCAATTATGACGCGCTTTCGGAAGACGGCTTGCGAATGAAAATCAAGCACCGGCGGAAATACGGCCACAAAAACTTGGCGCGTTTCGACAAACTGACGTCCCACCGATCGGCTAGTCTCATCATCCAATTGTCCGGATTCCTGCTCAACTTCGACGAAATCAGTCCAAGCCCAAAAGACCAGTAGTTGAACGGAATGATTTCGATATCCGGGAAGTTGGCCATGAGCCATTTGAGGTCCTCTTTCATGAACGACTTCTCGTCCGGCGTGTGGGCTCGCGGGACCAGCTTGGTGAAGAGCCGGACGAGGATGCCGCCGCCGATGGGCTCCTGGAACATCATCAGTCCGCCCGCGTTAAGGTTTTCTCGATAAAATCGGGGCAAGATATCACGATAGTCAATGTGGTGCAGAATCGAGGACCCGGCGATAAGGTCGAACTTCTCGGCAATGCTCTCCTCGACCGACTGCAAGCGGAACTCGATCTGTCCGTCCCGCGTCTTGGGATAGGCTTGCTCCAAGAGACTCTCCGAGATGTCGATGCCAAGCACGAACGCCGCTCCATTTTCGACGAGCTGAACAGAAAGGGCACCCATGCCGCACCCGATGTCGAGCACGCGTTTGCCTTTGGCTTGTTCGCGCATCACCCGATCAAACATCGCGTCGTGACGTTTCGTGTTGGGACCGAAAAACACATGCGGGAATCGCATGTGCCACTTGTTGGAGACCTCCCAGACGCCTTCTTCGTCGTAGGCATGCTTGTCTCGTTCCGTGCGGCTGCTCATCGCTTCAGAGGTCTCCTTCATTGCCATCGCTACCTTTCCCTGCAGATTTTGGGCCATTTCGTGTGGGTACGTAGACGCGGAGGGCGCCGGGGCGAATGCCGAACCGAACCGGCGTCTGGGGTCCACGTTCGCCATCGACTGTCACCCTCCGCCTGGGTCGCGTTGCGATATGCCCTCCACGAACCCGCCGAGCAACGACGTTGTCGAGTTGAGACTGATTGCCGCGCAGCAGCTTCCAGGCGAGATTCCAGAGAGCCCACTTCCTGTCGGAAGCAAGGCCGTAAACTTCGAGATAGCCGGTGTCTATATCTGCTTCGGGTGCCAGGAGGAAAGGGCCTCCGTGGAAGCGCCCATTTCCAATCACGACTTGCAGGCTTCGAAAAGAGTGCGTCTCGCCATCAAGGATGAGTTCGACCTGAAATGGCTGCATGACCCCCAAACCTTTGAGGAGGGCGATCGCGTATGCCGCCCTACCCAAGACGCGCTTGGCGTTCGGATCGAGTTGTCGAGCGATTTCCGTGCTGAGCCCGATCGTCGCGACGTTCAAGAAGTGATGGTCGCCAACGAAGCCCATGTCGATGGCTCGTACCGCACCCGTTGCGATGACCGAACAGGCTCCCGACAGGTCTCCAGGGATCTCCAGGTCCCGGGACAACGCGTTTCCAGTGCCCAACGGCAGAATCCCGAGGGTCGTATGGGAGCCGACCAGCAGAGGTGCAAGCGCCGAGAATGTTCCATCGCCACCCCCAAGAATTATTCGTTGCTCTTTTCTAGCCACGGCCAAGCGCACACTTTCGCGAAGGGCGCCAACCTTCCCCGCCAGCGCTTCTGTGACGTGAAATCCCTGCCGAACGAGTTCGCCTTGAGCCTCTTCAAACCAGGCTCTTCCGCTCCGAGATCTGGCGTTGACGTAAAGACAGGCGGAACGCACCTTAGCTGGAGGCCCGACTTAGAGCCGCTTCCCGAGCCCGTTGCCGCGCCATTCGATTCTGCATATTGACGAGGGCCCCCACTGGTCCCAAGACCATGACGAAGAAGATAAAAGTCTCGAGCTTCGCGTGGCGAATCGCCACAGGCGTTACGACAATGAACAAGGTGATGATGATAGCAGCGCAATATTTTAGGCGCGCAATAAACCCTTCACCATCGATCTTGAGACGGAGCACCATCCAGATGGCAAAGAAGTGCAAAAGGATCACGTGGACGACGCCCGGCACACCGAGTACGAAGAACGCGAAAACGAAGGCATTGTCCGCCGCGTTGTTGCCCTGGGCGAAGTAGTCGTAGCTCGTATTCAGGGATTGAGCGAACTGGTCCTGGCCCGCACCAAGCTGCGCAATATCGGGAGCGAGCATGCTGACCTTACCCGCTGATTCGGCGCGCAACTGGTACGAAACGTCGCCTTCGAACCCCGTTTCAAAAATGCTGGTCAGGTAGGAGTAGTTGCCCGAACGCGCCGTCGCCACCATCCCGATGAGCACGAGCACGAAAGCCAAACCCGCAACCGCCATGACGCGCACCTTGCCCGTGCGGACGATGAGGACCATCACCGCGAGCCCCAGCAGCGCAATCAGAGTCACCGAACTCCTCGTTTGGGAGTTCACATTGGCGTAAGCGAAGACGGCGAGGGCGCCAAGAGCGACCAGCGCTTGCCACTCCTTGAGTCGCTTCCCCATCGCCAGGGCCGTCCCGCAGCAAATCGCGGCTCCGATCGTGTTGACGAAACCAAAGATGTTAGGCCCACCAAAAACGGAGGTTGGACGGCTCACGAGTTCCGAGGCTCCAAAGAGGATGTTGGTCGAACCCGCACCGTACTTGAAAGCGAAGTCGGTTGCCCACTCTCGGAGAGGTCCCTCAGCCTGAAGAATGCCGAGGAATGCGGTGCCCAGAAGGCACCCTCCAAGCGAGATCAGGAGCGTGTTGACCGCGACCTTGGCGTGCATCATCGTCATGGCGTAAAGCGCGCGGTAAGCAGCCCAGGCCGGGAACAAGAAGAGACTGAAGTTGATGAAGTCGTTCTCTCGAACGATTCGATTGAGCGAGTACGCCATGTTGAAGTAACTGCCCAACGAAAGAAGGAACCACGCCAGAAAGATCCAGTCCAGAGCCGTCCGACCCAAAACTCGAGGCCCGGCGATGAGAAACGCTCCCATAACAATCATCCCGCTCAGAACGAAAACGGGGGGCGGTGCCCACGGAATTCGAGCCGTGAGGTTCGCCGGAAAGAGCGTGATGATGATCATCAGCGGGATGAACGCCATGATCAAGTAGCGATAAACAGACTCCCGGGTCGGCCATTTGAGCCGACCCAGGAGACTGGTTCCCTGCTTCTTGTCTTCAGCGCTCATGAAAGGCAGCTAGCTGGAGGCGGGAGGGGTATCGTCGCCGTTCGTCGGCGCATCGCCATTCGCTTGACCCTCCGTCGGAGGCTTGGGTTTGGCGGGCAGATTGCGGCCGGCGACCGCTTGGCTGCGTCGCTGTCCCATGCCCTTGCCCTGCGGTTTGTATTCGCCGTACACATCGACATCGCCTTTCGGCATCAGGATGAAAGCTGACACCACGACACCCAAGCCGATTCCGAAGAAGATGAAGAGTCGGGTATCGGGGAAGGACGGGCTACCTACGGGCGGAATTGCCGTGGAAACGATTCGAGCGCTTGACTGACGCCCGCGACCGGTGGACTCGATGAGGTCGAGCCGTTGTTGAAGCTGCTGGTAGCTTGCTTCGGCAGACAGTCGCTGGCGCTCCAAAGCCTTGATCTTCTTGTCCAGTTCCGGATACTTCTTCTGGATCTCGTCATATCGGTCGGCGGCAGTTTGGAGTTCTCGCACCTGACTGCCCAATGCACTTTCCTTTGCTCTGAGCCCGGCGACGACGAGTTCTTGCTGAGATCGATTCGGGTTGACCTGGGTCACGCTTTGGGCATCGATCTGCTCCTTCATGGCGTCCCGCTTCTCGCGCAGCACTTTGATTTGGCTATCGACTTCTCGAACCTTGTCGTTCTCGTCGGTGTACTGCGCCAGCAAGCCACTCTTTTGCGCCTCGAGCTTGGCGAGATCGACGTCGATCGACTGGATGACGGGGTTGGCCTGCATGGTTCGCGAAGATTTAATCTCCTTATCCATCCGATTGAGTGCAGCCTCAGCGGTCGCAAGTTCGGACTTCGCGCCTTCCCAGTTCGATTTCAGGTTGCTCAGACTCTGGTCGATATTCGCCCTGGTGTTGGCATCGGCTGAAATCGAAGCCAAGAAGTCAGCGACGCCAGCCTCCGATTTGACCTTGGCGATTTCGTCGTCGATTTCTGCCATTCGCTTCTTGACGGGATCGATCGAAGCCTGAATCGCCTTAATCGCAGCGTTTCCACTCTCGGCCGCCATCTTCTCGTTGAACTCAATGAATGCAAAGCCAATGTTGTTCGCCGTATCGGCGGCGATGTTGGGGTCGCTCATCGTGACGCGAAGCGTGATGACGTCGGAAAACTGAGAGGTATCGAACGAGAGGCGGCGCACGAGGTCTGAGTACTGCTCACCAATGTTTCGCCCTCCGAAAGCCTTCGGGTACTTCCGAGCCGTGCGCTCAATCGCGTCGATGAGAACGTTGCTTCCCGTCAAAACGTCGACCTGCGACTGAGCCGAACGGGGACCCGCAAACTGCACGATGTCGTCGATCGAGGAATATGGTGTTGGAAAGTCGGATGTACGCGTGCTGTTTGCCACCAGCAAACGCATCGAAGCCGTGTAGCGCTTCTCCATGGTTCCGGCCAACAAATAGGCCGAGACCGGAAAAGCGATCATCACCAATAACACCCACCACCATTTAGACTTCATGGTATTCCTACTTTACCTCTTGGCATGTTCATCTCCGAACTGGAGGGCTTCGAATTCACACGCTGCCAAAGAGCCAAGACGCTTCAGCCTCCCCAGACGTTCCTCCTTGAAGGCAACTTTTTCGGTCTCAAGCTACAAAAAAGCCCGCCACTTTCGTGGCGGGCTCTCTGCTAACAGAATTGCCGCTACCGGAATCGCCAAATGACTTTTCCCGGAGTCTTGAGTGTCTTGGCGCTGAAATGCTTGGCATGGCCGTCACCGAAGATGACCGGCGTCACGCCATCGTCCTTGCCCGTCTTGCTGTAGCGAGCATAGATCGGCTTGAGCTGAGCCGGAGTCCGAGTCGCGCCGAGTTCAGCAACGAGGTCACGGTCTGCGACGAGCGGGGTCGACTTGGTGACGTCAACGGTATCCAGCGTGCCATTGTCACCCGAGATGACGTAGCCGCGATACTTGTTCGCAAGCGGGCCGTTCGGAGTCTCGGCGAAGAGGCCTACACGGGTTACTTCTTCCATCTGGCTCATCGAAGCCGCACCTTTCCAGCCTTCACAGCCAGCAAGCGTCGAAAAGTCCGCACAACCAGCCGCCGAGCTGTCGATGGCGGTGGTTCCGTTCAGGCCCAGGCTCTGCTGATTCCTGGTTCCCCAGTCTTCCGCGTACTTGCTGTCGTTCGCCGCCGGAGAAACGAAAATGTCCTTGCTCTTCACGTACGGGAACAGCGGCGGAGTCCAAATTCGGTTGGGATCAGTTGTCGGCGCGTCGTAGTTCGTGGACGGGATGAACATGTCATCGTAGTCGGTCGCGTACATGAACACTGACAGAGAAAGCTGCTGCATCTGAGCGAGCGCTTTGGTCTTCTTGGCCGCTTCCTTGGCCTGTGCAAAGACAGGGAAGAGAATCGCGGCGAGGATTGCGATGATCGCGATGACGACGAGGAGTTCGATGAGCGTGAACGCTCTGGTCCGGGTGCGAGATAAAGTCATGATCAATTCACTGGTGGCCAATTGCCCGTAACATTGTAACGCCACTTTCCGGCAATTCAATACGAACGACCGCGGGTTTTGTGCCAAAGGTTCGATCTTTGTTAGAATCACGGTCATGACCAGCGTCCTTCTCAGCCTGCTCTTCAACTCCCCAGTCCAAGAAGAACGCCGCGCCTCAACGACTGGCGACATCCGCTATCACCGCGAATTCGAATCTGCCGCCCTCGGCAACAAACGCACGCTGACCGTCTATCTCCCCCCGCGCTACAACGACGAGTCCAAGCGTCACTACTCGGTTTTGTATATGCATGATGGCCAAAACTTGTTCGATGGAATGACCAGCTTCATCCCGAACAAGGAGTGGCGCGTTGACGAGACCGCCGAGGCACTCATCAACGCGGGTCTGATTGAGCCGATCATCGTCGTCGGAATCGACAATGCCGGCATGGAGCGAGGCAACGAGTTTCTCCCAACGCGAGTGCGTGGAACGGGCGGCAAGGCGGACCTCTACGGAAAGATGCTCGCCGATGAGATCATGCCGTTCATTGACCGAACCTACCGCACGAAGCGCGGGCCGAAATACACCGCGGTGGCGGGCTCGTCTTTCGGCGGCATCCTCTCGCTCCACCTCGCCCTGACTCGGTCCGACAAGTTCGGAAAAGCCGCCGTTGTCTCGCCCAGCGTTTGGTGGGATAACCGCGTCATGGTCAAGCGCGTGAACGATCTCAAGTCCAAGCTGCCGGTCAAAATCTGGCTCGACATGGGTGCCTCCGAAGGCCCGGGAGCACTCGAAGATGCACGGGCGTTGCGCGATGCAATGGTCGCCAAGGGATGGGGCAAGGGCGACTTCGCGTACGTTGAGGAGGCCAACGCACAGCACAACGAAGACGCCTGGGCACGGCGGATGGGGGCGATCCTCCTATTCCTGTTTGGCCGCTAGCTTCCGTACCGTGCGCGCATCGGCGATCACGCCGTAGTCATCGATCAGCCGCTTGAGCAAGACCTGCTGGAGTTCCGCCGCCGTGTAAGTCTTGCCGTGGAACTCATAGCTGGACGTGTCGCCTTCCGATACTGCCGCGCGCACTGCGTCGTTGAGCGACGCCAACGCCTGCAGTTCGATCGCCTCGCGGTGGTCCTTCAGCGTCCGCCGAATCTCGTCACCCTGCAGCCATAGAGTGATGAACGCCGCGGTTAGCGCCAGCCCGGAGAAGATCGCGTCGGCAACCCCGAACATATCGCCATACTCCCCCGGCTTCTGTGGTTGTTCGAAAAAGCGGGTCATGACGACATGCGTCCCGAACAAGACCAGAAAGACGAACGCGATGCCAATGAAGGCGAACCGATAGATGATTCGACGATTCACGAGAGCCAAGACGAACGGGCCAGCGCCGCCGATTCGGCCCGCCCGGGAGTATAACCGTCATAGATGCTCTCACCCTATGACTGGCAGGAAGGGATTGGCCACCGGGCCCAATACGTCGAATCGCGACTCGCCTCGGGCGCACCGGTGCTCGTTCTCTCCATCGAAGAAGGCATCGTCGCGTTCACGGTCCGTCGTCAGGCCCGCAAGCTGTTCGAGATCTACGACCGCCTGCTCTACAGCGCGATCGGCCAGCAATCCGACGTCGAGTCACTCCGCGTCGCTGCCATCGATTTCACGCATCAGGAAGGCTATCAGCGCAGCGAAGAAGATGTGACCATCCAGCGCGTGGTAGCCGCCCTCAGCAACCCGCTCAAGCGCGCGTTCGCCGACTTCAACACCGTCCCCTTCGTCGCCCGCTCGCTATTCGCCGAGGTTGAGGACGACGCCGAGAAGGACAGCTACTACATCCTCGACTACGATGGGGACTACAGCGTCCGCCAAGGTGCCGCCTATCTGGTTGGTTCAGAGGAAGGTGCTGCCGAAATCAAGAAGGCCTTCGCTGAACTCGACCGCACTAAGCTGACCGTCAAAGCCGCCCTCGCCGCCCTCAAGCCCATCTGGGCAAAGGCCATGGATCCGACCGGCGAGAAGGACTTCGAGGCGCTCACCGAAAACCTCACTCCCGAGGCCACATTGCTGGAGCGCCATCCAAAAGGCGAGAACCGGTTCCGAGTCCTCGAGGTGTAACCGCAATCTGGAGCGCGGACTTCAGTCCGCCTCTGGGCTAAGGACTTCAGTCCCCCTGGCTCCCTGTTTTCCTTCCCGAGGAGCCAGGGGGGTGGCGGCGCATAGCGCGAGGCTTCAGTCCGACGGCCGGACTCCGCATTCGCAGTCCCAAAAATTCCGTTAGGGGGTCAGTCGGACTGAAGTCCTTAGCCCAGAGGCGGACTGAAGTCCGCGCTCCGCCGCCACCCCATACCCGCTCCCCGGTACAATACGGCCAGCGTCAGGACGGACGCTCTATGCCTTCTATGAGCACCGACGGTCAAAAAACGCAAAGCCCAACCTTTGGGCCGACTGTAGCCCTGCCTCCGTCCATCGAAACGCTCATTCGACAAATTTCAGAAATCTCTATTCAGGAGCTAGCATTTCCCATGGCAAACGAAAAATTCGACGCGGATATCATCGTGATCGGAGCCGGTCCCGGCGGGTACGTCGGGGCGATTCGCGCGGCCCAGCTTGGCGCGAGCGTCATCTGCGTTGAGAAGGAGTACCTCGGCGGAACGTGTTTGAACTGGGGATGCATTCCCTCCAAGGCCATGATCGCCAGCGTTGAGCGACTCCAGCACGTCCAGCACGCCGACCAGCTTGGCGTTATCGTGAAGGGCGAGGTCTCCATGGACTTCGAGAAGTTCGGCGCACGTCGCGACAAGATTGTCCAGACCCAGCGCGGCGGCATCGGCATGCTGTTCAAGAAGAACAACGTCAAGCACGTCGAAGGCTTCGCCAAGTTCATCGACCCCCACACCATCGAGGTCGAGAAGGACGGCAAAAAGCAGAAGCTGACCGGCAAGAACTTCCTCCTTGCGATGGGTTCCAGCGTCATCCGACTGAACATCCCCGGCCTCGAAGGCGCGGGTCGCGATGACGGCGTGTGGACCTCCGACGACGCGGTCACCGCTCCCTTCGTGCCCGAAAGCATGCTCGTCCTCGGTGGCGGCGCAGTCGGCGTGGAGTTCAGCTACGTCTTCAACGGCCTTGGCACCAAGGTAACGTGCGTCGAAATGATGCCGAATGTCATCCCAATGATGGACTCCGACCTCGGCGTCGAACTCGGCAAGCTGCTCGGTCGCCAAGGCATTAAGATCATGACCGGTGCAACTCTTGAGAAGTGTACGAAGACCAAGAAAGGCTGGAAGTGCACCGTCAAGCGCGGAGTCGAGGTCGAAGAAGTTGAAGTCCAAGTTATCCTGTTAGGCGTCGGACGCAAGGCCAACATTGACGGCATGAATCTCGAAAAGATCGGCGTCAAGACCCACAAGCGTGGCGTCGAACTGATGGACGACACCCTCATGACCCACGTCTCCAACATCTACGCAATCGGTGATGTAACCGGTCGCATCCAACTCGCCCACGTTGCCAGCGCAGAAGCCATTTGCGCCGTAACGAATATGGTGAAGGGCACAAGTAGAAAATTCGATTACAAAGCCGTTCCCAACTGCGTCTACACCGTCCCCGAAGTCTCCAGTGTTGGCATGACCCAGAGCGAAGCCGAAACTGCCGGTTACGAAGTAACGGTAGGCAAATTCAACTTCCGCCCGCTTGGTAAAGCCATGGCCATCGCCGAGCAAGACGGTTTCGTGAAGATCGTTGCCGAAAAGAAGTACGGAGAAGTCCTTGGTGTTCACATGATCGGAGCCCATGTCACCGACATGATCGCCGCCGGTGTGACCGCCATTAAGCTCGAAGCAACTCTCGACTATATGTGCGACACCATCCACGCCCACCCGACGATGGCCGAAGCGATGCTGGAAGCCTACGAAGACGCCGCCGGCCACGCCATCCACAAATAAACCACCCGTGGCGCGGCCGTCCCGCCCGCGCTGCAAAGCCTCTCAAGAAGAACCGCAGGCCTCTCAAACAACGCCCGCATGAAACGCCTATGCATCCATCCTCCCACGGATGGATGCCCGCCATCGCCCGGCTCCCGCTCATTCCTCCCATAGGACACAGATCAGGGAGGAATGACTCAGCACAATAAATAGAGAGTTGATGCTCTATTTGAGCACGTCAAAGTGGTTAGAATGCAAGTGTGACGCGGCGCCTGCGGCTGATATGGCACAAGCTTCGGCAGATCTATGGCATCACCACGAAGTCGGCATGCGGCGTGATCGCGGCTCTAGTGATCCTTGGCTGTAGTGGCCTGAGCACGCTACGAGTCAAGAACCTCACCGGTGACCCAATTCAGGTCAGCGTCGAGGGGAAGGTCGAGGATCGGCCCGACTCATTCGAGGTCGATCTTGCTACCGGCGGACTCTCGAAAGACGGTCTTAAGTGGTACATGATGCCGCCGGAATCCCTGGAAGTTACGGTTAAGAGCGGGGATTCGGTCCGAAAGGCGCGCCTTACCAAGCAGCAGTATCCTGAGCCGATGAAGCGCGGGTCGAGCGCAGCGTCCGAGTACTACTTGCTCGTCGACCGTGATGCGATCACGGTGGCGGATCACCTGCCCGGCATGCCGCCCCTTCAACTCGCCGCAATCGTCTGGGCTGCGTTTGTTGTTACGGGGGCGGGGATTGGACTTTGGCTGTGGAAGAGGAAACGACCGACCCCGCCGCCTTCGTTACCTTAAGGTACGAGCTAAGCCTCCAGATTGTGTTGCGCTTTGCACCAATACAGTAGAGGTGGTGCGCCCGAACAACCGACACGCCGAAACAGACCAGGGAGGGGAATCGCCGGGACGGCGCGAGCAGTTTGCCCCGGAATCGCCGGAACGGCGAAAGTACGTTACTTGATGCTGCCCATGGTGATGCCCTTGACGAAGTACCGCTGCGTGAACAGGAACAGCACGAGGAGGGGCATGAGGACGATGACGGCGGCGGTCATTTGGAGGGGCCAGTTGGTCGCGCCGTAGGAGTTCTTGAAGACGCTGAGCCCGACTTCGAGCGTGCGCATCTCCATCGAACTCGTCGCGAGGAGGGGCCAGAAGAAGTCCGTCCAAACGGCAAAGAATGTGAATGCGCCCGCTGTCGCCAGCGCGGCCCGGCTCAGGGGCAGGATCACCCGGCTGTAGATGCGAAAGTCCCCGGCCCCGTCAATCCGCGCGGCCTCGTCGAGTTCACGGGGAATCTGCATGAAGAACTGGCGGAGCAGGAAGACATTGAACGCGCTGCTGATGCCGGGGACGATCAGGGCGGCGTAGGTGTCCAGCCAGCCCAGATTCCGCACAAGGAGGTAGACCGGAAGCTGCGTCACCGGCCCCGCGAACATGAGGCTGAGCAGAAAGAGATAGAAGATCGCGTCGCGACCCTTGAATTGCATCCGCGCGAACCCGTACGCGGCGAGGCTCGTCACGAAGAGTTGCCCGACCACCACGCCGACCGTCACGATGAGCGAGTTCAGGAAGAAGCGCAGCACGGGGATGTCGGACATGAACAGCACCGTCCGGTAGTTCTCCCAATGCGCCTGCGTCGGTACGATCTTCTCGATCGGCGGGATCGGGGCCTTGCTCTCATGAAGCGAGACCAGCACCATCCACGCGAACGGCGCGATCAGGAACAGGGCGAGCAGGATAAGGAGTCCGTAGCTCACCGTGTTCTTCAAGATTCGCGGCGCGGTCGCGGCCATGGCCCATCTTACTTCGCACGAAGCGCCCGCGCATGCGTAAAGTAATCATATGGATCGCGAATCGCGCACGAGCCGCATCATCGACAAAATCGCCGAGCAAGCCCCCAAGGACGACGCCAAGCTACACAACTACCTGGCCGCCCTTCGCGACGAACTCGACAACGAGGCGAAGAGCCAGGAAGAGCGCGAGCAGCTGATCAAGGAGTACGAAGAGGCTTACCAAAAGCTGACAGCACCCGCCAACCGTATCGGCGTGTTCATTCAGCACCTCGAAGAGGACCGCATCCTCATCGCGCTCGGCGACACCGAGTTCGTCGCGCTGTGGGATCCCAAGCTAAACAAAGCCGAACTCATTCCCGGGGCGCGGGTCAGTCTGAACGAGGCGTACGTCGTGGTCGGCGTCATGCCGCCCCATCCCGGTGGCTCGGTGCTCAAAGTTGCTGAAGCGTTGGCCGATGGCCGCTTGCGCGTCGGCAGCGATCCGCAGAACCTCCAAGGACGTCTGGTCCTCCGCGCCGAAGGTCTGCTCGAAAGCAAGATCGACAAGGGCGACGAAGTCCGCATCGACCCCACCGGACGCGTGGCCCTGGAGCATTTCCCGCACGAGGACGTGCGTGATTACTTCGTCGAGGAAGTCCCCGAGATTCCGTGGGACAAAGTCGGCGGTCAGGAAGACGCGATTCAGCTCATCCGCGACACGATCGAGCAGCCGCTTTTGCACCCCGAGCTCTTCGCGCTGTTCGATAAGAAGCCGGTGAAAGGCATCCTCCTCTACGGCCCTCCTGGTTGCGGCAAGACCTTGATCGGCAAGGCGACCGCTTACAACCTGGCGAAGGATTACTCCGAGCGAGTTGGCCATGAGGTGAAGGAGTACTTCATGCACATCAGCGGCCCCAAGATCCTCAACATGTGGCTCGGCGAGACCGAGCGCATGGTCCGCGAGATTTTCGAAGTCGCCCGGAGCCGGGCGAAGGAGGGCAAGCTCGTCGTCATCTTCATGGATGAGGCCGAGTCGATTCTGCGCACCCGCTCATCCGGTCGCTGGTTGAACATCAGCAACACCGTCGTGCCCCAGTTCTGCGCCGAAATGGATGGTCTGGTCTCGCTGGAGAATGTGGTCCTGATCCTCACTAGCAATCGTCCCGACTACATCGACCCGGCGATTCTGCGACCCGAGCGAATCGACCGAAAGGTCAAAGTCGGCCGCCCGAACCGGGAATCCAGCCGTGAAATCCTTGGCATCTATCTCCATGATCGCCTTCCCCTCGATCCTGCTTTGGTCGCGGAGTTCGATGGCGAGCCAGCCTGTGCCCGCAAAGAACTGATCGAGGCCACCGTCGCACATCTTTGGCGTCAGACCAAGGAGACCGAGTTCCTCAAAGTCTCGATGCGCAATGGTTCGAGCGAGACGTTGTACTGGAAAGACCTCGTCAGCGGCGCTCTCCTCAAGTCGATCGTTGACCGCGCGAAGGACGGTGCGATCCGACGCGCCATCGCGGAACCCGAAGGCAACCACGGCCTCTCGAGGGAAGACCTTTTCGACGCCCTGGAGGCCGAGTACCGCGAGAACGAGATCTTCCCGAAGTCGGACGTGATGGAGGACTGGCTGAAACTCATCGATGTCGAACCCGAGAGCGTGGCCAGCGTCAAGCCAGTGCGGGTCAGCAAAGGCGAAGAGTTCGTTCGCCGCAACGTGATTTAACCTGAAGTGCAACATGGCGCGGCTCCAGTCGGCCGCGCCCCCAGTCGGTTACCTTCTGAGCTTGGACAGCAAGCGCAGAACTTCAATGTACAGCCAGATCATCGTGACCATCAAGCCGAATGCACCGTACCACTCCAAAAACTTCGGAGCGCGCGTCTGCTCACCCTTCTCGATGAAGTCGAAGTCCAGAAGGAGGTTCATCGCAGCCAGGGCGACGACGAAAATGCTGAACCCAATACCCAACGCGCCGCCTTCGTGGATGAATGGGATGCTATAGCTGGCAAAGAGACGCAGGCCCAGATTCACCAGGTAGAGCAGCATGATGCCGACTGTGGCGGCGATGATGATTGAGCGAAGCTGCTCGGTGACCCGGATGATGCGAAATCGGTAGAGGGCCAGCATTGTGCCTGCGACGCAGAAGGTCGCCAAAACCGCCTGCATCGCTATCCCGGGATACTTTGCATTCAGAATCTGCGACAGCGCGCCCAAAACGAGGCCCTCGGCGAGGGCGTACGCCCAAGCCAGATAGGGGGCGGTCTTCGGGACGAAGGCGATGATCAGGCACAGCGCGAGGCCAGCGATGATGCCGCCGATCATGAAGGGCATCGTGCTGGGGGGCGACTGTTCGGAAAGTCGCCAGGTGAACCCGGCTGAGACGATCAGGATGCCGAGCAGGATGATCGCTTTGTTGATCGTCCCGTTGATGGTCATGTGGACCGTCTCGTCCCGAAGGCCGAGGCGGTCGAAAATTCCCTCATTGAGCGTAGGATTGCTGTTGCGCATGAATGAATTGCTCCTTCGCCGCATTATGGTGCGGCGACCCTTACGAAATTCAAGACGGACCCCTATCGAAAGTAAGTTCCCTTTGGCATGAAATGAGCGGTACCTTGTTCCGTGATGCTTCGCCGCCTGCCTCTTCGGGGGACCCTGCTCAATACGGCCTCCGTCGCGATAGGCGCGCTCATCGGTTTGTGGCTGAGCGATAAGTTCAGCAAGGACATGCTGACGATGGCCACGATGGGCCTCGGCTTGGTCACCATCGGCATCGGCTTGAAGCTGTTTCTGGAGTCCAAGAACGTCCTCATTGTCGCGACGGCGATCGGCATCGGGGGTCTCGTGGGCCAAGCGCTAGGGATCAGCCACGGCCTTGAGTGGTTCGCCGAGCAGGCACGGACGAACTTGGGCGGCGGCGGGACCTTCAACGAAGCCCTCATCAGCACGAGCGTGCTGTTCTGCGTCGGCCCCATGACCCTGCTCGGCTGCATGCAGTGCGCGCTCGAAGACAAGATGGACCTCCTCAGCGTCAAGGCGGTCATGGACGGCATCGCCTCGATCTTCTTCGCCGCCACACTCGGCCCCGGCGTACTGGTGACCGCCCTCGTCGTACTTGTCACCCAGAGCGCCCTTACCCTGCTGGCAAAGCGACTCAAGCCCCTTGCCGACGACAAGAACCTGCTCGCCGAGACAACGGCGGCAGGTGGACCGATTTTGCTCGCCATCGGGATCGGACTCACCGGCATCAAACAGTTTCCGTCCGAAAACCTGCTGCCGGCGTTGGTGCTGGCCCCCCTTCTCGCGATCGCCTTCAGAAAGTTGCAGTCGCGGCGGGGTAGCGTGGACGAGTGCTCGATGGCGGTCGTTTCCGAACCCGTAACACCGGAAGAAGCCCTAGTCCGCGCCGATCCGTTCTGACGGCGGCCCTTGTCGTTGCTGGCTCAGCTGCATTTGCTCAAGAGCCCGAGTGGGTGCGTTCACTTCCCGAGGGCATGCGTCACGTGACCTTCCTCGATATCGAAGGCTGGCAGTGGATCGCTCTGTTCGTGCTGCTCGCGGTCAGTATCCTCCTTGGACTTCTCCTCCGTTCCGTTCTTGCTTCGATCCTGGGTCTGAGGAAGGGGATTAAGGACACCTCGGTAAGTCCGCAAACAGGCCGTGGGGTCAAGCGATCAATCGCCCTTCTGACGGCGGCGGTGCTCTGGTCAGCTGTGATTCCCGGGCTTCGGCTCAACGACCTTCCCGCCCAGTTCTTCGCCAAGGCGATGGTGATCGTCATCGTCAGCGCGTTCACCTGGCTGCTGGCAGCAATTTGGGAACTCGGGTGCGATGTCTATACCTTCCGCTCTGAGCAGAATCTCTCGAAGAAAGCGACTCACCTCATCATTCCCCTCGTACGCCGGTTCGGTCGGTTCCTGATCCTATCGGTGGGTGGTGTTTTCCTCGTCAGTTCACTCGGTTACAACGTTAGCGCTTTGGTTGCCGGGCTGGGCATCGGCGGCGTGGCGCTGGCCCTGGCAGCGAAGGACAGCGTCGAGAATCTGTTCGGCTCCCTCACCATCGTCCTCGACATGCCGTTCGCCGTCGGCGACTGGATCAAGATGGATAAGATCGACGGCGTGGTAGAGGAGATCAACCTCCGAAGCACTCGCATTCGGACGTTTGACGATTCCCTCATCACTTTGCCGAACAGCAACCTGATCAAGGCCTCGGTCGAAAATATGGGCGCGCGGCGCTTCCGCCGTTTCCGCTCACAGATATTGGTCTCCAGCATCAACGACACCGAGGCCATTCAGAAGTTCCTCGACGCCGCTCGCGCAATGCTGGCGGCAAACCCGAAAGTGCGGCAGTCTGATGCCAGTATTCGCGTCAACGACATTTCGAATGCTGGCCTGCAGATTCAGGTTACGGCTTACCTGGACGTTGCCTCCGCTGACGAAGAGCTGGAACAGCGGGAAGTTCTCATCCTCGGCCTCGTCACCGCGAGTGCACAAACAGGAGTGAACATGGGTGTTGCGGTTCCACCTGCCCCAACCCCATAAAGCAAACAGCCTCCGACTCTCAATACGAAGGAGGCTGTAAGCCTAAGCTACGACTTTCCGACGATGATTCTGAACTCCTTCCAGTCCAAGTTATCGACATCGTTGTCACGGTCGTAATCGAGAATCTTTGACCAGCCTTCCGGCCACAATCCCATCGGAAGTGATTCACAGTATTCAGCAAGAAGGTAGTCGAGCTCGGTAACGAGTCCGTCGAAGTTTACATCGAGTTTTTTGTACAAGGTGAACCAGCCTGGCGCCCAAACGTCTCTCGAATCGCCACCGTCGAATGCCCTACCGAAAATGTACCATCTTCCAAGACCGATGCCCGCCGTGTTAAGGTTCACACTCAAACTTCCGAACGGGATGCCCTGGTAGCCTCCAACTGGGATATTCGTGCCCCCAAAGACCTGGTTACGATCAATGTAAAGCGAGACGGTTTTGGGATCTCCGTCCGGATCGTTGCCCGTCCAACTGACGGGAACGGTGTCCCAAGACTTTTCGACCCACATACCCGGCGCGGTCGGTGATGTCATCGTGAGGTTTGGAGGCCGGTTTGTGCTCGGCTGGATCGTGAGCAAGTAGCGCGGATTACTTCCCGAATAGCGCAGGACCTTGATCCAATAGTAACCGGGAGCCCGACCATTAAGGGTGACCTGTTCCGTGTTCGTTGCGCTCTGAGAAGAGTCGAGCAGCGTGTTGTTGGAACTGTAAAGGAAGAGATCGATATCCGATCCGCCATACATCGAACTGATTCGGACATAGTCGTCGTTCTCACCGGTGTTGTTGAGCCGGAATCGGAACCAGTCGGCAGCGTCATCCATACTCAAATGATCGATGTTCCGCAAGGCGTTAACAATGCCAAGGTTCGGACTGTTCGTGCCTGCCTCGGGCCTTGCCAACGTGACAGCTTGCGTGTCGTCTTCTTCGTAACGATCAGCCGTTGTGGGAGGTGGTACGCCGACGTGGACTTGAATACGACCGACGTTATTGGTCTCGTTGCTTTCCAGCACTTGATTATTGGGATCGACTTCGCCTTCTAGCCAGTAGTCTCCATCGGGCAAGCCCGTAATATCGATGTATTGGTCATCCAGACTTGCGTCATAGATATCGGCCCGGCCCGGGCGCAGTCCCTGAACCTGGCCGCAGCTCGAATAGCCGGGGCTCGAGTTATAGCCGGGCAAGGAGTTGTCGTAGGTGAGGAGTTCGAGAATGCAAAAACTCGTCTTCTGGCCCGATCGAATGACATTGCCGACACCGCCGCCGGGCAGAATCTCTCGCAGACGGAACACGGTCCAGTCGTTGAAGTGGATGTGCTGGTGTGACGGGTGATACACGAAGTTCCCCGCCAAGCGGTCGTAACTAGTTCCGTCCGAGCGGAAGATTCTCTGGTTGACGGGTTGGATCGACCCACTCGGGGTTCCACCACGCAGCTCGAGTCGACCCGCGCCGATATTCGCCGTCGCCGTGCTGAACCGGATACACGGCCGTCCCGAGGGGGCTTCATTTGCGCCGGTGGTTCCGACGTAATAGTCGTTCAAGCGGTCGCCCCAGAGAATAATATCCGGAAGCAAGTCCGTCGCCATCGGAGCCGCACACATGGCGGCGAGAACCAGAGATGTCATCGTTTCAACCTCATCTTTCCTCAACAGTATAGAGGAAAAGTCCAGGTTCATGACCTGAATCTTTACGATGCGCGCAGAAGTCCAGTACGGCAATAATCAGCCGATGCCACGCGCGCTTCTATCTGTCACCGACAAGTCTGATCTCGTCCCGTTTGCCCAGTCCCTGGCCCAGATGGGCTTCGAACTGGTGAGCACGGGCGGCACGGCAACAGCGCTGCGCGACGCCGGTCTGAAAGTCATCGACGTCAGCGAAGTCACCGGATTCCCCGAAATGCTCGACGGTCGACTCAAGACCCTGCACCCATTGGTGCACGGCGGCTTGCTCGGGGATCTGCGCAAGCAGTCACACGGCGAAGCGATGGCCGCCGCTGGAATCGTGCCGGTTGACCTCCTCGTCGTGAATCTGTACGCCTTCGAAAAGACCGTGACCGGTGAGCACACCGAGGAAGGCGCCATAGAGTCGATTGATATCGGCGGTCCCGCCATGATTCGAGCCGCTGCGAAGAACTCGGCCAACGTCCTTGTCGTCGTCGACCCCGAGGACTACGGATTTCTCTCCGACGCGCTCCTGACTTCCACCGTCACCCCGACCCTTCGGAAGCGGATGATGGCCAAGGCGTTCCGCCACACGGCCTTCTACGACTCGATGATCGCCCGCTATCTTGGTGACGAGGACTTTCCCGAGACCCTCACTATGGGCTACCGGCGTGCGTTGAGCCTCCGCTACGGCGAGAATCCTCATCAGAACGGTGCCCTTTACGTCGACCCCTTGGCCGAAGGCGGCATCGCCCGGGCCAAGCAACTGTGGGGCAAGGATCTCAGCTACAACAACCTCCTCGACGGAGATGCCGCCTGGGGGCTCGTGTGCGATCTGCCCGCCGGTGGGTGTGCGATCATCAAACACGGCAACCCGTGCGGGGCTGCATTGGGATCGACGTTGGGCGAAAGCTATCGAATTGCGCGTCAGTCCGACCCGATCTCGGCCTTTGGCGGCATCGCCGCGTTCAACGGTGCCGTGACCCTCGAAGCGGCGGAAGCGATGACCGAGAAAGGCAATTTCTTGGAGGTGGTCATCGGAACGGCCTTCGACCCGGAAGCCGTCGCTCTCTTTCAGGATCGAGCGGGATGGGGTCAGAATGTCCGGCTGCTTGAGGCCGCGCCTGCCGCCGTTTTAGGCAAGACCTTACGCTCCATCAGCGGAGGAGTCCTGGTTCAGGACGTCGACCGGGAGCCGGTAGAGGAATGGCAGACTGTCAGCAACTTGACGCCGACCGAGGATCAAATGGCGGCTTTGCGGTTCCAATGGACAGTCGCCCGTCACGTCAAGTCGAATGCCATCGTGGTAGGTCAATCCGACCGCCTCCTCGGCGTCGGTGCTGGCCAGATGAACCGCGTTCAGTCGGTGCGCCTGGCCCTGGAGCAGGCTGGCGAGGGAGCCAAGGGAGCCGTTCTCGCCAGCGACGCGTTCTTCCCGTTCCCGGACAGCGTTGAAACCGCCGCCGCCGCTGGGATCTCCGCCGTGATCCAGCCAGGCGGCAGCAAGAAGGACGACGAAGTCATTGCGGCCGCGAATCGGCTGGGAATCGCAATGGTCCTCACCGGCGTCCGACACTTCCGTCATTAGGGTTCCGGATTCCCTCACCCGAGCCGGGGGAGGGCTAGGGAGGGGGCGCGCGAACTTCCAAGTACCGAGCAGTTCCCAGCTTTGCCAAAGGCTGGAAGGCTGCGTGCCGGCGAGACGCCAGCGGTACAGGAGGGCTACCCGGAAGTTCCGGTTGGTTTCTCCTTGGGCGTACCATAAAGCTTCTCGGCTGCCTCAAGAGATGACTTCAGTCGTTCCTGATCCTTGGGTTCCTTGGCCGCAGCCTGAAGCTTCCGAATTGCATCGAGGTGGGCTTGGCGAAGGGCGTCTTCGGCTGCGGTCTCGACATCGGGGAGCACGCCAGTGCCCTCCCAATTTGTCTTGGTGATCGGATTTACTGCGCAGCCAACCGGAATGAAGGCGCTGAAGTGGTCGTTCAAGCGAACGGTGCCGCCTGGATTCGCCCCACCCCATGTCGATGTGCCGTAGAGGGTCGCGCGCTTCTGGGTCTTGAGGTTGTAGGCGAATTCCTCGGCACCAGAGCCGGTGCGCTTCGACATCACGACATAGATGTCTTTGCCGACATAGCGCTTGCCCGGAACCTTCTTCAGCGTCCAAAACTCCTCGACGCGCATCTTGTCGCCTTCGCGGAATTTGAGGCTGTTCAGGTGCACGGGCTTTTCATCAAACAAGTAGCTGCAGATCAGCCGGACGGTGGCCGGATCTCCTCCGCCGTTCTCTCGGATGTCGAAGATCAGCGCGTCGGTATTGGCCACAAAGTCCATTGCGGCTCGGATGGGTTGGGCGGCGTCTTCGGGATCGAAGAAGCCGTTGAACTTGATGTATCCAATGTTGCCCGGCAGTCGCTCGACTTTCTCGAAACCAGCATTGATGAGACGGGTGAACTTCGCCGCATCCTCGATCTCGGATTTACTGGGCTCACCTCGCTCCTTGCGGACGGGCAAGGTCTCGGCCGAGTATCGAATCCGCAGGTGCGCGTCCTTGCAAGCCGAATTCAAATCCTTTGAAAGCTGGGCGGCGAACGCTGGCCCGGAAGTAATCGAGGCATAGTCGCCGTCTGCGAGCTTCTTTTCCACGATTGCGGTCGCTTTCTTGGCGATATCGGCGAAGACATACCGCGACTTCATCTCGTCACAGAGCGTCTGGACGACCTGCTTCTTGTCGGCGTCGGTGAGAGAAGACTGCGAACCCGCCGTCGCAAAGAGGGGCAGGATCAGAGCGATCAGTGCAAGTGTTCGGTTCATTCTTTATCGTTTCCTTTGTTTTTTGGTTCGGTGGGCTGCCGAACCGGATCGTGAATTAGTCCGAGGATGAGCAAGTCAACCATCGCCGTCAATCGGCGTCGGATCGCCTCTGGTTCACCCAGTTCGCGGACAGACAGCGAATACGGCAGGAAGGCATTCGTGGCCAGGAGCAACGTCTCGGCCTCGGATTCGAGGGCAGTGTGCGGGGGATCACCACCAAGCTCTGAAAGCACCCCCGCGATCAACTGCACCTCTCGATCAAAAACGGCTTTTCGGCGCGCCATGTAGGCCGGTCGGACGACTTCGAACAATTCGTCGAGGCTGTGGTAGTAGCCCTTGATCTGGTCGATCCGGCCCATCACGCGCTCAATCAGCATCAGCCGAAGTTTCTCTTCGGGCTCCCGTCCGCTCTCGGCGAGAACTTTCAGGCGCTCGTAAACTGCGTCCACGACCCGCCCGATCGACGACAGCCCGACGTCCTCTTTGCTCTTGAAATAGAGGTAGATCGTCCTCTTGCCGACGCCCGCCTCACGCGCGACATCGTCCATCGTCATCTTCCGAAACCCAAACCGGGCCATGAGCCGGTCGGAGGCATCCAAGATGAGATCGCGTGTCCCTCGCTCGATGGCAACAGCCGTCATGTCCCTATGATACTACACGCCTGCACGATTTTTGTATTTCGTGCATAAGATTTGGGACTTTCGGCTGCCAACTGAGTACCCCATGTTTCGCGCCATGGGGAAAAGTGGCTGCCGGTGGAGCGCGTGACTTCGGTCCGCCTCTGGGTTGAGGACTTCAGTCCGACCCGCCACCAAGATGCCGAAAGTCCCAAACCGCTGCCATTTTTATCGGACTGAAGTCCTCAACCCAGAGGCGGACTGAAGTCACGCGCTCCTAGCCGAAGCGAGACATTTCGGGCTCGGACATGCCATAATAGGGGTTCGCGCTTGGGCGGCTGCTCCAAGCGGAGGTTAGACCATGTACGCAATTGTAAAGACGGGTGGAAAGCAATACAAGGCTGAGGCCGACGAGATTTTGATCGTGGAGAAGATCGAGGGGGAGCCGGGCACCCAGATCGAACTCGACGAGGTCGTGATGGTCTGCAATGGCGCCGACGTTAAGGTCGGATCGCCCTTCGTCAAGGGAGCCAAGGTCCGAACCGAGATCCTTCGACAGGGCAAGGCCGCCAAGATCAACGGATTCAACTACAAACCCAAAAAGAACGAGCGCAAGCGCTGGGGCCACCGCCAGCCGCAAACTCACCTCAAGGTGCTCGAAGTTCTGGGAGGCAAGTAAGAAATGGCACATAAAAAAGGTCAAGGCTCCTCACGCAACGGTCGAGATTCCACGTCCCAACGCCTCGGCGTCAAGCGCTACGGCGGCCAGGTCGTCAAAGCAGGATCGATCCTCGTTCGACAGCGTGGCACCCAGTTCCACCGCGGTGAGAACGTTGGAATCGGCAACGATCACACGCTGTTCGCGCTGATCGACGGTCAAGTCAAGTTCGAAGGACCGGTCGCGCGACGGCGAATCAGCGTCTACCCATACCAGGCCGAATAGCCCAGAAAGAACGAAAGCTCCTGATGCTTCTGGCGTCCGGAGCTTTTTTGCGTTTTTCTTTGACCAAATCCGGCAATTTTCCCATATACTAGAAGCAGGAGATTCGACATGGGCTCCGCCGATCCTGCTCCAACCCAAACCTTCGCCGCGTTCATCGCCGCCAGCAAGCGCCGCCGCCTGCTCATTGATGTTGCTGAAAACCTGCCTTTAACCATGCGCTGGCTCAAAGCCGGGGCGTATGACCGTCGTTGTCGGATCAACCGAATAGATCGACTCGTCTACTTCGAGGTCTTCGCCACCAAGGCCGAAGCAACGGGTCGCGTTGAGGAGTGGAATCTCCTCAACCGTCGCCGTTTGAACCTCTTCGTCTCCGACTTCAATCCCCGATTCGAAGACCTGAGCGTCACCTGGGATCCCGTTTTCGCGTCGAATGGCATCGACGACGAGGAGAACGAGGGCGGGGTCTTCGCACGTTTACCTCACGGACCCATCTCGCGTTCCCCCGGCCACTGCCAGAGCTTTCCCGACCCCGATCCGACCTTCGTCGCGGCCCATGCCTGATCGCCGGTAACATAGCGGGCATGTGGGATGTCATCCGAGTCAGCTACCTCGCCGAAGGGCTCACCGACGAGGACGTGGATTGCATCGTCGCGATTGCCGAAGAAGTTCTGTACGGAGACGGCCAGGAGGTCGTTCGTCGCTCGGATCCCAACGGCGACCTCTATTTGGTCCTCGAGGGATTGACCGTCATCGAAAGCGAACGCGGACAAGTAATCGCCAAGATCGGTGCCGGCAAAGTCCTCGGCGAGATTGCCCTCATCGATGATAAGCCCCGCTCCGCTACGGTGGTCAGCGTGGGTAACACGCGAATGGCGCTCATTCCCGAAGACAAACTCAAACTGCTCATGGCAAACCGACCCGAAATGGCCATCCAACTCCTGAAGAACATCGGACGGACACTGGCCGAGCGGCTGAGGGAAGCCAACCTCCAAATCGAGATGCTCGAAGAAGGCTAGGTACTTAAGTACGGCTAGCCCAGACGTTCACCCCCCGACAATTTCGCCCACGTTCTTGCCAAACTGAACTCAAGGGGGAATTTTTCCGACAGTTTTCCCCATAACCTAGGTGATAATACGTACCAGTACGTTTTTCTAGGGTGGCCCCATCTATGTGTGGAGAGAATCAGAAACTGTCTATCTATCCCCCTGCGACCATTCGCGGGACCAGTACCGAACTCGGCGAGGACTAGGCCGTGCCGGGGCGAGACTCTAAACTTGCGAGAGAGCTCGTTTGGGTCTATGCGTTGGCCACAATCGCCCTCGCCGGCATCATCTTACTGGCGCCAGCACACCCGCCCCATAACCTCGCGCTCGGTATCTTGGGCACTCTCGCCCTCATAGCCGAGTTCCTGCCGGTCCAGGTCAATCGCGACGGACTGCGCATTACGTTGAGCCTGCCCTTCATCGCGGGCATCGCCGTCATCAGCGGGCCCCTGTGGGCCATCGGCGCTGATGCCACCATCACGATTGCCGCCGCCGCCATCATCGCTTGGAATCGGCGCGAGCCGCTCGCCTGGAAGTGGCTGGGGGCCAATCTCGCCGTATCCGTCATCGCATGCGGGACTGCAGGGATGGTCATGACCAATCTCGAGGTCTTCGAGCCAAAAGGTACCGACGTACTGCAGGATCTGGCTTTCGTCGTGGTGTATACCGTCGTCAACTTCCTCCTCATCACGAGACTGAACAGCATCGTTACCGGACGCTCGTTTTCGGACAACGTGGTCCAGGGCCTGCGCGTCAGCGTTGTTGGCCTTGGCCTTTACTGCTTGGTCTCCCTCGGAGTTTCTGTCCTGCTGACCGACGCTTACTACCTCTGGCTTCCCGCAATGATCATCCCGGTCCTGGCCTTGCGCCATGGCTTGGCGATGAAAGCGCGAATCTACGAGAATTACTACGAGACCGTCGCCGCGCTGTCAATGATGATGCAGCGCACGAATCCGACGACGCACTACCACTTGGAACGAGTGGCGGAGTTGGCGCAGGAAGTCGCCCTCAGACTGGGCCTTCCCGCAAAACGGGCACGGCTGGTTCGCGCCGCCGCTCTCCTCCACGATATTGGCAAGATCGCCATCGATGAGCAGATTCTCGATAAGCCCGCACGCCTCACCGAGATGGAAATGGAGCATGTGCGGCTGCACAGCGAATACGGAGCCGTGATTCTCGATCAATGTGAGCAGTTCCGCCCCATGGTGCCCTGGGTGAGGTCGCACCACGAACGACCGGATGGTGCCGGCTACCCCAATCGACTCCAAGACATCGAAATCCCCATCGAATCGAAAATCATCTCCGTGGTCGACGCCTTTGATGCCATGGTGGGAGGCGAGGAGGGAGAACGCAGCTATCGACCCAAGATGGACCCCGAAGAAGCGCTCGCCGAACTGCGTCGATGCGCCGGAACCCAGTTCGACCGCGACGTCGTCGAGGCTTTTGTCGTCGTCGCGCGTTCATCGGGGGTGGCGGCATGAGCGTCCTGGGCATCGTTGTTCTGGCGATCCTCGGCGTCTCGACCGTCGGGCTGATCCTTTATGTCGGTTTCTTCTTGCCCCGACGTGTCGAAGAGCAGCTGCGCGGCTCGATGCGAGTCTTCAGCACTGCGGTCGAGCTCCGTTTTCCCTCTCATCGGGGTCTTACCGACCGCGTCATTGCCTTGAGCCGGGCTGTTGGACGTGAACTCAAGCTCTCCAGGCGGCAGCTGGCCGACCTTGAAACCGCTGCTTACCTACGAGACATCGGCCTGTGCGGCGTCCCGTACCGGCTCGTCAATGGCAGCGAGCCACATGACTGGAGCGCCGATGATCGCCACATTTACGACCGGCACGCCGAAGTGAGCGCGACCATGCTCGAAGTCGTTCCGTCCCTGCAGCGGTTTGCTCGCATCGTCCGAAGTCATCACGCCTCCGAGGACCAACTCGATTCGAGTCCGTTCCTTTCCGTCAAATCCCTTCCGATTGAGTCACGAATCCTCAACGTCGTCACGACCTACACCTGGTCCGAAAGAGTTCAGGGGGATTTGATCGCAAGGGAGATCATCCGGGACGGTCGAGGAACGCACTTCGATGAGGAAGTGGTCGACACCTTCCTCACGGTGCTAACATCGGCACGTGTCCGAGAAGTCGCCAGCCCTGCGCTCATTCGTTAGCTCGGGGGCCGTTTGGGGCCTTGCCGTATTCATCTTCGCCTTGGCGTTGCGCCTCGTCGGCCTTGGCTGGGGTTTGCCGAATGACCTTCGCAATCAAAGCTTGCATCCGGACGAACCGATCATCTGGATGTACTCACAACGTATCGAACCGGCAAAGTTGAAGTTTGATCCAGGCTTCTATAACTATGGAACCTTGTATTTGACACTTCTGCGGATTTCGACGGACGTCGTCCAAGGCTACGGCGGCGGCCCGACGGACAAGACTGACAGGGCAGAATGGGATGCGATCGGCCGCTACCATAAGGCTGGCCGTTTCCTTAGTGCCTGCGCTGGTGCCGGAATCGCGTGGGGAGTGTTTGCCATACTCCGTCGTCGGACAACGCTCATTGGTGCCGGAGCCGGTTCGCTCGCAGCCGCACTCGCGCCGGGAATGGTGATGCATTCGCGATTCCAGACCGTCGATATGGTCGCCGCCTTCTTCCTGACTCTGAGTCTCTTCTACTCGCTGCGCCTATTCCCATCATCAGAAGGCGAGGATGACGATCCTCAGCCCTTAAAGATGGCCCTGCTCGCAGGCTTGTTCGCCGGACTGAGTGCCGGAACGAAATACACGGGCTTCCTCGCTCTCCTCCCTCTCTTCGTTGCGGCCTTCTCCCGTCCCGCCTCCGAGCGCTTCCGAATCATCGGTGCAGGCGTTGCCGTTGCCGTCCTTTCATTCCTGATCACCACACCAGGTGCAGTTCTCAATACGTCCAAGTTTCTAGAAGACACCTTGTTCGAGATGCGTCATACCGCGACTGGGCATGGACTTGTCTTCGCGGGTACGAGTCCGGGATTCATCTATCATCTCGCCAATCTTTCGGCGGGTCTGGGTGGCGCACTGCTTCTGTTGGGAACCTGTGGCCTCGGTGCCGGGGTATGGAGGAAAAGACTCTGGCTCATTAGTTTAGTTATATTTTTTGCGTCCTACTATATACTGATCGGTCGGGCCGAGGTGAAGTTCTACCGCTATGTCATACCGCTGATCCCCGTCCTCGCGATCGGTGTCGGGTGGTTTGTCGGTCAATGCCAGCGTCATCCGAACCTCCGCTGGCGATGGCTGGTGGCCCTGGCGATCATCGGCTTGGGCGAGGCCCTAAGTCGGTCCGCCGTAAACACCATGTGGATGTCCACCGAAGATCCCCGGGACGAAGCGGCCCGCTATCTCAAAGAGAAAGCACCGTCGAGCGTGGTGGGTGTCGTCAGCGACCCTTGGTTCCAGACGCCACCGCTCTATCCGGACACCGCCTTCCCCCGTTCAATCCCGTTTGCCAAACGGAACGAGGCCCGCTTAGCAGCCACTTCACCCAAAGTCCTCCAGTACGTGCCCGACAACCCTGATGAGCGGTTCGATTGGGATGTCCGACTGCTCGATCAAAAGCCCGAATACGTGGTGTACTCCAGTTTCGAAGTCGACGACGTCGCCAGAATTTATGGACTGAAAGGCCTCGATCCTGTCCTCACTCTGCAAGCCGACCGTGCAAAAACATTCATCGATCGGCTGAAGTCCGAATACGAGCCACTGCCGTACTACGGTGCCGATGGTCCACAGATCCATGACCTCATGTATGTCCGACCGAGAGTTTGGATTTGGAAGCGAAAGGGCTTATGAGTTTCGACTCCGCCGTTGAGTGGTTCCTCGACCACCTGCAGGGTGAGCGGGGGGCGAGTGAGCATACCATTCATGCGTATGCCAATGATCTTCGGGGAGCTGCATCGTTTTTTGCCAGTATTGGACTGAAATCTTGGACAGACATTGACACTGAGGCCCTCTCGCGCTTCCAGTCGACCCTTCGTCCGCCAATGGCAACCGCGACCGCTCAGCGTAAACTCAGCAGCCTGAGGTCTCTCTTGAAGTTTCTCAAACGAAATGGCCAAGTCCTCTCCACAGACTTACCTTCAACAGGAGGATTTCGCCGCTCACGTCGCCTCCCCAAGGCACTATCGAAAGAAGATCTCGAGCGGCTGCTCGCTCTTCCCGATACCGCTACGCCTGGCGGACTGCGTGATCGGACGCTGATGGAACTGGTCTACGGTGCTGGGTTACGCATCTCGGAAGCGGTTGGCCTCCGCATCGAGCAACTCGACCTCGACAGCGCCGCCGTAACCGTCACTGGCAAGCGAGAGAAGACTCGGTGGACGCCGTTGCCCGCGCAGACCGTTCAATGGCTCGAGCGCTATCTGGAGTCGGCGCGTCCCAAGTTGGTTCGGAGCCCGCTGGCGACGGTCTTTGTCTCAGATCGTGGCAAGGTCCTGTGCCGTCAGACCGCGTACGTCAAACTCGATCGGTACGCGACGTTAGTCGGACTCGAAGGTGTCAGCCCCCACACGCTGCGTCACACCTATGCCGTGCATCTCCTCAAAGGCGGCGCAGACTTGCGGGCCGTACAGGAACTTTTGGGCCATGAGTCGATTGCGACGACTCAGGTTTACACTCAGTTGGACCTCGACGAGGTGGCGCGAAAGTATCGATCAGCCCATCCGCGTCGCTAGAAGCGAAGCTGATATTCCATGCGAACGTTCCAGTTCTGCAGCTTCTGATCCTCGGCTCGGCTGTGCTGCCAACTGAGGTTGCCGACGAACAGACTGAAGAGCTGATTCGGACCCGGGCGCTGATCGAATCGGAGGCTGTACCGGTGGGCCGTGCGTCGCTGGCCGTTCAGATCACCCTGCTCGACGCCGTAGAAGAGCGTTAGCGGGGACGGGTTGTTGGCGAACAGCGTGAGGTTGATGCCACCGATGCGGGTCAACGTCTTGTTCTGCTCGTTCATCAGTTCTTCCCAACTCAGGCCGGCCTTCATCGATTCGGAACCGGTGTAGTCCAGTTTCCACTTGTTCGAGCGAGTCGGTTGGACGAGCGAGCCGAGGATAACGTCGCCGCGAGCTTGCTCCGGATTGGTGAGCAATTGATGGGTGAGTTCAAGACCCTTGGTCGGCTTCGCAGTGATACTGAAGTTCCGGACCATTACTTGCTGATCGCTCGGCAGGGTTCGAATCTTGTAGTTGATGCTCGCCTTCAGCCATCGCTTGTCGGACTGGTCGGTCGCGAAACTGAACTGTCGGTCAATTGCGCGATCGCCGGAGGGCGTGATCTGCGAGAAGTACTGGTACCCGAAGGTATTCGATCCGATGCGCCAACCGACGCCGAATCGATCGTTTTCAGCCGCCCAAGCGTTGTTGTCGCGCAAGGTGTTCGCGCTAAGATTGAACGTGAAATCTTGGAAGAATCCGAGTTGCAGGGGCTTCACCGTCGAAAGTGACACGGCACCCGTCGATTGATTTCGCGTGTTGTCCCAGCGATTGGTGTTATAGTTGGCGGCGTCGACTTTCACGCCCTGAATCTCGCCCGGCGTGAGGCTGACGTTCGTGCTCATCGTCCCCGGCTGCAAGCTGCTGAGCTGGCGCGCGTATCCGTAGGCAAAGCGCATGCCCTTGCCCAAGTCCCACCAAAAGCCATAGTTGCGCTTGGTCTCGTCTGGCTTTTCGCCATCGCGATTGATTCGCGTTTCGGTGACGCTGACGCCCGTTCGCTTCGTGACTTCGGCGCTCAGCGTGTTTTGGCTGACGTGCTCTTCTTCGCCGTTGCTGTACTGAGTCTTGGTCTGTTCGGTTCGGATGGCGGTCTTGTCCGTGATCTTCGTTTCGAAGGCAACGGTCTGGCTTCTCGAATCCGGCAGATCGGTCTGCGTACCGTCGAAATTTCGGTTCTCTTGGGCGTACGAGATGGTTCCGAGCCGTCCAAAATTCCGTGAGAACGCGATGCGCTCGATCTCGTTGCCGTAAAGAAGTTGCGTCGGATCGTCGTTGCGCTGATCGAGCCGGTTGTACGCGATCTGGGTGTACTTATCGGGATTCCACAGGACCTGGCTGTTTCGAAAGACGCGTTGCTGATCGAGTGCGTCACTTTTGGCATCGATCCAGTTCAGATCCACCTTGAAGCTCTTGTAAGGGCTCCACTTGAGGCTCAAATCCGTCTGGTCGAACCCGCGCAGGGTCATGAAGAGGTCCTTCTCAGGATCGACGAGTTGATTGACGTTGTCAAAGCCGTTCTCGACGGAGCGCTTCGTGTAATTAACCTGGAGACTCTTGTCCCCATACGCGACTTGCTGACGACTCGCTTCGCCGGTCGGACCGTCAGCCCTCATTTGCGAGGCGGTCAGCGTTCGGTTCTTGTCGATCTGCGAGGTGAACGTAATGTCCGTTCGGTCCAGTCCCTGGATGGTGCCGAGCCGGGCGCGCTCGAAGTCCGTTACCTTGCCAATCTCGGCAAAGTCCTTGCCGATGTCCTGGTGGCGGAATCCTAACGAAAAGTTCTTGGCGGTAAGGGTGTATTTGTCGACCTTCGTGCCGTCTTTCGCCCCGTCGATATCCACCTGCTCGGCGGTCAGGCCAAGACCCTTCACTGGTGAGGTCGTGAGCCTCCAAGACTGTCGCTCAATGCCCGCCGTTTGGAAGAACCAGTTGCGATCTTCGCCGCGAAGACCCTGGCCGGTCGGTTCGTACATCTTGGCGATCGCTTGAAGGTTGCTTTGAATCTCCGGCTCACTCATTGCGCCGACGGACGCGAACCCTGCATCGGCCGAGCGAAGGTAGTGCTCGAAAGTCCAGTTCTTACCGCCCAAGGTGACGTCGCTGGCTTTATAGTCGCCCGCGTCGGTGCGAATCGTGCTGTTGGCGAGCCGCATATTAGCGGCTGGCTTCATCTCCAAGCTATAAGCTTGACGGCGCAAACCTGTCTCTTTCGCCCACTGTCCCGCTTCAGCGTCGCGCAGGCTGCCAAATCGGCTGAATCCAGACTCGACATGCTGGTCCGAGAATCCGAGCTTGAAAACGCCGAAGTCGACATTGGCGCTACGTGCGACGATGCCTTTGCCTTCGGTGTCCTCCACCATTCGGTTGGTGAATTCGACCTTGCCGCCCTTGAGGTTGAGCGCCCCCTTCATCGTCTGCCGATCGAGGCCCTTCTCTTTCGCGAGCCATTCGCGGTCACCCTCGGCTAGGTCTTGGAAGCGGCCGAACATCGGATCGACCTTCTGGCCGTTCCAGGTGAAGCTCAGAGGTCCGGCTTCGACGCCGTAGTTGCGCCACTCGATCGCGCCGGTGTTGTCCTTGACCGATCGATAGCCGCTGGAAAGCTTGACGTCGCCGAGGCCAATCTTGTTGAGCCCAAACCCAACCCGGCTAAGACCCTTCTCCTTCTGAAGCTGACCGACTTGCTTTTGATCGAATCCGGCTTCCTGGAAGGCGCCAAATCCCGAAAACTTCTCGCCGATCCGCTGGACGCCGGCATCGACGCTGCCGCCGAGCACCTTGGTTTCCATGTTCTGAACCAAGGCTTGGGATTTTCCTTCTTCGATCGGCCCCCCGGCAGATTGGAAGTCGAACAGGGACTCTGACTTGACGCCCTTGCGCTCCGAGACGACGAACAGGCCCTTGATATTGCCTTGGCCGAGGCTGAAGTTGTTCTTGAGGCCGTAGACGTTCGAACTGACCATCGTGCCGTCTTGCAGGCGCTCGGTCATACCAAACCCCAACACGACGCCGGTTGACGGGGTCATGTTCAGGCTGAAGATGTTTCCGGGGGCTCCGAAGCTGGTTCCGTTCGCGGCGACATTCGCCTTCGCCGGGTCGTACCGGTACTGAGCCCGGAGGGTCTGGCCGACCTTGATGGGAACCTTGAGGTAGACGGTTCCACTCGCGTAATCCACGGAGTACTCGGTACCGCGCTGCAGCGCTTTGCCGTCGAGTTGTAACATCTCCGACTGCGGAACAACGCCGCCGTTTCGGAGAGGGACGGTGGGCATGGCGTCCACGCGGATGAGGTCAATCGAAGTCTTTCCGCCGACTGGAGCCGATCCGGTCACCTCCGATTTCGAGTCGAGGTTGAACGGAGTTTGCGCCCCCACTGCCAGCGGCAGCGAGAAAACTAGGCCCAAAGCCAATGCGCGCAACGAACGTGATCTCAACTCAACGGACTCCCGATTACTATTATCGCGAATCTGAGCCGAATTACACCCGGTAATCCGGGAAAAACGGGACTTTTTTAAGTTCGAAATGCTTCTGCCATCCATGGAGTAAGCCTCATTGCCAGACTTCATGTCCGGCTTCACTTAGTCTAACGTCGGTTTGGCGGGCCAGTTTCGTTCGTTTTTGAACCTGATTGCGCCGGATTGGGACGTTCTGGAGGCACTGAGCCAAATGGCGGTACCATTTCCGCCGGTCGGGCGAGTGGCGAAATTGGTAGACGCGCTGGATTTAGGTTCCAGTGTCCAAAAGACGTGAGAGTTCGAGTCTCTCCTCGCCCACCAACATTTTAGCTTCAAATCGCGGTCTCGGACTGGGTTTTGGGGCAAGTTCCCGCGCATGGGAATCGTCCATGCAACTCACTATGCAACTCAATTGGAGGACAAAAAGCCATCAAGAGAGGAATCATGGGACTCAAAATGGAAGGAGGTAGCGATGGGACTCCAAGGCCATTTTGGACCCCACCCCGGGGGGCCTGCGGGAGAATATCGAGACTGAAACAGGGCTATGGGTGGCTTCGACGAACCAGAGGCGCAGGTTCGCCTCAGCCAAAACGGGCGAGACCTGGTCGCACCTTACTCTGTGTAAACGAAACCTCCTCCGATGAATCCGGGGCCGGTGGTCGCTACCCATCGGAGGCCCCGTGAACTCGAATGTAGTTGATGTCGCGCCCTACCTCAAGCGCATGCACGTCATCGAGCAGTGCATCTCGGACAGACTCAGGCAGGGACCAAACAGGCTCTGCCTTTCGGATGAAAGTCTCAACACTGACAGCTGCCTCTTCGACGCCATCGGTGGTTGCTGGAAAGCTTGCCATTGGCTGAAAACCAGGAGCCGGTCGACCGCTCGTGGTGATGACCGAAGTCAGGATTTGCCGGAGTGGCCGGTCGACGCTGATGTTGACGACGTATCTGCGCGATTGAATCCTGTGGCTGCTCATGCCTCATGGAGCAAGCACCGGAACACGTCCGGGGCCGCACAAGCAGTCCGACTAGATGATGGTGCCGTCAGCTCGCACACACTCCGCAAACGGTCGCGGTGTGAAGTTGGCGTCGAGTTCAACGCGTGGGGTGCCGACGAACCGGAGTTCTTCAAGCTCCTCGATGCTCACGTAACCCCATTCGGCCCCGCCTGCCGAACCTTGCCCAAACAGGTCGCAATATCCGAATGCGATTCTATCTTGTGGGTCGCATTCGCAGATTAACCATGTGGCAGCGGAACCAAGAGCGAATAGTCTGGCGTGAACGGTCTTCTCCGCGAAAGGCGTTGAGTCGGTCGAGTCAAGTGGCGGAAGGTTGGTTGGTAGCTTGAGTGCCATACCTTAGGCTCGCCATATCACTCCACTTCCGGGGCCGAGTCGTTGCCCCAGGTAGCTTCCGCGAGTGCGGTTTGGAGTCGCTCAGCGATGTCTGCGAATAGCTCGTTCAGCCAGGACGCGACCCAAAATGGGACTTCATCTGGTGAGTCCTCATCAGGTTCTGTAGCATGGCAAAGTACGAGTCCATCGACCTCACTCATGGTTTCAGCGAAGTCGACTTCACCTTGGCCATCGAGCCAAGCACATCCCGGCATGTACTCCTCGGCGAGTTCGATAGTTCGCTTCGCGACCTCGTTTAAGTCCAGTCGTTCAAGCACAACGCGGAGTTGGCTGATGTTATAGATGGTGGGTTCGTGCGCTGCGTCCATGCTGGTGAACTGGTTGAAAA